>JAKQDH010000171.1 GCA_029558835.1 Planctomycetota bacterium | reverse complement strand
CTGCTGCCCATCCTGGTCGATGGGTGCCACGTACCAGCAGGTCTGCCCCTGCTCACACGGACAGTCGGCCCCGGCTCGCGGCAACAAGGGTGTCATTGCGAGAGAGAGAGAGAGAGAATCAAGCCGGGCTGCATTCGCCTGGGGCTGGGGGAGTAAAGCATCGACGAACCCTCCGGGATGGAGACGAACGAGAAGGTCAACGAGCCATCGGGCAGTATACACGGACCTCACCTGGCTGTCAAGAACCTCAAATGCAGAATGAAGAATGCTAAATGAAGAAAGGGGAGTCCGAAAGCTGCGGGTCCCACGTGTGCCGCCGCCTGCTTCCTTCATTCTTACTTCTGCCTTCTGCATTTGAGGAGTCTCCTCCCAGCGACCGCGACGCTTCTCAGCGCATGAACCGGCCGTTCCTGCTCACGCCGCGCGAGAGCATGGCACCCGTTTCCCAGGGAGCGGCGCCCGCTGCGCGGCCGCGTGGTTCCCGTGCCCTCACCCCTGCCCCTCTCCGGGGGGAGAGGGGTTCAGACGCCGCATGCTCAGGGTGCGCACACCCATCGGGCCTACACCCACCGGGCGTACAACCACTGCGCGCACAATCACCGCGCCCCCGCCGCCGGGTCTTGTTCGGCGCCGGGTAAACGCTGGCCTGCTGCCGGTTCGTCCGACCGGCGGCCGGTTTCTTACGCGCTGTGGGGGAGATTCTCCCGTTCTCTTGGTTTTCTCTCTCTTCTTGGGGGGCAGGGTTGCCGGCGCCAGCGCCAGACGGAAGGACAAGGTCGTACCCAGCGCGCCCACGCGGCGGCGTTCGCGTCGGCAGCGGGCCCGACACACGCATGCCTGTCACGTACTGCGGACTACGGGTGCTCGACGGTGCAGGAGTTGCTCGACCTGCTCCGCGATATGCTCGGGGCTGAGTGACGGATCGCGGTGGGCGATGCAGCGCTCATGTCCGAATGGACACGCGCCCACGGCGATGCGGCAGGGGCTGCACGGCGCCGCGGACTGCAAAGCGCGGACGCTGGGATAGTCCGCGGCCAGCACCGCATCCGTGGCCGTGAAGAGCGCCAGCGTCGGCAGCTTCATCGCCCCCGCCAGGTGCAACGGCAGCCCATCGCACGTGATGACGGCGTCCATTTGCTGCAGGGCGGCCGCCAGGTCCAGCGTGGTCGTGGTACGCCCGACCAAGTCCAGCACGCCGACGGGATACGACGGCGTGGAGAAGTCACAACGCGGGTCGAACTTGCCGACGAGGTATACCTCAATCCCGGCCCGGGCGAGCAGGCCAGCGAGGCGATGGCTCAGGTCGGGCGGATAGGCGCGGATGTTGGGCGGCAGACCGGCGTGCAGGGCCACGCGGGGCTTCTCGCGTCGCGGCCAATGCCACGCGGCCCGCCAGGCGTGCGGGATGACGATCGGGGCCGGGCAGGTCGGTCGCGGCGTGCCCAGGCAGCGGTGGAACACGTCGGCCAAGCTGCGGAACCGCGCATCCGGGACGGCCTCCACTTCCTCCAGGCACATGTAGTGATCGTACTGCGTGAGTTCCTCCGCCGGCACCGGGTACGGAAGCAGGCGATCGAAGACCGGCGTGGTCGAGAGAACCTCCCGCGGCCCGTCCGGACAGGCGGCGTCCACTCGCACGTCCGGGTACTGCGCATTCAGAGCGGCCACGCATGCTGCCATCACCAACGCATCGCCACCTCGCCCAATGAACGGTACGAGCACGCGCTGCCGGCCGAGCGGCTGGCGATTGTAGCGCGGCAGCAGGCGGTCGAGCCCCTGGACTAGCGTTACGGCCTGGGCCTGAAGCCCGCGGGCCGCTTCGCAGTCGTGGACGACGTACTGACGCCCGGCGCGCAAGTGGTAGGCAGGGCGCCCCCCGGCGTCCAGCACCGCCGACTCAGCCTTGGCCTCGATGATCTGCACCCTCAGGTTCCTCAGTGGTGCCCTGCGACGACTGCCCGGGCAAAGCTGCCCGTCGGCTGCATGCCGCTCCGCTTAGGCATCGGCTTGCCCGGTGGCCGGCTGCGGTTTGCAGCGGTTCCGGGCGGGCTGTAGGATCGACCCACGCCCGAGCGTGCAGATTGTGTGGCTGTATTTGTGTTGGGGACGCTGTATGCCATACGGCTATCTTGTCGCGGATGTGTTCACTACGGAACGCTTTGCGGGCAACCCGGCCGCAGTGGTGCTGGACGCCGGGGGCTTGGCGGCGGAGCAGATGCAGGCGGTGGCCGCGGAGTTCAACCTGAGCGAAACGACTTTTGTGCTTCCGCCTCAAAGCGGGGCTGCCGATGTGCGGTTTCGATGGTTCACACCGGCGGTCGAGGTGCGGATGTGCGGGCATGCGACGATCGCGGGCGTGCACGCTATGTTGGAGACGCAGCGGTGGCGCCCGGAGGGTGCGGAGGGCGAGGCGGTGCTCCGCATCGAAACGGTCTCCGGAGTCCTCGAGGCACGCCGCGAGCGCATACCCTCGCCGGCCGGAGCGGATATCATCTGGCTTGAGCTGCTGGAGCCCAAGCTGGTGGACAAGGTGCCGCCGGTGACGGCTTTGTCCGAGGCCCTGAACCTGCCGCAGGATGCGTTCGTATTCTCACCGCCGGCTGCCCGGACGCAGGATGACGACCTGATCGTGCTCGTGCGGGACGTGGTGGCATTGAATGCGGCCCGGCTGGATCGAGGGCGGCTGGTGACGATGTGCCGGTTGCAGGGGCTGCGGGGGCTGTGCGTGGCGACGGTGCACACGCTGACGCCGGCCGTGGCGGTGCAGTCGCGCTTCTTCGCGCCGGCGTGTGGTGTGGATGAAGACCCGGTGACGGGGAGTGTGCACGGCCCCCTGGGCGCATATCTGGTGCGGCATGGGCTGGTGAGGGTGGTGGACGGCAAGGCCGGGATGCTGTGCGTGCAGGGACGGGCGGGGGCGCGGGCGGGGCTCGTGCACGTGCTGGTGCACGGCATTGCTGACGATGCCATGCGGGTCCGCATCGGCGGCCAGGCCGTCACGGTGATGAGCGGGAACCTGCTGCTCTAGGAGCGCAGACGCTTCCGGTACTGGGAAGCGCAGGGAGTGCTCCGGGCGGAAAACGGGGCTGGGGCGGACGCATGAGTACGACGGCGCGGCGGGTGGTGGCGATTGTCAACCCGGTCTCCGGCCGGGGAAACGCCGGACCGTTGCTGCGCGCCGTGGAGCAAGACTTGCGCCGGGCTGGGGCGTCACTCGCGGTGGAGGTGACGCGGGAGGCGGGGCACGGAGCGGAGCTGGCCCGCCAGGTGGCGCCGCACGTCGATGCGTTGCTGATTGCCGGTGGCGACGGGACGGTCAGTGAGGTGGTCAACGGGCTGGCGGGTCATCGGGTACCGCTGCTGATTCTGGGCAGTGGCACGGAGAACCTGCTTGCCAAGCAGTTCGGGATGCCGACCGACCCCGCGCGGGTCGCGGCCGCCCTGTTGTACGGAACGCCCACGTTGACCGACGTGGGGTCGGTGAACGAGCGCCGCTTCCTGGCCGTGGTCGGCGTCGGGTTTGACGCGGAGGTGGTGCAGCGCCTGGCGCGGGTGCGTCGCGGGCATATTGATTACTTCGAGTACTTCTGGCCCATCTGGCGCACCTTCTGGGCACACCGGTTCCCGTGGCTGCGCGTCGAGATGGAAGGCGCCTGTGTATTTGAGGGGCGGGGGCTGGCGATCGTGGGGATCATCCCGCGGTATTCACTGGGTCTGCGCATCCTGCAACACGCGCGCCACGACGACGGCCTGCTGGATGTGTGTGTGTTTCCCTGCGCGTCGCGCGGGCAACTCTGTATACACGCGCTCAACGTCGCGTTGCGGCGGCACACGAAGCACGCGGGTGTCGTGTATCGGCAGTGCCGGTCGGTGTCGATCACATCGCCCGACCGGGTGCCGGTGGAGGTCGACGGGGATGCGGCGGGCTATCTTCCCGTGCGGTGCAGCGTGGTCCCGGAGGCGGTAACGCTTTTGCATTGTTGATTGCATTCGCGCATCGCCGGCACGTTGTTATAGATCGGAGCGGCGGCTACCCCAAGTTAGACAGCAGTGGGGATTTTTCGGTTTTTTTGTGGGGCCGAGGGCCGCGGGCGCGGTTGCCAGAGGCGGTGGCGGGGCGGAAGCGCGATGTAGTGGAAACCTTCTGTCTTGAACGAGAGATCCGATCTGC
>JAKQDH010000170.1 GCA_029558835.1 Planctomycetota bacterium | reverse complement strand
GCGGTGGACTCACCGCCCTGCCGCCGTGGGTCCGGACGCTGGAGCGCGTACGTCGGTGGGTGGGTGCCAAGTTGATCATCTACCACGCGCGCTGGAACATCCGGAGGAGGGTCGGATAGATGCTTCGTGAGAAATCTTCTTCGAGTCCCTGGTAGTCGCCCGCTTCTTGCTGCTTGTTCTTGTCTTTCTGGGCCGCCCGGAGGGCGGACGAGGCCACTCGGACCCAGCGTACGTGCGCGGCGGAGGTAACGCACGCCGGCTGGGCACAGGCAAGTGCAGCTCTTGCTCCGCACCTGAGGATGCTCAGCGCATGCGACCCCCCGCGGCCGGTGCTGCGTCTTCAGCGGGCTGACGCCGCCTCCTCACGAGGCTGCTGCATGCGTGTGCGCAAGCACGCGCCACCGGCGTTGAGACCCGGCCGCCGCCTAACGGTCGCGGTTCGGATCGCCAGCGCCGGATCGCGCAACTTGGTTCAATCCTGATTCGCCCCCTCCGCCCGGACGCGGAGGCAGGCCTGGTAGTAGTACTCGATGTTCTCGCCGGCGTCGGCCCACCAGCCTTCGAGGACGTCGAAGGTAAGCTGCCCACGCGCCAGGTAGGCGTTGTTGACGTCCGTGATCTCCAACTCGCCGCGGGCGCTGGGCCTGAGGCTGCGGACGATGTCGAAGACGTGGCCGTCGTAGAAGTAGATGCCGATGACGGCCAGGTTCGACGGCGGCTGCTTGGGTTTCTCCACGATGCGAACGATGCGGTCGCCATCAATCTCGGCGACGCCGTACTGCTCGGGATGATCCACCGGCGTCAGCAGCACGCGGGCCCCCTCGCCCTGGTGGCGGAAGCGGCGCAGAGGCTCGCGGATGTTTCTTTGGATGATGTTGTCGCCGAGGATGAGGCAGATGGGGCCGCCGGCCGCGAAGTCCTGCGCCAGGCCCAGCGCCTGGGCAATGCCGCCGCTGCCGTCCTGGTAAGTGTATTGCAGGCTCTTGATGCCGACTTCCGCCCCCCGCCCGAGCAGGCGGATGAAGTCCCCGGCGTTGTTGCCGCCGGTGACCAGCAGCACCTCCTCGATGCCGGCCTTCGCCAGGCATTCGAGAGGGTAATAAATCATCGGCTTGTCCCAGACGGGCAGCAGATGCTTGTTGGTGATCTTGGTCAGCGGGAACAGTCGCGTCCCGCTGCCGCCTGCTAATACGACGCCTTTCATGAACGTATCATCGGCCGGTCCGTGCAGGGAGTCAACCATAGCCCGTGCGTCCGTGGTCTATCGCGGCGACCGGCCGGGCGTCGATCCCCACGTGGCGGGGTCGCCGAGCGGGTCCGGGTCGAACGGCCGGCCGCATTCCGGGCAACGCGACTCGCTCAGGCCGATCAGCAGATAGCCGCACTTGTCGCAGTGAGGCAGCCCATCCCGATAGACGCGCCGGCCTGCCGCCCGCGCGATTGCCAGGCCCACGAACAGGATCACGAATCCCCCGACGGTCAGATAGAACGGCGCGAACAGGAAGATCAAGCACGCAGTGGAGCTACCCCTGGCGCCGGGCCCGTAGGCGAGGAGTGTGAACCAGAACATGCAGAGCGCTGCCACGCAAGCTGACCCCGAGAGGCCGCGTATGCACTTCTCGGAGTGCAAGGCCGTGGTCAGCGCAAAGAACACGCCATACGGAAACAACGACCACAACGCGAATCCGGTGAGCAGCGCCTCGACACCACCAGCGCGCAGCATCGTGCCGGTCGTGATGACGACGGAGAGGGCCAGCAGGACCAGCTCCGCGATTCTAAGACGGCTCATCTTCATACGCGCCGTTCGCCGCGAAGTTGCCCCACGCTATCAGGCGGCGTGGCCGGAGCAAGGGCATCCTCAGCGTACGCCGGCCTCGCCGATGCTGTGCGGCGCGGCGCCACGGGTGCGCAACCGGCGCGAGCGTGCCCGGTGATCCCCCTGCGCGATGCCCCCACGCTCCCCGCCACGGGACTGCCGAGCGCGGACACTCTCGGTTACGCGACCGCACCGGGCAGCGATGGTGCTGGCCTCACTGCGGGTGCTGCTGCCCAGCGCCGACGCAGAGCAATCCGAGATCCGGCCCCGCGGTTTCCTCGCCACACACCGTCCGCAGCCGCCAGCGCGCCAGGTCGTACTCGTTCATGGGGTTGGGTGGGTATTCGTCGGCGTCGAGGAACAAGTTGGTGCCCACGCACCGCCGGAAGCACGCGCACGCCGCAGCCGTGTCGCCCGCCAGGCGCGCTGCCTCGCCCGCGTAGTAGTAGCCTTCGCAGACCTGCTCGGCGTTGCGTGGGTCCGCGGCCGCCACCAGCGTCTCGGGGGTCCGCTCGCCCAGCAGACACTCGAAGATCCGGGCCATCCACGGCACGGGTCCACCCTGCGCTGCGCGCGTCAGGATCTCCCGACCTTCCGCCGCGCGCCCCAGGTCGCACAGCAACACATAGGAGCGGGCATCGGCGTAGGAAGGATGGCCTAAAAACTTCCGCACAACCCGGTAATCGTCGGCGGCCGCGCCCCCATACCCCGTAATCCACAAGATCGTTGCGCGCTGATACCGGACCCACGGACTGTCGTGTCGCGCCAGCGCTTGCGTGTAGTCTGCCAAGGCCTCGGCGTACAGACCCCTGAACCGACGCACATGCCCTCGCTGCACCAGGCCGGGCAAGCTGCCCCGCTCCATGACGCAGGTGTAGTCGGCCTCAGCTTGCTCGAACTGTTGCAGCGCAAAATGCGCGTGTCCGCGTCTGAACACCCAATCGAAGTTGCCCGGCTCCAAGGTGCACAGTCGCTCTGCGGCGTCCAGCGCACCCTCCAGGTCCCCAGTCTGCCGCCGCAGATGCAGCAGCCGCGCCCAGAACAACACCCGATCCGGCGCGGAGTCAACGGCGCGCTGGACACACCTCAACGCCCCGTGCAGATCGACGGTGGCCAGGGAAAGATGGTACCACTCCATCGCCGCGGTCGGCGTTGCTTCAGCAGCCTTCTCCCGATACTCCACCGCCTCGTCCGCATGCCCGGAGTACTCCAGAATCTCCGCGATCAACACCCAGTAGGGGCCGGGCTCCGTTTCGTTTCTCGCTTCGGAGCGCAGGCGCTCCAGCGCAAAAGCCACAAAGCTCGGCTCCCCGCGTGCGACGCCGGCCGCGAAGTTCACGCGGGCGGCTACGATGTTGGCATCCAGCAGGTGGGGAAATCGCTGCCACAACGCCTCGGCCGGCGCTAAGCGCTCGCTGGCCACTCCGCTCTCGGCGCCGGCCAGGACCTCTCCCACGCTTAACAGGACTTGCTCGGTCACCACTGCTTCTGCCGGACCTTCGCGGGCCCGCAGCAGCTCCCCCGCCAGCAGCACCGCACCCACTACGCTCAAGACCGCCCCCGCTACGAGGGATCCTTTGCGCACCGGCGTCAGCCGGCGCCAGCCGGCCACCAGTCCTGGTGGCGGCGTCAGCACGGCGGCCACCGCCTCCGTCAACTCGTCCAGGGACTCGAAGCGATGCCCCGGCGTGGGATGGCAGGCCCGGTTGACGATGCGCAACGCCGACTTCAACTCCGGCGTGGGACTCTGCAGCAGTTCAGCCGGCAGGCGCGGGAACTCGGACGCCGGCCGGCCGGATATCATTTCGTACAGAATCTTCCCGACGGCGTACACGTCATCCGCGCGGCGATCCGGCGTCAGGTAGGACGGCGTCCCGGCGTGCGGCGCCGGCTCGGCCAAGGACCCGATCAAGCCCACGTCGCCCACCTTCGGCTCCCCTTCGATGATCAGGATGTTCTCCGGCTTCAGATCGAAGTGGGCCAAACCCTGTTCGTGCAGGCGCTGGACCCCCGCCAGCACCTTGCCGACCGTCTCCAGCGCCTCGCGGGCGCTCAACCGTCCCCGCCGCGTCAACAGGCTGCGCATCGTCAAGGGAACGTAGCCCGCTCCGGCAGTCTCCCCGCGCACGGCCTCCCCGGGCCCTCGCGCACCATCCGCACCCGCAGTATCCGCCCTAGCGCCCTCCGCGGCGCCGCCCTCCACCGCGCCGGCTACCCCCGACGCGGCGTTGTCCGCCGCCTCCATCACGTAGTAGTAAAACTCGTCGGTCTCACCGACCGTCAGAATCTGCATGAGATGAGGGTGATTGTGCGCGCACCGTTGATACCGCTTGACGCCCTCCAGATCCCGGTTGGTGCGCGCTGCCGCCGCCTTGTAGAGCACCTTCACCGCGCGCAGCAGCCCCGTCACGCACTCGCGTGCCAGCCATACCTCCCCGAATCCGCCTCGGGCAACGAACCCCTCCCAGGCGAAGTTCGGAATCGCAGCGGGCGTCTCCTGCAGTTGTTCAACCACGCTCAAGCGCTACCCCTTCCCCGAACCCACCTGCCCACGAGGCCGCCGACCGAATCTCCGGCGCCGCCCGAAGCGCACCGTGCCGCTCACGCATACCCACTCTCGCCGCCCGGGGGAAGCGACCGACCCTCCCCGGTCAACAGCGTGGCACTCTCCCTCATAACTAAGTGCGCGAAACGGTGGAGAATCTTACGAATCTGGCGCGGAAATCTTCTGCATGCGTCGCTTTCTTGGCGTGCTGGTATAAATGCATACACACATGAAGCCTCGCTCCAAACGAAAGCACCGGGCGACTTACTCAGCCGCCCGGTGCTCTCTTGGGGGGGAAGGGTCTCAGTGAGGCCCGCGCCCGGACATTCCACTCGTTACGCTACAGCAGCTCGATGGCCCATCATTCCCGCCTGCGCGTCCAGCCAAGTCCGCGCGACCGGCTGCCCAACCTTCACTCGTGCTCCATCCAGGGTCCGCCTCGCCCTGCAACGGACGATAAGGTCGTAGTAAACCATTGCTGCAAACTCGACAGCGCTGCAAGATCAGAACCAAGCTCGGCTCGAGCCGACTCGGCGTCGCGCAACTGTTCAAGCAGGTCCTGCGCCATACCGAGGCGCTCCAGACGGTCCGCACACGCGGCACATCCCACCAGGTGAGACTCGACCAGGTCGGCGTCCGGTCCGGGGAGCGCGCCTGCGGCGTACCTGTCCAGCAAGGTCGCGGGGGGGCAGCGACGCATCCGATCAACCCTCCTCCTGCTCAAGGCGAGCCACCGTTTCCTTCAAACGGCACAGAATCCGGCATTTGGCGATGTAAATAGCGTTTCGCGAGGTCTCGAAGAGGTCGGCCACGTTGTCCACGTTCTGGCCCTGGAGGGCGTACAGCTCAAACTCCTGGAACGTGGCCGGATCAACCTCCCGCGCCACCTCGTCCAGCGCCCGCTGGAGCCGGTTCCGCTGCCATTCCAGCTCAAACACGGCCTGCGCACGTTCGGCCTCCGCGTGGGGGTCAATGCACGTCGCCATGCCCTCGGCCAAGCGCTGCGCCCGGAGCGCGCGCCGCTGCACATCCCGCACTTTGTGCAGCACCACCCCCCGCAGCCATGCCTTGAACCGCCTGCGCGTGCGGTCAAACGGCTGATCCAGCCTTCTGAACAGGCGCAAGACCGCGACCAGCGTTTCCTGCACGGCGTCATCCACGTCGGAGCTACGCAGGCCGACACCCCGCGCGATCGCCAACAGCATGGGGGCGTAGCGCTGGAAGAACTCCTGCCAGGCTTCCTGATTGCCACCCGCCCGGAGCTCTTCAAGCAAAGATGGACTGGTTACAGTGGTAACCACCTTCCGACTCCAGCAGCGGCTGTCGCGCGGCCTAGCTTTGCGTAAGCACCACCAAGGGTCCACGTCCCCTCTGTTATAGCAGTCGCACCTCATCGCGCGTTTCTTTCTGCAAATCCGTCGAATTGCAGAAAGATTCCCCGCACCACGTGCGACCTGATTACGGGAAGCACGGTCCGCTGGGGTTCCCGCCGACCGCGTACCGAGGTTACCAGGGCTGGTTTTGCATGAAGTCGGACACGGAAAGAAGCGCTTTCGGGCCCGCCGACGCCCCACGCTGCCCGCGCTGCCATTCCCCGCGCGTGCTGGCATCGGGGAACGGCAACGGTTCCGCCATGCGGCGCTGCATCATCTGCGGGCACGTCTGGGCGCATGGGCCCGAGGAGCCCAGCGACCAGGTGCCACCGCCGCCCAGTCGCGAGCGTTGAGGCACAGCGCACCGGGCGTTGCACCTTCCATCACTTTCCCGTCCTGCGCGGGTGGCCGCCCGAGGCGGAGCTTCACCCCCGCGTCTTGTCCAGACTCAGCAGCGGCGGTCCGGAAATTCGCTTCCGCCAGCGGCCACTTCACGGTTGGTAGCCCAGCAGGGCGTACAGTTCGGCGCGTGTCTGCATCCGCTCGACGAAAGTCTGCTGACTGCCGTCCCGGTGGAGCATCTGGAGGCACTCCTGGACGGCCTTGGCGTAGACACGCTGGAGCGTCACCGGGAAGATGACCAGGTGATAACCGAGCGCGGCGAATTCCGGCGCCGTCAGATACGGGGTCTTGCCGAACTCGGTCATGTTGGCCAGCAGGATGGTGGGCACGTCGCGCGCGAAGCGTTCGAACTCCTCAGGACTCTGCAGAGCTTCGGGGAAGATGCCGTCCGCCCCGGCGGTGAGGTAGCGATGGGCGCGCCGCACGGCCTCATCGTACCCCACGACGCCGCGGGCATCGGTCCGGGCCAGCAGCAGGAAATCGGGGCTGCTCCTGGCAGCGGCCGCGGCCGCCACCTTCTCCTCCATCTCCTCCACGGACACCAGCGTCTTGCCGTCGAGGTGGCCGCAGCGCTTGGGGAACTCCTGGTCCTCGAGATGAATGCCGCTGACGCCGGCGGTTTCGAGGTCGCGCACGGTACGGGCGGCCTGCTCCGGCCCGCCGAAGCCGGTGTCGGCATCCATGATGATCGGTAAGGAGGTGGCCCGGGCGACGCGCGTGGCATGGTCGCGGGCGTCGTCGAGGGTCATCAGCCCGATGTCCGGCACCCCGCCGACGCTGTTGGCCAGCACAGCGCCGGAAAGGTACATCGCCTCGAAGCCGGCCTGCTCGATCAGGCGGGCCGACAGGGCGTTGAACGCGCCGGGCAGGGGCACGCCGCGCGCCGTGTGCAGTAGGGCCCGTAGCCTGGAGGAACGCTCAAAGGAGTTTGTCATCGTAGGCTCCCCGATGCACGCGGTCAGGCCCGGCCGCCGGCTGCCCGATCATCCCCGGACGCATGGGCACCCGGGCGCCCGGGTGGCATGCCACGGCGTCCGGGCGGCATGCCCAAGCCCGCCGACGGCGGGCGCCGGCATGCCATTGGGATAGCGCCAGCCGCGGCTGAGGGCAAGGCATGGCGGCGCTGCGCTTGGCCATGCCACCCGTTCGACGTCCCATTGGCAGCCGCTCGATGTCCCGTTGGCATCGTTCCGCTCACGGGCGTCTCGTCTCGCGCACGTCAAACGCAAACAGGAGCGTGACGTCCGCAAGGCGTTCCAGGTTCCAGGCCTGCTCGAGAATGCGGTCCGCGGTATCGCCGTCGATCACGCCTTCGGCGAGGCGCCGAAACTTGGCGACCACTTCGTCATCGGTCATGGGGTTCTCGGCGTGGCCGCGCGGGTAGTCCACCCGCTTGGTGACCGTCGTTCCATCCGTGCAGGTAATCGTTACCTCGTTGGGGATGCCCTTCGGGTAGCCGCGGTTCAGCTCGGCATCCTCGACAATGGTCGTCTTGTCCATGAGGTCGAGGATCTGCGGATCGACGAGGCGGCGTTCGTCGAAGGTGGCCAGCGTCACGTCGCCGTCGAGCAGGGCGGCCGCCATGCAGTAGAACAGCGAATGGTCGGCCGTTTCGCGCGACGTGGGCCGGCGTTTTTCGGGCTCGGAGCCGATGATGCTGACGGCCGCCTCGAAACTCTTCAGATGGATGGACTTGATGGCCCGGCCGACGATCCGCGGGCGCAGTTGCAGACAGGCGTCGATGGCCGACTGGCTGTGATACTCCGCGGGCCAGTACTTGATGTACGTCCGGTCGATCATGAAGTCTTCGGGCCCACCCAACGCGACCTCGGCCAGCCCCGGCAGGTTGAGCTGGCGAATCAGGCCCTTCGGTCCCTCAAAGATGTCATGAGGTCCGCTCATACCGCGCCGTGCCAGGTCGGCCGCGAACACGCCGTTGCGGGCGGCGTTGGCAAACGCGCAGGCCTTCCAATGGGACATTTGCCCCGTGCGCGTCTGCCGCGTGGCGATGTTGCAGACGCCGGCCAAGCCCAGGGCGTGCACCAGCTCCGCTTCGCTCAATCCCCAGAGCTTCCCGGCCAGCAACGCCGAGGAAAGCGCACCGTACACGACGTGGTCCCAGCCTCCGGCCCGCAAGCTGGCGGCGTCGCACAGGCGACACTGCATCTCGTAGCCGATGACGATGCCGAGGAGGGCGTCCCGGCCGGTCCTGCCCGCGGCCTGGGCGACCGCGACGGCGGCGGGGATGTTGTCCGAGGGGTGGGCCGGCTCCAGACTCAAGTAGGTGTCGTTGTAGTCGAGGTAGCGCACCATGGTGCCGTTGGCGAAAGTGGCCAACTCCACGGGCGCGTGGCGCCGGGTGCCCCAGACGGTGGCGGCCGCCGGCGACGCGGCGGCGGTCGTGGATGGCGGGCTGTCGGCCAGAGCCTTCGCCCGCGCGATGTGCGCCGGCTCGCTGTGGTAGGCGCCCAGGGTGGTCGCCAGCGAGTCAATCACCCGCCGCTTCACCTCGTGCACCGTGCGCGCGGGAAGCTCCTCGTAGCGGAGGTCTTGGGCCCAGCGGGCCAGGCGTTGGGCAATTGTCATAGAGCACTCCCGCGGTGGGCGGTGGTATCGGTCATCAGTTATCAGCTCTAAGCTGCAAGCTGTCAGCTTTCAGCCGGAGGTTGTCACTCATCACTGGTCGGCCCTCAGCAGACGCCGCCTGCAATCGCCAATCGACAATCGACAATCGACAATCTCCAGTCCCGCTACGGCGTTGCCGGCGCCGTCGCGGCGGGTTTCACCGCCTCCCAGAGGACCTCGGCCACGTCGAGCTGCGGCAGCGTCTCCTGCTGGAGGTCGCCCAGGCCGTCGGTAATCATGCGCATGCAGAACGGGCAGGCCGTGGCGATCGTGCCGGCGCCCGAAGCGAGCAACTGTTGCGTGCGCGTGACGTTGACGCGCGCCTGGCCGTGCTCCTCCTCCTTGAACATCTGGGCACCGCCGGCGCCGCAGCACATGCCGCGGTCGCGTGTCTCGGCCGGCTCGACCAGTTGCAGACCCGGGATGCCGCGCAAGGCGTCCCGCGGCGGATCATAGACATCGTTGTAGCGCCCGAGGTAGCAGGAGTCGTGATAGACAACCTTGCGGTCACAGCGGTTCTGCGGCCGCAGTTTCCCGCTCCGCACCAGGTCCGCCAGCACGGTCGTGTAATGCAGGACCCGGTAGTGCCCGCCGAAGTCGCCGTACTCGTGGGCCAGCGTGTTGTAACAGTGCGGGCAGATGGTAATGATCGTCTTCTTGTCCACGCCGTAATTGTTAAGAATCTCGATATTGGCCTTCGCAAACATCTGGAAGAGGTACTCGTTGCCGGCCCGGCGGGCGGGATCACCGGTGCACTGCTCCTCCTGGCCGAGGATGGCGAAGTCCACACCGCCGGTTTGCAGGAGGTGTACCACCGCGCGGGTCACCTTCTTGGCCCGTTCATCAAAGGCGGGCATGCAGCCGACCCACAGCAGGTACGGCACGTCCGGGTGCTCGGCGATGCGCTTGACGTCAAGGCCCTCGGCCCACTTGTCGCGGTCCTCGGCCGGGAAGCTCCAGGGGTTCATCGTGCTTTCCAGCCCTCGGAACGCCATCTGGAGTTCGTTGGGGAACTCGCCGCGCTCCTGCACGAGGTAGCGGCGCAGGTCGACGATCTTGTCCACGTAAGAGATGAAGACCGGGCATTCCTGTTCGCACGCCCGGCAGGTCGTGCAGGCCCAGAGTACCTCCGGCTCGATCACCCCGTCCACGAGGTCCTGGCGGTGTTCCGGCGGCTCGCCGTCCGCCGGCGCCTGACCGTTACCCTGTGCGTGCGCGCCGACCAGGGCCCGCTCGTGCCGATACAGGAAGTCACGCAGGTCGATGGTGAAGTGCTTGGGCGAGAGTTTCTTGCCGGTGTGGTGCGCGGGGCAGTGATCGGTGCAGCGCCCGCACTCGGTGCAGGTGTAGAAGTCCAGCAGGGATTTCCAACTGAACTGGTCGATGCGCCGAATGCCCAACGTCTCCTCGCGTTCCAACCTGCCCTCGATGTCCGCAATGGGCGGCAAGCGGCCCGGCGGGCGCAGGTTCTGCAAATACACGTTGGGTATGGCCGTGATGACGTGGAAGTGCTTGCTGTAGGGCAGCAGGTTCAGAAACAGCAGCACCAGCACGGAGTGGCCCCAGAACCCCAGGTGCTGCAGATACACGAGACCACCCTGCGACGCTCCCGCCACCGCGTATTGCACGACGCTGCCGACCGGTTCCCAGCCGGAAAAGTGCAGCGCGACGGCCGCCGGCTCACCACTCGGTGCCGCCGAGGCCGCGGTGGCCGCCCGCGCCTCGCGCACCAGCGTCGCGCCGTCGTACAGAACATCCGCGACCATCATCACCGCAATGATCAGGATGATGAGCAGGCCCTCGCCGCTTAACGTCATCCGCGGCAGGCGGGCGACGACGCGGTAGTATATGAAGATCACCGCCCCGACGAAGACCAGCACGATGAAGACGTCCTTGAGCAGGGAATACAGCTTCCCCAGCGGCTGGTCGGTCCCGAAAACCCAGAAGTCGAAGCTCGGGTCGAACCCGCGCCCCCAGAGAACCAGGGAGCGAAGCAGCAACACCAGAAAGCCGAAGAAGATCACCAGGTGGGCGAAACCCGCCAGCGGATAGCGGCGCATGCGCAACTGGCGGATGGCGTACACCCAAACCGCCCGCAGGCGCTCGCCCCCCCGTCCGCTACGGTCCTCCGGCGTCCCGATCTTCAGCAGTTGCCAGCGTCGGTAAGCGGAATAGGCAAAGATGCCCCAACCCGCCAGCAACAGAACGGCCATTACGATCGGCTGCATCGACAGTGCGTCCTTTCGTGGTTGGAATCGACGCCCGGACCCTGCCACCGGCTACTTCACGTCATCCGGGCTCAGGGGCAGGACCAAGCTGATCAGTTGTTTCTCTTCTTCGCTGAGGTTCGTGGCGTCAATCAACTTCCAAAGGTATTCCTGCTTCTGTTGCTCCTCCAGGGCGTCGAACGCGCGGGAAACGACCAGGACATGGATGTTGCTCTGATAGCCATCCGAGATGTCCACGGTATCATGGGGGAACGCCCGGCGCAGTGCGACTGCGAGGGTCTTCTTGATCTGAGCGGGCGGGCGCGCGGAGCGCCCGGCGGCGGGCGTGCCCCTCTTCGTTCGTGTCGATCTCTTCTTGACCATCATGCCCTCCTAGCACCGGTTGGCCTCAAGCCAGCGCAGCACCCGATCAACGGCGTCCAGGAACGCGTTGGCCTGGGGTAGGGTTGGGTTATGCCGGTCGTACCGCCAACTGGTGCGCCAGCGGTTCACCTGAAACCTGAAGTCGCTACCCACGGGACTGGCTTGCAGGCGAGCCAGGATGCCCAAACGCCCAAGGAGAACCTCCAGGTTATGGGTGTACACGTCGCGCTCGTCGACCTTCCACTTCTGCGCCAGGCCGGCGAGAGTCCGACAACCGAAGCGCTCCATCGCCACGGCCTTGATCTTGCACTCGACGGCGTAGCCCGCAAGGTACATAGCACCGCGGGTGTGGTTGGCGCCAGCCTCGAGCAACCGGCGGGCATCCGCCCGACGGCGCAGCGCCGCCTTACGTTGGTCTTCGGGGCTGGAATACGCCGTTCTGCCCACGCTGGGACTCCACGCACGACCGTGGGTTGCCCGGACGCTCCCCCTCACCCTACCCTCTCCCCAAAGGGGAGAGGGGTTTCGCTCGGCGGCATCAGCCCTTCATGCGCATGAACTCGTTGGTCAGCAACGGCACCAGCGTGAACAGGTCGCACAGGCAGCCGTACGTCGCCACCTGGAAGATCGGCGCGTCGGGCTTGATGTTCACCGCGACGATCACCTTGCTGCCGCGCATGCCGGCCAGGTGTTGAATCGCGCCGTCGATGCCGCAGGCGATGTACAGCCGCGGTGTCACCGTCTTGCCCGTCAGCCCGACCTGGCGCGTGTGCGGCTGATAGCCCGCGTCGCAGGCCGCCCGCGACGCGCCCACGGCCCCATCCAGTACGCCCGCCAGTTCATAGATGATCTTGAAGTTGGCCTCCGACTTCAGCGCCCGCCCGCCGGCGACGATGATGTCCGCCTCGGTGACGTCCTTGATCCCGGACGTCGTGGACAGAAGCTCCTTGAACTTCAAGCGCAGGTCGCCGGGACCCAACGTCACGCTGACCGCCTGGACCGGCGTGCTCGCCCCCGCTTGCGGCTCCGCGGCCGAGTAGGCGTTGGAGCGGATGGTGATCACCTGCAAACGGTCGCCGCTCAGCTTGAACTTCGCCCCCAGCTTGCCGGCGTACACGTTGGTGGTGGCCACCAGGTCCTTGCCTTCCACGACGAGTTCCGTGCAGTCGATCACGAGGGCCGCCTGGCGCCGCGCCGCCAGCCGACCGGCCAAGTCACGTCCCAGGGCGGTCGTCGGAATGAGCACCGCCCGCGGGTCCGCCGCACCAATGACGGCTGCCAACGCGGTCGTATAAGGCTGCGTGCGGTAGTAACGCAGCTCCGCGTTGTCCACCGTGTAGATCTTCTTCGCACCGTAGGACGCGACCGCCGGGGTAAGCCCGCTGACGTTCTGTCCCAGGAGGCACGCCTCCGCCTGCCCGCCCGTCTTGGCGGCAAGCTCACCGGCCAGCG
Organism: Planctomycetota bacterium; assembly: GCA_029558835.1. Lineage (GTDB taxonomy): Bacteria > Planctomycetota > Phycisphaerae > UBA1845 > UBA1845 > JAKQDH01. The sequence continues at coordinate 28,125 of JAKQDH010000170.1, read as the reverse complement.
CCAGAAGCTGGAAAGAGGCCGGTAGAATCTTGCCTTCCCGCTGCTCGATGAAAACCAGAATGTTGCTGTTCATGGCTAAACTACCTTCGCCTCCTCCCGCAGTAAGCGGACCAGTTCCTTGGCCATTTGGTCAGGCTCGCCCGGCACCATCTTGCAGGCCGGGCGGGGCGGCGGCGGGAACAGCGACAGGAACTGCAAGCCCGCCGCAAGACCCGCGTCCACCGCCAGGTCCTTGCTGGTCAGCAACGCCACCGGCTTCTTCTTGGCCTTCATGAGGTTCGGCAGCGACGGGTAACGCGGCTCGACCATGCCCTTCTCGATCGTCAGCACCACGGGCAAGGCACCTTCGACGACCTCCTCGGCACCCTCGATGCGCCGGCGGGCGACGAAGCTCTTGCCGTCCGCGGCCAGTTCGAAGCCGGTGACGGCCGCGATGTGCGGCCAATCCACGTACTCCGCCACGGCCGCCCCCACCGCACCGGCATCGAGGTCGATGTTGTACTTGCCGGTCACGATCAGGTCGATCGGCGCCGACTCCTTCTTGACGGCCGCCGCGATGACGGCCGCGTAGAAGAGCTCGTCCTTGGTCTCGAACGCGGGGTCATTGGCGTGGATGCCGCGATCGGCCCCCATCGCCAAGGCGACGCGCAGGGCTTCCGCGGCCTTGTCCCCACCGACGGTGAGGGCCACAACCTCCGCTACGTCCTTACGCTTCTCCTTCAACTGGACGGCCAACTCGATGCCGAACTCGTCGAAGGGGTCCACGACCAGCTTCAGACCGGTCTGGTCGATCCCCTTGCCGTCGGCGGTCACCTTCACCGCGGCATTCGAGTCGGGCACTTGCTTGACGATTGCCAGGATTCTCAACGTGCCGACCTCCTCAAGCTGAAACCACACGTATCCCAGGTACGAAGGCTCCCGACCCCGCGCCGCAGGCCCGGGAGCGGGGCCCATCTTAGCGGAGACCCCCGACGGTGGGCAGGGCATTCACGCGGCGTTCCAGCCTCACGCGACGAGGCGGTCACGGCCGCCGGCGGTGCCCTATATGACACGTCCGACGGTCGCCCCCCAGGGGCACGTCTAGTGGGTACCCGGGGGCAAGAGGAGCGGGAATGAACGGGCACCTGGGAACTTCACTGTCTTTGCACATTTCGCACCCAAGCCAGTTTGTGCGCCGTTCGCTGCCGAAGATGCGAGCAGGAAATGCTGCGTCTCGACCCGCGCGGCCGGGCCGGCCAGTGTCCGCAGGGAGCCACTGGGTTTTCCACCACGACGGGGGACGGTATGATGTCGTGCCGGGTGCTCGCCCCGCTGCCGGAAACGACATCAGCGGCACCCTCTGGGGTGGGCACATGACCGTTCCGCAGAGAGCGGCGGCCGCACAACCGGCGAAGCGAACCGGGCACGGGGCGACGGCGAGAGATTCAGCGGGTCTCCGTAAACCCGGCTAGCGGCGCCAGGCACGGGCGGGAAGATAAGCAGTACTACAATTGCGTAACCGCAAAAAGAAGACAGCGGCGGTGCGTGTTGTGCATTTACAGTTGAGTTTATGGCGAACGTACGTGGACTGTTGCTGGATGTGGAGGGGGTCCTGGTAGGGGACAAGCGCTACCGGGCGGTGCCCGGCGCCGTGGACTTCATGCGGCGGGTGCGGGCGGCCGGGCTGCCGGTCAGCATCATCACGAACAACACGACGGACACGAAGGCCGTGCTGGTCGAACGGCTCAGGCGCGAGGGGCTGGACTTCACGTTGGCCGAGGCACACACCTGCATCGGCTCGGCCATTCACCGGCTGCGCACGCTGGGGGCGCGTCGGTGCCTGGTGCTCGGGACGCTGGAACTGCGGCAGATGTTCCTGACCGCCGGCTTCGAGGTCATGAACGAGAGCGCGGTGGACGCGGTGATCGTGGGGCTGGACACGGAGCTGACCTACGAGCGCCTGCGGCTGGCGTGCGACGCGGTGGGTCGGCGGCGGGCGGCGTTTCTGGCGCTGCACCGCAACCGGGTGTATACCGACGCGTTTGGGCGGCTGGCCCCCAGCGTCGGGGCGATCGTCGAGGCGATCGTGTTCGCCACTGAGGTTGAACCGACGGTGATTGGCAAGCCGTCGCGGGAGTACTTCCAACAGGCGCTCAACAGCCTGGGGGTGGAGGCGGGCGACGTGTTGATGGTGTCGGACGATCCGCTGACGGACCTGGTGGGGGCCAAGCAGATGGGCATGCAGACCGCGTTCGTGCTCAGCGGCAAGTATAAGGAACCGAAGGTGCTCGAGCACCTCCCACCTGAACAGCGGCCGGATCATACCGCTGCCGGCGTGGCTGACCTGCTGGCCGGCGGCGTAGTGCCTGCGTGAATCACCACAGCCACGGTGTAGAGAGGTGAAGGAGGGTAGTCTGGTGCCGGAAAAGAACCTGCACCCGGAGGCAAACGGCTCGACCGGCATCCGCACGGCGACGACATCCGTGCCGGCGGAGGTCATCGAGTTTCTGGGCCGGCTCGTGCGGCCGATCTACGTCGCGCACGTCGTCCCGGACGCCGATGCCCTGGGCTCGACCCTGGCGCTGGCGCGGGCGTATGCTCGGGAAGCGGGCGGTCCGCGGGTGTCGCTGCCGGCGGGTTCGGTGTCGCAGCGGCTGGGTTTTCTCGTAGAGTGGGCGAATGTGCAGGTAGCAGCCGTCGAGGAGTTTCCGCCGGCCGACGGGTTTGTGGTCCTCGATACGGCCAAGATCGAACGCTGCAACGTCGGCCCGGCGCTGAAGGGCACGAACTGGTCGGCCGGCCGGGCGCTGCTGAACATCGACCATCACGCCACGAACACCGGCTTTGGCACGGTCAACTGGGCGGTGGAGGCCGGCAGCACGAGCGAGCTGGTGTATCACCTGCTGGTGGCCGCGGAGCGCCCGATCGACGCCGTGACGGCCTCCCTGCTGTACGCGGGCATGCATTCGGACACGGTAGGCTTCTCGCTGGCGACGACCTCGCAGGGAGCACTGGCGGCGGCGGCGGACCTGGTGCGCCGCGGCGCGGACGTGGGCAGGATCGGCGAGCGCCTTTGCCGCAGTCAGAGTCGCAGCGAATTCGAGCTGCTGCGCACCATCTATGGGAACATGCAGGTCGTGGGCGACGGCCAAGTCGCCTACAGCACTGCGAGCTATGACGAGATCCACGGCGCCGGCTGCACGGCCGCGGACATTGATGAGCAGGTCAACGTCGTCCGCTCGCTGGAGGGTGTCCGCCTGGCGATGCTGTTTACGGAAGGCACCCGCGGCAAGACGCGCATCAACTTCCGCGGCGAAGGGCGGGTCACGGTGGTCGAGCTGGCCCAGGCGTTAGGCGGCGGCGGGCACGCCCAGTCGGCCGGGGCGGTGCTCAGTTCGCCCATCGAAGAGACCGTCACCCGCGTAGTGCCGCTAGCGATCGAGCATCTCAAGCGATTTCCCGGCTGAGGCCCTCCGGTACGTATCGGCCCGGCATCGTCGCAACCGTGGTTCTGTTTGCCCGTCCTGCCAGCGTGTTTTCGGCCGAGGCCGCTGCGGCAGGGAGGAGCATCACCCCTCGACTCGGCGATACAGCGGTCGTATAATCCCCTTGGGCGCGCAGGAGTCCGGAGCATGCTGAACATCCGCAAACATCTGGTCACGGACGAGGCCAATCGACCCATCGCTGTGCAGATCGACTATGAGGACTGGTGCAGGATCGAGCAGGTGTTGGGCCTGGACGGCGGTCAGAAAGCGCCAACGGATCTCGCTGAACACCTCGGCAAGCTGGATTGGCCGGTGGATGGTCTGCGGTATCAGCAGGAGGTCCGAGGGGAGTGGGAGTGAACTACCTGCTCGACACGAACCTGGTCATCTACGCCCAGAAGGGTGCCCTGGCGCAGCCCTTGCCTCTGGGACGCTATTTCGTTTCCATCGTCACGGTGATCGAACCTCTTTCCTTTCCGGGCCTCACTCCGCCGCAGGAGCGTGCGTTGGCGGGGCTTCTTGCGGAGTTGTCAGAGGTCGGCATCGATGCCGGATCAAGCGCGAGGCCATTCAGCTCCGTCGCCGCCACCGCGTGCGGGTGCCTGACGCGATTATCGCCGCCACCGCCATGGTGCTGGACGCCGAACTACTGACCAACGACACGAAACTGCAGACGTTGCCCGGGTTGCGCTCCCGCAGTCTGGCGCTCAGGTCCGGCTGAACGCGGCTTCCGGGCTCGGGGCGCTTACGTCGGTCCGGTCGGTGGCTTGCCCTCCGGTCGTGGGGGGCCGACGCAGCTTTCTCAATGGGCTCTCACGGGACAACGCCCGGCGCGGGGAGCTGCTGTTGCACAGACTCCCGCAACGGCTCGATCCGGGCGCGGATCTCGGGAATGACGTTGGCGGCACCTTGTTGTTCGGCAAGCTCGAGGGCGCGTTCAAGCGCCGTCAGAGCTTCCGCGGGGCGGCCCAGTTCGGCCAGCGTCAGGCCCAGGTTGAAATGGGCGGCCAGCATGGTCGGCGCCAGCCGGGCGGCGGCCTCGTAGTACGGCAGGGCCGCGGACGGCTGCTGCAAGTGGCTGTAGGCAAGGCCCAGGCTGTGATGGGCCGTGGCGTTCTCGGGGCTCAAGGTCACGGCACGCTGGTAGCAGCCGATGGCATCGGTCAACGCGCCGGCGCCGGCGAGTTGCTCGCCGATCCGCCAGGCAAGCAGCGCGTCGGCGGGCTGCTCGCCGAGCAATTGTTCATGCAGGGCGCGGGCTTCGGCGTGTTGCCCGACGTGCAGCAGCAGATCCGCAAGTTCCAGTCGAAACGCGGGGTCGCGCGGGCGCAGGCGCACAGCCTGACAGGCCGCCTCGATCGCCTCCGACAGGCGTCCCAACTCCGCCAGCGCCAAGGCCAGGTTGAGTTGCGTCTCTGCGTGGCGCGGCCGGTAGCCCAGTTCCCGTCGAAACGCCTGCACGGCCTCGGCCGGGCGCCCCTGCTCCAGAAGGCACAGCCCCAGGTTAGTCCACACCCGCGGATAGCTCGGATCGAGCCGCGCGGCCGTCGTGAAGTGCTGCTGCGCTGCCGCGATGCGACCCTGCTTGCGCAGCGCCACGCCCGCCCAGCTTTGCACGTACACGTCGTTCGGCGCCAGGGCCGCAGCCTGCTCCATGAAGGTGCTCGCCAGCGCCCCCCCACCGGCGCGGCCCAGTTGCAGGGCAAAATCACAGAGATTCTCGGGATCGTCCGCGCACACCTCGGGCGCGGGCCCAAGCAAGGCGCCTTCCAGTTCTCGCTCGTCCACGCGGTAGATCAGGATGGAGTGACCGACGTCATCGTCCGGCTCCCGCTGGCGCAGGGCCGCGCACAGCCGCGCGAAGCGGAGTTTGCGCAGCAGCGGCCGATCCAGGAGGTCGTGACGGTCGCTCGCGGCGGGCGGAGCGGCGTCGGCGGGCGTCGCGTCGAGCTGCATGATGTCCGGAAGATAATACTGATACGTTTCTTCCAGGGCCCGGGTCCAGCGGCTGGTGGGCAGCAGATAGACCTGCTGCAACGTCGTGGCACTGATGCAGTAGATGCCCGCGGTCAGACGTTCCGGCGGGGCAGCCTCGTCGAAGGGGAAGCCGGGCAGTACGGACGCACAGATGCCATGATAGCGCAGCGAGGCGTTCCCGCAGTACGACAGGTAGATGCCTTCTCCGCAGCTTTCGCCGGCGGTGCGCAGGCCCTGGGGGGCGTGGCGTCCCAGCCAGGACGCCAGGCGCTGCAAGTCCTGCCCCCAGTCGAGCGAGCTGTCGACGAAATGGCGATACGCCTGCCGGGGTCCGCCGATGAGACTATTAAAATATGCCAGGTAGTTCGGCCAAGCCGCCATGGATACCACGACGTGGCAAGCCGCCAGGCTCCAGACCGCCAGCCGCACCGGTGAGCGTAGCGCCGGCCGCGCCAGCACGCCCGCCAGAATGAACAGCGCGGGGTAGATCGGCAGCAGATGCCGGTGGCCGATGTTCAGATGGCTCGCGAGGGCCCCGGCCGCGTAGACGCCGATCAGTGCCCACAGCGGCGCGACATCCGCCCTCAGCTTGCCCTCTCCCCCACGCAGAGGGGGTCCATCGGGCGTTCTGCTTCGACGCCACGTCACCCACACCGCCGGCAGGAGCAGTGCGAGCACCGGGAGGGTCGTCTTGACGAGGAAGCTGTAGGGGAAGTAGGCGACGAACCCGTGGCGCGAGCGCTGGCCGTTGAGGAACGCCGCCCGCGTGTACGTGGAGGTGAACGTGTTCGCCAGCCCGTAGAGGTACGACTCCGGCAGCACGCGGTGGTCACGCAGCCAGCGAACCACATCGCCCTGGAAGCCCAAGTCGCGGAGTTCCGCCTCCCAACTGGGCTCATAGGGCGCCGGTCCGGCGATGCTGCGGAAGTCGTCGCGCCCGGGGACCGCTCCCACCATGGCGTCATAGCGAAAGCCAAAGACCGCCCAGATCAGGAACCACACCACCGCAAGCTGCGCGAGGCTCGCGCCGAACAGGACGCCGAGTTGCCCCCAACGCCCGTGCAACTGCCACTGTTTCCAGAACCTCACCGGCAGCGGCGTCGGGCGCAGCAGGCGCACGATCAGCAACACGAGCGCGATGGGCACCATGAGCACTGCGGACATCTTCGCCAGTGCCAGACAGCCGGCGGCCGCTCCGCAGGCAAGCACGCGTCCGAGGGTCACCTCGTGCAGCAGCGCCCACCACGCCGCGGTGGCGAGCAGAAAGAACAGGGCGGCCGTCAAGTCCGTCGTGACCAGTGGCGCGTGGGCGAGCATGGTAGGGCTGCACGCGTAGAGCACCAGCGACAGGAGACCCCCGCTCGTCCCGAACAGCCGCCGCGACCAGAGGAACACAACGAGGCCGAGAACGACACTCAGCACGACGATCATCGAGCGACCCTGGGTCAGCACGGTCGCGGCATCGTTGCCGGTCTCATAGAGGAACTGGCCGCCCATCTCCCACTGGTTGGACGTCCACCAGGCGGGCTGTTCGAGCGTGGGGAAGGTCGGCTTGCTCACCAGCAACGGCAGGGCGGCCCACAGCTCGGCTAGCGGCGGGTGTTCAGGTACCAGGCGCCAATCACCGGTGTGGAAGTAGCTGTAGCCGGCGGTGAGGTGGGCGACTTCGTCACAGGTGGCGCTCGATTCCCACACGCTGGACATCGCCAGCAGGACGTGCAGAAGCAACAATCCACATACCGCGGCGGCAAGCAACCCTCGCCTGCGCGGCCGCGGAGGCACCGTTGGCACGGCATTGTTCATGTGCGGGACTCTTGGAACTCCCGCGTCTCCGAACCGAGCCCGAGCGGAAGCGAGGGGGCTCACGGCCCGCTCGACAGTGCCCCTCACCGCCGCTCGGGCTCGGATTCCACGGTCCGACCCGCCCTGAGTAGCTCCACCCAGTGGCAAGACTGGGCGAGCGAACGGGGTGGCATGGCCAAGCGCAGCGCCACCCCGCCTCTCGCTTGGGCGAGGTATGTGTTTAGCGTCTTTGGCGTTGTGGGTGCCATGCTTTCCCGCGACCGCGGTCGCGGGTAAGCATGCCTCTGCATGCCGCAGCACATGCCCACCCCCGCCTGCGGCGGGTGAGGGCATGGCACCCACGCTAAACACGTACTGGGCGAGAGGCCGGTTCTCGTCACGGCATGCCGGCGCCCGCCGGGGGCGGGCTTGGGCATGCCACCCGACTGCCTCCCCTTCTGTGTGGTCCTGCTCAGGCAATGGCCGCCAGGAACGCCGTCACGAACTTCCACGACTTCTGCACGGAGGCAATGTACACGCGCTCCTCCGGACTGTGGGCGCCCTTGATGCGCGGGCCGAAAGAGATCATGTCCATGCCGCCTAAGCGCTCGCCGATGATGCCGCACTCGAGCCCGGCGTGAATGGCCGTCACCTTCGGGGCCTGCCCGAAGAGCTTCTCATAGACCTTCCGCCCTGTGTCGAGCATGGCCGAGTTGAGGTCCGGCTGCCAGCCGGGGTAGCTGTTACCCGTGGTCACGGTCGCGCCCGCGAGCCGACCAATGGCGCTGATCTGGCGGATCGTGGCATCCAGCTCGAACGCAGCCGAGCTGCGCGACAACGTCTGGATCTCCAGGCGGAGCGCCGCTTGCGCGCCCTGATACTCACTGCCCACCACGGAGAGGTTATTCGACGTCTGCACCAGTCCGGGCACCGCCGGGTTGACGGCCAGGACGCCGCTGGGGATGGCCAGCAGCGTGTCGAGGAGGCGCTGCGTGTCGGCCGTGGAGAGGACGCCGGGCGCCTGGTCGCGACCGGCCGCGTCAACCTTGATCGTGCATTGCGCCTCGCCGGCTTCGCGTACGGTCTCCGCCTGCACCTGGCCGGCCGTCTCCTTGAGTGCCGCCAGTCCCTTCGCGGGAAGCGTGAGCACCGCTTTCGCCTCGCGCGGGATCACGTTGCGCTTGCTACCGGCCTGGAGCAGGGCGAGGCGCAGATCGGCCACCCCGCTGTCGCGCAGCGTCCGTGCCAGCAGCTTGATGGCGTTCGCCCGGTTGAGGTGAATGTCGCCGCCGGAGTGCCCGCCGCGCAGCCCGGCGATCGTTACCATCACCACCGTCGCGTTCGGGTCCGGCGCCGTCGCCTTCAGCGACCACGCCAGGTTGGCGTCGCAGCCGCCGGCGCAGCCGATGTAGATGGCGTCATCCTCCTCGGAGTCCAGGTTGAGCATGCGCCGGCCGCGCAGGAACGCCGGCTCCAGCACCTTGGCGCCGGTCATGCCCTGCTCCTCATCGACGGTCAGCAGCAGCTCGAGCGGGCCGTGCACGACGCCGGGCTCGGTGGCCGCCGCGAATGCCAAGGCGACGCCGATGCCGTTGTCGGCCCCCAGCGTGGTGCCGTCCGCGCGCACGATGGCCTCACTGGTTTCCCGGTCCTTGCCCAGCACCAGCTTGATGGGGTCACGATCAAAGTCGTGCTGGGTGCCGGAGTTCTTCTCGCAGACCATGTCCAGGTGCCCCTGGAGCACGGTGACGGGCGCCTGTTCGTGGCCGGGCGTGGCGGGCACGTCGATCACCAGGTTGCCCACCGAGTCCTCGCGGCAGGTCAGCTTGTACTGGCGGGCGAGGTTCTTGACGTGCGCGCGGATTTTCTCCTCCTTCTTGGAGTTGCGGGGCACGGCCGCCATGCCGGCGAAGAAGCGCCAGACGGGTGCCGGTTCCAGGTCTTCGAGACGTTGTGGTTGGGTTGCGGACATCTTGTTGTCCCTCGTAGGTTTCAGGTGCTCAGTGCCCTCAGTCCAAACAGGACCACGCAAGGGCGAGACAAGAGGGGTGGCATGCCCAAGCCCGCCGCAGGCGGGCGCCGGCATGCTGTCGTAAAACATGGGGTTTCGCACGCGGGAGGACATGGCGGCGCTGCGCCCGGCCATGCCACCCTCGCCCGGTGCCTTGGCGTGCCGCCACAGGGGGCCGGGACCTTGTCACCCCTTCCGCCTGTCAATGTCCCTGACGCGGACTTACTCGCGCGAACGCAGGTTACGGGCTGGTGGGGCGCCTGACAAGACCCCCAAGCTGGTAGGGGCGGTCAACCCGGCACGTCGTCCGTGGTGGGGAGGGCGTGGCGGAGCATAACGTCCCGCACCTGCTCGGCGGTTTCGACGCGGAAGATGCAGTCGTCGGCCCCGCGGGCCTTACCCAGCAGGTCCACCAGCGGCAGCCAGTATTCACCGACGACGGCGATCGGCCGCCGGGCGATGAAGCCCTTGTGCACGTACTCCCAGATCATGCCCAGTTCGCTCAGCGTCCCCGTCCCGCCGGGGAGGAAGACATAGCCGCCGCAGGCGCGCAGCATGCGTTCGATGCGGGCGAACAGGGTGGGCTCCTCCCGGACTTCGTCGAGGAACTCGTTGGGCTTCAGGCGGGCGCCGCGTTTGCGCAGGACGGTGGGGCAGGTAACGCCGATGGTCCGGCCCCCGGCCTCCTTGGCGCCGGCGGCGGCCGCCCGCATGGTGCCGTCGTAGCCGCCGTTGAGCACGGTAAAGCCACCGGCGGCAAGCCGATGGCCGATGTCGTGTGCCAGGCGATACAGCGCGCTGTGGGGTCGGGCCGCATAGCTGCCGAAGATGCCAATCACCGGCCGGGGCATGCCGGCATCATAACACCTCTCCCAACGAAAGACATCGCCCAGCAGGACGCGAGCGCGCACCACGACCGCCACAGGGAGAACCGGAAAGGCAAACGCGCCTGCACCGGTCCTTCCGCATGCTGACCTCTGCCTTCCGCCCTCCTCTCCGTCAGGAGAGGTTCATCGTCATCAGGAACTCGGCGTTGGTGCGGACCTTGGCCAGGCGGACGCGGAGCAGCTCGATGGCCTCCACCACGTTCATGTCGGAAAGCACGCGGCGCAGGCGGTAGACGAGCTCCAGCTCCTTCGGATCCAGCAACAGCTCTTCCTTGCGGGTGCCGGAGGCGGCCACGTCGATGGCGGGCCAGACCCGCTTGTCCACCAGGCGGCGGTCCAGGTGCAACTCGCTGTTACCGGTGCCCTTGAACTCCTCGAAGATCACCTCGTCCATCTTCGACCCGGTGTCGACGAGGGCCGTGCCGATGATCGTCAGCGACCCGCCCTCCTCGATGTTGCGGGCGGCGCCGAAGAAGCGCTTGGGCGCTTGCAGGGCGTTGGCGTCGATACCACCGGAGAGGATCTTCCCGGAGTGCGGCGCCTCGGTGTTGTGCGCCCGGGCCAGACGGGTGATGGAGTCCAGCAGAATGACCACGTCCCGCCCGTACTCGACCAGGCGCCGCGCCTTCTCAATCACCATCTGGGCGACCTGCACGTGCCGCGAGGCCGGCTCGTCGAAGGTCGAGCTGACCACCTCGGCCGTCGTGCTCCGCTGCATCTCGGTGACTTCCTCCGGCCGCTCGTCGATGAGCAGGATGATGAGGTACACATCCGGGTGATTGCGGGCGATGGCGTTGGCCATCTTCTGCAGGAGCACAGTCTTGCCGGTGCGCGGCGGGGCGACGATGAGCATGCGCTGGCCCATGCCGATGGGCGTCACCAGGTCCACCACGCGCATGTTGATCTCTTCCGCCATCGTTTCCAGGAAGAGGCGCCGGTGCGGGTGCATCGGCGTGAGGTCCTCGAAGTTGGCCTTCTCGGTGACCTGCTCCGGGTCCTGGAAGTTGATCGCCTCGACGCGCAGGAGGGCGAAGTAGCGCTCCGACTCCTTGGGCGGGCGGATCTGCCCGGCCACGATGTGTCCGGTGCGCAGGCCGAACCGCCGAATCTGCGACGGACTGACGTAAATGTCGTCCGGGCAGGGCAGGTAGTTGTACTCCGGGCTGCGCAGGAAGCCGAACCCGTCCGGCAGGATCTCGAGCACACCCTCACCGTACATCAGCCCGTTGCGGTTGATGCGGTGCTTGAGAATCTGGAAGATCAGGTCCTGCTTTTTCAGGCCGCTGTATTCCTCCAGCCCCTCCGTCTTGGCGACCTCGTGCAGCTCGCCCACGCTCATGCGCTGCAGTTCCGTGATGTGCGTGGTGCCGCGTTTGATCTCCTCGTACTTGGCGTGCGTTTCGTCGTCGATCGGCCCCAGGTCGCTGTACGAGGGGGACGGCGGCGGCGGGGCATGCTCCTCCTGCCGCGCCGGCGCGGGCGGGAGGTCGTCACGTTCGACGTCCTCCTCGGGGCCCAGCGGCCGCTCCGTCTTTCGCTTCGTCACGCGCACCTTCCCGGTTGTGGCTCTAGCCATCGGACTCATCTCCTGAACCTGCCTGTTCTGCAAGCCTGGGTGTGTAGCTGAATGTCGTCGGGGACTTCGGCGGCGCCCGCTAGCGCGGGGCCTCAGGGTTGTCGTCTCGATCCCGTCGTTCGGGGAAAGCGGTCAGGATGGCGCTCAGCACTTCGTTCACCCGGGCACGCAGGTCGTCGATATCGGAGTTGTTAACAATCACGAAATCGGCTTTTGCCCGCTTCCGCTCCAGTGAGTATTGCAGATTCTCCCGCCGCTGCAACTCCGTCTCCGTCCAACCGCGGGCCCGGACCACCCGGTCCACCCGCACCCGTCGATCCGCCTCGACGTAAAGCACCGCATCGCAGTACCGTTCAAAACCCGCCTCGAACAGCTTGGGAGCGTCGATGACCACGGCGCGGACGGCCGGGTCACGCTGGTAGCCGGCGATCAGGTCAGCCTGCCGCCGCTCGATCCGCGGGTACAGCAACTGCTCAAGCCGCCGGCACGCCTCCGGCTGCCGGAAGACGATGTCGGCGATTACCCCCCGATCCAGCCCCTCGCCGTCGGGCCGAACCGCCTCCGGCCACCAGCTTCCGATGGTGGCCACCACCTCCGACTGCTCCAGCAACTCGCGGACCATGCGGTCGGCGTCAATCACCGCCGCCCCCGCCTCCTGGAACAACCCGGCAACGGTGGACTTCCCCGCCCCAATCCCGCCTGCCAAACCGATTACCGGCTTGCATGATGTAAGCGAGGGTTTCGACAATGCACCCACAGAGAAACCCCGCCTGGGTTTCCCACCGTCCCATGCGTGCGGTCCAGGGATCTATCGGCAGAGGCCGCGGGTCAGCGCCTCCGCTCAACATCGCCCCGTTCCCTGCCGGTTCTTACCGATCACCGCTCTCACCCGCGGCGATCGGCGTGCTCACCTTGTCTGCTGGGCAAAGCGCCGTTCGTTGTCTGCCGGTTGCTATTCAGGACGGGGCGTAGCGCTCGGATGGGCAGACGACGCAGGTGATCCATTCCCCGCTCAGGCACCGTAATATACCCGACAGGCAAACGGTTGTCACGCCCCCTTTTTCGGATTTTTCGTTCTTCACGGCATCGTCGGCGAACCTGGGGCGCGTGGGGAACCGCCTCGGCTTCCCCCGGGGCTTGGATCCGCATGGCATCGGCCCGAAGTCGGCCCGGCGGGGGTCATGCCTTCGAGGAGCACTCGGCCGGGGCGACGACCCCCCGCGCACCCAGCCGGAACCCCGGAAACACCGCCCACCAGCGACATGACCGTGCGTCATCAGCCACCACCGGCGTTGGAACCGGGCCGCTCCCTTACGGTCACGGTTCGGATCGGCGGCGCCGAATCGCGCACGGTGGTTTACAGTCCGGCCAAGCCCCAGTCCTGCTTCAGTTCCACCCGGTGACCGGCCGGGTCCAGGACGTGGAGCCGCTCCTCCGTATAGAGCAGGCCGCGCTCCCGGGCATGTCCGAGCCCACGCTCGGCAAGCAGGGCGGCGGCCGCCGCCAGCGACGGGACGGCCACCGTCATCCGCCGTCGGTTCGGCTCTACCAGCGGCCTCGGCACGAAACGGAAGCGGACTTCCAGCTTTTCCGAGCGGAAGGCGAGCCGACCGGTCGCGACCGGGTCGAGGCCGTCAACCTCCTCCAGCGCCGCCACTTCAGTGTAGAACCAGCGGAGGTCGTCCGCCGCCTCGGGCGCAGCCTCAAGGTGGATGTGGTCAACGGCCTGGATGCGGCTGGGCCTCATGCTCCACCCCGGACCATCAGGTTCCCACCTCCCGCAGCCGAGCGGTAAAATGGCGAAGCTGCGGCGGGGCTTCCACGATCTCCAGCGGTTTCAGGGTGCGGCGCTGGGCGAACACCTCGAGAATGGCCTCGATGACGTAGTCAACGTGGCTCTGGGTGTACACGCGGCGGGGAACAGCCAGGCGGACCAGCTCCATGTCTGGGTGGCGACCCTTCTCGCCGAACATCAGCGACCCGATCTCCACCGCGCGGATACCCGCGTGCCGGTACAACGCGCACACCAGCGCCTGCCCGGGAAAACCCGCCGGCGGGATATGCGGGCAGAATGCCCCGGCGTCGATGTAGACGGCGTGCCCGCCGGGCGGCTCGACGATCTGCACGCCGCCGGCCAGCAGCCTCTCCCCGAGGTATTCGACCGAGCGCACGCGATACTGCAAGTAATCTTCGTGAATGACCTCCTCGAAGCCCTGGGCCATCGCCTCGAGGTCGCGTCCGGCCAGGCCGCCGTAGGTGGGGAAGCCTTCCGTGAGGATGAGCAGGTTGCGGGCCCGCCAGGCGAGCTGCTCGTCCCGCATCATCAGCACGCCGCCGATGTTGACCAGCCCGTCCTTTTTCGCGCTGATCGTCGCCCCGTCGGCCAGGTCGAACATCTCGCGGACGATGTCCGCCACGGAACGGTCCCGCTGTCCGGGCTCGCGCTGCTTGATGAACCAGGCGTTCTCGGCGAAGCGGCAGGCGTCCAGGAAGAACGGTTTGCGATAGCGGTCACAGACCTTGCGTACCGCCTTGATGTTCTCCAAGCTCACCGGCTGACCGCCGCCGCTGTTGTTGGTCACCGTGAGCATGACGAGCGGGATACGCTGGGGGCCGACGTCCGCGAAGAGCCGCTCCAGCCGGCTGATGTCCAGGTTGCCCTTGAAGGGGTGCCGCGTCGTCGGCTTGCGTCCCTCGGCGATGACGAGATCGACGGCCTCCGCGCCGGAGTGCTCGACGTTGGCGCGGGTGGTGTCGAAGTGGTTGTTGTTGGGGACGATGAGGTTCGGCCCGCCGACCAGCTCGAAGAGGATGCGTTCGCTGGCCCGGCCCTGGTGGGTGGGCAGGATGTGCGTGAAGCCGGTGAGGGCGCGCAGGCGGTCGTAGAAGCGGTGGAAGCTGACCGCGCCGGCGTACGACTCGTCACCGCGCATGATGCCCGCCCATTGCTCGCTGCTCATCGCGCCGGTGCCGCTGTCGGTGAGCAGGTCGATGAGCACGTCCTCGGCCCGGATGTTGAAGATGTTGAACCCCGCCTCGCGCAGCACCTGCTCGCGGTGCTCGCGCGTGGTCATCCGGATCGGCTCGACAACCTTGATCTTGAACGGTTCGATGATAGTCTTCATAGCAGCATGCAACGTCCACAACACCAGGTCGATGACCCACTCTGCTCAATGCTCGCCGCGGCACGATGACGGCCGTGCCTACTGCCCCGGTTTGCCACTCTCAGCTCCCTCGCCAGGACGTGACCCGCGCGGGATCCTGAACCAGCGGGCGTTGGGGCGACCAGCCTCGGACATGGACAGCACATCGACGGTCCCGTCGGACCAAAGGCGGTAAACCGACTGGCCGTCAACGGCGATGGCGACCGCCTCGGGGGATTCCGCCCGCTCCTGCGCGGCACCCTCCCCTGGCGCGGGCCCGCCCCCCACGGGATCCATCATAAGCAGAACGCCAAGCCCGACAACAAGTAGCGCGCCGAGACGCATTGGAGTTGTCATCGCCTTGCCCTCCTCTCCTGGGAACGGGAGCGTACTCATCGAGTCCACGAGCGTGCCGCCGGGCGGCGGAGCGCACATACGGTAACACAACCAGCGCTGGCGTCGAGCCGGGCCGGAACCCGAGCAGGAGCGAGGGTCCTTCTCGGTGCGCGGGCGACGCCCCTCGTCTCCACTCGGGTTCGGGTGGGGCTCCCACGCGGCCGGTCGGGGTTGGCGGGGGGCGGTTGGTCGTCGGCCGGGCCCGACGGGGCGGTTGTCGGCACCGAGGGGGCGGCGTATGATTCCTGCCCGTTCGGGGGTGGCGTGGGGTGCGCCGCCCCGGACGGGGAGTCAGGCTATGGATATCGGTGGGTTCCTGACGTCGTCGGGTTTCCTGGAGCAGTTCGTTTCGGCGCTGGTGACGGTCCTCACGGCGATCCTGGCGAACCTGATCAGTTCGCTCTTCGGCGTGTCCTGAGTTTGGTCGACCCGCACGGGTGTGACACGGGATCACGTGCGGCTCAGGTGACATGTCCGGGCCGACGGAGCTTGTCCGCTGGCGGACGCGAGAGTGTGCGAGTGCGCCCCGCCGTCTCTCGCATTTCGGAGAGCAGGGCGGCTCTGCGCTTGGCCATGCCACCCTGCTCGGCATCCTGTTCGGCACGGCAGGGCTGCGCTTGACCATGCCGGCCTCGTTGGCCGCTTGGGTCGCCGTGTCGCCCGGACTTGATCAGGCGGCGTCTTGGCTGCGCTCGGCCTTCGGCAGCAGGGTGTGGACCCCCGGCTTCAGTTGCCGGTCGAAGATCAGTTGGATGGGCTGCCGCAGACGCCTAAGCTTCTCCTGCCGCTCGGTTGCCTCGGGACGCGGGGAACCATCGTCTTTCGCCGGTGACGCACCCGCGGCCGCGGGACCTTCCAAACGCTGGAAGTCATCCCGGTGCTTGTATAGGTACCATGCCCGGCGGGCCTGGCACTGACGCAGCATCTCGTAGGCACGGTCCTTTCGTTCGCCCTCCAGCTTGTGCCGCTCGACGAACTCGCGGGTGTAGCGCTCCCACTCGTCCTCCGCCGCCTGCCCGGGCTGGCCGGCCACGAACTCACCATATCCCGCAGGCAGCCCGTTTACACGCCGGTATTCCTCGCGCCCCTGGCGGACCTTCTCGCGGTACTCTTCCTCGGTGATCTTCATCTCCCGAGCAATGTCGCGCACCCAGAGCGGCCCGAAGTCCACACCCCAGCCGTAGACGAGTTCCACGGCCTCGTCAGGGGTGATGAACTGGGTACCATCCCACGTACGGGAGCCGGTTTCCCGAACGGCGATGTTGTGGCCCAGGTCGACGCCCAGGGCTGCGGTGGGGTTGAGCGCTTCATAGTCCTCATCGGTCGGGTCGAAGCACTCGATGGCGTCCACGGTAACGACTTCGTAGGGGACCTTGCCGCCGTGCTCGGCGAACTCTGACATCTCGACCTGGGCTGGGTACCACTTCTGGCCGAACTGTTTCAATGAGATGCGGCTTTCCCAGACCATGTCATTTCCCGCATACAACCCGGAGCGCACGGGCAGGCCGCCGCGCTGCGTGTCCAGCTCCCACTCGAGGCGCAGCGGCGTCCCATGCTGCTCCCAGGCCATGGAGACGATCTCGCGGGCACCGACCCGGGCGGTGTCGTAGCTCACCGGCACCTCGGTCCACTCAAACGACTTCGGCATGACGAAGACATTCTCATAGTACTCGGGTCGCCAGGCGGGGAACAGGCCGAGCAGGTCCGGCCGGTAAGTGCCTTCGTCCGGCGCATAGGCGTTCTCATCCGTCCGCGGCGAGACCAGCGTCGAGGTCTGCTCGCCCTTGCGGTACCAGGTTGCTCCTTCATAGAGCAGCTTGCGTCGCGGGCGCGCATATTGATTGAGCCCAAAGTCCTCAGCCGTCAGCTTCTTACCCGTCTCCGAGTAGGTGTTCCGGAAGTCCTCCCGATGAAGCCCCTCGGCGTCGCCCTTGTTGACCTCCAGGGCACGGTCCCGCACGACCCGGGTTTCGTAATAGCGCTCATAGGAAACTCCGTCACTACAGTTGTTCCGGACATGCCAAATGAAGTTCACACCCCGCCACTGCGAGCGCTCTTCGAGCAGTTGCCGGATTTGCGGCGGCAAGTCAGCTCTGGTCAGTACCTGCCTGGCGGGCGGTTCGGCCAAGGCCATCCCCGCAAGCGCAGGCAGCATCGCGAACCACCACATGGTCGTGCTCCTTTGGTCTCACTTAAGCATGAGAACCAAGTGACTCATGGCGCCACCGGTCCGCAATACGTGTACGAGTCGCGCCAAGGGACGCGGCCCTCCAAAAAGAGGGGATACTTGCTGCGCTTGCAGTCCTGGTCATTCCAGCACACCTCCCCGGGCATCGGTGGTGAGCAAGTATACACGTCATAACACGGCTGCATTTCCTCGCACTGCAGCTTGCACGTGGCGACCCCAAGAGTGGTTCTCAGGTGGAAGTGGCGCCGTTCGCTCGCCGGGAACGGCGTGACGCTGGTCTGGTTGCAGAGACCCCACAGCGGCGGGAAGATCTGGTCGCCGATGCACTCGCACGACGTCCGGCGCACGCAATCCTCCTGGTCGGCAAAGTCCATGCAACATCCCACCTGCCCCGGCCCGCCGCAGTCATAGCCCGCGCCGCCCCAGGGGCAGTTGTCGGCGCGGGTCACGGAAAGCCAGCCCACCACCCCCGCGGCCACCGCAATGAGCGACATCCAGCGCAAAAACATGCGTGTCATTTGATAGCCTCCTCGAAACTGAGTTGTCTCTTCTTCCCTGGCGTGGCTGGTGCGGTTCGCCGGTCGAAAGGGGCAACAAAGACCGGCGCATCGCACGATGTCCACGATTTTCGGACTACCTGTCAGTATACACCACAGTCGGGGGGGACAAGCAGCGTCCCGAGAGATTGTCGGGGGGCGAACGGGGCTCGGTGCCACGTACGGGGCGCGGGGGCACCGGTCGCCGGGCAAATCGTCGTCAAGGCACGAACTTGGGGGGTATGCCGCCACGTCCCCCAGTCCGCGGCCCGGCTTGCCACCGCCTCGCTGGCGCGGACGCGACGGACGGAGGTGTCCGCATCTCCCCCGGACGTAGCCCGATGGCCGCACCCCGCGACGGCCGCTCTTGGTTCACGACGCAAACGCGGATAGTCTTGGAGCCACCGGCACAAACGCCTTTCGTGTCACGGCAGTGTCCGGGGAGGGCGGCAGCCCCCGGCAATCTCCCGCGCTCTGCCCTCTCCCCGAAGGGCAGGACGGTGTTGAGGTGGTTCTGGTGCCTCAGGGTATCTGGACGCCCTACGAAGTCGCAGTGGGTTGGGGTTCTGAATGGCGGCCTGGGTGAATCCATTTCAGACGGCGGGTCGGTGGTGGCGGGGCAACCTGCATTGCCATACCACGCGCAGCGACGGCGCGGTCGGCGTCGAGGAACGTTGCGCTCAGTATCGGGCCGCCGGGTATGACTTCATCGTCATCACCGACCACGGCATCGCGGGACCAGTCCTCGCTGAGCAGGCGGCCGGCCTGCTCGTCGTTCCGGGCGTCGAACTCCACCCGGACAATCCGTACGGCGGCGACATCTATCACATCGTCGGCGTCAACGTCCGCGAGTCGATCGCGGCCGAGCGACTGTCGCCGGTCGAGGTTCTACGGGCCGTTACTGCTCAGGGCGGCGTGGCCATCATGGTGCACCCGTACTGGAGCGGGCATCAACTCAGCGATTACACACCGCTGGCGGGCGGGTACGTGGCCTTGGAGATCTACAACCACCTGGCGCGCCGACTCAACGGGACGCACAACGCGGAGCTGCTCTGGGATGCGCACTTAGACCGCGTGGGAGCGGTGTGGGGGACAGCCGGCGATGATGCCCACGGCGGTCCCGAGGACATCGGCGGCGGCTGGGTGATGGTCCGGGCGGACAGGCTGACGCCGGAGTCGATCTGCGCCGCGTTGCGCAGCGGTGCCTTCTACGCCACGCAGGGTCCGACCATCGAGGGACTCGACGTGGCGACGGTCGGGGGCGCGGTCGAGTTTTCGGTGCGGTGCAGTCCCGCGGCCCGCGTCCGTTTCAAGGGTCGAACCTACACGGGCAGGGTCGTGGAGGCGCCCACCGGGGCCCCCCTCCGCGACGCCGAGTACCGCTGCACCGGCGAGGAAAAGTACATCCGCGTTGAGGTGATCGACCAGGCGGGTCGCAGCGCCTGGACCAACCCGGTGTATCTGGCGCAAGTATCCAGCGGCGCCAGGGACTGACGGGCTCCGTCGCCGGGCAGGCGCGGAGCGTCGGCCCCCCGGAGCTGACGTGGCGGTCTTGGGGGCCGTGCCGCCCAACGCGGCGCCCGCGGGGGTATGATTCCACCTCACGCCCCGGCGGCCCGCCTGTCACGGAGGCTGAGCGCGCAAGTTCCGACGGGAGGACGGCTTGGAGATGGGTCCCCCTTGAGCCACCTCGGGGGCTGCCCGCTTGTGCAGTGGCAGCGGAATCGGCCCCCGGGCGGCCTCCCGGTGCGGTCGGTTAACTACCTTGACCCGTCTGACCGATGTGCTATATTGGGAAGTGGTGGGAGAATATGGCCGTCCGGGTTGTGCCCGGAGGCCGAAACGCCACCTTTCCGTGGTGACGGCCAAAGCGATTCAGACCTTGTTGACGCGTCGCACATGTTAAGTCGTCCGGGTGCCAGCATGGGTTGGCGCAGCGGACGCTGTGCGCGTCAGTGAGTCTGAGTCGCTTTCTTGTTTCTGAGGCGCGACGGTTACTCCGCTCGACGGTCGAGGCAACGCCTCGGGAAGAGGCCGGCCGGTCCGGCCGCCGGACTCGGGCGGGGGCGTGAAACGGAGGTTCGCTCTGAACGTAACGCTGCCTGATGGTCAGAGGCTCACGGTGTCGGAGGGCGCCACCCCGGCGGCAGTGGCGGCCACGCTGAGTCCACGTCTGGCGCGCTCGGCCGTCGCCGCCAAGGTCACCTTCGGCGGGCGTGCCGACATCATCGATCTGAACCGTCCCCTGCCTGGGGACTGCACCCTCAAGCTGCTCACCGACACGGATGAGGACGCCGACAGCCTGCACGTGCTGCGGCACAGCGCCGCGCACGTTATGGCCGAGGCCATTTGCGAGCTGTTCCCGCAGACGAAACTGGTGTACGGCCCGCCGGTCGAGGACGGCTTCTACTACGACATCGACCTGCCGCGGTCGCTGACGCCGGACGACTTCGCGGCCGTCGAGGCCCGCATGCGTCAGATCGTCAAGGAGAATCGCCCGTTTCGGCGCTACGAGCTGCCGCGTGAAGAAGGCATGCGCAAGCTGCAAGCCGAGGGCAGCCGCTACAAGATCGAAAACGCCGAGCGGGCGGAAGGCGACGTGCTGAGTTTCTACGTCACCGGGGAGCCCGACAACGGGCGTTTCGAGGACCTCTGCCGCGGGCCGCACCTGCCCTCCACCGGGCTCATCAAGGCGTTCAAGGTTCGCCAAGTCAGCGGGGCGTACTACCGCGGTGACGTGAACGAGCAGCCGTTGCAGCGCGTCTACGGGACGGCCTTCTTCAAGGCGTCATCGCTGGAGGCGTTTCTCACGCGGCTGGAGGAGGCGAAGCGGCGTGACCATCGCGTGCTGGGACGCGAGCTGGACCTGTTCGTCCTGAGCGACGAAGTGGGGCCGGGGCTGGTGCTGTGGACCGGCAAGGGGACGATCGTCCGCGCCGAGTTGCAGAGCTACCTGACGCAGGAGATGCTCAAGCTCGGTTACGAGATGGTGGTCACGCCGAATATCGGGCGGCTGAAGCTGTACCGCACCAGCGGGCACTTCCCGTACTACCGGGACTCGCAGTTTCCACCCATGTACGAGAGCGATTCCGCCCGGCTGCTCAATGAGCTGTGGGAGGCCACCGTCGCCCGCGGGGACGCGGGGGAGTTCAGCCCGCGCGAGCAGCACTGGCTGGCGGAGTTGGAGCGCCATGACCCGGCCCGGCACACGCGCGTCTTGCAGGGGTTGCGGGCGGGCGCGGGTTGCGGGCAGGCGAATCGCCGGGTGATCGAGGACCTGCTCCAGGAGCAGGACGGCTACCTGCTCAAGCCGATGAACTGCCCGCACCACATCCAGCTCTACGCGGCCCGGCAGCGCAGCTACCGCGATCTGCCCGTGCGGCTGGGCGAGTACGGCGTGGTCTATCGCTATGAGCAGAGCGGCGAGATCAGCGGGCTGACGCGGGTACGCGGTTTCTGTCAGGATGATGCGCACCTGTTCTGCACGCCGGAGCAGTTGCTGTCCGAGGTGAACGCCACGGTCGATCTGACCCGCCGGGTGCTGGAGACGCTGGGTTTGAAGGACTACACCGTGCGGGTGAGCCTGCGCGATCCGAACAGCAACAAGTACGTCGGCTCGGACGAGAACTGGAACCTGGCGGAGCGTGCCATCCGCACGGCGGCCGAGGCGAGCGGCATCAGCTTCGTGGTGGAGCCGGGCGAGGCGGCCTTCTACGGCCCCAAGATCGACTTCGTGGTGCGCGACGCCCTGGGACGCAAGTGGCAGCTCGGCACGGTGCAGGTGGACTACAACCTGCCCGAGCGTTTCGACCTGACCTACATCGGGGCGGACAACCAGCCGCATCGGCCGATCATGATCCACCGCACGCCCTTTGGCAGCATGGAACGCTTCGTGGGGATTCTCATCGAGCACTTCGCCGGGGCGTTTCCGCTGTGGCTCTCCCCGGTGCAGGTGGGCGTGGCCAGCGTCAGCGAGAAGAGCGCGGCCTACGGGCAGGAAGTGCTGGCTGCCCTGCGCCAGGCCGGCCTGCGGGCGGAGGGCGACTTCTCCAACGAGAAGATCGGGCCCAAGAAGCACCGCTTCCGCAGTGCCCAGGTCAACTACATCCTGGTCGTCGGTGAGCGGGAGGCCGCCGAGCGCTCGGTGAACGTCAACGACCGCAGCGGGCGGACGTCGGGCAACCAGGAACTGGGGCCCTTCATCACCCGGTGTCAGGAGGAAATCCGGCAGAAGCGCTTGGGCACGCCGGAGACAGGCTGATCGTCGTTTTCAGGTATGTAAGTTCTTGTTTCGTGAGGTGAGGAGCCATTTCCAAAGCACTGCGTCTGAATGAGCAAATCCGGGTGTCGCCGGTACGGGTGATCGACCAGAACCAGCAGCAGATCGGGATCATCCCGATCGGTGAGGCGCTGGCGATGGCGCGGGAGGCGGGGCTCGACCTGGTGGAGGTTTCGCCCACGGAGCGTCCGCCGGTCTGCCGGGTCATGGACTACGGCAGGCAGAAGTACCTGCAGAAGAAGAAGCTGAAAGTCAGCCAGGCCGCCCACGTGATCGCCGTCAAGGAGATTCGCCTGCGGCCCAAGACCGACCCGCACGACCGCGGGATCAAGGTCGCACGCGCCCAGAGGTTCCTGGAGGAGGGTGACAAGGTACAGTTCACCATGCTCTTCCGGGGTCGGGAACGCGTGCATCGCGACTCCGCGGTGGCGATCCTGCAGGAGATCATCCGCGACCTGGCGGACCGGGCACGCGTGGAGCGCGAGCCCGCCATGGACGGGCGGCGGATGACCATGCTGTTGGCGCCGGGCAAGCATCGCCCGGCCACGACGCCCACGCCGGGGGCGACGTCAACCCCGGCCGCGGCGTCCACGCCGGCCGCGACGTCAACGCCGGGCGCCACGCCTACGCCGGCCACCGGCACCCCCGCTCCGCAGAGTACCTCTGCGGCTGCGACCAGCGGGACGCCCGCCGCCGCCCCGGCTGTGCAGCTCTCGTCGGCGACACCGCTGACTCCCGCGCCCAGTGAGCCCTGAGCGCCGGCGCGGACCGGGTCGTCGGAGAGCAAGCGCCCACGGCGACGAGTTGCCGGGACTGCGGTCGCCTGCCCGCGAGTTACACACCAGGGAAGGTCCTTTTGCGCCTGGCGCGAGGGGGGGACGGGACGGGGCCCCACAGCCTGGGTGGGCGCGGGCCGCAGCGCGGGGGGTTGAACAACGAAGGTCTTGCCCTTACTCTCCAGGCTCACAGCGGCTTAACGCCGCGAGCCAGTTTTCGCATTGTCAATGAAAGGAACGGTCATGGGGCGGACGCAGCTTGTGAATCCACATGGGGGGCGGCTGGTTGATCGGACGGGCAAACCGAAGGAGGCAACGCCACCGGGTCGGGCCATCACGCTGACGGCCTGGCAGCAGTGTGACCTGGAGATGATCGCCACCGGCGCGATGAGCCCGCTGGAGGGGTTCATGGGCGAGGCCGACTACCACAGCGTCTGCGACCACATGACGTTGCAGAACGGCACGCTCTGGCCGGCGCCGATCACCTGTGCAGTGGATGACGCGACGGCCGCCAAGATCGGCGTGGGCGACCGCGTCGCCCTTAATGACGACGCCGGCCGGCTGCTGGGCTACATGACCGTCACGGAGAAGTACAAGCAGGACAAGCGCAAGCAGGCCGTCAAGGTGTTCCTGACCGAAGACCCCGCCCATCCCGGCGTCCAGATCGTGATGGAGTCGGGCTCCACCTGCCTGGCCGGCAAGATCGACGTGGTGACGGCGCGGCACGACCCGATGTTCGTGGCCCACCGGCTGACGCCGGCGCAGACGCGGGCGGAGTTTCAGCGGCGGGGCTGGAAGACGATCGTGGCGTTCCAGACGCGTAACCCCATTCACCGCGCCCACGAGTACATCACCAAGTGCGCGCAGGAGATCGTGGACGGGCTGCTCATTCATCCGTTGATGGGGGCGACGAAGGAAGGCGACATCCCGGCCGAGGTGCGGATGAAGTGCTACGAGGTGCTGATTGCCAACTACTACAACCCCAAGACGACGATGCTGTCGATCATGCCCAACGCGATGCGTTACGCCGGCCCGCGCGAGGCGGTCCTGCACGCGATCCTGCGGCAGAACTACGGTTGCAGCCACCTGATCGTCGGTCGGGACCACGCCGGCGTGGGCAACTACTACGGCACCTATGATGCCCAGAAGATCTTCGATACGCTGCCGCCGGGCGCGTTGGAATTGCAGACCATGAACTTCGAGCACACCGCCTGGTCGAAGAAGGCGGGCGGCATGGTCAGCCCCAAGACGTTCCCCGTGATCGAAGGCGACCAGATTTCGCTGTCGGGGACGAAGGTGCGCGAGATGCTGGCGCGCGGGGAGCGTCCGCCGGCGGAGTTCACCCGGCCGGAGATCGCCGACATCCTGATTGAGTCCATGCGCAAGCAGTAGTTCGACGCGGCGGCTTGGCCAACGCCCCGAGATCGAATACCCTGCCGCCCTCGTGGACCCGCGGGGCCGTAGCTCAGTTGGGAGAGCGTCTGGTTTGCAACCAGAAGGTCGAGGGTTCGAATCCCTTCGGCTCCAATCGCATGGGAAAACGGGACAGCTTCGTTTCCCGCGCCCGTCGACGGGTGCCCTCGACTGCTGGGGGACGTAAGCGGGTGGTAAACGAACGTGTCCCGTCTTCGGCTAGGGTTCAACTCTTGACAATTGACTCCGCCGCGAAACCAAGGTCGCGCGTTGGGCCGATCGTGTTCAGGTGAGTTGGTAATGCTGTGAAGCTGAGCCGCCGCGCCCGTCTGTGACTAACGTCGGGGATGGTATCAGAGTTGACCCCGATCCCCCGATCGCAATTGCCGATCGATTCGATCCCGTTTATTCCTTCGTGGCAGTCTCGAGTTTCTGCTCGAGGATGCGCAGTTCGAGGTCGGCGAGTTCCACCTGGGCCCGGGCCGTGCGCAGTTGGGCCTCGACCCGGCGGAGTTCCGGGTCGGAGACCAGGGCGTTCTCCGCGAGTTGCCGGAGCCGCTGGTACTGCTCGGCGACGACCTCTGCCTGGCGGGCCGCGCTCTCCCGGGCGGCGCGGGCGGCGAAGCGCATGCTCTGCAGTTCCACCTCCGTGGCCGACAGTTCCCCGGCCAGGAAGGACGCGCGGAGGGTGAGGTGGTGCTCCAGCCCCGCCAACTCCTGCCCGGCCGCGGCCACCTGCACTTGGGCGTTCTTGATCACCTCTTCGGACACCAAGCCGTTGTCAAAAAGTTGGCCGCTGCGCTGCTCGTGGGTCATCAAGACGGCGAGCCGCATCTGCAGCGGGTGCCGCCGCGCGGCCAGCCGCTCGCTCACGAAGTCTCGTCCGCGGACCAGTGGGGCGGCTAACGCATCGTTGGGATTCGCGCCGGTGGTGCGCGTCTCGGTAAGCTCGAGCTCGCGAGTCTGCACGTCGGCCTGCGCCTGCACGAACATGGCTTCGACTTGCTGCACGTCCGGCTCGCCGGCCAGCCCCAGGTTAAGGAGGTCGCGAGCCCGGGTAAGTTCCTGGGCCCAGTGGTCCAGTTGGGTGCGGGCGATTTCCACGAGGGCCTCACCACGCGCGATGTACAGTGCCACCGCCTCCTCGTCCACGCGATGGGTCGCCACGTAGGTGCCGGCGCCACCCACGAACATGGCGGCGACCGCCAGCACCAGGCTGGTGCCCAGGCGGGACTTGAGCAGCCGCCCGGCGCGTGCCGTGGGGGCCACGGATTCCCGCCGGCGCCACGCCGATTCGATTTGCCATTCGAGACGGTTCACGAACTCGGGATCGGGCGTACGGTCTGCATTCATGGTATGCCTTCCTGATCTCGCACGATCGGTGTCAAGCGGTCCTCGAGCGCCTGTCGGGCACGCCGGAGGCGCCCTTCGACCGCCCGCTCGGAGACACCGAGGTCGGTCGCGATGGCGCTCACGGACTTGCCGTCGATGTAGAACGCTTCCAGCAGTTGGCGGGGCCGCCGCCGCAGGCGGGCGAGCCCCCAGTACACCAGCGTGGCGGCGTCCGGACCGTCCACGGGCGCGGCTTCGAGGACCCCTTCACCACCGGATGCCTCCAGCGACTCGGGCCGCCGGCGGCGGTAGTGGTTGAGCAGGAGATGGCGTGCAACCGTCTGCAGCCAGGCCAACGCATTCCGCGGCCGGCGCCGGGTCCGCCACTGCGCCACGGCGCGTAGATACGTCTCCTGCGTGATATCCTCCGCCAATTGGCGGGAACGCCCGGCGCGCCGGGCCACGAACTGGTACAGCGGCTGGATCGTGTCGCGGTAGGTTGCGACGATGTCCGCCATCCTCGCATCGTGCTGCGGCTCGCCCATCCGCCGCCACTCCGGTTCGGTCAGAACGTCGCGGTCCCGGCAGCCACTGTATACTTCGACACCCCAGGCCGGCAAAACCCACGGTCAAAATGGAACGCGGCTGCTCTTGCCCACCCTCAGGCGGGGCCGCTTTGGCGTAGGCAGTTGCGAGGTGTACTGCCGGGAGAAAGGGCGGATGCGGGTGCTTCTTCGGGTGCGGTGTCGGCCCGCAGGGGTCCGGGCGGCGGACCGGCGTCAACCGCCGCCCGCCCGCCGCTCGTTCTCCCGGCGCAGCTTGGCCAGCTCGGTCGCGATGGGGGGCCTGCCCGGATCGGGGTGCGGGGTTCACGCGGCACTCCGCAGCGGTTGGTCTGTGCCGTGGCATCCGGAATCTCTCGGCGTAGTCAATCGTCAAGCCTTGACCCGGAAACCGTTGCCCCCGACACCTTCGGCAATATCTCCCGGCCCGGTCGGTGAAAATGTTGAAGAAACAGGGCGCGCTTGGGCTAACCTCTCCGCATGTCAGGCCTCTAGTTACCGGGCGGGCGAACCTTGCCGACTGCTCCCGCCCCGAGGGGAGAACGACCATGCAACGCGCTGCGGAGTTCCTGAGCCTGATGACCGCGATGGTCTCCTCGGTGGCGGGCGGGTTCTGGCTGGCCGGCGGCGTGAAGACCGCGGGCAGCGGCGGCAACGTGAGTCTTGTGTGCTGGGCGCGCCGTCTCGGCCCGCAGGCGGAGATCGTGGACGGTGCTCAGGCCGGCATCACCCTGTCGTTAAATGCCAGCCGCGCGCCCGGGGCGGCGCCGGTCAACACGGAGTCTGCGGTGGCCGCAACACGGGCTGAGCTGGCTCGCACTGACGGAGCCCCCGAGGCGCCGGTCCCCGCGCCGCAGTCGGCCCCGCAGGCATTCCCGCCCGCCCCAGCCGCGGACCACGCGACAGAGGCAGGCGACACATCATCGCCGACAGGCAGTGAAGGCCCCGTGCCCGCGGCCTCACCTTCGCTCCCATCCAGCCGAACGCAGGCGGCCTGCGGCAGTCAGAAGCAGAGCGGAGGCACGTCTTGCCGTGCCCGGCCTGCGTGGCAGGCAGGGTCGGCGCGGAGCGCGCCTGCACGTCCAGCCCGCGCCGACGCGGATCGCCCGTTGTACGCCGGGGTGGCACTGGCCGACGTCGCCGCTCCCCGGCCGTCCGGCACCCTCAGCATGCCCACGGGAGGAGCCGCACCGCGGCAGACGCGGGGTGCCGCGGGTTGCGCGCCGGCGACGGCGGTTCGGGCGGCGGCGAACCGTACCGCCGGATCGCGGGAGCCCGGCGGCCGCGCCGGCTCGTGCGCGGCGTCGCTGGGCCCTGCGGCCCGTTACACGATCGCCCCGGTCCGCGAGGTCACGTCGTCCAGCCCCCGGCTGGTGAGTCTCCCGACGTACAGCACACGCGTCCGCCCGGCCCACGTTTCCTGGCCGGCCGAGACCTTCCTTACGGAAGCGTTCGACGCTTTCGGCTCCGGCGAGGGCGAGTCCGTCATTGTCAGTGAGCGCACCTTCGTCCGCGTGCAGACGGAAATGCTCGTCGAGTAGACGGCCCCACACCGCGGGCAAACCATCGGTTGGAACGGGACGGCGGGCCCGAGCCGCGCCGCCATGCTCCTCCGCGTGAAGCGCGTGCGCGGCAACGGGTGAGCACGATGGCGGAGCGTCCTACCCCAAGTTAGACAGCAGTGGGGATTTTTCGGTTTTTTTGTGGGGCCGAGGGCCGCGGGCGCGGTTGCCAGAGGCGGTGGCGGGGCGGAAGCGCGATGTAGTGGAAACCTTCTGTCTTGAACGAGAGATCCGATCTGC
>JAKQDH010000164.1 GCA_029558835.1 Planctomycetota bacterium | reverse complement strand
GGCGGCGCCGCTGTACCAGCACATCATGTTCCTGATGGGGCTGGTGATGATCGCCATCTACGCCTTCGTGTTCTTCACGCCCTACGCCGCGCTCACGCGCGCGGTCGTGGCCGAGGACTGGAAGGCGGGCGGCGCGGCGCTCGGGCGCATCCGCCAGCTCGTCGGTACCAACCTGACGCTCGGCTTCCTCACCATCGCCATGGGGACGATCGGACGCTGGCTGGGCTGAGGGCGTACGCACCCCGGATCGGGGAGAGCCCTGATCCGGAGACGGTGCGCTTGGCCCGCCGACCCGGCCGGTGCAACAATCGGCCGGCATGCTCGCTGCCGGGCCTTCCGGCAGCCCGCCGGCCCACCCGCCTTTCAGCCCCAGCAGCACCCGACGGAGATCGAAGAATGAACAAGACCCGACTCGCCCTCGCCCTGCCCTTTGCCCTCGCGACCCTCGCCGGCATGGCCGCCACGCCCGCTTCCGCGCAGACCGTGCGCTGGGCGGCCGCGGGTGACGCGCTGACCATGGACCCGCACGCGCAGAACGAGGGTCCGACCCACGTCATGAACCATCAGGTGTACGACTCGCTGGTGTTCCGCGACCAGGCCATGAAGCTGGCGCCGCGGCTGGCGACCTCGTGGAAGATCACCGACGACCCCAACGTCTGGGAATTCAAGCTGCGCGAGGGGGTGAAGTACCACAACGGCAACCCCTTCACCGCCGACGACGTGGTGTTCTCGATCCTGCGCGCCAAGCACGAGAACTCGGACATGAAGGGCCTGCTGACCTCGGTGGTCGAAGTGACCAAGGTTGACGAGCACACCGTGCGCATGCGCACCGACGGCCCCAACCCGCTGCTGCCCAACAACCTCACCAACCTCTTCATCATGGACCGCGAGTGGTCCGAGGCGAACAAGGTCACCTTGCCGCAGAACTACAAGGCCGGCGACGAGACCTACGCGGTGCGCAACACCAACGGCACGGGTCCCTTCCGGCTGGTGAAGCGCGAGCCCGACGTGCGCACCGAGCTCGAGCGCAACGAGGACTACTGGGGCAAGGGCAGCTACCCGATGGAGGTGGCCAAGGTCGTGTTCACCCCGGTGCGCTCGGCCGCCACCCGGGTCGCGGCGCTGCTCTCGGGCGAGATCGACTTCCTGCTCGATCCGCCGGTGCAGGACCT
>JAKQDH010000137.1 GCA_029558835.1 Planctomycetota bacterium | reverse complement strand
TCAGCAAGGGGCTGGGCGCCCCGGTCGGTTCGGCCCTTGCTGGCCCGCGCGATTTGATCGCCGCCGCCCGAAGGCACCAGGTGATGCTCTCCACCTATCACAACCGGCACTGGGATGGCTGGATCATGAACGCGGTAGAGAAGGTCCGCGGCGGCATGATCGGGGACGTCATCCGCGTTGAGGCACACTCGTTCTCACGGCCATCCTGAAAGTGTACCGTAGGCGGCCTGTGTGAGTGTACCATTCCGGGGCTGCTCCTGCGGGCCCCGGGGCAGGCGCGGTTGGCGGAGGGGCCGACGGCCTTTCTGGCTTCTTCTTCCGCAACTTCCCTCATCGCCAGATGTTCTTCCGTTTTCCTCGTGTCTTCTTCCCCTCTTTAGTCAAGGCCCGTGGGACGGACCGGTCCAGGCCGGAGGTGGAGAGCCTGGAGAGCGGGGACGATGGCGCCGGCTCTGTCTCGCTGCAGGATCTGCGGGCGCACCTTCCGCCCGAACCGCTACAACCCGGAGCACCAGCACTGCTGTGGCCGTGATGAGTGCGTGCGGGAGTGCACGCGCCGGCGCCAGCGCGAGTGGTATGCGCGCAGGTGCCGTGACGATCCGGCCTTCACCGAAAAGGCTCGCAGACGTTGTGCGGCGGCGAACCGCCGCCGTCGGGAGCGGCAGAAGCTCTCGGCCTCGAACCCACCGCCCGACCTGCCACCGGAGGCGACGCTGCAGGCGCTGTTCGAGACGGTCTCCGGCTTCCTTTCGCAGGTAACCGACACGACCGATCCGGTCGAGCTGCTGGCGTCCATGCGCCAGTACCGGGAGCGGGGCCGGCGCATGGCGCGGGGCCCTGCCGCCACCGCGCCGGACGGCTGAGTCGCTTTTCCCCGGTGTTACTCGACGCTCGTTTCCCGCACGGGAGGGGGTGTTACTCGACGCTCGCTCATCTCCTAAAAGACTCTCAGCAAGTGTCTTGCCGAACGTTACTCGACGCGCATTGGCAGCTGTCTCCGGCGCTCTGACGGTGACGGGCGCGGGATGGGCCGGGCATGGTGCCCGCGCCGCCGCACGGTGACCGTGACGCGAAAGGAGACAGAAGCACTATGGCTGCGATCGTGAAGGAACCGGTCTGCCGGGAGCGCATCCGGCAGATCCCGCGCGCTTTCAGCTGGGTGGATCACCGGCTGGTGCGCGAGCACTACATCGAGCGCTGTTCGCACGGGGCGCTGGCCCTGTACCTGTTCCTGGTGACCGTGTCGGACGCCGAAGGGCTGTCCTGGTGGAGCGAACGGTCCCTGGGTGCCCGGCTCGGGCTGGACACGGACCGCCTGCGGCAGGCCCGGGCCGAACTGCAGGCCGCCGAGCTGGTGGCCTACGAGTACCCCGTCTGGCAGGTCCTGCCGCTGAAGGAGGGAGCCTGATGCAGCCTGAACTCTGGCAGCAGATACTGACCCTCCATGCGGAGCTGCACAGCGTGCGGGCCGTGGCCGACCGCCTGCATGTGCACCGCAAGACCGTGCGCCGGGCGCTGCACTCCCCCCGCCCGCCGCGCCGCCTGGCCGCGCCGCGCGGCAGCATCGTCGACCCGTACCGGGGCTGGCTCCTGGCCAAGCTCCAGCAGTATCCGGAACTGACCGCCGTCCGTCTGCTGCAGATGCTGCGCGAACAGCACTACAGCGGCGGCTACAGCGTGGTCAAGCGCTGCGTGGCCGAACTGCGCCCGCGGCTGCTGCCCGCGCACTTCAGCCCCGAGTTCGCTCCCGGCGAGTGCGCTCAGGCCGACTGGGGCTGCTGGCGTGCCGTCGACGTGCCGGGCGGTCGGCGGCGGCTGTCGTTCTTCGTGATGGTCCTGTGCCACAGCCGCATGCTGTACGCCGAGTTCTTCTACGGCGAGGCCATGGAGCACTGGCTGGCGGCGCACCGCCACGCCCTGGAGTTCTTCGGCGGGGTCCCGGCCAAGATCATGGTCGACAACTGCCGCACGGCGGTGACCCGCCCGGCCATGGGCGAACAGCCTGCGGTGTTCAACTCCCAGTACCTGGACTTCGCCGGCCACTACGGCTTCCGGCCGGTCGCCTGTACCCCCAGGCGCGCCAACCAGAAGGGACGGGTGGAGTCGGCTGTGGGCTATACACGCACATCGTTCCTTGCCGGCCGCGAACCGGCCGCCATCGAGGCGCTGAACGCCGCCCTGGCCGACTGGCGCGACACGGTGGCCAATGTGCGTCTCCACAGCACCACCGGCCGCCGGCCCGTCGACCTGTTCGCCGAGGCCGAGCGGGCCGCCCTCTCGGCCCTTCCCGCCGGACCCCATCCGTGCACGGTCGACAGGACCATCCCGGTCTCCAGCCGCTTCCGCGTCACGGTCGACACCAACCTGTACAGCGTGCCCTCCTCCCTGGCCTCCCGCAAGCTCTCGCTGCGCCTGGCCGCAGACCGTGTCTCGCTCTTCGACGAGGGGAACGTGCCGGTGGCCGACCATCCCCGTTCCTACGGCCACCGGCAGAAATCGGTGAACCCCGAGCACGAGCGCGAACTCGTGCTGCGCACGCGCCATGCACGGGACCAGCAGCAGCTCGCACGCTTCCTGGCCCTCGGGTCCCACGCCGAGACCTACCTCGGCGCCCTGCGCGAGCGCCGGCCGGACTGGCGCAGCCATGTGCGCCGCATCAATGCCCTGGCGGAGATCCACGGCCGAGACCAGGTCGCGCGGCTGCTCGCCGACGCCTGCGAAAACCATGCCTTCGGCGCCGAGTATGTGCTGAACATCCTGGCGGCCAGGCAACGGGTCCTGCCCGAACCGGGCCCGCTGCACGTAACCCGCCGCGAGGACCTGCTCGATCTGGACCTGCCCGAACCCGACCTGGACGTGTACTGAACGAGACCGAGGAGTACCATCCCCATGACCGATCCGCTCATCGCCTGCATGCAGAAACTCAAGCTCGCCTGGATGCTGGAGAACCACGAGACGGAACTGGCCGATGCCGCCCGCCTCAACCGCTCCCATCACGACCTGCTCCTACGCCTCCTGGCCGGGGAACTCGACGCCGCCCAGGCCCGCAGCATCCAGCGTCGCCTCAGCCTCGCCAGGCTCCCTGCCAGCCGCACCCTGGACACCTTCGACTGGAACTGGCCCACGGAGATCAACCGCGACCAGATCCAGCACCTCTTCACTCTGGCCTTCCTGCGCGCCCGCCAGAACGTCGTGTTCATCGGCGGCGTCGGCCTGGGCAAGACTCACCTGTCCATCGCCCTGGCCCAGGAGGTCTGCCAGCACAACCACAGCGTGCTGTTCACCTCCGCCGTGGACACCATCAACACCCTGGCCGAGGCCAGGGCCGGAAACCGCTTCCGCCAGGCCATGCGACGCTACGTCGCGCCGGAGCTGCTCTGCATCGACGAACTTGGCTATCTGCCCGTGGACCGCGTCGGCGCCGAACTGCTCTTCCAGGTCCTCGGCGAGCGCTACGAAAAGGGCTCCACGCTGATCACCACCAACCGGGTCTACAAGAAGTGGGCCAGGACCTTCGCCAACGACGCCACCCTCACCTCCGCCGTGCTGGACCGCGTCGTGCATCACTGCGAGACGGTGATCATCAAGGGCAAGAGCTATCGGCTCAAAGACCGGATAGACCACCAGGACCAGCCCGACCCGGCCGATCCGGCTGACGCCGACTGATCCGCGAACCTCCCTCCGGGGCCGGCAGCCCTGGCGCTCCCACCGCCACGCTGCCGGCCCCACCCCCGCCACCCGCTCCGGCCCCGGGGCTTGCCAAAAGACCCAAAGGGGACATTCCCACGAGGCCGCGCTCAGTTCGAACCGGAGAGGACGACGCCCCGGTCGCCGCTGCTGGACCTGCCAGAGGCTTCAGACTGCGACGGGACGGAGGCGGTGGGACTGCAGGCGCCGCGGCTGCGGTTACCCACGGAACCGGAATCGTCTGCGCCTTATCGGGCCTCGCGGCGCAGGTCAAGCCAAGCCAGCGTCTCCGGGGGGAAGCGCAGGTCCAGGGCAGCAACGCCGGACTCCAGTTCCTTCCGGTTGGCGGCGCCGACGAGGGGATGGACATTCATCGGCTGCTGAACCACGTAGGCCAGGGCGATCTGGGGCACGGTGTAGCCCGTCTCCGCCGCCAGCGCCTCCACTCGCTCCAACCGTCGGAAATTGACCTCGAAGCAGTAGGCCCGCTGGCAAGCGGCATCGACGACCTCCGCGAAGCGCTGCCGGTCGGTGCTCTCCAGTCGTCCCGAGAAGAACCCCCGTCCGAGGCTCGAGTAGGGGAAGAGGGCGAGGCCGTTCTGTTCG
>JAKQDH010000123.1 GCA_029558835.1 Planctomycetota bacterium | reverse complement strand
GGTCGAGGAACTGAAGGCGATCACGGAAGCGTGCACGTCCGACGACTTCATTCGGCCCGTGATCGTGACGGGGATTTGCACGGCGATGCGCCGGGGCGATTCCTGCCTGCTGAAATGGGACGACGTGGACCTGAAGGCGGGCTTCATCACGGTCAAGACGTCCAAGACCGGCGAGACGGTGGACATCCCCGTATTCCCGATGCTCCGGGAGGAACTGGAACGGGCTCGGGCCGCGACGGGCGGTAAGGGGTACTGCTTCCCGGCGGCGGCCCAGATGTTCCGCAACAACCCGGACGGGATCACCTGGCGGGTGAAACAGGTCCTGGCGAAGGCGTTCGAGACCGCCCCGGAATCGAGCGCTTTGCCGGTCGAGACCGCCGAGACGGTCCGGGCCAAGGGCTTCGCCTACATCGGCGGCCTGGGCGCCACCTCGAAGGCGGAGAAGCTGCGGGCGGTGTTCAGGGCGTACATGGACGGCCAGACGTTCGACGAGGTGACGGCAGCGACGGGTTGCAGCCGGGCATCGGTGTCCGCCTACCTCAATGAACTGGAACGGGAGACCGCGTGCAAGATCGTGCGTGCCACACGGCGAGCGTTGAAGATCGAAGGGCTGCAGGTGGAGCGCGAGAACGGAATCCGCCGGGCGTCGGTCCGGGATTTCCACTCGTTCCGCGTCACCTGGATCACGCTTGCCCTCGCCGCCGGGGTGCCGCTCGAACTGGTCCAGCGCGTCACCGGCCACCGGACCGCCGAGGTCGTCATGAAGCACTACTTCCGGCCGGGGAGGGAGGACTTTCGGGCCGCCATCTTCAGGGCGATGCCGAGGATGCTGGCGGATGGTGGCGCGCAGCGGTCGGTGAAGGAGGAGATGCGGCGGATCATCGAAGGGATGACGGCGAGGACGTGGAAGCGGGACAGCGCGCGATTGCTAGATCTGGTCGCTGCGCTCTGAGCCTGCTGGTCGAGTCGAACTGCCCCCCGCTCAGCGGATTAGATCCACCGGACTGCGCACGCCCAATCCGGGCTTTGCCATCACATGCGTGTAGATCTGCGTCGTGCTCAAGTCCTTGTGCCCGAGCAACTCTTGCACTGTCCGAATGTCGTACCCTGCCTCCAGCAGTGCGGTCGCGAAACTGTGTCGCAGGCAATGAGGCGAGGCCGGTTTGTTGATGCCCGCCAGCCGGACGGCGTCCCGAAACGCCCGCTGTAGCGCTACGGGGGCAGTGTGGTGGCGTCCCAGCCGTCCGGTCTGAGGCTGACGTGACCGAAAGGCGGAGGGGAACACCCACTGCCACCCCCATTCTCGCTCGGCGTTTGGGTACTTACGCTGCAGACCCAAGGGCAACTCCACCCAACCGAGTCCATCGGCGAGGTCTCGTTGGTGAAGCAGTCGAACCCGTTCCAGATGCTCCTGCAGGGGTAGTCGCAGCGACTCTGGCAGGATCGTCACGCGGTCTTTGGCGCCCTTGCCTTCTCGGACGATGATGTGGCCCTGGGCAGAATCCACGTCCTTGACGCGCAGGCGCAGCAGTTCCATCAACCGCAACCCCGTCCCGTAGAGTACTTGCGCCATCAAGCGCACCGTCCCTTGCATGGCCGAAAGCAAACGGCCCACCTCCTCACGGCTGAGCACCACGGGCATTCGCCGCCGATTCGGTGCCCGCTCGATCGGTCCGAAGTCCCCGGGATCGTGCCCGAGAACCTCGCGGTATAAAAACACCAAGGCGTTGAGCGCCTGGTTCTGAGTGCCAGCCGCAACGTGGTCGTGCACCGCAAGGTGGCTCAGGAATTGTTGGATCTCTGGCGCTCCCAATTCCCTGGGATGACGCTTGTTGTGGAAGAAGATGTAGCGTCGAATCCACTGCCAGTAGGTGTCCTCAGTGCGCAGCGACATGTGACGGAAGCGGCACACTTCGGCCACTTGGGCGCGCAGTCGCAGGTTTGGGTTCGGGATCAGACGTTCTCCCGGGTCAAAGGTCGCGTTTGTCGGGTCCATCCATTCCTCCTTGCGAATACAAATCGCTCTGGACAGGGCACTTGGCAAGTGGCAACCTTCCAAGTGACGCAAAACACTGCGTCAAATAGGTCGCCGAATACCTGTTGAACTAAGCCGCTTCGCGGAGGGAGTTCGGATGTCTCTGTGACAGGGGGTACGAGCTGAAGGATAGTGGGGTCCTATGACTCCACTACGAGAACGTTGGTTGCGGGAACTCGCTTTGCGAGGGATGTCGGCGCGAACGGTTGAGGCTTACGTGGCGGCAGTGTCGTCACTGGCTCAACATTATCACCGGTCGCCCGACCGGATTACGGACGAGGAACTCCAGGCCTATCTGCTGCACCTGCGCGAGGAGCGGCATCTGGCTCCCAGTTCGCTCAACCAGCACGTCAGCGCGTTGCGTCGGTTTTACGATCTGGTCCTGCAGCGGCCAAGCGAGTCGTTGGACCGAGTGCTCCCCCGGGTGCGTGGGCAGACGCGGCGGCCACAGGTGTTCAGCCGGGCAGAACTGGAGCGGCTCTTCACCATCGGCTGCCCGGAACCCAAGGCGCGCGCCTTCCTCATGACCGTCTACGGGGCGGGCCTGCGCCTGAGCGAGGCCTGCCACCTCAAGGTCGAGCACATCGACAGCGCGCGGGGACAGATTCGGGTCGAGTTGGGCAAGGGCGGCAAGGATCGGTCTACGCTCTTGCCCCCGCGGCTGCTGGAAGAGTTGCGGGCCTACTACCGTGCTTTCCGCCCGCGCGTCTGGCTCTTCCCCCGCCGACGGAACCTGGAGCTGCCGATGCTCGACCGGAGCGGCCAGCGGATGTTCTGGGACGCGGTCAAGCGGGCGGGCCTGCCGCGCAAGGGCGGGATTCATAGCCTGCGCCATTCGTTTGCCACGCACCTGTTGGAAGCCGGCGTCGAGATCACGGTGGTCCAGCGTCTCTTGGGCCACGCCAGTCTCTCGAGCACGACGACCTACCTCCATGTCCGCCAGGAGCGTCTGGCCCAAATCCAGGGTCCGCTCCAACAACTGAACCTCCCGCCCCTGCCGGCGATCGAAGCGGCCGCGGCCTGAAGCCGGAGGGCCACCGATGGCCGCGTCCGCGGTCCAGGCTCCGAGCCTGGCGGCGGTGATCACGGCGGCGCTGGCGCACCCCCATACGTTGCCGTCCCTCTCGCCCGAGCAATGGCGCGTGCTCCACGCGTTGCGCATGTGCCGCACCCCGGCCCTCGGAGGACATGAGTACCAGTGCCCACGGTGCGGCTATGAACACTTCGTGCCCCACTCGTGCGGCAACCGGCATTGTCCCCTCTGCCAGGGGGGGGCCGCCGAGCGGTGGCTCCAAGGGCAACAAGCCCTGCTCCTGCCCGTGCCCTACTTCCATCTGGTGTTCACCCTGCCTCACGGGCTCAACCCCCTGATCCGCCAGAATCGCCGGGCGCTCTATACGTTGCTCTTCGACGCGGCCAGCCAGACGCTGCTCACCTTCGGCCGCAACCGGTTCGGGGGCTTGATCGGCCTGACGGCGGTGTTGCACACCTGGGGCCAGACGTTGATTGACCATTATCACCTGCACTGCGTGGTCACCGGTGGTGGCTGGGACCGGGACAGGGAACGCTGGGTGGGGGCCTCGGGACGGTATCTGTTCCCCGTGAAGGCGCTGGCGTTGGTCTTCCAAGGGAAGTACCTGGCCGGTCTCCAACGGTTGTATGCGCGCGGCAAGTTGGAGTTTCACGGGCAGTTGGCACCGTTGCGGGATGTGGCCACGTTCCAGGAGTTGGTGCGGACGGTGAGTGGGAAGCGGTGGGTGGTGTACGCCAAACGCCCGTTTGCGGGACCCGATCAAGTCCTGCGCTACGTGGGGCGCTACACGCACCGGGTGGCGATCAGTCCGCGGCGGCTCCTGGCGTTGGACGCGGAGGCGGGCACGGTGGACTTCGCCTACCGGGACAACCGGGAGGCGGGGCGTGCCAAGACGATGCGCTTGGAGGTGGGGGAGTTTTTGCGGCGGTTTGGGCTGCACACCTTGCCGGAACGCTTCGCGAAGATACGGCATTATGGGCTGTTGGCCAACCGGGGGCGGCAGCAACGAATGGCCCGGATTCGGGCGGTGCTCGTGCCCCCCGGGACGGTGGCGCCGGTGGTTGCAGCGGAGCCGGAACCGGACGCGGGAAAGGACGGGGGCCAGGAGGGGGATGGGCGCTGTCCGCACTGTGGAGGGGCCTTGGTGCTGGTGGCGGTGCTGCCCCGACCCCGGCGGCGGGTGCGGCCCCTGATCGACAGTTCATGAACCGCAGGACGCTAGTTTGGCCGTGTGCGGGCGCAGGGGACTTGGGGCGCGCAGACCCTTTGTGCGCAGGCGCTGGGGTGTCGCGCCCGCAGGGCGCTGGTCCGCGTTTGGGGTGCACCCTGGCGGGAGGGCGGCTGGGGCGGCGCGCTGACGCTCAGGATCCGAAGGTCGAAGGTGGGCGCGCGGACGTGCGGGTGCGAGATTTCTTGCTTTTCGCGGGCTGGTCCCGGGCTTACTTTCCCCTGTGAATTCCCGGGCGAGGGTCGCGGCTTCGTCCAACATCAATGTATCCGTCCCGGCGGGAAGAACGACTGGGGCGAATCGTGTGCCCGTGGCCCCGCCGGGACGGATACATTGCTAACTGTTAGCCGTCATCACACACATGCCATCCATTGAGCTTGTATGCACAGAGCAGTCAGAGCCGCTGGAGTTTTCCGATTTACCCTTCGCGTTGATTGTGTTGCTTCGGCAAGCATGCGTGAAGACTCGGACGGGATCGGCGTAGGTTCTGCGGCAGCGATCGACAGCCGAACCACGCATGAGCGCCGAGACATTTACGACGAGCGACCTTCACCGACTGGAAAAGCAAGTCCATGCC
>JAKQDH010000098.1 GCA_029558835.1 Planctomycetota bacterium | reverse complement strand
AGGGGATGCGTTCCTCTCCGGGGGGAAAGTCCACCTTCGGGATCCAGGTTGTAAAGACATCCGTATAGGTGCCGGGGGCGATGCCTGCCAGGGCGGGGAAATCGTTCTTGGAGACCGTGGCGAAACGGGTCCAGCCGGTATCATCGCGGATGCCCACACCCAGCGGTTCCGTAACCTCAAAGTGCACCACCACATTGTTCGCGACGGCGCTGCCCAGGTTGCGAATCCGCGCATAGACCAGGTTTTCCTCATTGGCGCAGGGGTCGTCCCCGTTGCCAATCACGGTAGTTTCAGGGTCACCGCGCCGACCATACCGTAGACGATTGGGATCCCCCGGGTTATCGCGCTCAAACCCATTGGCGGGACTGTCCACCCAGATATCCACCGTTTCATAAGTGTCCATCGGAGGCGTCAGCCAGGGGAGGAGTGCCACGTCGGGTATGGCCGTGTTGGCGTTGGGCCCGTAGGTGACCGTCACCGTACATCCCAGGTCCGCATTAGGTCCCACGGAGATGGCAAGGTCTTGGGAGGGATCGGTAAAGGTTTGGCCCGTGATAAAACTGGACTCCCAGCGATCAAGCGGGTCAAAGCCCGGCGCCAGCATAAGCTCCTGTTCGGGGTCCGCGCCGGGCGTGGATTTCAGGATGAGAATGCCTTCACGGGTATTGGGACGTTCGGGGATGATGTCATCCGGCGGAATAAAGCGCCGACACTCGCAGATATACGAATAGCCGCCATTGGTCATTACCTGCATGCCCTGCGGCGCCACCGTTTCCTCCGGCCGCCATTCCACCGGAGACAGGACCTCCGTGCCGCCGCCCGTCAAGGGCGCGTAGGTGACAAATCGGGAGGACGGGAGCCAGCCTGAAAACCATTCCAGGAAATCCCCCGTAAGCGCGGAACGGTCCACCCGCGTGAAAATACCGAGCGCGCAGGGATAACAGCTGTCCATGAGTTCATACGCGCTGATGTACCCGGCAGGATGCGTGTACATGCCGCTTATCATGTGGCCTAGTTCATGGGCGGCCACGCCGTAGTTAAGTGTACCCGCAAAAGAGGTAATCGCAAAGCCGATGGCATAGGTCCGCGACGAGATATCGGCCGTGGGGTGTTGTCCGGAAGTGCTCCAACCGGGATATTGATACACCACTTCGGGTGCGGTCAACAGGAGTATGCCGTCAAAAACCTCATCCGGACTGCCGCCGTGAGGCGCCAGTCCGTCCGCCGTGGCGTCAATGGATCCGTCGTCCACCGCCTGTTGTATCGGATTGTCCGCACCGGTCCATTCATTCACGCAATCCGCACCCAGGGTGCAATGATGATAATACTTGCGTTCGTCCAGATGGATCACGTGGTCTACCAGCGTGCATCTCAGGTTCAACTGTGAGGAGGACATGTGATCAAAATATTTTTCCAGCGGCTCCACCCAGTTATTCTGGAAGTCTTCCGCATCCAGGGTGCCCGGTTCATCCTTAAAGTCCACGATGATGAGTAGCACTCTATAGGCCCCCATGTAGGACTGTGCCTGGGCAACGCCGGGGATTATGGTACCGGCAACGGCCAGAAATAACACACCGGCCATCCATACTTTAGTATGAGTTGTCATTGTTCCTCGCTTTTTCCATTTTTACTGTACAATCACGATTATCCTTTTTCAAAACCTATTATCATATTATTCTTTACTCCCCCGAATGTCAAGAAAAATCGTAACGGTTTGGCAGATAACGCGAAAACATCACGTGTCCTGACTCCGAAATGGGTCTGTGATTCGCCCCACAGAAAAACAAATTGACCCATCCTTCCTGTCCATGGTACACTTAGCGTATACCCTTGGAGAGGTGACCGAGTGGTTGAAGGTGGCGCCCTGCTAAGGCGTTGTGCGGCTTAAACCGTACCGAGGGTTCGAATCCCTCCCGCTCCGTTTCTCGTGGCGCACGCGGCGCATTTGGAGGTGAGTACGCGTGTGCCTGTGCAGCATGGGGGGTCTTACAGCAACACTGTAGGTCTTGCGTTTTGGGGTGTTTTATGGGTTGCGTTGGGTTGCGATGGGGTGCTGGAGCCGCGGCGGATGCGGCAGGTGCCTGCGACGAGCCAGCGTGTACCGGAGGGTGTGGGGCGCTAGCAGGCTGTTGAACAGCCCCTGCTCAGTGGCGGGACCCTCATTGCCTCGTGCGTTAGCGGCGTTCCACGTCGGCCGCGGGGGGCCGGCGCTACGTCTTCACCGGGCTCCCGGGCCCGACGGGCGGTCGTGGGGTGTTCAGTGGTCGGTCTGGCGCAGGGCCGTGCCGTGGGCGCGGTGCAGAAGCGGGGAGGCGGGCCGAGAGAGTCAGGGCGGGGCTGGCGCGCGGATTGCTAAGAACGGGAAGGAACAACTGGGGCGGATGTGGCGAAGTGCGCCGGTGTGAGGGGTGGGGGCGGCGCCGGTCCGCCGGGCGAGGTAGATCGCGGTCGAGCGCGAGGCGAGGGTTGTCAATGATGTTTCGCATTCTGAATGCACGGTGGCTGGCGCCGCAGGTCCGGTGGATCGAAGTGGAGGCCCCGCGGGTGGCGCGGCATCACAAGCCCGGGCACTTCGTCATAGTGCGGGTGCGCGACGGGGGTGAGCGGGTGCCGCTGACCGTCGCGTCGTCCGACAGCAAGACCGGTGTGATTACGCTGGTCGTGCAGGTGGTCGGGGCCACGACCGAGGTGCTGTGCTCGTTGGAGACAGGGCAGCACATCATGGACGTGGTGGGGCCACTGGGTAAGCCGACGGAGATAGAGGAGTTCGGGCATGCGGTGCTGGTCGGCGGCGGGGTCGGTACGGCCGTCATCTACCCGCAGGCGGGTGCGCTGAAGGCGGTGGGCAACCGGGTGTCGGCGGTGATTGGCGGTCGGACGAAGGAGTACGTGATCTTCGAGAAGGAACTGGGCGAGTACTGCGACGTGGTGTACCCCTGCACGGACGACGGCAGCTATGGGTATCACGGCTTCGTGACGGGCAAGTTGAAAGAGCTGCTGGACAAGCCGCAGGAGAAGGTGGGGGCGGTTCTGATGGCCGGTCCGGTGCCGATGATGCGCGCGGTGGCGGAAGTGACCCGGCCGTACGGCGTGAAGACGATTGCCTCGCTCAACCCGATCATGGTGGATGGGACGGGGATGTGCGGGGGCTGCCGGGTGAAAGTCGACGGCAAGATGAAGTTCGCCTGCGTGGATGGGCCGGAGTTCGATGCCCACCAGGTGGACTTCCGCGAGCTGGCGGACCGGCTGACGAGCTATCGGGTGGAGGAGAAGATCGCCTGGGACCGGCTGCATGGGGAGCATGAGTGCAAGCTGGCGGAGGCGGAGCGGCGTTGTGCGTCGCAGTGATGGTGGCGGGGTCTGATCGAGGCTGAGGCGTGGGCAGGCGGCATGTCCCGACCGATTGCGGGCGGGCGTGGGGATGGGATCGAGCGACGAGCATGCTCGCCCGCGACGGCTGTGGCGGGAGAGCAGGGCACCCGGCAGTGGCGGGTGATGGACTCCGGTGAGAATGAGGAAGAGCAGGACATGAAGCCATCTGAGCGAATGAAGATCGCGCGGCAGCACATGCCGGAGCAGGAGCCGCTGGTGCGGGCGAGGCGTTTCACGGAGGTGAACCAGGGCTACGCTCCGACGACGGCGTGCCTGGAGGCGCAGCGCTGCCTGCAATGCAAGGACGGCAAGTGCATCAAGGGCTGTCCCGTGGGGATCGACATCCCGGCGTTCGTGGCGGCCGTGTCGGAGAATGATCTGCACAAAGCGGCGGACATTCTCTTTGCGGCCAACGTGCTACCGGGCGTCACCGGCCGGGTGTGCCCGCAGGAAACGCAGTGCGAGGCGGAGTGCATTCGCGGGAAGAAGGAGACGCCCGTCGCGGTGGGCTATCTCGAGCGTTTCGTGGCCGACTGGGCACGCGAACACCGCAAGGATCTGTTCACGCCTCCGCCGCCGACGGGGAAGAAGGTAGCCATCGTCGGCTCCGGCCCGGCCGGGCTGACCTGTGCCGGTGAGTGTGCCAAGCGCGGGCACCAGGTGACGATCTTCGAGGCGCTGCACATCCCCGGCGGCGTGCTCGTCTATGGGATTCCGGAGTTCCGGCTGCCGAACTTCATCGTCGAGGCGGAGGTGGAGACGCTGCGTCACCGCGGCGTTGATATCCAGTGCGACGTGGTGATCGGGCAGACGTACACCATTCCGGAGCTGATGGAGAGCGAAGGGTTCGACGCGGTCTTCATCGCCAACGGGGCGGGCCTGCCGATCTTCCAGGGTATCCCGGGCGAACACCTGAAGGGCGTGTACTCCGCGAATGAGTTCCTCACGCGTGTGAACCTGATGGGGGCATATCGCTTCCGCGACGGCGAGGCGGATACGCCGGTGATGCGCGCCAGCCAGGTGGTGGTGGTGGGCGGCGGCAACACGGCCATGGACAGCGTGCGGACGGCCAAGCGGCTCGGTGCGGAGCCGGCCATCCTCGTGTACCGCCGCTCGCGCGAGGAGATGCCCGCGCGGATCGAGGAAGTGAAGCACGCCGAGGAGGAAGGCATCAACATTCAAATCCTGACCAACCCCGTCGAGGTGCTCGGTGATGAGCACGGCTGGGTGCGGGCGGTGCGCTGCCAGCGGATGGAGTTGGGCGAGCCGGATGATTCAGGCCGGCGCCGCCCGGTGGCCATCAAGGGCAGTGAGTTTGACATTCCCTGCCAAGTGTTCATCGAGGCCATCGGGACCCGGGCGAATCCCCTGCTGACGCAGACCACGCCGGGCCTGAAGGTCAACAAGTGGGGCTACATCGAGGTTGACGCCAACTGCATGACGAGCATTCGCGGCGTTTTCGCCGGGGGTGACATCGTCCGCGGCTCAGCCACCGTGATCCTGGCGATGGGTGACGGGAAAACGGCGGCCGGGGCGATACACCGGTATCTTATGAACGGTAAGTAAGCTTTCCGCCGGCGTCGCCTCGAACGGGACGTCGACGCAGGGTCAGGATGTGGCACTGGACCGGCCAGCGCAGTGACGCGCTGGCCGTTTCGATTGGCGATGCCCCGGACGCGGTTTCCCCATCCGGGAGGATCGCGGCAGCCGGGGGCGGCTGGCGGGGCAGTAAAGTACCAGCGTAGACGCCCCCGTGCCGGCGGGGCGTATTTCAACCAGGCGAACGCCGTGTCCAGTGCCGAGGGGCACGCATTCTCGTGGGCGGATGTCAATGCGTACGGCGTGGGGGGCCCGGTCACGGGCGAGGTGGAAG
The DNA here is from genome assembly GCA_029558835.1 of Planctomycetota bacterium. Lineage (GTDB taxonomy): Bacteria > Planctomycetota > Phycisphaerae > UBA1845 > UBA1845 > JAKQDH01. The sequence continues at coordinate 114,369 of JAKQDH010000098.1, read as the reverse complement.
TATTCGGTTGGGTGCAAGCCAACCCGAATATAGTGCACCGGGCCTACGCGGCGAGCACTTCCCAGATTCTGGCCCGCGGCGGCAGGATGCTGCGGAACGGGCGAATCCAATGGGGCAACTGGCTGGAGGATCACGTGACGGACAGCGCGTTCGCACGTGGGAAAGACCCGATCTCGTTCACGCTGTTGGACCTGGAGGACGGCACCTACCTGGAGGACACGCTGCTGGACATCGACACCACGGTGGGCAAGGAGGATCTTGCACTGCCGGGAGGGATCGACGACGCGCTGCTGTGGGCGGAGGGCCTGATCACGATCACCGCGCGCTACGCTACGCTGCTTGTGGATATCTCGAGCCCCTATACGGTTCAGCAAGGGACGGCCAGGCTGACGATCGACGAGGGGTTGGTCGTGGAATCGGCTGACACGGGCATGTTTGACGGCCTGCTGCCGGCAGTGGGTACCCCTGCCTCCGACCTGTCCTTTGCGTTTCCGACCGAGTTCACTCTGGACTACAACTTCGGCGACTTCAACGGGCACGAACTAGACATCAGCTTGGGCCTCGGCAACGGCGGCAACGCTCTCGCCGAGGAAGTTCCCGAGCCGGCGACACTCCTATTGCTGGTAGTCGGGGCGGGCGTTCTGCGCCGACGTTGCTGGGGGGGAAGGAGTCCGGTTGCGGTGAGGTGACGTGAGGGGAGAGTGGTTGCTTTGGTGAGAGGCGGGCCGGGGGTGAGCACCCTTTGCCCGCCTCTCGCTTTGCGCTCGGCGGTCGGACGGGGAAGGGTCCAGGCGGGGGCCGGTCAGGGGCGGTGCCCGCCCGCGGGCGGAGGCATACGGACCACGGCACTGTGGCTACCGTGGGCACCGGCGCGGGACTACAAGGGGGGCGGTCATCCCCGGCGTCGTGTGCTGGCACGGGGCTTGCTAACCGGCGGTCGGGAACGTACAGTCCGCGCCCGTTCCGCGCGCCGGGGCGGCGTGGACACGCGAAGCCGCGGGGCTTGGGCGTGCGGTGGGGCCTGTGCTGTCGGAGGTATGCGGTGGCGAAGCGAACGATTGTCATGATGCCGGGTGACGGGATCGGCAAGGTGGTGCTGCCGGAGGCCCAGCGGGTCTTGCAGGCGGTGGGGTTCGAGGCGAACTACGTGCCGGGCGACATCGGCTGGGAGTTCTGGTGCAAGGAGGGCAACGCGCTGCCCAAGCGCACGATCGATCTGCTCACGGAGCACAAGATCGGCCTATTCGGGGCGATCACCTCGAAGCCCAAGGACAAAGCGGCCGCGGAGCTGTCGCCGGCGCTGAAAGGCAAAGGGCATGTCTACTACAGCCCGATCGTGACCATGCGGCAGCATTTCGACCTGGACCTCTGCGTCCGGCCCTGTCGGTCGTTCAAGGGCAATCCGCTGAACTTCATCCGGCGTCAGGGGGACGGCTTCTTCGAGCCGCCGGTGGACGTGGTGATCTTCCGGCAGAACACCGAGGGTCTGTACTGCGGGGTGGAGTGGACGAACCCGCCCGCGAACGTGCGGACGGCGCTGGAAACGCACCCGAAGATGGGGGCCTTCAAGCACGTGCCGGGCGAGGACCTGGCGGTGTCGACGCGCATCTTCTCGCGCGGGGCGTGTCGGCGCATCGTGCGGGCCGGTTTCGAGCACGCCCGCCAGTTCGGCTACAAGAGTGTGACGATCTGCGAGAAGCCCAATGTCATTCGGGAGACCTCGGGGATGATGCTCTCCGAGGCGCAGATCATCGCCAAGGAGTTTCCGGGTATCGCGTTGTGGGACACGAACATTGACGCCCAGATGATGTGGCTGACGAAGAACCCCGAGGACTACGGCGTGATCGTGGCCGGTAACATGTTCGGCGACATCGTGTCCGATGGTTTCGCGGGGCTGGTCGGCGGGCTCGGGTTTGCGTGCAGCGCCAACATCGGCAAGGACGTGGCCGTGTTCGAGCCGACCCACGGGTCCGCTCCCAAGTACGAGAAGCTCGATCCGCCGATCGTTAACCCGATCGCCATGATCCTGTCGGCGTGCATGATGCTGGACCATCTGGGCGAGACGGCCACGGCGGAGCGCATCCGCGGGGCGATTGCGAAGGTGGTGGCCGAGGGCAAGGTGCGGACGTACGACATGATGCGCCTGACGGGCGGCCCCGGTGTCTTCCAGCAGGGGGCGGCCAATACCCGACAAATGACGGACGCGATCCTGGCGAAGCTGTGACGAACGCGGCCGCGGTGGAACCTTGATCGTTGCCGGGCGGTACTGCGGATCGACGACGGGGTTTAGGACCACGCAAACGGGAAACGAGGAGGCGGGTGGCATGCCCAAGCCGAAGGCGCCGGCATGCGTTGGCAGCAGGCACATGTTCGACCGGGGGAGAGCATGGTCCCGGCGCGCCGGGACTTGGCCATGCCACCCCGTTCCGTCTGTCGGTTTTCCCATTGCCTGGAGCTATTCAGTGGGGCGCGAGGGTGCGGGGGGCGGAGTGTAGACATGGCTCAGACACTGGTAGAGAAGATTGCGCAGCGCTTTGCAGTGGGGCTGGCCGAAGGGCACGTGGTGCGGGCGGGGGACTTCCTTTCCATTCGGCCGTTTCACGTGATGACGCATGACAACACCTCGGCCGTCATCCCGAAGTTCCAGAGCATCGGCGCCCAGCGCATTCTGGATCCGGGTCAGCCGGTCTTTGCGCTGGATCATGACATCCAGAACACCACGCCGGAGAACCTGAGCAAGTACGCCAAGATCGAGGCGTTTGCCCGCAAGTACGGTGTGTCGTTCTACCCGGTGGGGCGCGGCATCGGGCACCAGATCATGCTGGAGGAGGGGTTCGTACAGCCGGGGACGTTCGTGGTGGCGAGCGACTCGCACTCGAACATCTACGGGGCGCTGGCGGCCCTGGGAACGCCGGTGGTGCGGACGGACGCGGCCGCCATCTGGGCAACCGGCTGTACGTGGTGGCAGGTGCCCGAGGTCGTGCGCGTCAACCTCAGCGGCAAGTTGCAGCCGGGCGTCTGTGGCAAGGACGTGATCATCACCCTGATCGGCGTGTTCAACAAGGACCAGGTGCTCAACTGCTGCGTGGAGTTCGCGGGGCGCGGCGTGGCGTGTCTGAGCATCGAGGATCGCATGGCGATTGCCAACATGAGCACCGAGTGGGGAGCGCTGGCCGGCGTGTTCCCCTGCGATGAGGTGACGCGGCAGTACCTGCTCCAGCGAGCCGAAGTGATGGTCCAGCGTGGCGATGAGAACCCGCGGCTGACGGCCGAGCTGGTCGAGGAGATTCTGGAGGATGCCCCGGCCGCCGATGCGGACGCGTTCTACGCCAAGGAGCTGGATTTCGACCTTGCGGCCGTCACGCCGTTCGTGGCGGGCCCCAACGAGGTGAAGACCATTGCCTCGTTGCCGGAGATCGAGGCCAAGAACGTGCGTATCGACAAGGCGTTCCTGATGAGCTGCGTGAACGGGCGGCTGGAGGACTTTGAAGTTGCGGCGCACGTGATGGCGGGGCATAAGGTGGCGGCGCACGTGAAGTTCTACGTGGCGGCCGCCTCGAGTGAGGTGCAGGAGGAGGCGAAGCGGCGCGGCTACTGGGACACGCTGCTGCAGGCCGGGGCGCTTGCATTGCCGCCGGGCTGCGGGGCGTGCATCGGGCTGGGTGAAGGTGTATTGGCTTCCGGCGAAGTGGGTATCAGCGCCACCAACCGGAACTTCAAGGGGCGCATGGGCGCGCCGGATTCGTTTGTGTACCTGGCCAGCCCGGCCGTGGTGACCGCTGCGGCGATCGCGGGCAAGATCGCCGGTCCGCCGGGTGGCAGCGGGCGGACCGCGGCGGAGCTGCGGGCGGTTTTGGAGCGGGGTAGCAAGGTGCGTGTGCAGCCGAAGCCGGAGCCGCCGGCGGCCAAAGTCAAGACGCTGCCCGGCTTCCCCGCCCGCGTCGAGGGCGAGTTGCTGCTGGTGCCCAAAGACAATCTGAACACCGACGGCATTTACGGCAAGGAATACACCTACAAGGAAGGGCTGAGCCCGGAGGAGATGGGCAAGGTCGCGATGGCCAATTACGACCCGAAGTTCCAGCAGCTTGCCCGGGCCGGTGACCTCCTGGTCGGCGGTTACAACTTCGGCTCGGGCTCCTCCCGCGAGCAGGCTGCTACGGCCCTGAAGTTCCGCGGGCTGCAACTGGTGATCGCCGGGTCATTCTCCCAGACCTACAGCCGCAATGCCTTCAACAACGGGTACATCGTGATCGAATGCCCGAAGCTCGTCGATGACTTGCGGCGGACGTTTGCCGCCGACAAGGCGCCGACGATTCGCACCGGGTGGCGTGCGATCGTGGACTTCACGCGGGCGCGGATCGAGTGTGACGGCAGGAGTTACGCGTTTCCACCGTTGGGCGACGTGGCCCAGCAGCTTGTGGTAAAGGGGGGCTTCGAGGCACTGCTGGCGGAACAGATCAAGCAGATGGGCTGAGCCCAGGAGAGAGAAATGGGCACACTGACGGAGCGTCTGGCCCGCTGGGCCTGCGACCTGAAGTACGAACACTTGACGCCCGAGGCGGTCGAAACGGCCAAGCGCTTCCTGTATGACTCGCTGGGCTGTGCGCTGGGCGCGTGTCGCATGCACGATGTGGGCATCTTCGCGGACCACTACCGGGCCCTGGGGGCGGCCGGGCCGTGCACGGTGATCGGTGCCGGCGACAGGATGAACGTCGTCGCGGCCAGTCTGCTTAATGCCCTGATGGTCCGGGCGATGGACTACAATGACATTTATTGGAAACAAGATCCATCGCATCCGAGCGATCTGATTTCCGCGCCGCTTGCCATTGCTGAGTGGAAGAAGCTCAGCGGCAAGGACCTCGTATTGGGCATCGTGTTGGACTATGAGATTACGATGCGGTTGTGCCACATCGGGGTGCCCGGCATCAGGGAGCGCGGGTGGCACCATGCGACGATCATGGCGTATGCCGCGCCGCTGGTGGCGGGACGCATGCTGGGCCTTTCCTGGCAACAGCTTCAGCACGCGATCGGTATTGCCGCGTGTCATCGGTTCACGCTGGGCTGCGCCGTGGCGGGCAAGCTGACCATGATGAAGAACACCGTCAGCCCGCTGTCCACGCGCGACGGGGTGGAGGCAGCCCTGCTCGCCCAGCGGGGTTACACGGGGCCCGAGAGTGTCATCGACGGCAAGGAGGGCATGGAACACTGCCTGGGGCCCAAGTGGGACTACAGTTGGATCACGGACAAGCTCGGTGACCGGTTCATGATCACGGACTGCGGCATGAAGAGTTACCCCATCGAGGCACTGATGCACTCGCCGGTGTCGGCTACGCTGCACCTGATGCGCGAGCACCAGTTGAAGGCGGAGGACGTGCAGCAGGTGCTCATCGAGTCGATCGCCCGGGCGGCGGACATCCTGTCGGACCCGGCCAAGTACGACCCCCAGAGCAAGGAATCGGCGGATCACAGTCTGCCTTACTGTATCGCGGCCGCCGTCGCGGAAGGGCGGGTGACGCCGCTGGAGTTCACGGAGAAGAAGCTCTGGGACGAGCGCCTGCGGGCCCAGATGAAGAAAGTCAAGGTGGTGGCCAATCCCGAGTTCGAGAAGGCGTTCCCGGCCAAACAATGTGCCCGTGTGACGATTACGACGACGGGCGGCCGCCAGGTGACGCACCAGTTGGACGTGCCCAAGGGCGACCCGCGTGACCCGATGACGATCGAGGATCTGGACGTGAAATTCAATGCGCTGGCGGAGCCGGTGCTCAGCGAGAAGCGCCGCCGCCAATTGCGCGACGCGGTTCTGTCGGCTGAGAAGCTGGCCGACGTGGGGAAACTGATGGCGCTGACGGTGGCGGATCGGTAGCGGCCGCCGGGGGCGGTATGTCCCTTCACTCTGCCCTCGGGCCGGAGCGGAGGGGCTTGTGTCAGGTGGTGTTGGAGGGGGCCGCGCGAACGGGAAACCAGGAGGGTGGCATGCCCAAGCCCGCCGGTGGCGGGCGCCGGCATGCGGCGGCTGCACGTGGCGGCTGTCCCGGGAGCCAGGCATGGCGGCGCTGCGCTTGGCCATGCCACCCCTTCCCGTCAGTCCGTTTTTCGATGCGTGGGAGCGTTTACAGGTTGAAGGGCATATGGGCGAGATGAGCAAGACGGCGGAGGCAGGGCGGCGCGGACCCGACGTGCGGAGCGACGCCTGGGTACAGATTGCACTGCGCGAGTCCGGCGGACTCGAACTGCAGGTCAAGAGCAAGGTCGAGTCCATGTACGGCGAGGCCGTGCGCGGACTGATCGGGGACATGCTGGGCGCGTTCGGCGTCAAGCGCGCGCGGGTGGAACTGGAGGATGCCGGGGCCGTACCGTTCGTCTTGATGGCACGCATCGAAGCGGCCGTGCGGCGGCTGGGCGTTGACGTCGGCGAGGGCTACCTGCCCGAGCGGGCCGCGGGAACGGACTACGGCACCGAGCGCGAACGGTTTCGCCGCAGCCGGCTGTATCTGCCGGGCAACGAGCCGAAGTTCATGCTCAATGCCGGGCTGCACAGGCCTGACGGGCTCATCCTGGATCTGGAGGACAGCGTGGCGCCGGCCGTGAAGGATGAGGCCCGGCTGCTCGTCCGCAACGCCCTGCGCAGCATCGACTTCCTGGGTGCGGAACGCATGGTGCGTATCAACCAGGGTCAGCGCGGCCTCGAAGACCTGGATTGCATCGTGCCGCACAACGTGCACGTGATCCTGCTGCCGAAGGTGGAAACCGCTGAGCACGTGCGGGCGGCGGACCGGCGGATCGCGGAGATTCTGAAGGCGAAAGGTATCAGCCGCCCGGTTTACCTCATGCCGATCGTGGAGAGCGCGCTGGGGGCGATCAACGCGTATGAGATCGCGACGGCCTCGCCGAACATCTGCGCGCTGACCATCGGGCTGGAGGACTACACGGCCGACATCGGCACCCAGCGGACCAACGAGGGGCGAGAGAGCTTCTGGGCGCGTTGCCAGGTGGTGAATGCCGCGCGGGCAGCAGGGATTCCGCCGATTGACACGGTCTTCTCCGACATCAATGACATGGACGGCCTGCGGGCGAGCGTGCTCGAGGCGAAGGGCCTGGGCTTTGAAGGCAAGGGTTGCATTCACCCGCGGCAGATTGCGGTGATCCACGAAGCGTTTGCACCGGCGCCGGTGGAACTCGAGAAGGCCCAGAAGATCGTGGCGGCCTTCGAGGAGGCCCAGGCAAAGGGACTGGGGGTGGTGGCCCTCGGCAGTAAGATGATCGATCCGCCGGTGGTGAAGCGGGCGCTGCGGGTGGTGCGGCTGGCGGAGGCGATGCACGGACAATGAGCGAGGCGGCGGCGGAGCCGGGCACTCGCCCGTCTTGGGTCGTAGCGGGGAGCCGTGTCATGCAGTGGCAGGGTAGGATTGCTGTTGACCCCGGTATTTGTCATGGGAAGGCGTGTATCAAGGGTACGCGCGTTCCGGTCTCTGTGATTCTCGACAACCTGGCCGACGAAGTTGGTGTTGACGAGATTCTAAAGAGTTATCCCTCGCTGACGCGGGAGGACATCCAGGCGGCTGTCGGCTATGCCGCGGAGTTGACGCGCGAGCGCGTGGTTCCCCTCGCGCCGGGAGCGGCCTGATGCGATTTAAGGTGGATGAGAATCTCCCGGTGGAGGTGGTTGCGCGCCTGCGGCGCAGCGGATACGACGCCCTGAGCGTCAGGGACCAGGACATGGTCGGACAGCCCGATGCGGCGCTACTGACAGCGTGCCGGCACGAGAGTCGGGTGCTGGTCACTCTGGATCTCGACTTTGCCGACGCGCGCAGCTTATCCACGAAGGCGGATGCGGGGGTGATCGTGCTGCGCGCGGCACGCCAGTCGCGAGCGCAGGTACTGGCGGTGTTTGACCTGGTCTTGCGCTTGTTGGCGGCGGAGCCCCTCGCGGGGCAGTTGTGGATTGCGGATGAGAGCGCCGTGCGGATTCGGCGCCTGGCTGACAACGCGTGACGGATGCTCGCCCGTAGCGCCAGTGTTAGCGGCCCGAGCGTTCGGAGCCTCCCGCCGCGGGGGCTACGTAACGGGCCTGCCGAGAGCTGACGACGTGCCGGGAGGCACAGTGTGATGGCAATGAAACTGGTCGAGAACGCGGCCGGTCGCTTGGTTCCCACTCATGTCAATGGCCAGCCGGCCGTCCCGTTTCAGGGCGTGGGTAAGTATAAGCCGACCGGGCGCAAGGCTGCTCCGCCCGTACCGTCCTGCGCAGACTACCCGGCTGATGGGAACAAGGTCGTCGCGGACGCCAAGACGCAGGGCGGCGGCGAGCGCGCCAATATCGACGCCTTCAAGGTTGCCCTGCAGCAGGCCGGCGTCCGCGACGGCATGCGCATCTCCACCCACCACCACTTTCGCAATGGTGACAAGGTGGCCGTGCCGCTGTTCCGGGCGGCGGCGGAACTGGGCATCAAGGACCTGATCTGGTTCCCCAGCGCGTGCTTCCCCTGTCACGCGCCGCTGATTGAGTTGATGGACGCCGGGGTCATTCATCACGTCGAGGGTTCCATGAACGGGCCCATCGGGGAGCGTTGCTCCTATGGGAAGATGCGCGGGCTCGGCGTCCTGCGCTCCCACGGCGGGCGGTGGCAGGCGGTGCAGGACGGCGAAGTCCACATTGACATCGCCGTGCTGGCGGCGCCGGAGTGCGATCCGTTCGGCAACGCCAACGGTGTCAAGGGGCCCTCGGCCTGCGGCGGGCTGGGGTTCGGGCTGGTTGACTCCATGTATGCCGACCAGGTCATCATGGTGACCGACAACCTCGTCCCGTTCCCCTGCGTGCCGTGGCAAATCCAGGGCAACTGTGTAGATCAGGTCGTGGTGATGGACTGCATTGGTGACCCGGCCAAGATTATCTCCGGCACGACCGAGCTCACCAAAAGCCCGGACCGGCTGCTGATCGCCGAACTGGCGGCCCGCTTCGTCCGCGAGGCGGGGATCATGAAGGACGGCTTCTCGTTCCAGGCCGGGGCGGGTGGCACCTCCCTGGCGTTCGCCATCTACCTGCGGGACTACATGAAACAGGCGAACGTCAAGGCCCGCTTTATCCGCGGCGGCAGCACGAAGTACCTGGTGCAGATGCTGGAGGAGGGGCTCACCGACTACATCCTCGACGGCCAGACCTTCGACCTGCACGGTGTGCGCTCCATGCGCGATAACCCGCGCCACGTGCACACCAGCCCGTTTACGAGTTACAATTGGCACGGCAAGGGCTGCTTCGCCACGTTCGTCGATGCCGTCGTGCTCGGGGCGACGGAAGTGGACGTCGATTTCAACGCCAACGTGGTGACCCACTCGGATGGCAAGCTGCTGCACGGCATCGGCGGGTGGCAGAACTGCCTGTCCAGCCCGTGCGTCATCCTGCCCATCCCGGCCGTGCGCGACCGCATTCCGGTGATCCTCGACCGCGTGACGACGGTTGTGGGCCCCGGCGAGTTGATCGACGTGATCGTGACCGAGCGCGGTATCGCCATCAACCCGCGCCGGCAGGACCTCATTGATGCGGTCAAGGGGTCCGACCTGCCGATCCGCTCGATTCATGATCTGAAGAAGGAAATCGACAGTATGTGCGGCGGCGCGCCGGCACGGCCGAAGTTCGGGGAGAAGGTCGTGGCGGTCATTAAGTGGGTTGACGGTACGGTGATCGACGCCGTGCGGCAGGTGGGGGCGTAGCGAAGGCTGTCGCCTATAAGTTGTCAGTCGTCAGTTGTCAGTTGCGGCGCGGCGGTAGCGTCGGCCCCCCGTGGCCGATGTAGGATGCGCCGCGGCTCCATTCTTCACTATGTCGCCCGTAGCGGGGCGACGCTACGGCTCATTCGCCGGACAACACCGGTGAACATGAGTCCGATGAGAACGACGGCAGCGATGGCTGCGCCGCCGCCAGCTTCGGCGTGGTGGTGATGAAGCGTAGTGACGGTCGGAAGGACCGCGGTGCCCAGCAGGGCATCGGTGGCAACGCCGAACAGCACGGCGGTGATTACAATGCTCGCCAGGTAGAGCGCCAGGGCGCGTCGCCCGAGCATGCGCGCCACAATGACCATCGTCGCAGCGTTGCTGGCCGGCCCCGCCAGCAGAAACACGACCGCAGCGCCGGGACTCAGGCCCTTGGCGATGAGAGCGGCCGCAACCGGTGTCGATGACGTGGCACAGACATAGAGCGGCAGCGCAACCGCGAGAGTAACGAGGTACGCGAGCGGTCCCTCACCAATGTAACGCTCGAGGAGACCCGGCGGCACCAGGGCCGAGATCAGTCCCGCGAGCGCGAATCCCAGCAATAGCCAGTGCCCCAGATCGGCGAACATGTCGCTGAGCCCATAGCGCAGGGCCCGCGCGATGCGCGAATCGGACAGGCGGCGTACGACACGATGCCAGCGCTCGGAACCACCGCGATGGGTGTCGGGATAAACGGCAGGTGTGGCAGCGGGCAACGTCGTGTGCCCGCAGCAGGTCAGAGCCGGCTCGGAATGCGACGGCGACTGGCGCGATGCCGTGCCCGATTCCCCGCAGGCGCTGGTGTCTACGGGCATTGTCGGGATTCCGGCGACTGGACGCGAGCAGCAACTGTGCTGGGGCGCGATGGTAGGCCGCACCGGCCGGGGCGAGTCAATGACCGCATGTGTGCACCCGTCGTGCCCCTCGCTCCCGCTCGGGCTCGGATCAGCCAAGCGTCCCGCCTCTGCATTCGCTATTCGCTCTTCGCCATTCGCTATTCTCCCGCTTGGGCTCGGATCACGCGTGAACCAGTTGATCGTGCAGCCGGCCACCATGGCCGTCACGAATGCGGCGATCGGACGCAGCACCGCCAGGAACGGTCCCAGCAGGGCGTAGGAGATCGAGATGGAGTCCACGCCGGTTTCGGGCGTGCTGACCAGGAAGGCCGCGGTGGCCCCGCGACTCGCCCCCTGTTTGCGCAGGGCGGCCGCCACCGGGATGACGCTGCACGAGCACAGCGGCAGCGGCACGCCGATCAGCGACGCCTTGAGCACGCCGGCCAGCCTGGGTGCCCCGAGGTGCCGGGCGACCTTGCCCATCGGCAGGTAGGCGTGGATGAACCCGGCCAGGATGAACCCACCGAGCAACCACGGCCCGGCCTGCACCAGGACGCCCCAGGTCTGGACAGCCCAGGTGGACAGAAACTCCATCTCGGGTGACCCCTTCCGCCGGGTCTGATCAGCGGTCTTTCACGGATTGTAGTGCCGAGGGAGCGGTGTTTCACCACAGCGCGCCAACGACGGCGATGCCCATACCCGCCAACGCTACGATGGCTCCTGCAATCCCGACGGGGTAGGTCCAACGCTCCATGCGCGTGTGATTGGCGAGGAAGTGCCAACTGAAGAGCACACCGGCGAACCCAAGCTTCATGAGGACAGTCTCCCAGAATGCCCACGGCAGGCTGGTCGCTGCGAGAAGTCCGCCTGCTGCCACGCGGAACTCTCCTCGCGATGTGTAGGCTTCTTTGATGATGGGCCAGTATACCTCGCCTTTGACGAGGTTGAAAACGGCGAGGAGGACGAGGAGGGCCGGCGCAATCATGCCGCCCAGTAACTCTGCGGCCGGCGAATCCTTCTGGCTGTCGGTTGTCATGGTCACTTCCTACTCGCAGTTGGCCATCCTCGGGGCGTTCCGCCACGTCGCGGATCGGATTAGCGGCCCCCGATCCGGGTTCTTTTACCTCTTACCTGTTGCCTTTTGCCTTCCGCACTCGCTACTCACCACTCCCACGCAGCTCGCGCAGCTTCTCGCCGATATCGCGTGCCCGGAGCATAATCTCACCAACAAGGACCGCACACGCACCTGCCTGCCCGACGGCGAGGACGTCGGTGCGGGTGTGGATTCCACTTTCCGAGATGAACGGCACGCCGGGTGGCAGCGTGGCGGCCAGGCGGGCCGTGGTGCTCAAGTCTGTGCGCTGTACCGTGAGGTCGCGGTTGTTGATGCCGAGCAGGTAGTGTCCGACGGCCGGGTCGCCGAGCGCGGCGCGCACCGCCCGCAGGTTGTCCTCGCTGTGCACCTCAACCAAGGCAGCCAGCGTCAGGCGGTGGCAGACGGGCAGCAACTCGGCAATCCGAGCCGCCCCGAGCACTTCCGCAATCAGCAGCACGGCATCGGCACCGGCCACGCGAGACTCGTAGAGTTGGTAATCGTCGATGATGAAGTCCTTGCGGAGCACGGGCAGGGGCACGGCCGCCTTGACGGCCGCGATGTGTTCCAGTCGGCCACCGAAGTACGGCTCGTCGGTTAACACGCTCAGGGCGGCCGCACCGTGGCGGTGGTACTGCCGGGCGATCGCGACCGGGTCGAAGTCGGCCACCAACACCCCGGCCGACGGTGAACGCTTCTTGATCTCGGCGATGATCCGCGGTCCGGCAGGGGGGCAAGCGGCGTGGAATCCCGTGACCTGCGGCGCCGCAGGCACGGTGGTCGTCGCCGGGCGCGTCGGAATGCTCCCGGCAACGGCGCCGGCGAAGTCGCGGGGCGGCGGGCAGGTGGCCGCGGCTGTCTGCAACTGCGCCAGCGGGCACCGCCGGCGGGCTCCCTCAACCGTACGCCGTTTGTCAGCTGCGATTCGCTCCAATATAGTCATCGACCATGAACTCCGTGCCGGCCGGTGTCGCTGCGTTCCCCATAGCCGCAGGTGGCCTCGCCTTGGGTTTGGGCACCGCTGCGCCAGAGTACTCGCCGGAGCCGCTGTGGCAACCGCTGGCGGCCGCGGGGTTCCTGGCATTGGTGGGGATCGTCGTCATCTGGCGGGTGCGTGCGAAAGGTGACCCGCTGGCCGCCGCGCCGCGCCGCGGCAACACCTTGCTGCCCGAGTCGATCCTTTGGGCAATCGCCGCCTACCTGGCGGCGTCGGTCGTGCTTCAGTGGGCGACGCGACTCGTCTGGCCGATACCGATTGACCCGGACACCCCCGACCCCGTGGGCGCGTTGGAGGGTACGCTCCGGCAGGACGCCTTGCGGGCCGTCGTGGCAACCAATGGGGCCGCCATCCTTGGTGGGCTGGCGGTTCTGACCATCATTGGGCGACGGTTTGAGGGCGGTGCGCGGCAGTTCTGGTCCGGGCGGCGGCGGTTGGGCCGCGGGCTGCTCTGGGTCGCCGGCGTGACAGTGGCAGCCGCCGTTTTGTGCAACCTGACTTCGCACCTGACCGCTTTTGCGATCCACTGGGCTTGGCCGGAGTTCGAGTTCGCGGAGCACACGGTGATCGAGGTGCTCCACAGCGGGCTCGCGCCGTTGGGGCTGGTCGTGTTGGCCTGGGCGGGGGCGGTGGCCATCGCACCGGTGGCGGAGGAGATGTTCTTCCGGGGGATGCTCCAGACGTTCCTGGTCACGTACTTGAGCAGCCGGTGGGTGGCGATTCTGCTGACGGCGGTGGCGTTTGCGACCGTGCACTCCCAGGTGCAGCATCTACCCGCCCTGGTGTTACTGGCGGTGCTGCTGGGGGTAGCCTACGAGCGCACCGGGGCGATCTGGGTGCCCGTAGCCGCCCATGCCCTGTTCAACCTGAGTACGCTGGTGGGCCTGGCCGTCTTCGGCGGCCGGTCGTGAGGCGCGGGTTCCGCCATGCCCGCTCCGACGAGCCGCGGTGCACGCTCCCCCGGAGGAGTTTGCCGCCACGCCAAAGGTGCCGCACAATGCGTGGCACGGGCGCTCCGCCCGTGTTCGTACGGGCGTCTCGCCGTCCAGTCGGGACGGGGCGCCGGCGTCCTGGAGTCCTTGCGGACCGCCAAGATACTGAGCGTGTGGAGTACATCGAGGGTGTTCAAGGAATGAGCACGGAACCCAAACGGTCGCTGAACTTCATCGAAGAGATCATCGAAGAGGACAACCGCACGGGTAAGTGGGGCGGGCGCGTGCACACGCGCTTTCCTCCGGAGCCCAACGGCTACCTCCACATCGGTCATGCCAAGAGCATCTGCCTCAACTTCGGGCTTGCCCAGAAGTACGGCGGCAAGTTCAACCTGCGCTTCGACGATACGAATCCAGCGAAGGAAGAGCAGGAATACGTCGACTCGATCATCGAGGACGTGCGCTGGCTGGGCGCTGACTGGGAGGACCGGCTGTTGTTCGGCTCGGACTACTTCCAGCAGATGTACGACTACGCGGTTCAGCTCATCAAGCAGGGGCAGGCATACGTCTGTGAGTTGAGCCCGGACGAGGTGCGGGACACGCGCGGCACGCTCACCCACCCCGGCCAGCCCAGCCCGTTCCGTGAGCGCAGTGTGCAGGAGAACCTCGACCTGTTCGAGCGTATGCGCCGGGGCGAGTTCCCCGACGGCGCGCGCACCCTGCGGGCCAAGATCGACATGGGCCACCCCAACATGAACATGCGGGACCCGGTCATGTACCGCATCCTGCACGCGAGCCACCACCGCAGCGGCGAGGCGTGGTGCGTCTATCCGATGTACGACTGGGCGCACGGGCTGGAGGACTCCGTCGAGGGGATTACGCACTCGATCTGCACGTTGGAGTTCGAGGCGCACCGGCCGCTGTACGACTGGTTCCTCGATCAGTTGGGCGCCTACCACCCTCAACAGATCGAGTTTGCCCGCCTGAACCTGACGTACACCGTGATGAGCAAGCGGAAGCTGCTGGAACTGGTGCAGGAGGGCCGGGTGCGCGGCTGGGATGATCCGCGCATGCCGACGATCGCCGGCCTGCGCCGGCGGGGCTACACGCCGGAAGCGATCCGCGAGTTCTGCAACCGCATCGGCGTGGCCAAGACCGAGAGCACGGTCAGCATTGATCTGCTTGAGCACTGCCTGCGTGAGGACCTTAACCGGCGCGCGCCGCGGGTGATGGGTGTGTTGCGGCCGCTGCGCGTCGTCATCGACAACTACCCGGAAGGCAAGGTCGAGGAGCTGGAGGCCGTCAACAACCCTGAAGACGCGCGCATGGGCACGCGCAGGGTCCCCTTCTCGCGCGTGCTCTACCTGGAACGCGACGACTTCATGGAGAGCCCGCCCAAGCAGTTTTTCCGCCTGGCGCCGGGACGCGAGGTGCGCCTGCGGTACGCGTATTTCGTCAAGTGCACGAGCGTGGTGAAGGATCCCAAGACGGGCGAGGTGGCCGAGCTGCACTGCACGTACGACCCGGCCACCCGGGGCGGCGACGCCCCGGACGGACGGAAGGTGAAGGCCACGCTGCACTGGGTGTCGGCCGAGCACGCGCGGGACGCGGAGGTCCGCCTCTACGATCGCCTGTTTGTGAAGGAAGACCCCGAAGAAGTCGAGCCGGGGCAGGACTATAAGAGCAACCTCAACCCCGACTCACTGGACGTGCTCAGCGGCTGCAAGGTGGAGCCCGCTCTGGCCGGGGCGGCCCCGCTGAGCCGCTACCAGTTCGAGCGGCAGGGCTACTTCTGCGTCGATCCGGACACCGCGCCCGAGCGGCTGGTCTTCAATCGCACCGTGCCATTGCGTGACACCTGGGCGAAGATTCAGCAGAAGGAGACAGGACGTACCTGAATCACTGTGTCCGATTCACCGCCGGCGATCCCAATCGCAACGACAACGGCGCGGCCGGACGCCTGCATTGGCGCCGCAGGCTTGCACGCGCCGGGGCAGGAACCGGTGGTAGCGCGAGAAGCTCTCCTCCGCTCGTACCTGGCCGGCGGAATCCGGGGCGCTGCCATTCAAGTCCGGAATCGTCACTACGCTTCGGGTGCAACTGCTGCGGAGGACTACCGGCCGAGTCCCGAGCCGCGATGGCGCGACCGTGGCGGTCCGAGACTCCCTTTGGTTCCCGGTCGCGGAAATCGGCGTCCTCACCGGCATCGGCGGACACGGCCGATCGTCGTTGGAAGGCGCTCGGATGCCGCCGAGCTCGGTGAGAACTGCGTTCCGGAGTCCGACGCCGCGCCGTCGTGGTACGCTTGTCAGAGCGCCCGTACCAGCCGGGCGAAATGCTCGCCCCGATGCTCGAAGTTGGGATAGGCATCGAAGCTCGGTGCGCCGGGGGAAAGCAGCACAACGTCACCGGGCTGCGCGACCGCGTGCGCCAGCGCCACGGCCGCGTCCAGCGAGGCCACGCGGTGTACCGGCGGTTCCGCGGCTGTCCCCCGCGCCGCGCGCACGGCCGATGCCACCCGCGGGCCGGATTCGCCCACGCAAATCACCACGCGACTGCGCCGCACCAGCTCCTTTGCCCAGGCGTCCAACGCCACCCCTTTGTCCTGACCGCCAACCAGCACGACGAGCGGTTCGGTGAACGCCGCGATGCCGGTCAGAGCGGCCGTCGGCGCGGTTGCCTTGGAATCATTGTAATACCGCACGCCGTCCAGCTCGCGCGTGAACTGCAACCGGTGCGGCAGGCCGGGGAACGCCCGGAGCGCCGCCTCAGCCGGCTCCCTCGTGGCGTCCAGCAGATCGCACACGGCAAGCACGCCGGCAGCGTTCGCCTGATTGTGTGACCCCGGGGTGTGCAACGGCAGCGGCCCGCTCAGCGGTGCGATCCGCACCAGGCGCTCGGAAGCTGACCCCAGTATGTCGCCCAGCAGCGCCTCCGCCTCCGGCGGCAGCGGTCCCACCACGACCCGGCTCAAGCGGTGCGGGTCCCGCGCGATGTTGAGCTTGGCGGCGACATACTCTGTGTAGCAGTTGTACCGATCCAGATGTTGCGGGGACAGGTTGATGATGACGCCCACCGCGGGTGCCCACTCGATCTGCGGCAAGTCCTCCAACTGCGCGTTCGACAACTCGAGGACGACGACGTCCTCAGGCTGAATAACCCGCAGTTCCGGCAGCAGCGACCGCCCGATGTTGCCGCCCAGGTGTACCGCCCGATACGGCAACTGCCCCGCCTGCACGCATGCGTCCAGCGCGCCCGTCAGCATCGCGCAGGTCGTGCTCTTGCCGTAGGTGCCGGTCACGCCGACGACGGGCGCCGGGCAGCGGGCGCAGAACAGGTTGATCTCGGTGGTCCACGGTCGTCCGGACGCGACGATGGTGTGGAAGAACGCAGACGCCTTCTTATTGACGGCCGGGTTGACGACGATGAGGTCCGCTTCCTCCAGGTCGTGTGGATCGTGACGGCCCAGGTGCAGCGCGACCTCTACGTCGGCGAGGGCGGCCAGCGGCTCCGCCAGGACCTCCGGTCCGGCCTGATCGGTAACGGTGACCCGCGCCCCCTCTTCGGCGAGCCACCGCGTCACGCCGAGCCCACCGCCCCAGCGACCCAGCCCCACGACGAGCACGCGCCGGCCCGCGAGCGACAGGGTGTCGTTCGTCGGCGTGTTTCGTGGTCGGTACCAGGAGGGATGCGCGCGCGCGACGCGACGGGTGTCAGCTCGGGCAATGCATGGGCCGGGCGTCGTCGTCTGAGGCTCCTCCTGCGCACGCACCGGGCGTGTTCTACCAGAGACCTGCGGCGTCAACAATGCTGGCACCGCCAGTCCGCGCACCTGGGTTCTTCACCGGTCACGCGGTTGGCATGGTCGTCCCCGGGGGAGCAAAGACCGGTAGCCGCCGACTTCGCCCCCGCGCTTCGCCCTGACGGCGCCCGTGCACCGGCCGTCGACGCCGCGGTTACTGACCCCGCACACGCTCGAAGACCAGTACCGCGCGGTTCTGGGCCACCAGCGTCGAGTGGAACCGCCAGCCGTCGCCGGCCATCCGGTTGAGGTAGGCTTCCAGCTCCTGCGAGTACGGCGTGCCGCTGTCCGCGTGATCGGGCAGGAGGGTCACCCGAAAGACGGCCGCGGAGGCGGGCTGCTGCCCCTCGCCGGGCTCCTCGCGGGTACGGAGCTGCCCAAGCGCGGTGAGCGCATACAGCACGACGGCCGCCAGCACGACGATCGCTAACAAATTGCGCTGCATGAGGTTACTCCTGTTGCGGCGGGGGGGAGCAGCCCGCGGCTTGGCACCGCCGGCAGGCGTTGGAATGTCCGGGCTGCCACGCCCGGCCCCCCCGGTTCAATTGACCGCACGCGAGACCTACGTAGAGTATGATCCCCGTCGACACACGCCGCTGCCGGTCGTGTGCCCGACGCCGGGTTATACCGCGCTCCTTCTTGTCCGGGTGCACACGCGATGAAGTACGTACTGGTTATCCCTTCGGGGGCGGCCGACGAGCCCGTCCGGCAGCTCGACGGGCGTACGCCCTGCGAGGCGGCCCGCACGCCTCACCTTGACTGGATCGCCCAGCACGGTCGGCAGGGGCGGGTCCACACGATCCCAACGGGTCTCACCCCGGACTGCGACACGGGAATCCTCGCGCTGCTGGGGTACAACCCCCAGACGGAGCATCCTGGACGCGGCTACCTGGAAGCGTTGGCGGGCGGGGTCCCAGTGGAGCCCGACCAGGTGGTCCTCTGCGGCAGCTTCGTTACGCTCGTCGAAGGACGGATGGCGGACTTCAGCGCCGGCGGCCTGTCCACGCCCGAAGCCCAGCAGCTTGCGTCGGATCTCAACGACCAGATCGCCGGGACGCGCTGCCGGTTCCACCCCGTCGCAGGGAACCGGTTCCTACTGGTGGTCTCCGACGCTGCTGATTTCGCGCCGAAGTGCACCAGGCCGCACCTGATTCCCGAGCAGCCCGTGGCCGCCCATGAACCGCGCGGCCCTGGCGCCGACTGGCTCAAGAAGCTCGCGGAACGGGCCGTCGTCGTCCTCGGCGGACACGACGTCAACCTGGTCCGGCGTGACTTGGGTGAGAATCCGGCCACCGACGTCTGGCTTTGGGGTCCGGGGCGGGTAACGCACGTGCAGCCGTTCGGCGAGCGGTTCGGGCTTGGGGCTGCGGTGGTGGCGGCCGGGCCGCTCCTGCGCGGCTTGGCGAAGTACGTCGGCGGGTCCTGGATCGAGGTGGCCCCTGCCGAGGGCACCTGCGAGCCGGACGAAGCTACGGTGGCGACGGTTGCCCGGCGTGCACTTGCGGACTTCGACCTTCTGGTCGTACGGACCGCCGGGGCCGAGGAGGCCGCGCGGCGGGGCGACGTGGGCGCCAAGGTGGCCGCCCTCGAACGCCTGGACGAGCACCTGGTCGGGCCGCTTCTGGAGGTACTCCAGGCCAGCCCGGCGTGGCGCATCCTTGTTGCTCCGGATCACACCCTGCCGGTCGGCACCCGCGTGGGGACTCGGACACCGCCGCCGTTCTGCCTGGCTGGGCACGCGATTCACCCCGTACTGGCTAAGCCCTTCCATGAAACCCACGCTGCGGCGGCTGACCTGCAAATTGACCCGGGGCATGAACTGATGGAGTACTTCCTGCGTCGCTAGAAGGGAAAGGGAGCATCACTGGTTTTCCCGTTTACCCCCGGCGAAAAATGGAGGTCCCCGTGAAACGGAGGCGGTAACCCAGGACCGTGGCACCCACAGCAGGCAAATCAGTGATGTCCCCTTTTTCGGCACGCGAGCTTCTTCGACGCGCCGGCGTCACGACGGTCGAAGGCTGTTGGGGCCCTGATGTCCCCGTTACCGTGCTGACCGACGACTCGCGCGAAGTCATCCCCGGGGCGATGTTCGCGGCCGTGCCGGGCAACCGGGCCGACGGCGCCCGGTTCATCGAGGCGGCGGTGGCGGCCGGGGCAACCGCGGTGCTGACCGAACGCAACGTGCCCGTGCCGGCGGGGGTGCTCGCCTTGCAGGTGCCCGACGTGCGCGTGGCGCTGGCAAGAGTGGCGGCGACGTACTACGGCGTGGGGACCGGCGGTCCCCGTGTCCTGCGGCTGGTGGGCATCACGGGTACGAACGGCAAGACGACCACCGCGTGGCTGCTGCGCTCGATCCTCCAGGCGGCCGGGCGACGCCCCGCTCTCCTGGGGACGGTCGAGTATGACCTCATCAGCCGCCGCTGCAAGGCACCGCTCACCACGCCGGGTTCCATACAGGTGTGCCGGTTGCTCGCGGAGGCGGCCGATGCCGGAGCGACGGACGCCGTGCTGGAGGTGTCCTCCCATGCCCTCGATCAACACCGCTGCGACGGGCTGGCCTTCGCGGCCGGCGTGTTCACGAACCTTACCGGTGACCATTTGGACTATCACCAGACGATGGACCGGTACCTGGCGGCCAAGCGGCGTTTGTTTGCCGGGTTGGATGCCGAGGCCGTCGCGGTCGTGAATGCCGACGACCCCGCGTGGGAGAGGATGTTGACCGGCTGTGCGGCGCGGCGCACACTGCGTTACGGGATCGATCACGCGACGGTCGAGGTGTGCGCACGCGGATTGGAGCTTTCGCGCCGTGGTAGTCGATTCATAGTCGAGGGCGCAGGCCCCGCGTTGGAGGTAGGCCTGCCCCTCATCGGGCGGCACAATGTGCACAACGCGCTGGCGGCGGCCGCAGGCGCGGCGGCACTCGGCATCCCCCCGACGGCGATTCGCACCGGGTTGGAGGGGCTGGGCGGCGTACCCGGGCGCCTCGAACGCGTCGAGCCGCCGGGCTGTCCGTTCACGGTGCTGGTGGACTACGCCCACACGGACGACGCCCTGGAGCACGTGCTGAGCGTGCTGCGACCGCTCACCCCGGGTCGGCTGATCTGCGTCTTCGGCTGTGGCGGGGACCGCGATCGCACCAAACGCCCGCGCATGGCGGCCGTGGTCGAGCGCAACGCGGACCTGGCCGTGGTGACCAATGACAACCCGCGTTCCGAGCGGCCCGAGGCGATCATCGACGAGATTCTGCTGGGCTTCAGCGCGAAGCCGCGGTGCCGGGTTGAGGTTTGCCCGGACCGGCGAGAGGCCATTGAACGGGCGTTGACCGAGGCCGGGCCCGGCGACACCGTGCTGATTGCGGGGAAGGGGCATGAGGACTATCAACTCGTCGGAGATCAGGTGCTACACTTCGACGATCGGGAAACAGCCCGGGCGTGGCTGGCGGCGTCAAGGATGGCGGAGCATGTCGCATGATTCCCATGTTGCTCGATGAGGCGGCGGTGGCCATGGGGGCACCCCTGCCGGCCGGCATCGAACCGGTGCAGGTCCAGCGCGTGGTTACGGACTCCCGGGTGGTCGAGTCGGGCGATTTGTTTGTGGCCCTGTCGGGCAAGACGTTCGACGGGCACCAGTTCGTCGAGGAGGCGGCGCGGCGCGGGGCTGTCGCCTGTCTCGTCGAGCGCGGCAGCGGGCCCGTCGAAGCGCCGGGACGGTTGGTGCCCCGGCTCGTGGTGCCCGACGCCGTGGCCGCTCTGGGGCAGCTTGCCGTCTTCTACCGGCGGAGCGTCATGCCGGCCTCGACCGTGCTGATCGCCGTCACCGGTAGCAACGGCAAGACCACCACCAAGCGCATGATCGACCACATCCTGGCGCCCACGCTCAGGGGCCGTAGCGCTCCGCGCAGCTTCAACAACCACCTCGGCGTCCCCCTGACGCTCCTCTCCGCGGGGGCGGACGACCGCTACCTGATCGTCGAGATCGGGACGAACGCCCCCGGCGAGGTGGCGTCGCTGGCGGCCATGGTCAAGCCGCACGTCGGTGTCATTACGTCGATTGGCGAGGCCCACCTGGAGGGCTTGGGCGACATCCGCGCGATCGCGGCCGAGAAGGCTTCCCTGCTGACCCACGTACGCGACCACGGCTTCGCCGTGATTAACATTGACCGACGCGAGATCCGCCCGCACCTGCCCTGGACGTTCAACGGGCGTCTGGTGACGGTCGGCCTGGCGCCGGAGGCACGCCTGAGGATTACAGACGTAGCCGGCAGCATCGACGAGACGACGTTCATCCTGGATGGACGCTATACCGTGCGGCTGCCGATGCCCGGTCCGCACCATGCCGCCAACGCGGCCGCCGCGTTTGCCGTCGGGCGGTGGTTCGGCCTGGCGCCGGAGGAGATCGTCGAGCGGCTCCGCACGTTCTCCCCGCCGGCCGGGCGAACCCGCCGCTTCACGGTCGGCCGGGTTACGGTCGTGGACGACACCTACAACGCCAACCCGCCGAGCATGCTGGCCGCGGTGGCGGCCTTGCAGCGTGCCCCGGCCGGGCGGCGAGTGTTCGTCATGGGCGATATGCTCGAACTGGGGCCGACCGCCGGCCAGTACCACCGTCGGGTGGTGGAGGCCGTCGCCGCTGCGGGAATCGAGACCCTCATCGTGGTGGGACCCGTTTCGGTGCAGGCGGCGCGCTCCCTGCACGGGGAAACGGGGTCCACGCGGGTCCTTGTCTGTGAAGATCAGGAGCGTGCGTTGGCGGCCCTGGCGACGTTGATGGGCGAGGAGCACGTGGTGTGGATCAAGGGCTCACGGGGCATGGAGCTGGATCGCCTCGTGCGGCGGCTGGAGACCCACATTCCCGCCCCGGCCGCGGTCGCCTGAGCTTCGCTGGCGTCACCCGCTGGCACCCCTCTCCCCCCGGGAGAGGGCAGGGTGAGGGCGAGCGCGGGAACTCCGATTCTTCGGGCCAGTTAGCCCCCGACTTCCACCCGCCATGGACGGGGGGTGTACCGGCGACGCTGTAGCGGGTGCTTGTTCGGGAGATCATGCCGCGTGCTCTATCATCTCCTGCAAGAGCTGTTCGCCGGACGGCATTACGCCTACGAGAATCCCCTGTTTCGCGCGACGGCCGCGGCGCTGTTCTGCTTCCTGCTCGTGTTGGTTGTGGCCCCGCGCGTCATCCGCCAGCTCATTCGCTACAAGGTCGGCGACCGGCCGGAGTTCGACCACGCCACGCTCAACGAGCTCACGCGTGACAAGACCAACGTCCCGACGATGGGCGGGGCGCTGATCCTCGGGGCCATCGGGCTGGCCGTCCTGCTGCTTGCCGACCTGAGCAACTTCTACATCCGCATGAGCTTGGTATGCCTGGTGTGGCTCGGGGCCCTGGGGCTGGTGGATGACTGGCTGAAGCTGACGGCCGGGCGCCGAACGGGATCCCGCGTCGGCCTGAAGGGCTACGAGAAGCTGCTCTTCCAGATGGGCCTCGGCGTGGTGCTGGGTTACTACATCTTCCGCCACGGCCAGAGCAACTACATCCAGCTCAGTCCGCTGGTGGAGGCGGGCACGGTGCCGGCGTACCGCGTGTTGTCGGTACCGTTCTACAAGGCGGGGCTCCAACTCGGAGCGCTGGCGTTCATGGCCGTGACGGTCATCGTGATGACCGCGTCGTCCAACGCCGTCAATCTGACCGACGGGATGGACGGGCTGGCGTCCGGGTGCGTGGCCTTGTGCGCGCTGGTGTTCGCCATCCTGGCGCACATCGGGGGCACCGAGGGGCTTGCCCACAAACTGCTCTTTCCGTACGTGCCGCGCGGGGGCGAGCTGGTGATCCTCTGCGGGGCGATACTGGGTTCGTGCCTCGGGTTCCTGTGGTACAACTGCCACCCGGCGCGGGTGTTCATGGGGGACACGGGTTCCTTGCCGCTGGGCGGGCTTATCGGGTTCGTCGCGATCGTCACCCGGCAGGAGTTGATGCTACTTATTGCCGGCGGGGTGTTTGTCGTGGAGGCGATCTCGGTCATCATCCAGGTGGGATACTACAAGTTCAGCGGCGGCAAACGCATCTTCCGCTGCTCGCCGCTGCATCATCATTTCCACCTGGGCGGCTGGAGTGAGCCTCAAACGGTGGTGCGGTTCTGGCTGCTGGCGGCGCTGTTCGCCGGGTGCGCCCTGGCGACCATCAAGCTGCGTTGAGCTCTATGGGACCGCGCAGATGGGAAACCAGCGGGGTGGCATGCCCAAGCCGAAGGCGCCGGCATGCCGTGCGAGCAGCCACCCGCTCGCCCAGGGGAGAGCATGGCGGCGCTGCGCTTGGCCATGCCACTCTGTCTCAACTGTCGGTCTCCCCGTTGCGTGGGGCTACTTGGTGGGGGGCATAGGATGACGCAACTGGTCCGTGGCGGTGATCGGGCGATGGACGCGGATGAGGATGGGGCTGTGGTCGGCGCTGCCTCCGGTGCGGCCTCGGCGCGAAGCGCGGCCGCGGCGATCGGGGCCGGCACGTCGAGCCCCATCATGCTCATCGCCTGCGCGCTCATGGCGATCGGTGTCGTCATGGTTGCCTCGACGAGCGCGTCGCTCGATCACTCGCTGTTCGGGCCGCGCTGGTGGCTCACGCCGTTCGGGCGGCAGGTGATCTTCGCTCTGTTCGGGCTGGGGCTCATGGTAGCGACGGCCAGGCTCACGCCCGCGGTAGTCTCGTGGCGACCCACACGCCGGGTGCTCCCCTTCGTGGTGTTCGCATTGGTGGCGGCCGTGCTGGTGATCACGCTGGTGCCGGGCATCGGGCATGCGCGGCATGGGTCGCAGCGGTGGCTGCCCGTGGGCCCGGCCTCCTGGGGGTTTCGTTTTCAGCCCTCCGAGCTGGCGAAGCTGGCGCTCGCGGGTGCCTTGGCAGGCTGGTTTGGGCGGCGACGCCATGATCCGCGCGGCTTCTGGTCGGGCTTCGTCCCCGGTTCGCTGTTCATCGGGGCGAGTGTGGCCTTGGTCGGGATCGAGGACTTCGGCACCGCAGCCCTGATCGGGACGGTTGGGGCAATGATGCTGCTGGTGGCGGGCTGTCGCTGGCGCTATCTGGCCGTGCTGGCTCTGCTGGGCATGGCCGGCGCGATCGGCCTCGTGAAGATGGCGCCGTACCGGGTGGCGCGGCTGACGGCCTTTGCCAACCCGGAGGCAGATCCCCAAGGCGCTGCGTACCACGCCACGCAGTCGTTGGTGACGATTGCGTCCGGCGGTGTGGCAGGGATGGGGCTCGGGGCCGGCGTGCAGAAGTACGGCTACGTTCCAGAGAGCCGCACGGATTTCATTTATTCTGTAATTTGTGAAGAAACGGGGCTCGTAGGGGCCTTGGCGGTTGTCGGGCTGTATGCGGCGCTTGTTTACTTCGGCATGCGCGTGGTGCAACACGCTCGGTCTCGGTTTGAGCGGCTGCTGGCGTTCGGTGTTACGGTGACGATTGGGCTGCAAGCGGCCATGCACATCGCGGTCGTTAGTGCGGCGGCGCCCACGAAGGGGATTTCGCTGCCATTGGTGTCGGCCGGGGGGAGTGGAGTGCTGACGTTCGCGGTCGCGTTCGGACTCCTGGCGGGGTTGGCGGCGCGTGCTCGCGACCCGGTGGTGAGCACGCGCACGGCGGATGACTAACCGAGTGTGCGTGGTCCCACGCTCGTGAGGCTGTTGCGGTACCGCCTAGGTGGCTGTGCCGCGCACGAACGTGCCGCGAATCAGCACGGACGGGAAGACGATGTCGGCGGGCACTGCGACGGACGTGCGGGATCCGGTAGTTGCCGTGGCGGGCGGCGGCACGGGTGGACACCTGTACCCCGCGCTTGCGGTCGCGGAAGTGCTGCGTGAGCGACTGGCGCAGTTGCGGTTCGTCTTCTTCGCGACGGACCGGGCGATTGACGAGCAGATTCTTGGTGGCCGCGAGGCGTGTACGCTGGTGCGTCAATCGCTTCCGCCATTGCACCCTGCGCCATGGCGTTGGCCGGGCATCCTGCGAGGCCTGTCACGGGCGCGCCGGCAGGCGAGGGCGTGGTTTGAGCGGCAGCGGCCGATGTTGGTACTGGGAACGGGGGGGTTGGCCTCGGTTCCTGCGGTTCTGGAGGCGCTGCGGGCGGGCATTCCGGCAGCCCTTCTCAACCCCGACGCAATCCCCGGCCGGGCCAACCGGTTTCTCGCCCGACGGATGGATGCCGTCTTTGTCCAGTGGGAAGACAGTATTCGACACTTCCCCCGCGGCACGCGGCTGGAGGCGTTGGGCTGCGCGATCCGGCCGGGGTTCGGGACGCCGGACCGAGCGGCCGGTGTCCGGCACTTTGACCTCGATCCGGCACGTCGGACGCTGCTGGCCACGGGTGCTTCGCAGGGCGCGCGCACGCTGAATGACGCGTTGGTGGCGAACCTCGACCGCCTGGAGCAGCACGGGGGTTGGCAGGTCTTGCACCTGACTGGGAAGCTGGACTACGAACGGGTGGCGGCCGCCTACCAGGGGCGGCGGCTGCCCGCGCGGGTGCTGTCGTACACGGAAGCGATGCCGGCGGCGCTGGCGGCCGCGGACTTGGTGCTGTCGCGGGCTGGAGCCTCGACGCTGGCGGAGATCACGGCCGTGGGGAGGGCGTCAGTGCTGATGCCGTATCCGTTTCACCGTGATATGCATCAGCTTGCCAACGCCCGGTGCCTGGAGCGGCGGGGGGCGGCGCGGATCGTGGCGGATACGACGCACGTGGAGCAGAACGGTCCGGCGCTCGGTGCCGTGCTGGACGAGTTGATGACTGACGATCAGATGCTGGAAACGCTGACAGGGGCGGCGCGGCGAATGGGATGTGCGGACGCGGCCGGGAGGATCGCCGACCGTGTGCTGATGCTGGCGCGGGGCGTGTCGTGCGAATCCGTGCAGGCGAGTTATTGAGTTTCCCGATATACTATCCGCGGCGCCCGGGGTACAAAGGAGCGGTCAAAGCCCGGAGGGCCGAAGCCTCACGATTAGCAGGAAGGATCCGTCCATGTCCGAGTCGATGGGCGCGCCCACGATGCTGAGGGAGCAGGTGCCGGTGGGGCGCTGGGCCGGTCTGCGCGTGCACATGGTGGGCGTCGGCGGCTGCGGGATGAACGGGGCTGCCTGCCTGCTGGCGGAGGCCGGTGCCGTCGTCTCCGGCTCCGACATGCAGCCTTTCGAGGGTGTCGGTCGGCTCACCGCGCGCGGCATCCGGGTGGCCATCGGGCACCGGGCGGAGCAGGTGACGCCGGACGTCCGGCTCGTGGTCCGTAGTGCGGCCGTGCCCGACGGCAATCCCGAGTGTCAACGCGCGCGGGAGCTGGGCGTCCCGCTGATCAAGTATGCCAAGCTGCTGGGCCTGCTGATGGAGGACCGGGCGGGGGTGGCCATCGCGGGCACGCACGGCAAGAGCACGACGACAGCCCTGGCAACGCACCTATTCCGCGCCGGCGGGGTGCAGGCCTCCTACGTGGTAGGCGCCTGTGCCGACCAGCTTGGGGGGAACGGCGGGCTGGGTGCTGATCCGTACCTGATCGTCGAGGCGTGCGAGTACGATCGGTCATTCCTGCACCTGAACCCGCGCTACGGGGCCGTGCTCAACGTCGAGCCGGACCACTTCGACTGCTACGGCAGCTTCGCGGAGATCGTGGACGCGTTCCGGGCGTTCGCGAGCCAGGTCGCGCCCGACGGACTGCTGGTCTGCTACGCGCATGACGCTTGGGCGGTGGAGGTAGGGCGGTCGGCCGCGTCGCGCGTGGCGACCTTCGGCTTCGGGGAGCACGCCGACTGGCGGGCGGTCAACCTGGTGTGCACGCGCGGTTGCTACCGGTTCGACGTGATGCACGGCGGGGACTACGTGTTGACGACCTCGCTGGCTCTTCCCGGGCGCTACAACGTGGCGAATGCCCTGGCGGCCATTGCCCTCGCCAATGACGCGGGGGCGAATGTGGAGGCCGTCGCGGCGGCAGTGCCGGAGTTTCACGGCGTGGGTCGCCGGCTGACGATGCGGGGGCAGGGGCACGGGATTACGGTCGTCGATGACTACGCCCACCATCCCACGGAAATCCGTCTGACGATCGAGGCGGTGCGTTCGCGTTATGAGCCGCGGCGTACCTGGGTGGTCTTCCAGCCGCACCAGTACTCGCGCACGCGGCATCTGCTCGAGGAGTTTGCCGGTGCGTTCAGCCAGGCCGACGAGGTGATCGTGCCCGACGTGTACGGGGCGCGCGAGACGGCGGAGGCGATGGCGGGGGTCGGCTCGGCCGAGCTCGTCCACCGCATTGCCGAGCGCGGGGGACACGCCCGGCACCTGCCCACCCTGGCCGCGGCCGCCGAGCACGTAGCCACGCATGTGACGGAAGGGGACCTGGTGCTGACGATGGGGGCGGGTGACGTGTGGAAGGTGGCGGATGAGCTGGTGGGACGAGTTTGCCAATAGGACGGAGCTCGACGCGCCCATCGGTCGCATGACGTGGTTCCGTTTGGGCGGGCGGGGACGATACCTCGTGCGCCCCCGGGACGCGGACGACTTGGCGGCCGTGGTCTGCCGGGCGCGCGAGGCCGGCGTGCCGGTGAAGGTGCTCGGCGCTGGGGCGAATGTGCTGGTGCGTGACGACGGGTTCGACGGCGTTGTCGTGCGGCTGGATCAGCCGGCGTTTCGGCGGATTCGGCGTGAGGGGACCAACGTGCGGGTGGGCGGCGGTGTCGATCTGATGCCCCTGGTGAAATCACTGAGCTACGAAGGGCTGGCGGGATTGGAGTGTCTGGCCGGGATTCCCGGTACGATCGGCGGCGCCGTGCGCATGAACGCGGGCGGTCCGGCCGGCTCGATCGGCGACCGCGTGCGTGAGGCCGACGTGCTTGCGCCCGCCGGCCACGTCGAAACGTGGGATCGGGACCGCCTTGGCTTCGGCTACCGGCACAGTGCCCTGGGCGAGGCGATCGTGTTGTCAGCCTGGTTGGAGCTGGTTGAGGATGATCCGCGCGAGTCGCGGGCGCGATTCGATGCCGCGCTGGCCCGCAAGGTGGCGGCCCAGCCGCTGGCGGATCGCAGCGCGGGCTGCATGTTCAAGAACCCGCCGGGCGATTACGCGGGCCGGCTCATTGACCAAGCGGGACTGAAAGGCATGCGCCGCGGCGGGGCGGCGGTTTCGACGCGGCATGCCAACTTCATCGTGGCGGACAAGGACGCCACGGCTGGGGACGTGCTGGACCTTATGGAGTCCATTCGAGATACCGTGCGTGACCGGTTCGGCGTTGAGCTGGAACCGGAAGTGGATATCTGGTAGGGGGGCGAGAGACGATGGGCAAACCCGGCCAGGCCCGGACGAGCGTGCGGACGGCGGCGAATCGACCCGAGGCTGCGCCCGCGCGTCCGTTGAGCATCACCGTGCTGGCCGGCGGCATCGGGGGCGAGCGCGAGGTCAGCCTCGAAAGCGGGCGGGCAGTGCATGCGGCGCTCGCTCGCCTCGGGCATCGCGTGCGCCTGCGGGACATCACGCCGGATGACCTTTCGGCGCTGGAGGACGCGGGAGATTTCGTGTTCATCGCCCTGCACGGCCCGTTCGGTGAGGATGGGACGTTGCAGGCGGAGCTGGACCGGCGCGGCGTGCCGTATTGCGGCTCGGGCGCGGAGGCCTCGGCGCGGGCGATGAACAAGGTCGAGGCCAAGCGCTGCTTTGAACGGGCGGGTGTGCCGACGCCGCCGTATGCCGTCGCGGACCGGGGCAACCTGGCGCAGGTCGTGGCGAGTTTCGCCACGCCGGCCATGCTCAAGCCGGTGGCGTCCGGCAGCAGCGTGGATACCTGCATCGTCCGGACGCCGGAGACGCTACGTGCGACGGTCGGCGAACTGGTCAGCAAGTACGGGGAGGCGCTGCTGGAACGTTTTATCGCCGGGCGTGAGTTTACCGTCGGCATCCTGGGTGATCAGGCGCTGCCGGTTTGTGAGATTCGCCCGGCGCGTGAGTTCTATGATTACCACGCGAAGTATCTCAGTGATGAGACGAAGTACCTGTTTGACTTTGATCTGCCGGAGGAGCTGCTGCGGCGCATGCAGGAGCTGAGTGTGTGCGCGCACCAGGCACTCGGCTGCGCGGTGTTTTCACGCGTGGATTGGATGGTGGAGGAGGCGACGGGTCGGCCGTTTGCGCTGGAGGTGAACACGATTCCGGGGTTCACGAGCCATTCGCTGCTGCCGAAGGCTGCCGCCCGGGTCGGGATTGAGTTCGATCGACTGTGTCAGCGCATCGTGGAGTTGTCGCTGGCGCGTGTTTAGCGCAGGCAGGTGCCTGGCGCAGGCAGGCGGGACGCCTCTTGCCCTTGGGAGAGTACGTGTTTAGCGCAGACGGGCGCCGGGGTGCCATGCTTTCCCGCGACAGCGGTCGCGGGTAAGCATGTTCTTAGGCCCGACCCCATGCCCACCCCCGCCTGCGGCGGGTGAGGGCATGGCACCCACGCTAAACACGTACTTGGGACAGAGGGCTGGGTGACGGGGGAGGTTCGACCCTCACCCCTACCCCTCTCCCGGGGGGGAGGGGTTGTGTCGGAAGTTCGGACGTAACGTGACATGGCTCGTACTCGTCGGACAAAGAAGACTCCGCGGCCCGCTGTGCCCGGGCGCTGGCGTGCTTTCTTTCGGGAGCACGGCCTGCGGGGGCTGCGTGTTGGCGCGGTGACGCTGGCCACCGGCGCGTTGCTGGTCGGCGGCGGCATCGGCTGGCAGCGTCTGGACGCGCACGTTCAGCAGGAGGTGACGAGTCGGGTGGAACGGCCGGCACTACTGCTGGTTGATCTGCCACCGGCCGTGCAGCGCCTCGCGGAGGGTGAACTGCGGGCGCAGCTCCTGCCGTTGCTCGAGGTGCTCTGGACGGAAGAGTCACTCTGTCCGAACCTGGCGGAGCGCCTCAGCGCGCTGGGGTGGGTCTCGAAGGTGCGGTACGTGCGCCGTGGTGGAGACGGTGTCGTACGCGTTTCGTGTGACTACCGGGTGCCGGTGGTGATGGTGCAGCAGGGCGCGGAATTCCTCCTCGTGGATGCGACTGGGACGCGCGTTCCGGGCACGTATACATACGACCCCGCCTGGCCGCTGGTGCAGGGAGTCGCTGCTCGAGCCCCGCAGCCCGGTGAGCGGTGGGAGGGGGACGATCTGCAAGCGGCCCTGTCGTTGTGGCACCTGCTCTCCAGCGAGCCGTTTACGGCACAGATTACGGCCGTGCTGGTCGAAAACTACGGCGGGCGGCGCAACCGACACGGCCCGCACCTGGAGTTGGCGACGGACCGCGCGGGCGGGCGCATCCGCTGGGGCTCGGCTCCCGGTCGGGAGGTCGAGGAGAACACACCGGCGCAGAAACTGGCGCTGCTGCGGGAGAACCACCGCCGTAGCGGGCGCGCCGACGCCGGGCACGCGGTGATTGACATTTCGACGTTTCCGGATCGGTTTGCGGTTCCCGGCTGAGCCGGGCTCGGCGCCGGCGGGGCGCGGGCGGCCGCGGAGGTCTGCACATGAATGACGTGGTACAGTTTGTCGAGCAGGTTCGGCTGGTTGCGGCCGAGCATGCGCCGGTGATCGTGAAGCTCGGCGTGGTGCCGTTGGGGATCGTGCTGTTGCTGTTGGGGTTGGGGATCGGCGTGTTGGGCGCGAAGCTCGCCCGGCCGGTGGTGACGACGTGGTTTATCGCCGTGGGGGCGTGGGCGGGCTGGGGTTTCGCGGTCGCGGTGGACCTGACGCCGTATGTGTGCGTGCCGATCGCGGCGCTGCTCATCGGGATGATCGGCTATCATGCCTTTCGTTTCTGGGTAGGGCTGCTGATGTCGGGCGTGCTGGCCACGCTGGTGGTCGGGGGCTACAGTTTCCTGCGGCTCCAGCCGTACATGACGAGCTTCGAGACACATCTGGAGAGCATCCTGCCGCCGGAAAGCGAGGCCTTTCCGCCGGTGAGCGAGGGTCAGCCGTCGGCCCGCTGCCCGGCGGCAGCGTGGGTGACGCAGTTCGGTGGTTACGTGCGCGAGCAGGATGCCGCGGCCGCCCGGCTGGGCTCGGCGCTGGGGGCGCTGGCGATGCTGGTCGGGATGCTGGTGGGGTTGCTGGCGGCGCGGTTCGCGCTGATTACGTCGACGTCGGTGCTGGGGACGCTTCTGGCGGCCGGTGGGGCGGTGATGCTGTTCAGTCAGTGGGGTCCGACCGGTGGTTTCAGCGACGCGCGGTCCCAGGCGCTGCTGGGGCTGGCGGTCGGGGCTTTCCTGGTGACGTCGCTGTTCCTCCAGACGGTGTTCACCCGGCAGCGTTCGCCGGCTCCGGCGGACAGTGACAAACCCAAGTCGAAATGACGGCACCGGTCCGCGGGTGGCATCCCCTGGCGCGACGGCAATTGTGGGCAACCATGCCTTCGCAACCACGACCTCTGCCGGGTCGCGCGTGCGGTGGATGTGGGCACGGCGGGCAGCATGAGGATGCGCGTGCCGGAAGCGAACCAACGACCCCCGCGCGTGGCATATCGTACACTACTCTGGTCTACCGGCTTGACGAAGCACTGCGCGCGGTTACCGGACCGGGCCGTGCGCGGGCGTGACCTCGCCGCATGGGGAGGGCCTGCACGTGGATCAGCTTGCCTGCAAGTGGGTGGCGTTTCTGGAGCACATCGGACCGATGGCGGTCCTGCCGCTGCTGGTCGGCTCGGCCGTGCTGATGCTGTTCGGGTGGCGGCTGTGGCGCGTGTCGGCGGCATTCACGTACGCGTTAATCGGGATCGGCGTGGCGCACGCGCTGCTGGGGTCGTCGGGCTCGGTGTGGCTGTGCGCGTTGGGGGCGGCATTGGTCGGCGGCGTGGTCGGGTACGTGCTGGGCCTGCATGGGATCGCGCTCCTGGGGGCCGGCGCGGGCGGGCTCATGCTGGCGCAGTTCGTCGGCGGCTTCCATCTGCCGACGGCCGCGATGTGGGTCGCGGGTGGGTTGGGAGCGTTCCTGGGCTTGGGGTTGGCCCATCTGAACCTGCGGCAGGTGACCATCGTGCTGACGGCGTTGGAGGGCTCCATGCTGCTGGTGTCGGCGCTGGCGGTGCTGAGCATGTCCGCGCCGTCGGTGTACCGCTCGTTTGCCGGGTTTGCCCGGCAGAGCACGCTGCTGGTGGCCTTCGTGGTGCTGGTGCCGACGGTGGTCAGCTGCTTCTACCAGATGTCGGACGTGCGGCGCTCGGCCACGGAGGCGCTGGTGGAGCAGCGCAACGCCCACCGATCGTGAACGTGCCTGCCCCTGGCGCCAACGATGCAGCCTGGTGCCCCCGTCCGTCGTGGCGTCGCGCCTGCGTGGTTGTTGTAGCTTCGTTCCCCGGCGGCCGACGCCGGGCGGCATCTCCCCGTCAGTTCCTAAACGCCAAGCGGCGCGCTAGGCACTGCGCCTCGACCCATGTATCATGTCAGTCATGAGTCACGTTTCGCTCGGCATCGACCTGGATGATCTACGCCTGCCGACCAAGGAAGGCCTGCGCGCTGCCCGGGAGCTGGGGGGCGACGTCGTGGAGCTGGGTGCAGCCGCGGGAGAGGTGACCCCGGAGGGGCTCTCCACGAGTGGGCGTCGGCACCTGCAACACCTGGTGGGCACTTTGGGGCTGAAGCTGGCGGCCCTTTCCGCGGAGGTGCCGCACACCCGGCTTACCGACCCGTCCACGGTGGAGGAGCGCGTGGAACGGACGTGCCGGATTCTGACGTTGGCGGCGGACATGGGGGTGCGGGTGGTGACCGCGTCGGCCGGGGCGCTGACCCACCCGGAGACGGGCGAGCCGGCACCTTTGGCGCTCGAGGCTCTGCGTCGCATCGGTGACCAGGCCGACACGTGCGGGGTCTGCTACGCGCTGCGGCCGGCGCATGACACCGCGCAGCCGCTGGTGCGTCTGTTTGACCAGCTTGATTGCCCGGCGCTGGCGCTGGGTGTGGACCCCGCCGCCATGGTGATGCTGGGTCACAATCCGTTGAGCGTGATCGAGCGCTTACCGAACGCGATCGTGCTGGCGCATGCCCGGGATGGGACGGTGGGTAGCGCCGGTCGGGCCGGACATGAGACGCGGCTCGGGGAGGGTGAAGTGGACCTGGTCGGATTCTGGCAGGCCCTGGCCGACGCCGGGTACGGCGGTCCGCACATCCTGCGTCGTTTGGACTCCGAGACGCCGCGCGCGGATCTCGAGGCGGCGCGGGACCTCATCCGGCGCGCGCTGTCGCGTGGCGGTTAGCGGAGGGAACGCGGCGGTGGAGAAGCGGCTTCCATGAGATTGCGATCCCGGTGAACAGCGGCCGTTCTCCGGGGCGCCTGGAACTTTCGGCGCTACGCAGGGGAGCATGCTCACCGTTCGGTTGTGCCGGTCAATCGACACAGAAGGCCGCGAAGCATCATGGTGACTGCCTGACCCCTTCCCCTTTCGTGAGCGGATGGTTCGCCCCTGGTGCTGTGATCTCCGTCACTGTCCAAGCAGGGGGCCTGCGAACAGGTACGTGAGCGCGAAGATGACCGCGATGCTGATCAGGTTCAGCCAGAAGCCGGCTTTGCACATTTGCCAGATCTTCAGTTCCCCGGAGCTGAACACGATGGCATTGGGTGGTGTCCCCACCGGCATCATAAACGCGCAACTCGCCCCGATGGTCATCGGCACGACGAAGAGCAGAGGACTGAGTCCCAGCCCGACCGCCGCCGGACCCAGGATGGGAAGCAGCGTGGCCGTCGTCGCGGTGTTGCTGGTCAGTTCCGTGAGGAACACAATCAGGGTAATGACAAGTAACACCAGCAGGGCCACCGACCAACCGTGCAGACCGCTGACGCCGTGACCGATGAACTCCGCCACGCCGGTGAGTTTGACGGCCTCCGCCAGGCTGAGGCCGCCCCCGAACAGCAGCAACACACCCCACGGCAGCGTCCGCGCCTGCCGCCAGGTGAGCAGGAACTCACCTTTGCCTGGGTAGATGGGACAGGCGAAGAGCACCACGGCCGCCGCGACCGCAATGCCGCTGTCGCTCAAGCCTGCCAGCGGCTGAAAGCTGTCTCCAACGCGGATGGCCGCCAGCCACGGGCGGGTGATCCAGCCGACCGCCGTCAGGACGAACACCACGAGCACGGCCGCTTCCGCCCGCGTCATGGGCCCCTGCCGCTGCAACTCCCGCGCGATCAGTTCACGCCCGCCGGGAATCTGCCGCAGACGAATGGGGTAGACGATGCGGGTCAGCAGCAACCACGTCAGCGGCAGCAGCACGGCCGCCAGGGGCACGCCGATCATCATCCAGCGGACGAAGGATATCTGGATGTTGAACGTCTTGCCCACGTAGGCTGCCAGCATGGCGTTGGGCGGAGTGCCGATGAGCGTCGCGATGCCGCCGATGGAGGCCGCGTACGCGGTCCCCAGCAGCAGACAGATCGCAAAGTGAAACGGTGCCCCCCGCGGCGGAAGCTGGGGGTCGTTCCGTCGTGCCAACTCCTGCCGTACCAGTTCGATCACGCTCAGGGCGATCGGCAGCATCATCACGACGGTGGCTGTGTTCGAGACCCACATGCTCAGGAAGCCGCTGGCCAGCATGAAACCGGCCACGACTCCCGCGGGGCGGGTGCCCACCAGCAGGATCGTGTGCAGCGCGATGCGCCGGTGCAAGCCCCAGCGCTGCATCGCCTGGGCCAGCAGAAAGCCGCCCATGAACAGGAAGATCAAGTCGTTGGCATACGGGGCGGCGGCCGCCTTCACATCGACGACTCCGAAGGTCGCCAACGGAAACAGCACCATGGGAATCAACGCGGTAACGGGGATGGGCAACGCCTCGGTTACCCAGAGGACGGCCATCAGGATGCCGACGGCCGCCACCGCCCGCCCGGGCTGGGTCAACCCGGCCGCGATCTTGCCGTCGGCTTCGAATCGCGCCGCCGGAATCAGCAGGTACACCACAACGGCGAGCAGGGGCGCCCCCAGCAATCCCAGCCATCGAACGAAGGGAATGCGCTGCCCGCCGGCATCCTCCGCCTGGCACTCGTCCACGATGCCGCCGCCTGGATCAGCTTCATCACACATGCGCGTCTCACTGTGACTTGCGCAGCCGCTCCAGCGCATATCGGCTCACGCGGTCGTAGGTCGTCGCCAGGAATCCGACCAGGGGGAAGCCGCCGCGTTCAAACGGCGACGGCCCGAGGCGTTCCAGCAACTCCAGCGGTTGTTCGGGTTCCCGCGTGCGGACCGCGATCTGGGTCAGGGCCGTCCCGGCCTCATAGAAGCCCGCCCACTTTGGATCGCCGACCGGGGCGGCCGCCTCGGCCACCGCCCCCAGCGAGCGAAGGTGCTGGTTGCCATCTGGCGTGGTGCTCGACATTCCTAGTCCTCCCCCACCGCCTCGCGTGAGAGCGTGAGCAGATCGCGCAGGGCCTCGGTGCTCAATTCGGTGAGCCATTCCTCGCCTGCTCCAACGATTCGCTCGGCCAAGTCCTTCTTCTGTTCCAGCATGCCGTCGATGCGCTCTTCGAGTGTGCCCAGGCAGATGAGCTTGTGGACCTGCACCATGCGCTGCTGCCCGATGCGATGCGCCCGG
Organism: Planctomycetota bacterium; assembly: GCA_029558835.1. GTDB lineage: Bacteria > Planctomycetota > Phycisphaerae > UBA1845 > UBA1845 > JAKQDH01. The sequence continues at coordinate 78,422 of JAKQDH010000098.1, read as the reverse complement.
TCGGTGGCCTGTTCCTCGACGGCGGGGTTCCACCAGCGGTCGAAGTGAAACACATGATTGGCCGCGGTCAGGTTCAGCCCCACGCCGCCCGCCTTGAGGGACAGCACGAACACCGGCGTGTCGCCGCGTCGCTGCTGGAACCGGTGCACGAGCGCATCGCGTTGCCCGGCCGAGGTGCCCCCGTGCAGGAAGAGGACCTCCCGATCGAATGCTTCACCTAAGTAGTGTTGCAGCAGTGCCCCCATCTGGCGAAACTGGGTGAACACCAAGGCGGCATCACCTTCCGCGACGACCTCCTCGATCATCTCGCGCAAACGTTCGCACTTGCCGCTGCGCTGATGCAGGACGGGCCCGTGCCGGGCCTCAGCCGCGCCGGGAACTTGTTCCCGCAGGAAGTGGGCCGGATGGTTGCAGATCTGTTTGAGCTTCACGAGGGCGGCCAGGATGAGCCCGCGCCGCTGCATGCCGCCGCTCTCTTCGATCTGGCCCAGCATGTCTGCGACCACCGCCTCGTAGAGGGCCGCCTGCTCCTGCGTCAGGTTGCAGAAAACCTTCATCTCCAACCGCTCCGGCAGGTCCTGCATGATGTCGGGATCGCGCTTGAGCCGGCGGAGCACGAACGGCTGGATCAGGCGCCGCAGACGGTCGGCCCGGTCGGAGTCATGATGCCGCTCGATGGGCACGGCGAAGCGTCGGCGAAAGTCACTGGCTGAGCCCAGAAAACCCGGGTTGAGGAAGTCCAGGATCGACCACAGTTCCGTCAGGTGGTTCTCCAGCGGCGTGCCCGTCAGCGCCACGCGTTGCCCGGTGGGCAGGGCCCGGATCGCCTGGGCCTGCTTGGCCGCCGGGTTCTTGATGTTCTGCGCCTCGTCCAGCACCACTCGGTGCCAGGCGACGGACGCCAGGTGCTCGAAGTCGCGGTGGATCAGGCCGTACGTGCTGATCACTACGTCGTACTCGGTCGCTTGTGTACGCAGTTGCTCACCGCTGAGACGATCGAGACCGTGATGGACGAGCACGCGCAGCGACGGCGCGAACCGGTTGATTTCCCGCCGCCAATTGCCTACCAGCGACATCGGCACCACCAGCAACGTCGGCCCCGGACGCTGCCCGCTGTGCCGCTCATGCAGCCACAACGCAATGGTCTGGATCGTCTTGCCCAGACCCATGTCGTCCGCGAGGCACGCGCCCAGGCCATGCTCGGCCAGAAACGCCAGCCAGGCCAGGCCCGTCAGTTGATAGGATCGCAGTTGGCCGTGGAAACCCGCCGGCGCGGGCACCGACTCCAGGTGCCGGTCCGTCTGCGTCGCGTGCAGAAGCTGATGCACCCAGCCGGAGGTACGCATGCCGACGACGCGTAACCCCGCCGCCGTTTCATCACGCAGAAACGCCTGCTGCAACGCTTCGCGCAGCGTCATTCGCCCGCTCGGGCTGCGTTGTACGAACTCCGCGGCCGCCTCCACTTCCGCCGGGTGGAGCTCAGTCCACCGCCCACGCCACCGCACCAGCGGCGCCTTCTGCTGCGCCAGGGCCGTGATCTCCTCGAGTGAGATGTCTTCGTCCCCCAGGGCCAGGCGCCAGTCGTAAGAGACCAGCGCGTCGAACGACACCCGCTGCGCCGGTGCCGCGTCTTCGCCCGCCGGCCGGACGTCCAGCCGGACACCTAACCGGCTGCGCTCCCGCCGCCACCACTCGGGCAGCCAGACGCCGAAGCCCTCGAGTTCGAGCACAACGGCCGCGTCCCGCAGGAAGCGGTACGCTTCCTCCAGCGTCAGGGGCAGCACGCCCGGTTGCGGCTGTTCCAAAGCCGCCGCCAGCGGCTCGAAGTGGCGGGCCGCCCGGGCGAGGTCTTCCCGCACGAACGCCCGGGCCCCATCGAACGGCCGCGGCAGGATCGCCGGCTGCCGCGGCTGTTCGCGCCAGAGTTCCGCCACGTCGATCACGACGTCCTCGTCCGCGGTGGCCTGCACATGGACGGTGAGCAGCCAAGCCCGAGCGTCAATCGCGCCAGTCGGCGTCTCATCCTCCGCCGGCGAGGGGTGCAGGCGGAAGCACGTTCTGCACGTCCGCAGCAGGTCGGGCGGCTCCAGTGCGGCCAGCCAGCCGCGTACGCTCTGCCACACCTCGGCGCACTGGGACGCCGGCCCCGTCAGCCTCGACTCCGGACCCAGCAGGGCCCGCAGCCAGCCGACCTTGCCGCAGGCAGCGTCGCCGCCGCGGTCGCGCAGCGCGTGGGCCAGGTCGTCGCCCTCCAGGCAGCGACGGATCACCGCGTCCGCGGTGGTCCAAAGGAAGTTCTCCAGCACTAGCGGGACTTGTGGAGGCGGTTCGGTGCCGGGGCCCGCAACGCACACCGGCGGCATGGCCGTGATCAACCGCCCGATGCGGTCCGCCGTCTCGGCGCCATCCACCACCACGCGCCAGAACGCCTGGTAGTTGTTACCGTGGACATGGTGCAGGTCCGGGACGAAGCGCTGCCGGGCCAGCAGTTCGAGAACCAGGCGGGCCACGCACGACCAGTAGCGCAATGATCCACCTGCCTCCATCCCGTGGGCGGCCCGAGTGGGCCAGTCCGTCAGGAAGTCCATCGCATCCGCCGGCGACAGCCGCAACACCGGCACCGTCACCGGTTGGCCCGTGACCTCTGCGGCCTGCTGCTGTTGATCCAGTGACGTGGCCGCCGACAGTTCCGGCGCGAAAGAGGAAAGAGGAACCCCCGCCCGGTGCGGCAAAGTAAGACGCAACGAACCTCCGCGCGCCCCGGATACCAACAGTCCATCCGCCAGTTCTCCCAGGCAGGCGCGCAGCTCGTCCTCGGGCAGCACTTGGAGTTGCTCAGAGGCGGCGGCCGTTGTGGCCGGTTGAGCAGGCAGCGTCGGCCCGCCGCGGCCGACGTGGAGACCACCCGATGCACCAGCTTCAGAAGCAGCCCCGTCGGCCGTGGAGTCTGGCAACGGGCCGACTGTGCCCCGAGTGCCGACGTGCTCGTTGCCCACCGCCTGCAGGCCAACGCCCGTTGCTGGCGCCAACTCGCCCCAGATGTGGAGAGACGCATCCTTCCAGACTGCGTGCAGGCGAATCATGACCTTTCCCGGGAAGAACAACCGCGCCGCCGTGGCCCAACCTCGACACCGGGAGCAGAGGCACCTCCGCCCAGCGTGCGGCGAGCCCGGCTATGTTACAGCTTCGTCCTGGTCCAGCCAAGCCACGCAGCGCTGCCGGTGGGCGCGGCAGCGCCAGTGGCGTCGCCCGCCCCGGGCGATGCGGAGGGCCTCACAGGCACCGGTGCTCAGGGCGTCGCGTGCAGTCCTGTCGTTCTTCAACGTGCTGCCCAAGGTGTGTACGCAAACACGCACCAATGGCGTTGGGATCAGGCCGCTCCGTAACGGTCGGGATCAGGCTCGCCGGTGCCCAATTGCGGGCGGTGATTCAGGGACGCGCGGCTGGGCACCATCTGTGTCGCGGCTCCCCCGCAGAGGCAGACACCGTGGAGACACGGTTGGCAGGAGGAACACGCGCCCGCGCGCCGCCTCTAGGTTCGTCAATCCGCAAACGTGTACCTGACGATCGTCCACAGCGCTTGCAGCCCGTCGCGCCAGGTGATCTTCTTGCCTTCCTCGTAATCCCGCCCGGCGTAGCTGATGCCGACTTCGAAGATGCGCCAACGCCTCCCGTCCGGGCGGCGGCGGGCGATCTTGGCCGTGACCTCCGGCTCGAAATCGAACCGCTCCGCGCGCAGACGGATGCTGCGGAGGACCTCCGTCCGGAAGACCTTGTAACAGGTCTCCATGTCCGTCAGGTTGAGGTTGGTGAACATGTTGGACAGCAGCGTCAGCAGGCGATTGCCCACCATGTGCCAGAACAGATGCACGCGATGGGCGTTGCCGCCGGAGAAGCGCGAGCCGTACACGACATCAGCCTTACCCGCCAGGATCGGCGCCAGCAGCGTCGGATAGTCGTGCGGGTCATACTCCAGGTCGGCGTCCTGGACGAGGATGATGTCACCGGTGGCGAGCCTGAAGCCCTCGCGCAGGGCGGCCCCTTTGCCCCGATTGGCCGGCTGCAGCCTGATGACGAGCCGCTGCGCCGCCCACTGCTGCTGCAACTGCGGGTACAGGTCACGCGTGCCGTCCGTCGATCCGTCGTCCACCAGGACGACCTCGCGTTCGAGGTCAAGCGGCACGGTGAACACGCGCCGTACGATCTCCGCCAAGGTGCGGACCTCGTTGTAGACCGGCATGACGATCGACACGCGCATACCAAGTTGTCCTCGTGGCTACTTCACTCTGCGTGCTGCCGCGCCGGCGATCCGAACCGCCATTGTCGCCGAACGGACGAACCTCACCACGCGCAGCGCCTGCTCGCCCGTGCTCATCGACCGGCGTCGCGCCTGCCTGCAAAGATGAGCACCACGGAAGCAGAGTGGACACGGAGAAGAATCGCTCGCTTCCCGCCGTGTGCTCCGTGCGTCCGGGGTGCCACTCGCCGCCGCTCCACAAAACTAGCCGCGTCCCCGTTTCCCCGTTTCTCAGCGGTTGTCAAACAGCGAGAAGCCGCGGGCCAGCAGGTCCTGAATGTCGATCATGCCGGCCAGGTTGCCCTCGGCGTCCACGACCGGAAGTTCGTCGATGGCGTGCTGCCGCATAAGCTGCAAGGCGGCCATGACCCTCTCATCGACGCGCACGCACTTGGGATTGCGGGTCATTACCGACGCCACCTGTCGCCCGGCCCCGGCCTGCCCCCGCGTGAACAACCGGAAGAAGTCGCCGTGTGTGACGATGCCCACGAGGTGCCCGGCCGCATCCACGACCATGGCCGCCCCCGCCCGCCGCGGGGCCGCCAGCATGACTTCGTAGCATGTCCCCAGCGTCGCCTCCTCGGACACCGTGGGGCAATCCGCCCCGGTACGCATGATCTCGCCCGCCTTCATCAGGTACCGCCCTAGGGCCCCGCCGGGGTGGTAGCGGGCGTACTGCTCCGGCCGGATGTCCTTCAATTCCATGACGGTCAGAGCCAGGGCATCGCCGAGGGCGAGCATGGCCGTCGTCGAGGAGCTCGGCGCCAGGCCCAGCGGACACGCCTCTTCCGATCGGCCGATGTCCAGCACGACGTCCGCCTGTCGGGCGGCCGGTGAGTCGGGGGCCGCGGTCAGCAGGATGATCCGGCAGCCCAGTTGCCGCAGGCGCGGCAGCAGTTCCACCAGCTCGCTACCGCCGCTCTTGCTGAGCGCGAGCACCACGTCGTCGGCGTGGATCATGCCCAGGTCGCCGTGCAGGGCTTCGACCGGGTGCAGGGAGTACGAAAGCGTGCCCGTGCTGGCAAGGGTCGCCTGAATCTTGGCCCCGATCAGCCCGGCCTTACCCACCCCCGTCACGCACACCCGCCCGCGACACGCGATGATCGTCTCGACCGCCTCGATGAAGTTGTCACCCAGCCGGCCGCGGGCATCGAGGATGGCGTTGGCTTCCATGTGCAGGACGGTCTGGCCACGGGCAAGGATGCCCGCGGAACGCCCAGCCGTGCCTGAGGGGGAGGCGGCCGGCCCCGAAGTGTCAACCGCCGGACGCGCCCCGCGGGGGTCCGTCGTGCCGGACGCAGTAGTCTTGATGGTACCCATTGGGGCTCCATTATCCGGAACCGGGGCCCTTACCTCAACTCCCCCGGCGCAGGCCCCCCCTAGGCGTTCCCCGGGGGAGCCTATCGGGTCGGGCAGTCCGGCGCCCGCGGTAGGCGCTACGAAGACCCACCGCCGGTGTTGCCCGCAGCCCAAAGCGCGGCCCGGGCGTCTCGACCGTGGGGCCATCGGCGGGACGCCGGTGCCAGGGAATCCTCGCGGTCCGGGAAGAGGCCGAGCGTCAATAGTACGAAGAGGTCTTTGTAGGCGTTGGCGTCCTGGTGGTTGTCCTGGGCACCGTATGGAACGGCAACGGTTTGGGGATCCGACCTAAGGCTCCGCCGGTACGGCGGGTGCATCGGGGACGAGTTCCTCCGCCGCGGCTGCGGGAAGGAACTCGATGTTTCCGCTGAGCCGCAGGATCAGGCGGTGGGGGGTCGGGAGCCGTTCTCCGCTGCGGTCGTAGTTGAGCGGCTCCGAAATGACCAGCACCCAATCCACGGGGCCGGGCGTGTCTTGCGGGACCGCTCGGTACGTAAGCCGCGCGGGCATGACGAAATCGTTGGGCAACGCGTATCCGACCAGGGCCTGAACGTCGTCCGGCCAGCGGCCCAGGTCACGCCGATAGACGCTCACGGCTTGGTAGATACGCTCCAGCTTCTCGGCAAGGTCAGCCGGAACCTCCGAAGGCATAAGCCTTCGGGGCCGGGGTGGTGCATTGACGCGACGGGCCGTGGCGGCCTTCTGACGCTGCACTTTCGCAACCATCATGCCCACGGTCAGCGCGAGCATGCCCACCAGAATGAGCAGCAAGATCATGCCCCGGCGTCTCGATGGGTCCGACGGCACCGGCAGCGGCACCACTGCCAGCACCTTCTCCTCCCCGCACTCCGGACAGCGGTCCACCACCTGCCCCCGCAGATCGTAGCCGCACTTGGGGCAACGCACCGCGCACCGTTCATAGGCCTTGGCGCGATCGAAGAACAGGATCAGCCCCAGCAATCCGACAAGCCCGCCGACGACCCAACCCCAACCGGCGGCAGCGGCGTTGCCTTCGACCAGTCGGAAGAGCAGGGCCAGCCCGGCGGCGGGTACGAGAACGACCATGAAACGCCACGGGACGTTCACGCCCAGCAGTGAGCCGCAGGTTCTGCACCGGAACCGGCCGAAGGCGCTGGTGCAGAACAGCTTCACGTGCGAGATCGGCTGCCGGCAAACCGGGCATTCGTGTCCGAACATCGCTTCACCGTCAGTTGCAGACAACCACCACGTTCCGAGCCCGAGCGGGAGCGAGGGGCAGTCGTGCGACAAGTCACGGACCCAACCTACCGGCTCACACCGCTGTCGACACAGCGTTGGCACATCTACGGAGGACCGGGCTGCCCACTGTTACCTCATCATGAACACGATAGTCCCCAGTACCGCCAGCAACGTCAGTCCTACCAACAGTCCCATGACCAACGCAACGCTTCGCCTGCTGCGCGGCTGCCCGCCAAAGGGTAGCGCCGCCGCGAGGCCCTTTGCCAGCGCCTCGTCGTCAATCAGCCAGGCACAACCACACTCGGGGCAGACCGTGGCCGCGTCGCTCGGGTCAGGGTATGAACCGCGCAGGTCATACCCGCAATGCGGGCACCGGCGATGCTTGAGCATGGCGAAGCGGATGCGCTGCGCCCGCGCCTGCCGGGCGGCGAACCACGGCGTGAAAACGCCGGCAATCAAGCCCGGCACCGAGATCGCGGGGTTGAGCAACGTGCTGATCAGGTCTGCCCGCCCGCCGGCGTCCTCGACCCAGTAGAGCGCGGCGACGCCGACTACCACCAGCAGAATGAAGCCCGGTACGATCACGATCATCCAGCGTCGCAGCCTAGCCGTCCCCGGCTCCAGTTCCTCGACGATCGCGGTCAGCGTGTCGACCTCGATGGGCCGCTCGCAGTGCCGCACCAGCAGCGAGACCGGGTCAAGCTGGCGAACCGTGCGCCCGCGGGCGTCCTCAATGCGATAGCCGGTCTGCTTCGCGGCCATGATCGTCTCTCCCACCACTGCGGCCGCCACCATTCGAGCCCGAGCGGAAGCGAGGGGTACGGTGTGCGTTGGGTCACGCAGGCGACATGGGTCTGCATGCACTCAGCGCATTCCGCAGCACCGGCGCCATGCTTCCCCGCGACAGCACGCCTGGGTCGGTACGCTTCTCCCACGGACGTGCGGCCCCGGCTCCTCGACCCTCACCCCTACCCCTCTCCCTGCAAGGGAGAGGGGTTCCGTACGGCCCTCCTACGCGGCCCTCTTTGAACGGCCCTCTTACAGACGTGCCATCAGACGCTCTGTAAGCACCGCTCTATACGCGTGATCGTCCGCGCCTTACCCAGCAGCGCCAAGGTTTCATGGATCGACGGGCTGATGGTCGTGCCACTGACGGCCACGCGCAGCGGCTGGGCGATCTTACCGAGCTGCACGTTTCTGTCGGAACATGTGTGCTGGAGGAACGCCTCGACGCCGGCGGCTGACCAGTCCGCCAAATCGGCGAGCGCGGGCAGCAGCTTACGCAGCACCGCGTAGCCCTCGCCTTCGTTCTTGGCGAGGACCTTCTTGACGGCCTTGTCGTCGTAAACGATGGCCTCGTCGGGGACGAAGAGGAAGCCGGCTTTGCGGATCACGTCGGGGAACGTCCGGAACCCGGTGCAGACCCGCAGCACTTCCGCGAGTGTCTCCTCTGCGGCCTCGCGCATGGCGGACGGCACATCGGGGTTGACCGCCAGAAAATCCCTGAGGGCCTCCAGCAACCGCGGCGGTGTCACGCGTGTGGCCCAGTCCGTGTTGAACGCCAGCAGCTTCTCCCGGTCGAAGCGGGCGTTGGTCTTGCCGACGCGGTCGATGCTGAACAGAGCCACCGTCTCATCGAGGGTGAGCTTCTCGCGGTCCTCGCCCGGCGACCAGCCGAGCAGCGAGATGAAGTTGACCAGCGCCTCAGGCAGGTAGCCGGCCACGCGGAAGTCGTGCACGTCGATCTCCGGTGGGGCCTCGCCGCGCGCCAGGGCCTTCTCCTTGTCGCGTTTGCTCATCTTGGAGCCGTCGAGGTTGAAGATCACCGGCAGATGCGCATACACCGGCGTGGGAAAGCCCAGCGCCCGCTGCAAGGCCACGTGCTTGGGCGTGTTCATCAGGTGTTCCTGCCCGCGCAGCACGTGCGTGACCCGCATGAGGGCGTCATCGACGACGCACGCGAAATGGTACGTCGGAAAGCCGTCGCCTTTCTGCAGGACAAAGTCCTCGAGTTGCTCGGCCGGCAAGCGCACCTCGCCGAGGATGATGTCGCTCACGACGATGTCCTCTTCAGGCATCTTGAAGCGGACGACAATCTGCCGGCCGGCCGCCCGGGCCGCGAGACCCTCCTCGACCGTCGGCACGGGATCGGGGCGCCGATAGCGAAAGCCACCGGTCGTGCGCTCGCCCGTTGCACGCAGCGCCTGCAACTGCTCCTGCGTCTCGAGGGCGTAGTAGGCATGGCCCGATTCCAGAAGCTGTTGCAGATAGCGGTTGTAGGTGTCCAACCGCTCACTCTGGAAGTAGGGGCCGCAGGGTCCGCCGAGTTCCGGCCCCTCGTCCCAGTGCAACCCCAGCCAGCGGAGGTCCTCGAGAATCTTCTGGACGGAATCCTCTACGTGGCGGGTCTGGTCGGTGTCCTCGATGCGCAGGATGAACGTCCCGCCCGCCCTACGGGCGAGCAGCCAGTTGAACAACACCGTCCGGGCCCCGCCGATGTGCAGGTACCCCGTCGGCGACGGTGCGAAACGGACGCGCAGGGGCTCCGTGTTCGTCGTAGTTGGGACCATGCTTCAACTCACTGACCAACAAAGCGCCACGGCCGTCGAGCACGACAGACCGGTCGACGGCCGACGTTCCACGGAGCATGGTACCGCCTGCGGCTGGTGGGCGGTAGGGCACGTGAAGAAGGGGTCAGCCCGATTCGGCCGGGCGCTGCGTCGCCTCGTCCGCGTCTGGGGCCGCGACCGCCGGCGCCCGCGACTGCCCGCGCAGACGCCGCACCAGCAACTCGATCGGCCCGCTGGCCGCGTACCACAGGACGATGGCTACCAGCGTCGGCGCCTTGTACGTCCAGAACACCGCGAGCACCAGCAGCACCACGACGACCTGGTACACGGGCTTGCGGCCCAACAGGTAGACACGGTGGAAGCGGCGGTAGGGGATGCGACTGACCATCAGGAACGCCACGACGAGGGCCACAAACGGCAGGATGTACGCGATGACCTGCCTGGGGGTCTGACCCAGGGCTTCCTGGAGGATGATCAGCGCGGCCACGACCGCGGCCGCCGCCGGACTGGGCAGGCCGCGAAACACCCGATGATCAAAGCCGACCTCCGCGTGCTCGACGTTAAACCGTGCCAGGCGGATCGCGGCCAGCGCCACGTAGATACCCGCGCAAATCCACGCCACCCGTCCCAGCAGGTGCGCGCTAATCGGTGAAGGCAGAATGGCCTCGCGCGCGAGTTCCTTCATCACAAACGCGATCGTGAGTATCGCGGGTGCCACGCCGAACGTGACCACATCGGCCAGCGAGTCAAGCTGCCCGCCGAAGTTCGTCGTTGTCCGCGTGGCGCGGGCGACCAGCCCGTCGAGGCAATCGAGCACCAAGCCGAGTATAATCAGACCGGCCCCGCAGGCCAGGAACGTCGGCAGCATCCGCTCGAGCAGCGGCGGCGGCAGTGCACCCCCCTCCGTGGTGTCAACGTAACGCGTCGCCACCAACGAGAAGTGAATGGCCGCGAACCCGCACAGCAGGTTGCCCAACGTAAACAGTGTGGGCAGCACCGCGATCGACTTGAGCCGACGCAGTCGCCGGCGCGGTACATCGCCGGCAGGGAAGGGAGCAAGAACCGGCATGGCCGTTACTCCTACTTGGCGACCGGCTGGCGGGCCAGTACGGTCAGGCCCCCGAATACCGGGTCACCCGCCTTCACAAGGACTTCGGTTCCGGGCAGGCGCGGAATGACCAGCTCCGCCCGCGAACCGAACTTGATGAAGCCGATGCGGTACCCGGCGGCTACCACGTCACCTGGAGCCACGTGGCAGACGATCCGCCGGGCGAGCACGCCCGCCACCTGCCGCACCTCGATGGGCCCCGGCAAGGGCGGGTCCGGATCCAGCAGCAGGGCGTTGGACTCGTTGCGTCCACCGGCATCGGCACTGCGCGCGTTGAGGAACACGCCCGGCCGGTGCGCTACCGTGCGTACCCGGCCGGGGCACGGAGCCCGATTCGCGTGCACGCTGACGAGGCTCATGAAGATGCCCACCCGAACGGCCGGCCCCCCGATATCCTCGTGGCGGTCGAGGGGCGTAACGTCGGTCACCGTTCCGTCGGCGGGTGAACACAGCTCACCGACGGCCACGGAGGTCTCTCGTTTGGGATCACGAAAGAACCAGAACACCGCCAGCCAGACCACCGCGGGCAGCAAAGCCGCCGGCCAGAACCACATGCTCGCAGCGACCGCCAGTGCGCCGAGCACCACGGTGGCCGTAAGGACCTCGTATCTACCCTCTTTGGCGACCCACAGCATCGAAGTTGAACCCCTTGGCTTCCTGTTGAAGAAGTAGCCTCCGTCCCGCGCGGCCGATGCAACTGGCCTCAAAGGCAGCGGTTTCCACGGTATCCAATGCGGGCCGACCGTTCATCACTAGTTGTTGAACATTTGCCCTGATGGCGGCCACGCCTGCGGTCAGCGCTTGTATACCCGACGACGAAGACTCGTGTGCCTGCGGCAAGCGAGCACGCGCGAGGCACTCGACGCACAGGCGACGTTCGCCGCAGCCTTCGTCCGCCCTCCGGGCGGCAGCAAGAGGGTGGAGGGGAGCCTGGCGCCTTCCAGGGACTCGAAGTCCCTGGCAACCACCGTGCGCCCTCCGGGCGAACAGCGAGTGTCCTCTTCGCCCGGAGGTCGCACGAGCGTGGCCCGGGCCTTCCAGGCCCTGGGGGTAGGACCATTCCCCTTTCTCTTGATGTCGCCCGGAGAGCGAGCGAACCTCGCCCGGGCCTCGACGCCACCTGTTTCCGCGCGGCTGAACCGCATAGTGGGCACGTGCTTCCATCTGGCTGCTACGCGCCCCCCGCGCCGCGGCGGGTACGCAGCGCGTCGGCCGCCCCGATGCCCTCCTTATATATACACTCAAAGCGCTCACCGGTCACGCCCAGCATGCCCGCCAGGTCCACAAGCAGGCCGCGCTCCGGCGCACTGATCGCACCGTCGATGCGTGCGGTGGCCACGAGCAGCTTCAGGCAGTGCTCGCGGTCCTTCTGGACCGTTTGGAAGAGGTCGGCTCGCACCTGGGGGTCTTCGAGGGCACGCGCGACCATGGCCTGGAGTGACACGGTACCCACGCCGGCTCGTTGGGCGAGCCCCTCGATCACTCCCCACTCACTGCGGGAGAGATGCCCGTCGGCCGCCGCCAAAACGACGATCGCCTGCAATAGCTCACGGTCCTGAAGCGTGCTCATGGTCGGGTGCTCCTGCCCTGTTGGGGGGACATCATACCGATGGCCGCGGTCGAACGCACGCCATCGGGCAGACCGCGGTGGTCGGCGGCTTCGCGTGGTTTCCGTGCGTGCGACACAATAGGTAGACGCGGCAAGACGAGGCGGGTACCTTCGGCCCGCACGCTTCGCAGCAGCGTTCTGACGGGCCCGTAGCGTCGGCCCCCCGCGGCCGACGTGGACGGTCTTGACGCGGCGCCGGGCAGACAAGCCGCAATACCGCCGGCCCCGCTTGCGGCCGCCGCGTGATTCTGGGGACCCATTGGCCTCAGCGTGGGCGTCCTCTTGATCTTCGCGTGGCTGTCTGAGAAGGTAGGCAAGCCGCCGGAGCGGGTATACCAGCGGCTCTAAGTCCGGGCTCGAAGGCGGCGGACGTGCAGGAGCGCTCATGGAGGTCCAAACGACCAAACTGCCGGGACTGTTGCGCTTGGTTCCCGTGCTGCACCGCGACGCGCGGGGCCACCTTTGCGAGGTCTTCCAGGCCTGCCGGCTGGCCGAGGAAGGGATAGACTGCACGTTCGTGCAGGACAACTGGAGTCGATCCGTCCGTGGGGTGGTTCGCGGCCTGCACTACCAGCGCCCGCCGTCCGCCCAGGCGAAGCTCATCAACTGCGTGCGGGGAGCGATCTGGGACGTGGCCGTCGATCTGCGGTCGCAGTCGCCGACGTTCGGGAAGTGGGAGGCGTTCGAGCTGAGCGAGGAGAATAGCCATCAGCTCTTCATCCCGGTGGGGTTCGCCCACGGGTTTGCGGTGCTGAGCGACCTGGCGGACGTGATCTACAAGTGCAGCGCCTACCACGATCCCGCGACGGAGGCGGGCGTTCATTGGGCTGAGCCGGAGCTGGCTCTCCCCTGGCCGGTGCGCGACCCGATCGTCAGCCCCCGCGATCAGCAGAACCCGAGCTTGGCGAGTTACCGTCGGGCGCCAGCATGGTAGGGCGGCCTCTGCCAGCCGCTGCGGGGCGCCAGCATGGTAGGGCGTGCTCTGCCCGCCGCAGTCCTGGCGAATACGAAGTGTGCTCCGGTTGGCGGGTGGAACCCTTGCCGCTACGCAGGCGGGTGGAAGCCGCCCTACAGGGGAGCCCGGCACACGGGAGCCTGCTGGCTTGCTCCGGGACGCGAGGCCGCTAAGATGCGGGCTCGCGCGGCGGAAGGGGGCGCGGTCCAACGAGGGGCGACGGGGGCGCATAGAGACCCCACGAGCAGGACTGTCGTGTCCCCCGATGCAGGCCCAGCAGCAAGCCATCAGCTCGCAGGGGCGGGCGGTGGATCGCTGCATCCTGAGTTGTGGTCGTCGATGCAAGAAAGGTGATGGCTCATGATCAAGTTTGGACCGGGAAACCTGCGTATCCCACGCTTTGAGAAGCCCGTGTACGTGGTGGCCGGCGGGCTGACCGACTTCCGCAAGAAGCATCCGGAGAAGAACACCTCGCAGCTCTGCACGGAGGCCCTCCGGATGGCGGTCGAGGAGAACGACCTGAAGGTCGATCCCGAGCAGTTCCGGCGGATGGTAAACTGGGTGGTTTACTCGCAGTTCGCCGACCACTTCGGCGACCAGCTTCTGGCGGCCGCCAAGATTCACGACTACCTCGGCTTCGACCCGCTGGGCAACATCGAGGTCAAGACCGGTGGAGCGACAGGCGGCTCCGCGGTCCTGGCGGCTGCCCAGGCGGTGGCCTCTGGGTATGCGGACTGTGTCCCGGTGGTTGGCTGGGAGCGGATGGACGAGGTGACCACGAAGGTGGGCAACAGCTACATCGCCTCGGCCGCGTGCAAGGACTTTGAGAGCGAATTGGGCTGGATGTATGCCGCGTACTACGCCCTGATGGCCCAACGCTACCAGTATGAGAACAACGTCCCGCACGAGACGCTGGCGCGCATCGCGGTCAAGAACCGCCTGTACGCGTACTACTCGCCGTTCTCGCAGAATCCGGGAAAGTACACTGTCGAGGACGTGCTCAAGAATGAGATCGTCGCCCACCCGCTGACGTTCCTGGAATGTTGCGTGATGAGCGTGGGGGCGGCCGTGCTGATCGTGGCGGATGAGGAGACGGCCCACAAGCTCACCGACAAGCCGGTCCAACTGAAGGCCATTTGCGGCGGCTCGCACACGCTGCGCACCGCCGACCGCCGACACATGCCCATCCTGCTGTTGCCCAATGAGACCGAGGCAACGTACAAGGATTACTTTGGCAAGCATCGGCAGGACTGGCCGGGGTTCAGCTCATTCCTGGCGGCGCGGATGGCCGCCTACCTGGCGTACCACATGGCCGGCATCAAGGACCCGGTGGAGGACCTCGACCTGCTGGAGACGCACGATGCGTTCACCATCAGCGACGTGCAGACGTATGAGGACATCGGCCTGCGACCGTATGGCCGCGGGCGCGAGTTCATCGACTCCGGCGAGGCCTATTTCGAGGGCAAGCTGCCGACGAATCTTTCCGGCGGTCTCATCGGCACCATGCACGCCGTCGGCGCCACCGGCATCTTCCAGATGGTGGAGTTGCTCTGGCAGCTCCAGGGCAAGTACGACAAGTTCCACGGCGACCCGAAGATGTGGACGCGCTACGGCAAGCAGAAGCCGGCCGACTGGAAGAGCCTGCAGGCGAAGAACCCCAAGCGCGGCTGCGCCATCAGCCACGCCGGCACCGGCAGCCACGTGACCTGCGCGATTCTGGAGAAGCCGTAGGCTTCTGCGAAGGAGGTGGAGTCATGGTACGCGCCCGAGGCACGCTGTGGGTAGCTGCGGTAGTGACGGTCGGTACGTGCTTCTGGTGCCTGCCGGGCCCGCTGCAGGCCGTCGAGCCTCCTGTGGTCTCTGCGTTGCTTCCCGCGTTGGGGCAGCAGCCTGGCCCACAGCTTCCACCCCAACTGACCGTCAAGCTGAACGATCAGGTGGGTCTGGACTTGGTGTTGATTCCGGCGGGCAGCTTCATGATGGGATCGGAAGGCTTCGACAGCGACGAGAAGCCCGTCCATAAAGTGAATATCTCGCAGCCGTTCTACATGGGCAAGTATGAGGTGACGCAGGAACAATGGACCGCCCTCAACCTCACTAATCCCACGAAGTTTGTGGGTCCGCGACGGCCCGTGGAGGACGTCAAGTGGGAGGATTGCCAGAAGTTCCTGGATGCCCTCTCCGCCAAGTACCGCGGCTCTCATTTCGGTCTGCCCACGGAAGCACAATGGGAGTACGCCTGCCGGGCGGGGAGCACTACGGCGTTCTGTTTCGGCGATGATGAGGGCGACATGGGCAGGTACGCCTGGTATGCCAAGAACTCGGACAAGACGACCCATCCCGTGGGCGAGAAGCGGGCCAACGCCTGGGGGCTGTGCGACATGTACGGCAATGCTTATGAGTGGTGCCAGGACTGGGATGGACCGTATCCGGCGGGGGACCAGACCGACCCCACCGGTGCGCCAACCGGCGTGAAACGGGCGCTGCGCGGCGGATCGTTTAACAGCTCGGCCAAGGCGTGCCGCAGCGCCAACCGCGCCTGGACCCAGCCCCCGTATCCGCCTGAGATCGGCGGCTTCCGCGTGGTAGCGCCGGTCGAGATTGCCGCCCAGGTAGACGCATCGGTGCCGGCGCCGTCTGCAGCGCCGGCGAAGGAACGAAGGAACCCGCGACCCAAACCTTGAGCCCGGTTCTGCGACGGTGACGAACCGCAGTCCTGGCCGGATGAGCTGGAAGATTTCAGACCGAAAGGAAGATATACGATGGATTGGCCAACAACGGCACTCGAAGTTTTCAGCGAAGAACCACTGGTGGTGAAGAACCCCAAGACCTGGTACCACATCCACAGCTACGGCGGCTGGGGCAAGTTCTTCCAAGGCTTGCAGCAGCAGAAGTTGCTGGCCGCGCGCTGCACGAATCCCAAGTGCAAGGAGAAGCGGCTGTGGCTGCCGCCGCGGGCGGACTGCCCCGATTGCTGGCATGCGATGGAGTGGGTCGAGGCACCCCAGGTGGGCACCATCTACACGCATTCGGTAGTGACGTACCCGGGCGAGCTGTTCAAGCTGCCGCCCGGTACGCCGCTGATCAGCGTGGAAATCGACGGTGTCTGTACCAAGCTGATGAGTTGGCTGAAGGAAGGCAAGCCCAAGTTCGGCATGAAGATCAAGGCCGTGTTCAATGCGAAGCGGCCGACGCATACGATTCTCGACCTGGCCTGGGTCCCGGCGTAGCGGTGGCGCCCCCAATGCTTAAGGGTGTCACTGAATCGCTCTACGCAATAGGGAAAGCACCAGCCGGAAGCGGGTGGCATGGCCAAGCGTAGCGCCGCCATGCTCCGCTGCGAGCGAAAGGCCGTCTTCTGCAGCATGCCGGCGCCTTCGGCTTGGGCGTGCCACCCTGCTGGTCGCCCTGGTACCGGGTCCGCTTGAGATGCGGGAGTGGGCCGTGGGGAGACTTCAGCACGTGACGGGAGTTGTGCCATGCCGAAGACAACGCAGTTCTGTGTGAGTCTCGACAACAAGCCGGGAGCGCTGGCCAGACTCTGCACGAGTCTCAAGAAGGCGAAGGTCAACATCGAGGCGATTGCGCTGTCGGACAACGGCGAGTGCGGCTGGGTCCGGTTGGTCGTCAAGCCGATCGCCGCGGCCAAGACCGCCCTGGAGCACGACGCCTACCACTTCCTCAGCCAGCATGTGTTGGTCTTGGAGCCGCCCCCGCGGCCCGGTGTCCTGGCGCAGATTACGGGGACGTTGGCGAAGGCCGGCGTCAACATCAACTACGTGTACGGCAGCAGCAGCGAGGAAGCGGCCGGCATCCTGGTGCTCAGCGTGACCGACGTGGATCGGGCGGCCGAGGCCCTCGGCGAGGCGTGAACCCGTCGCACGCACGTCTCCACGTCGTCCGGGAACGTGCACGGGGCCCGCTCGCTTTCGGTGGGGCTCCAGGGTTGAGCTAACGGACTGCGACGCAGGACATAGCCCTTTCGGGCAAACCTGGAGGGTGCGACGCGGCACACGCCGCTTCCAGCCGGGCGTACATTTCATCGCAGAGCGCGGCGATTTCGGGGTCGATTTCCGGCGCGGCGTGCCGGCCCACTGACGTTGTGAACAGCGGTCGGGCGAAACGCTCCTCGTAGCTCAAGCCGCACGCGGCGAAGAGGCGGGGGAGGTGCGCATGGGGTTCCTGCACAGTCTGTTCGTAGCTGAGCAGCATGGTCCGGGGGTCTGAGGGCAAGTCCTGTTGGAAGTACTGGTACACGCGCAGGTACCAGATGAGCGCCCGGGCGGAGGCCTCGGAAACGCCCTGTTTGTAGAAGCGTTCAACCAGTTGCAGGCACTGGGCATCGACGTTCTGTAGCCGCCAGCGCGCCACCCGCGGTTCGTGTAGCATGTAGTGCAGGTAGCGGTTGTGCTCGGTGAAGTTGCGCAAGGCCGAGTTGACCACGTCCGGCCAGCGACGGTAGATCCAGACCGCTCGGGCACGCGGGTGCAGGTCGAGCAAAGTGCGGGCGTTCTGGCTGTCGCAGATGGGCTTGAACACGACCACCCGCGCATGCGAGCGCCGGATGAGGCGCAGCACGACGTCGGCCGGGTGCAGGACGTAGTTGTCGAACGCCTCCTCGTCGGTCTCGTTGTAGCATTCGGTCCAGGGGCAAGGCTGCAGCACGTCGAGAAGCATGTTGGTACCCGACCGCTGTGCCCCGAGGATGAAGAGAGGCACGGCAGTCCCGGCCGGGGCGCGCAATCGCAACGCGACCCGCCGCCACGTTTTCTGAACCTGCTGCTTCCTGGTCAGCATGGGGTTAGGATCGGCACCCGTTGTAGCGGGGGGTTCAATGAAAACCGCCCGCGGTGCCGGTCGCGCGGGACTTTGCCGGTGTGCGGTGGCAAGGCCCGGTGGGCAGTGTGGCGATGTCGGGTGCTCGGCTTGCGCCCCTGGCCGTGAGCCTCCTCGGCCACAGCGGGATAGGTGCATACGCATACTTGCGTGAACGGGGCAGGGCGCTACTGGCGATGAGGTTCCTGTCGGACGTGGTGCGTATGCGCCCTTCTCGCCAACTAAACGTCGGCAGGTGAGGGCGGGTTAAATATGGCGAAGGAGGGGTACGGCACGCCGATTGCTCCCTTTGCCGGGGGCTCGGCGTGGGGCTATGCCTGACGCGCGGGCCTCGCGGTTGTGGCCGGAGGGCCAGGCGTTAGGTCAGTCGATCCATTGGGCCGCCGGACCGGAAGCAAGCGGCCTTCGGCGGGCGTCTACCGGTGGGCCTTCCGGGAGTCACCCGGTCCGCACCTTGGTGGTGGCCTCAGTCTCAGGGAACCGGATTCATGAACTCGAAGACCGCGAGACCGTGGCAGGAGCGGTACGCCGCCAAGCTTGTGTCCCCCCGTGAGGCGGTCGCCTGCGTGAAGCACGGACAGCGGGTGTTCATCGGCTCCGGCGCCGGTGAGCCCCAGACGCTGGTCGAGGCGCTGTCCGGGCGGGAGGATCTGAGCGACACGGAGATCGTGCACATCCTCACGCTCGGCGTGGCCGCTTATGCTGAACCCCGGCTCGGGGGTCGTTTCCGGCACAATGCGTACTTTATCGGTCCGAACGTGCGTTCGGCCGTGGCGGAGGGGCGGGCGGACTACACGCCGATCTTCCTGTCGGAAATTCCTCGTCTTTTCCGTACCCGGCGGGTGGTGATCGACGTGGCGTTCATCGGGGTCAGCCCGCCGGATGAGCACGGTTTCTGCAGCTACAGCGTGTCGTGTGATATCGTGAAGCCGGCGGCGGAGTCGGCGCGGTACCTGGTGGCGGAGGTCAACCGGCAGCTTCCCCGCGTCCTTGGCGACTGCTTCATACACGTGGATGACATTGACCTTCTGGTCGAGAGCGACCGGCCCGTCCTGGAGGCGCCGCAGGGCGCACCGGACGAGATTGCGGAGCGGATCGGCCGACATATCGCCGGGCTCATCGAGGACGGGGCCACGCTCCAGCTTGGCATCGGCACGATCCCCGACGCCGTGCTGCACTACTTGGGTGGTTTCAAGAACCTGGGCATTCACACGGAGATGTTCAGCGACGGGGTTATCCCGCTGATCCAGAAAGGGGTCATCAACAACTCCGCCAAGACGCTGCACCCGGGTAAGATCGTGATGAGCTTCATGATGGGTTCCCGGAAGCTTTACGACTTCGCCCACGATAACCCGATGATCGAGTGCCATCCGACCGAGTATGCGAATGACCCGTTCATCATTGCTCAGAACGACAAGATGATCTCGATCAACTCGGCGATCGAGGTTGATCTCACCGGGCAGGTGTGCGCGGATTCGCTGGGTCCGATGTTCTACAGCGGCATCGGCGGGCAGGTGGACTTCACACGGGGGGCTGCCCGGTCCAAGGGGGGCAAGCCGATCATTGCGCTGCCCTCCACGGCCGAGGGCGAGGTGTTCTCACGCATCGTGCCCTACCTGAAGCAGGGGGCGGGCGTGGTCACCAGTCGGGGGGACGTGCATTACATCGTGACGGAATACGGCGCGGCCTATCTGCATGGCAAGAGCATTCGGGAGCGGGCGCTGGCGCTGATCCACATTGCCCACCCGAAGTTTCGGCCGTGGCTGCTGGCCGAGGCGAAAGGGCGTCATCTGGTCTACGCGGACCAGATCGAACTGCCCGTGCGGACGCCGCTCTACCCGGAGAGGCTGGAGCAGTGGGTCGACCTGAAGGATGAGTCGCGGGTGTTCCTGCGGCCGCTGAAGCTGACGGACGAGGGGCGGCTGCGCGACATGTTCTACCGGCTGTCGACGGAATCGGTTCATTTCCGGTTCTTCCGGTACGTCAAGGCGATGCCGCATGAGCAGCTTCAGGAGTTTCTCCGCGTCGACTACGAATCGGACATGGCGCTGGTGGCGCTGGTGTCCGCGGACGAGGACGCCGACATCATCGGCATCGCGCACTACCGCAACAACCCGCGTACGAACTACGCGGACGCGGCCTTCCTGGTCCGCGACGACTGGCAGGGCAAAGGCATCGGGAAGCATATGATCCGGGTCCTGGTGGAAGCAGCCCAGGAGAACGGCATCGCCGGGTTCACGGCCGACGTGCTGGCGGAGAACATCGGTATGCTGCGCGTGTTCCAGAGCACCGGGTTCCCGATCGATACCGAAATGGAGGACGGGGCGTACACGCTGCGCATCCCGTTCGCGACCCGATCCAGGGCGGCGGGCGGCTGAGGTGCCTGTACTCCGGGCCGGGGGGGGATGGTGGGCTTGGCCGATGCGATCCTCCCTCTGTTCCTCAGGGTGAGGGCGTGGGGACGCGTCAGAGTACGTTCAGGGAGATTCGACCATGCCGCTCCGGTGTGTATTGCCTTCCGGGCGGGGCGTTCTTCTTGCGGTAGCGTTCCTGTATGGCGGCTGCTGCACCGTGGGGGCGTCCGCGGCGCAGCACCCGCTGGCGGGCAGTACCGTCGCCTATCTGCCGGTGCCCGCCGATGGGGAGTGGGACACCCTCGCGGTGTCTCCCGATGGCGCCCGGGTATTGCTCGGTGACGCGTACCGGCGGATTGCGGTGATTGACGTGGCGACCGACACGCTGGCGGCCACCATCGAACTGCCGGACGATGGCTTCATCGGGGGGATCGCTTTCAGCTCCGACGGCCGGCTTTTCGTCAACACGGACTACGCCTTCTACGAACTGGACCCGCGTACTTATGCGCCGGTCGCCACGCTCGAGGCGCCTTGGGCGTGGTATCGGGGCCCGATGGTGGTGACGCCGGACGGACAGTACATCTACGTGGCGTCCGAATGGGACATCTTCGTCCTCCGCGTGACGGCCGCCGGCGTGGAGTGGATAGACACGCTGCCGGAGACAAGCGACGTGGACGGGTTGCTGCCGGCCCACCCGACCTGGGAGGCCGACTTCCTGCGTGCCCGCCGGATCACCGTCAGTCCGGACGGCGATCGTCTGTACGTGGTCGGCGAGGAGATTGAGTTCTGGCCGTCCATCGCGGGCTTGCAGGTGGTGGCGGGCATCGGCGCCGGGCCGACGTCGGCCGGGCTGACCTTCACCGTCTTCGAGATGCCCGCCGCGGTGTTTGAGCCGGGCGCAACCCGTGTGGAGCTGTCGGGCGACGGGAGCTTGCTCTTCGACTCCCGCGGCAACGTCTGGGATACGGTGACGCAGCGCACGGTGCGGTCACTGCCCTTCGACGCGTACAGCGCCTTCAGTCCGGAGATGTTCGTCCGCACTCCGACCGGTGCGTTTCTCTTCTATGAGGGCTTCGCCCGGTCCTACAACGATCCCGAGCAGGCAACTTACGGCGGCGAGGGCATCGTGGTCGCCAGCGGCGTGGATTACCAGTTCATTGACCTGGACGATGATCCCCGCAACGGTCTGACGGGGATCGACCTGCCGGAGGCCACGGGCTGGTTCGGTCTGGGCTCCTACAACAACCACGAGATGATCATCACACCGGACGGCCGCAAGATCTACATTGCGGCCGGCTCGTCGGGTGCTCTGGCGGTCAACCTGGAGCTGAGTACGCACTTGGGTGAGGTGGTCCCGGACCGGGGCGGGAACGACGGCGAGGTGACCGTGCGGTTCCTGGGTAGCTTCGTGACGGGAACGCAAGTGGCCCTCGTGTCGGCGGGCGGGGAGGCGATTAGTGGGTACGACGTGACCCTCGAAGCGGGCGTGTTGCAGGCGCGCTTCGATTTGACCGGGCGGGGAGTGGGCGCCTGTGACGTGATCTTCACGGCGCCGGATGGCGCGCGGCGCCTCGACGACGCGTTCCGGATTGAGCCCGGGCGCGTCGCGGCCGGTGTGGATTTCGTCGGCCGGGCGCAGCTCGCCGCCGGTGAGGATGCCCGTCTGAAGATCCGCGTCGAGAACACCGGCAACGTGGACCTTACGGACCTGATCGTCACGCTCGCGCTAACCGCTGGGACGCAGTACAAGGTGGAACTGCCGGCAGCCGTCGTGGGTGGGGCGGATCAGATCGACACGGAGTACACCACGGCGACCGCCGAGCGGCCGGAATATGTATGGATCGGGCGGCTCGTGCCGCGTGGTTTCTACACGTTCTATCTGGTCGTGGCGGGGCCCGCGGATCGTCCGCCGCCCACGTGGGACGTCGAACTGGAAACCACGGTTGGCTTCCTGGAGAGTGTCGACAGCAGCACGGCCAAGTCCGCGACGCGCGAGAGTGCGATCGGTGACTTGTGCACGGTGGCCGACGCCCTGGTGAAGAACCTCCACACGGAGCTCTCCCGGCGCGGATATCAGGTGCAACCGGGGCAGGTGAACGAGGTCATGGGCGACGTCATGGTGGGCACGCTCCGGGACTTCGGGGCGGCGAAGCTCACCGAAATGGTCGCCAAGGCGGTCGGCGAATTGGCCGTGCGGGCACTGATTCCGGAGGCGATGCCGCTGTGGAACGTCGTCTTTGGGACGGTGTCGGATCTGAAGTCCTGTTACGACCTGCTCAAGACCCTCCTGGGCTTTGATGGGCTGTTCTCGTTTGATCCGAACGACAAGGTGTCCCATACGGGGCTGGACGGGTATCTCGCCGGCCCGCAGACCATCGGCTACACCATACACTTTGAGAACCTGCCTGAGGCGACGGCGGCCGCTCGCACCGTCACGATCACGGACCTGTTGAGCGCGTCCTTTGATTACTCGAGCTTCGAGCTCGGCTCCAGCAGTCACCGGGACGTGCTGACGTACGAGCTCGACGAGACTACCGGACGACTGGTGCTGACCTTCACCGGAATCGGCCTGCCGCCCAACGTGGACCCGCCGGAGGGCGAGGGCTGGGTGGAGTTCTCGATTCGCGTGCGGGACGATGTGCCCTCGGGTACGGCCATCCGCAATCAGGCGTCCATCGTCTTCGACACCAACGATCCCATCGTCACCCCGGAGCTTGTGCACACACTGGACATGGACGCCCCCTCGTCGGCCGTGGTACCCCTGGCGGCTGCGACTACGCAGACGGAGTTCACGGTGGCGTGGTCGGGCAGCGATGCCGGAGTGGGTGTGTGGGATTACACAGTGTACGTGGCGACGGATCGCGGCCCGTACGTCATCTGGCTTGATCGAACGAGCGCGGCTTCTGGTGACTTCACGGGTGAAGTCGGCCGATCATACCGATTCTACACTATTGCGCGGGACCGGCTGGGCAATGTGGAAGAGGCGCCCTCGCCGGCCGACGCCGTGACAACGATCGAGCCGCGGGAGGAGGAGCCGGGTCCGTCGGCCGGCGGGCGTTGCGGCTCCGGTACGCTGGGCATGGCCGGCCTGATGCTGTGTGGTCTGTTTCTGGTGAGGCAGCGGACGACGTTGCGGGGTTCGAGGGAGTAACTGTTATGTCGCAGACTTCGACCGTGGAAGCGGCACGGGCGACGGCGCCGCGGGACCTGGAACCGCTGTTTGCGCCGCGCTCGATCGCGGTGGTGGGTGCGTCGCGTACGCCGGGCTCCGTGGGGCACGCGATCACGCGCAACCTGATCTACGGCGGTTTCACCGGCGTTGTGTACCCGATCAATCCGAAGGCGAAGAGCATTCTCGGTTGCCGTTGCACGCCACGTCTGTCCCAGATCGGCGAGGAGGTCGACCTGGCCGTGCTCGTGGTACCGGCCGGAGCGGTGGAAGATGTGGTGCGCGAGGCGGCCGAGCACGGCACGAAGCACTTCGTCGTCATTACGGCCGGCTTCAAGGAGATCGGCGGCGAGGGTGTCGAGCGTGAGCGTCGGCTCAAGGCCCTGGCGCAGGAGCGCGGGTTGTCGATCCTGGGGCCCAACTGTCTGGGCGTGATCAACACGGCCCCCCACGTGTGCATGAACGCCACGTTTGCCCGCGAGATGCCGGCGGCCGGCAACCTCGGGCTGATCTCGCAAAGCGGGGCCCTGTGCACCGCGCTGCTGGACTACGCCAAGGGCATCGGCATGGGGTTCTCGCGGTTTATAAGTTTTGGCAACAAGGTGGACATCAGCGAGATTGATCTACTGCGCTCCCTGGCAAGCGATCCGCAAACGAACGTCATCTTGATGTACATCGAGGAGCTGTCGGCCGGACAGGCGTTCGTGGAGGCCGTCAACCAGATTACCCACGGGCCCAAGCCGAAACCGGTGCTGGCCATCAAGACCGGCCGGACGGCGCAGGGTGCGGCGGCCGCCGCGTCCCATACCGGCTCGCTCGCCGGCTCGGACGAGGTGTACGAGGCCATCATGAGCCAGGCGGGCGTCATCCGCGTGGAATCCGTCAAGGAGCTGTTCGACTACGCGGAAGTGTTCGGCGATGCGGCGTTGCCGCGGGGTCGGCGCACGGCCGTGGTGACCAATGCCGGTGGCCCGGGGATCATGGCCACCGACGCCTGCATTCGCAACGGGATGGAGCTCACGAAGTTCCAGGAGTACACGGTCAAGTCGCTGCGTTTCCAGTTGCCGCCCACGGCCAGCCTGAAGAACCCCGTGGACGTCATCGGGGATGCCAAGAGCGACCGGTACCGGGCTGCGCTGGATGCCGTCACCGCGGACGAGGGCACGGAGCAGGTCGTGGTCATCGTGACGCCGCAGATGATGACGGACCTGGCCCAGATCGCCCACGTGGTGGGTGAGATTCGCGGCTACTGCGGTAAACCGGTGGTTGCGTGCCTGATGGGGCTGGCGGACATCGCGGAGGCGGTGACCGTATTGAAGCGCCACGGCGTGCCGACCTTCACGTTTCCCGAAGACGCGATGCGGGCTCTGGCGGCCAAGTCCCGCTACGCCGAGTGGGTACGGGCGCCGATGCAGCCGTATCAGCAGTTTGACTGCCGGCGCGAGGCGGTCGAGCGGCTCTTCGCGGCGGAGTTGGACGCGGGGCGGACGCGGCTGGTTGAGTTGCAGGCGCTGGAGGCACTGGGGCACTACGGGTTCCCGCTGGTGCCGTATCGCCTGGCCCGCACGGCCGACGAGGCGGCGGAGGCGAGTGAGCAGATGGGGTATCCGGTGGTTATGAAGATCTCGGGCCCCAAGATCCTGCACAAGACGGACGTGGGCGGCGTGCGGCTGAACCTACGCGACGCGGAGGCGGTCCGCCAGGCGTACAACGGCATGATCGCCTCGGTGCAGGCGAAGCTGGGCAAGGACATCGAGATCTGGGGCGTTCTGGTCCAGAAGATGCTCCCGCCGGGCAAAGAGATCATCCTGGGTATGACGCGCGACCCTCGCTTCGGGCCGCTGCTCATGTTCGGCCTGGGTGGAATTTACACGGAGGCCCTGCGCGACGTATCGTTCCGCCTGGCGCCGATCCGCGGGGGCATGGCGGGCGAGATGATCCGCGGCATCCGTTCGTATCGACTGCTGGAGGGCGTCCGAGGCGAGGCGCCGTCGGACCTGCCGGCCATCGCCGACTGCCTGGGACGCCTCAGTCAGTTGGTCACGGACCTGCCGCAGATCAAGGAACTGGACATCAACCCGTTGATCGTCTACGCCGAGGGGACGGGGGCGGTAGTGGCCGACGCGCGGATTATTCTTTCGGAGTAGGCTCTGATGGCCAAAGACTGGCGCGAGATGTATGGCAGCAAGCTGATCCTTCCCACGGAGGCGGTGCGCAAGATTCGGGCCGGCAACCGCGTGTTCATCGGCTCCGCCTGCGGGGAGCCGCAGGAACTGGTCCGGGCGCTGGGTTCGGTGGGCGCGGAGCTGGCGGACACCGAGGTGCTGCACGTGTTGACCCTGGGTGTGGCGCCGTATGCGGACCCGCGTTACGCCCCGAACTTCCGGGCCAACGCCTTCTTCATCGGCGATAGTGTGCGCGGCGCGGTCAACGACGCGCGGGCGGATTACACCCCGATGTTCCTGTCCCAGGTGCCGGCGCTGTTCCGCAGTCACCGCCTGGGCATCGACGTCGCCCTGGTGATGGTCAGCCCGCCGGACGAGCGCGGCTATTGCAGCCTGGGCGTGTCGGTGGACATCACCAAGGCCGCGGTGGAGACGGCGCGGCTCGTGGTGGCCCAGGTGAACCGCCACATGCCGCGGGCGCTCGGCGATTGCTTCCTGCACGTGGACAAGATCCACCACCTGGTGGCCCTTGATGAACCGTTGCTGGAGTGGCCGGTCGGGGGCGAGCCCGATGAGGTAACCCGCCAGATTGCCGGGCACATCGCCCGCCTGGTACCCGACGGCGCCACGCTGCAAATGGGCATCGGGCGCATTCCGGACGCGGTGCTGTCGCTGCTGACCGACAAGCGCGACCTGGGTATCCATACGGAGATGTTCTCCGATGGAGTGCTCAAGCTGGTGGAGGCCGGGGTCATCAGCGGCAAGAAGAAGACGCTGCATCCGGGCAAGATCGTGGGCAGCTTCGCCGCCGGCAGCCGGCGTCTCTACGAGTTCATGGACAACAACCCCATGCTCGAGATGCGCCCGTCGGAATACACCAACCACCCGTTCGTGATCTCGCGCAACGACAACATGGTAGCCATCAACTCAGCCTTGGAGGTCGACCTGACCGGTCAGGTGGTGGCCGATTCGCTGGGGCAGTTCCTCTACAGCGGCCTGGGCGGGCACGCGGACTTCATGCGCGGCGCCGCCCTGGCGAAGAACGGCAAGCCCATCATCGCGGTGCCAAGCACCGCCCCGACGCCCAAGGGCCTCAAGTCCCGCATCGTCGCGTGCATCCAGGAGGGGGCCGGCGTCATCACCACCCGCGGCGACACCCACTACGTGGTGACCGAGTACGGCGTCGCCTACCTGCACGGCAAAACCATGCGCGAGCGGGCGATGTCACTGATCAACATCACGCATCCCGACTTCCGCGCCGAACTGCTCCACGCGGCCAAGCGGCGGCGCATCGTCTACCCGGACCAGATTCTGCCGCCGCCGCGGGCGCAGTATCCCGGGCAGTACGAGTCCACCCTGAAACTGCGTGACGGTCAGCAGGTTCTCGTCCGGCCGATCCGCGCGGACGACGAGCCGTTGATGAAGGACATGTTCTACTCGTTCAGCGCCCAGACGATCTACTTGCGTTATCACGCCCAGCTCAAGGCCATGCCGCACAACAAACTGCAGGTCTTCTGCAACGTCGATTACGATACGGAGATGGCCTTGATCGGTGTGGTGGGAGAGGCGGGCAAGGAGGAGGTCATCGGCGTGGGACGCTACATGACCGACGCCGCCAAGATGGAGGCCGAGGTCGCCTTCGTCGTCCGCGACGACTGGCAACGCAAGGGACTCGGGACGCATCTGTTTCAGCAGCTTGTCAGGATCGCCCGGGAAAACGACATCTACCGCCTGCGTGCCAGCGTGCTGGCTGAGAACAGCGGCATGCTCAAGATCTTCCACCGCAGCGGACTGGGCATGGAGACCTCGACGGCCGCCGGCGTCGTGCAGGTGCGGATGACCATCCCCGAGCAGGCCGAGACGCCCGTAACCGGCAACTGAGCCTGTCTCGCCCACCAGCGGCGTGCTGCCTTCCCACCGGGTGGGCAAGCCGGGCCGCGTACGTGAGTCAGGCCGCGACGGTGAGCTGCGCCGATAGGGATGAACCCCTCTTCCCTGTCAGGTGTTCAGCGTCGTCAGGTGTAACGGACGATTCGTACTTGCCTCGGCCAGGCAAGCGGGTGTTACCTCCGCCGGACACGGGTGGCCTCGTCCGCCCTCGTATGTGTTTAGCGTCTTTGGCGTTGTGGGTGCCATGCTTTCCCGCGACCGCGGTCGCGGGTAAGCATGCCTCTGCCTGCCGCAGCACATGCCCACCCCCGCCTGCGGCGGGTAAGGGCATGGCACCCACGCTAAACACGTACCCGCCCTCTGGGCGGACCAAAGGGATGGAGGACAAGAAGAAGGGAGTGGTCGGTTTCCCAGGGACTCGAAGTCCCTGGCAACTAACGCCCGCCCTCCGGGCGGAGGAGGGCTACGACCGCGTGGCAGCGCTACGCTTGGCCAGGCCACGCGCTCCAACTCGTCGGGTTCCCGGCTGCGGCAGCGCAGCGGCGGCTTGAACCCCGGCAGCAGCTCGCAATAATCCCTCGGCGGCGTGTGGGCAGCTCGGCCCCTTCTGTCCAGTACGCCGTGCGAGGGCTTCTCGATGACCGTTGAGCGCTGGTTGCGAAGCATTGCCGGGACCTTCATCGTGGCCACGCTGGTGCTGGCCCACTTCGTCAGCCCCTGGTGGTACCTGTTCACCGCCTTCGTCGGCTTGAACCTGTTTCAATCGGGCTTCACCAACTGGTGCCCGATGATGGCGATCCTGAGGAAGTTGGGTGTGCCGTCCGCGTGATGTCCCCGGCCGACCGCCCTCGCAGTATGGGGACCCTCAGTTGTGACAGGTGGTCACGCGGACTCGACTATCGCGGGCTTCCTTCGGACCATGCTTTCCAGACGAAGCCGGAGGCAGCGAGCAGGGCGACGCCGACAGCCACGTAGAGGAAGCCGACCACGGTTTTCGGCAGCCAGCCCGCTCCTACTACGGGGCGTTCTCGAGGTAGCACGCAAGCCACAGGCCGTAGTCCCTCAAGGTGATGCAGCCGTCGCAGTCCCTATCGGCCTTGACATTGTACTGTCTCGGCGGCGGGTCGCTAAAGCAGGCCCCCAAAGCATCGGCGAACGCGAGGAAGTCGTTGTAGTTGTAGTCGGGGTCGGCATCGAGGTTACATCCCTCGCACTCATCAGGCACGCCGTTCCCATCACAGTCGATGCTGGTGCCAGACCGGATGTCGCAGTCGTCCGGTATCGCATTCGCGTTGCAATCGTTGACAGAACCGCCGCCCTCGATGATGAACGGGATGTCCTGCGGCACCGGTACCGGGAAGGGCGGGTCCCCAGGGTCGACCAAACTCCTCCACTCCGTGGGGAAGTAGTACAGCGCGTTTGCCCCCGGCTTGCCCGTCTGCCCCAGGATGGTCACCGGTGGAATCCACGGGGCTACCGGTGTAGAGGCTGACATGGCCACATCGATCCAGTACGTGCCGGCTGGCAGATCAAGCCCTGCCGGGCCCGGATCGCCCAAGTCCGCCACCACTTCCTGGATGCAACGTCTGCATGATGTCAGGTCGGTAAGGGCAGACCGCCAGACTCCCGCGAAGTCCACACTCGCCATCCGGTTGGTCGTCAGGTCACCCCACACGACAGAGCCGCCCGCGTTGGGCGGCCCGTCCCAAACCTGCACGTACACCGCTGTGATGGTCGGCGCCGGCGGCGGCGTGTTGAAAATCTCACACGCAAAGAACGTCGCCGTGTGCAGCGTGCCGTCAGTTTCCAACACGAAGTCGTCCGCGATATGGGCGGTTCCTATAGGGAGCTTGGCCGCAAGGTACGCCCAACTGTCCAAGTACAGACCTGGAGGTCCCCCATCCTGTAGCGCGCTCATGTCCTGATCCTGGCAGCCGGCCGGAGCCGGATGCGTGACCAGTGGCCCATTGTCCCACACGTAGGCAGCGTGTACTTGGCACTCGTCCGGAACTTCGTCCGGCTGACAATCCAGGCTGACGCCGCTGCTGATGTCACAGACGTCGAGCTGGTAGTTGTGGTTGCAGTCCTGACACCAGAGCTGCTCGTTGCACAGGGCGAGATCACAGGCGTCCGGCGACCCGTTCCCGTCGCAGTCACTGCCGAAGTCACAGGTCCTTTCGGCCCCCAGAAACACTCCATTACATGCGTATGGGGGCACGACCTCGCAGTAGGGGGTACCCTCAGTGCAGCACGCGCCGGGGCACGGATCACAGGTGGTGGCCCCTACCCACTCGGCGCCACAGGGGACGCCAGTGAAGCCGGTCGGGCCCACCCAGAACCAGTACAGGCCCGCGTGTGCACACGCACTGGACAAGGTCAGCCACTCGCCTGAGGGTCCTGAGCCGGAAGCTAAGACCCAGTAGTCCCCGCAGTCTCCCAACCCGGCGTCCACGATGAAGAGCTGCACGTCAAACTCTGCCCAGACGCTCCACGTAAGCACACTGGGGGTGGTCAGATCCAGCGCGAACCAATCAGTGTCGCGGTAGTTATACGCGTTAAACACATAGGTGCCGCTCTCCCCGCAGTAGGTCTCCCCGCATGCGATTGTCTGGAAGACGTAGGGCGAGCTATTGCAACCACCATTGGTCTCGTCGACGTAGCTGTCATGGCAGCTCGGCTCGCCCTCCAGCGTCGCGCCCGGCGGGCAATCCGCTGAGCGCCCGTCCTCGATTTCATCCGCCTGCCCGAGCGCGACAGGGGGCGGGGGTGTGTCCTCTCCGTCACTCCCCACGTGATGGTCGCTAGTAGCCGGCGTGACCCCCGGCGCAGAGGGCTGTGGTGTCTCTACCCCCAGCGTAGCGTCGGTGACTCGAACGGCGGCACAGAAAAACCCTGCACTCAGAACGAGAGTTCCTCGCAGCATCCAGTTCATGTGTGTTGCCTCCCTCTCCCCTCCGCTCATACGCGTGCGCCCGCCTTGCTCACCACGCCACGGCGTCCGGCATGCGCCAGCCAAGATAGGTGCCGAGTTGCCTGAGCTCTCGCGGGACAGCTCTCAAGATAGCGGGCACCTTACATCGCGTCCGGTTCTGGGGCAAGCAGAATCCCCCGGACCGTTCACCGTGCCTCCGACGTAGGGCGTCTGCGTTGATGCCGCGCCGTGACCCGCTGCTACATTCATATTTCAACAGTGCCTTCGTCTGCCGGGATACACCTACACAATGCGCCAGTGCGCGGGCGGCTCTACGGAATCACGCGCGTCGCCGGGAGGCGACTCGCTTGGGCATGGCGGCGGCGATTCCTGCACCTGCCCGGGCAGCGCGGGCCACCGACTCGAGGCACTGGGTTGGCGATGCGCGTGTACCCGATTGGTTCGTGCTCGGGGGGTCTAGGAGGTCACTCAGCCTGCTGCCCGCCCGGCGCACGGGCTTCGTCTGCACTTTCGACTACTGCATGCTCAGAGGCGAACGCGGGCGGCTCACCCTCCCAGCTTCCGGTTTGCGTGGTCCTGTTCAGGCGGACTCGACTATCCCGGGTCTCTTTGGGACCACGCTTTCCAGACGAAGCCCGAGGCGGCGAGCAGCGCGACGCCTACTGCCACGTACAGGAACCCGACGACGGTCTTCGGCAGCCATCCGGTGCGGAGCAACCTGCCCAGCACCACCATCCCGAGAACGAAGGCCCAGGTGCCCGGCGACAGGAATCCCCCCAGGCAGCGGCCGTCGCCACGGGCGCGAATGCGGTCGATGATCCTGCGGGCGCTGCGGCGCAGCGCGTAGCGGGCCTTGAGGAGACCCAGCAGCCCGGCCACCGCGACCAGCCACCAGCCGTGCCGCGGGTTGCCGCCCCGCAGCCAGAGCGCCCCAACCCCTGCGAGTACTGCCCCGACGCCCGTCCACAGCGTGGCCGAGAGCAGCAAGTGCACCCTTGCCGGGGCGGCCGGTTTGT
Organism: Planctomycetota bacterium; assembly: GCA_029558835.1. Taxonomy (GTDB): domain Bacteria; phylum Planctomycetota; class Phycisphaerae; order UBA1845; family UBA1845; genus JAKQDH01. The sequence goes on along the minus strand of JAKQDH010000098.1, from coordinate 46,944 downwards.
AGCGTTCGGTCCAGGTAGGCATCGAACGGTCTCACCCGGATAGCGGCGCACCTCCCAAACGGCGCGGGATGCGGTCCCGGTTGTCACCGGACGGCTTCACCCTCACCCCAGCCCTCTCCCTGGAAGGGAGAGGGGGATGCGAGGCATGCCCAGGGGGTGGTCAAACCGCCACTCCCGCCGCCGGAGGTGATTCTAATGTCCCGCCGCCCGGATTTCCTGTATAAAGCCGGCGCCGTGACGCAGCCCGCGCGGGAGCGAGGGGGCACGGGGAATAGCGAATGGCGAAGAGCGAATAGCGAGTGACGGGGGACCGCCGTCCGACCCCTCGCTACCACTCGGGCTCGGACGGGGCGTGTGTCCCTCGGGCCCCGCGTGGGGTCGCATCCGGGGAGCAAGGGGCGGGTCGCGGCGGAGAGCAGGCAGGGTCTGACACATGGCATTGCCGGTGGTAGCCATCGTCGGTCGGCCGAACGTCGGCAAGAGCAGCCTTTTCAACCTGCTCACGCGCCGGCGGATCAGCATCGTCGATCCGACCGCGGGAGTGACCCGCGACCGGGTGACGGCCATCTGCCAGGTCGGCGAGTCGTACTACGAACTCGTCGATACCGGCGGCTACGGCATCGTGGACCGCGACGACCTCAGCGAGCACATCGAGCGGCAGATCGAGTACGCCGTCGCCCGGGCCCAACTGGTGCTGTTCGTCGTGGACGCCCGGGAAGGGCTCACCCCGCTTGATCGCGCCACCGCGGAACTGCTGCGGCGGCTGCCCGGCCGCGTCCGCGTGCTGGCCAACAAGGTGGAAGACCCGCGGCACCTGGCCGGCGTGGGAGAGTTCGTGGCCCTCGGCTTCGGTGAGGCGATGCCGGTCAGCGCGCTGCACGGCGACGGCCGGTCCGCGCTGCTGGAGTACCTGGAGTCCGAGCTGGCCGGTCTCGCCGGCGAGATGCCCGCGGAACCGGAGATGAAGATTGCGATTGTCGGCAAACGCAACGCCGGCAAGAGCACGCTCGTCAACGCCTTGGCCGGCGAGGAACGCGTGATCGTCAGCGAAGTTCCCGGCACGACGCGAGACGCCATCGACGTGCGCTTCGAGGTGGACGGGCGGACACTGGTGGCGATCGACACGGCCGGGGTCCGCAAGAAACGCCGCTTGGCCGACGACGTCGAGTTCTACGCCTTCACGCGGGCGGAGAAGTCGATCCGCCGGGCGGACGTGGTTCTGCTGCTGATAGACGCCACCGTCCCGGTCGGGCAGGTGGACAAGAAGCTCGCCCAGATGGTGCTGGCCGAGCACAAGCCGGCCGTGCTCGTGGTCAACAAGTGGGACCTCGCCAAGGGCAAAGCGAGCACGCCGGAGTACGGGAAGTACCTGCAAGAGGTCCTGCCCTACCTGGACTTCGCTCCGGTGACGTTCACGACAGCAAGGGACGGGCGGAACATCCACCCCACGATCGAGGTGGCCGGCGCCCTGTTCAAGCAGGCCCGGCAGCGCGTGGGGACCGGGCAGCTTAACCAGCTCCTGCAGGAGGCGATTGCGGAGAATCAGCCGCGTCCGCGGCGTGGCCGGAAGACGCCGAGGGTGTATTATGCCACGCAGGTGGCCGTGGCGCCGCCGACGATCGTGGTGTTCGTGAACGTCCCGACCCTGGTGACGCCGAACTACGAACGGTTCCTGCAGAACCGGTTGCGGGACCGATTGCCGTTCGAGGAGGTTCCGATACGATTATTGTTTCGGGCCCGGCGGGGTCGGGCGGCGGCGGTCTGACCGGTGCCCCGGAGCACGCGGTGCCGCGCCGGGTCGAGAGCATGCGACGAAAGGACCCCTCTCCCCCTGGGAGAGGGGCAGGGGTGAGGGCGGCCGTCGAGAGGACCGGCAGGCCTCGCGGGGTCGGCGCCGGCCGCGGCAGCCCGCTGATGCGGTGGAAGATCCCTCTCCTCCCTGGAGGAGTACGTGGTTAGCGTCTTTGGCGTTGTGGGTGCCATGCTTTCCCGCGACCGCGGTCGCGGGTAAGCATGCCTCTGCGGCCGCAGCACGTGCCCACCCCCGCCTGCGGCGGGTGAGGGCATGGCACCCAGGCTGAACAGGTACCTGGAGGAGAGGGTGGGGTGAGGTGGAAGGTCGCGTTGGTCCGACCCTCCCCGACCCCTCCCTGCAAGGGAGGGGGGTTGCGTCAGGAAGTTGTGGTATAGGAAAGGAACGCGACGGTGACCATCGAACTGCACTGCCCGATCTGTCGGAAGCTCATCAAGGCACCGGACAACGCCGGGGGCAAGCAGGGCAAGTGCCCGGCCTGCCAGAACCTCGTGTACGTGCCCAAACCGCCCGAGCCGGACGATGAGGAAATCCGCATCGCGCCGCTCGATGAGACGGACGAGGAGCGGGACCAGAAGCTGCGCGAGGAGGCCGCCACCTACTTGGCGAGCCTCTCGCGTGACGTCGGCCCCACCACGGAACGGAACGCCCCGGCCACCCCGGCGGGTGAGGTCGTGGAAGTCCCCGAGCTGGTCGAGCGGTACGTGCTGGCCATGCGCGACTCCAAGCTCGACGTGGTCGAGGAGACGATCAAGGAGCTGCGCCGTGTGAAGCAGAAAGCGCGGGACTACGTGCAGGCGCGCATGGTGGACCAGATGGCCCCGCCCCTCGGCAACGTCCCCGCCCCGCTGCTGAAGGGCTTTCTCAAGTCGCTGCTGGAGAGGTTGAAGTAGGTCGGCAGGCTAAACGCGTGCGCCGGCGGATGCCTGCTCTTTCGCCCCGCGGGCGCACGGTGGTTGCCAGGGACTTTGAGTCACTGGAAGGCCCCCACCCTGGTTTCCTCCATCTCTGCACGGGTCGGCGGGTCCTTACGGTCCGGTCATGGCCTGCGCAAACTCCGCGAAGTCGGCGAAATCCACGTCGTCATCGGAGTCCATGTCGATTCGCCAGCAGGTGGAGTTGAAGTCCGCGGGGCCGGGGCCGGTGAAGCAGTTCGGGAACCGAGCGGGATCCTTCAGGTCGGTGTACTCGTCGAGATCGGCGTCGCCGGGTACGTCGCTCCGCACGCGGATCATCTCGTGAGGAAAGCCAAGGTTGGGCGGCAGGGCATCGCCCCCCTGGTCGGTCCGCGAGGTACGCATCTCGATCCCGCGGGGGCTTCTCGTGTCCAGACGGCCGGCAGCGAAGGTGCTTCCCATGCGAGGGCTCGCGGGATTCGCCCTCCGCTTCGGATGGCCTCACCCGTTGTGGAAAGCGCGTGACTGCGGGCTAAGATGTTCCGGGGGGGGAGAGTGGTCGGGCCGGTCGCAGGGGCCGTGCGGGGCCTGTATGGCGCGGGCTGATTCCATCGTAGACCCCGCGCTGTCCGACAACACAAGACCAGGAGGTCACGTCTAATGATCGAGTTGACCAAGGAACGGACGGCCGGGGCGGAGGCATGGGCTTCGGTGGTGATGCGGCTGGCGGTGGCGTCTCTGTTCCTGTCGGCCGCCGTGTCCAAGTGGAAGGGCGGTTGGGAGTCGGTTCGCGGGACCGTGGTCTACTTCCAGAACGCCTTCGCGCAAACGTGGCTGCCGGCGCCGCTGGTGACGCTGCATGGGTATCTCACGCCGTTCGTCGAAGCGTCCATTGTGGTGTGGCTGCTGATCGGGTGGCGGCTGCGCATCGCCTGGGTCTACACCTCGGTGTTCATGATCTCGCTCGCGTTCGGGATGTCCGTCGCCGGCAAGCACGATGTGGCCGCTCAGAACTTCAACTACGTGCTGATCTGCTGCGTCGGCCTGTATCTGAGCCGGTTCGATCGGTTTCATCTCGGCCGTCGCGGTCAGGCATAGCGCGGCGAGCGCAGCGCGGGATCGTGGAAATCGGTCCCGGCCCTTCCCGAATTGTCTTGACCGGGTCGTCGTCTTCCGGCAGACTCCCTCGGCAACCTCCGGTCGCTGGGGTGCTCACCGCGGGCAACCCTCTCGGTTCATGGGGCGGAGCATGGGTCGTGCGGCCTGGCTGCGGGTGCGGCGCGTTCCGGGGGAATCACGTTCGGTAGGACGGAGGTGTCATGGGAGTCGAGTCAAGGGGCGACGCGGCGGGCGGCGGAACCCCGGAGACGGGGAAGAAGGGGTTCGGCCGGGCGTTCTGGATGCTCAACTCGATCGAGATGTTCGAGCGCCTGGCGTTCTACACGCTGCGCGTCATGGCGCCGATCTATATCATGCAGGCCGACGATCCCGGCGGCCTGCACCTGACGGCCCAGCAGAAGGGTCTGATCTACGCGTGGTGGGCGATCTTCCAGTCCCTCCTGCCGATGGCCACCGGCGGATTCGCCGACCGGTACGGCTACAAGGTCACGATGACCTTCTCGATCACGATGATGACGATCGGCTACCTGCTGGTGGCCCTCGTCCGCGACGTCGTGTGGCTGCCGGCCAAGCTGGGTGCCGACGGTTTCGAGCTGATCTCGGCGCTGGACCGGTCGAACTTCTGGTCGCTGTTCCTCTCCATCATGGTATTGGCGACCGGGACGGCGTTCTTTAAGCCGAGCATTCAGGGCTCGCTCGCCCACAACCTGCACAAGGCGAACTCCTCCGTCGGCTGGGGCATCTTCTACTGGGTGGTGAACGTCGGGGCGTTCGTCGGACACTGGATCCCGGCGCTGGTCTTCGCACTGGCCGGCGAGCATTCGAAGGAAGCCTGGCGCAATCTGTTCCTGCTCTCGGCCGCGTTCATGTCGTGTAACTTCCTGCTGCTGTTTACGTTCAAGGACGTGCCCACGGGCGCCGACAAGCACGGTTCACCCCTGACGGTGCTCTGGAAGACCCTGGTGAACATCGCCGAGCCGAGGCTGATTACCTGGCTCATCATCATGTCCTGTTTCTGGCTGATGATGTACCAGCTCTGGGACCTCCAGCCGAACTTCATCTCCGACTGGATTGACAGTTCGCCCATCGCGCACCAGCTTGCCTGGCTGCCGGCACCACTGTACGACGCCGTCACCGACGAAACGCCGCGTGGGCCGCAAGTCCCGCAGCAGGTCCTCCTGAGCCTCAACTCTCTGTTCATTATTGCCGGTGTGGTGGGCATGGCCTGGCTGACGCGCCGCATGCGGACCCTGACCGCAATGCTCGGTGGCATGTTGCTGGCGACGGTGGGCGTACTGGTGGCCGGCTTGACGATGAACCCCTGGATTCTCATTCTCGGCATCGTGTTCTTTTCGCTGGGTGAGATGGCCACCGGTCCGAAGAAGAACGAGTACCTCGGCCTGATCGCCCCGCCGGGCAAGAAGGGGCTGTACCTCGGCTACGTCAACATCCCGGTCGGCATCGGCGTTTTCGCCGGCTCGTGGATTGCCGGGGAGGTCTACGGCCGGTTCGGCGAGAAGGCGACCCTGGCCCTGCGCTACATCGCCGAGAACTTTCCGCAAACGCTGCACCTAGGCTGGAACGGGCAGGTTGGCACGCTGGTCGAGAGTGTCGGCGTCCCGCGGACCGAGGCGTTCGCCCGCCTTCAGGCGCTGACGGGCCTCGACGCCCAGGCCGCCACGGAACTGCTCTGGACCACGTATTCCCCGCACCTGTACGTTTGGATTCCATTCGCGGCCATTGGCGTGGTCGCGGCGGTCGCGCTGGCCATCTTCGGGCAAATGGCCAAGCGCTGGGCGGATATGAACGCGTGACGCTCACTGGTAAGGTACGTTCGGAGCGCGGATGCCCGGAGGGCGGCGACCGCGGCCGGGGGAGGGACTCCTGGTTCGATGGGGATGGCTCGGCGGTCGCTACGGCTTGGCGTTTTCCCCGCCGGCGGGGGGCTGAGACTGCCTTCTCGAGGGGTTGAATCGGACCACGCGAATGGGAAACTAAGCTGGGTGCCATGCCCAAGCCGAAGGCGCCGGCATGCAGTTGCCGACGGCAGCTTGGGAACCATGAGAGAGCATGGCGGCGCTGCGCTTGGCCATGCCACCCGTAATGTCGGTCGGCTCTCTGTTTAGTCAAGCTGTTTTGTAAGGGGCGTCCCTGGGCAGGAGGTGGTTGATGAGTTCACGTTGGGCGGTGCTCGTGCTGGTTGTGGGCGTGGCGGTGTCGTCGCACTGGGGTGCGTACGCCGGAGTGGCGCCGGGGGACGCGACGGCGACGCTGGACATCCCCTGCAAGTACCCGGCTGGGCTGGCGTCGGACGGCAAGCACCTGTATCTGGCCGACTGGCGGGCTGCGAAGCTCTTCGAGCTCGATCCGGCGGACGGACGCGTCGTGCGAAGCTGGGACGCCCCGACGTTGAAGCCGGCCGGGCTTGCCTTCGGCGACGGTAGGTTCTTCGTCTCCGACGATCACACGGGGCTGATTCTGGTCACGACGCCCGGGACGGGGGCGGTGCTGACACGCTTCGAGGCACCGGGAACGCAGGCGGTGGGGCTGGCCTACGGCGACGGCGTGCTGTTCATCCTCGAAGGGAAAAGCCGCAAGATCTACCGCGTGGTGCCGGAGGATGGCACCATTCTCGGCTACTTTGACGTCCCCGAGGCCGGTTGTACGTCCATGACGTATGTGGACGGCTACCTGTGGGTGGCCAACCGCGTCAAGGACGAACTGTACATGGTACGCGCCGAGACCGGCAAGGTGGTCAACGTGCTCCCGGCCCCCGGACCCTATGCCGCGGGGTTGGCGGCCGGCGAAAACTGCCTGTGGAACGTTGATTTCCAGACGCGCAAACTGTACTGCCTTGCCCTCAGCGGCGATCAGCGCTACCGCCTGTCGGAGACACGCGAGGCTCGCGTCGAGTATCTGTGGGCGCTGAACAACTACGGCCCCGGGGAAGTGCGGGACCTCGTGGTGAACGTAGCCGTGCCGGACAGCCTTCCTAATCAGGAGATTCTCAGCGAACTGCAATACTCGATGCCGCCAACGCGGGTGGCCGCCGACCAATGGGGGCAGGTCTGCGCGATCTTCGAACTGGGACAGGTTCCCGCAGGCCGCAAGCAACTGTTTACCTACAGCGTGCCGGTGCGGGTCTCGGCGATCCGCTACCTGATTGTCCCCGAGCAGACGGGGACGCTGGACGACATCCCGGCTGATCTCCGCACGCGCTACACACTGGACGGCTCGCGGTACCGTGTCAGCAGTCCCTACATCCAGGAGACGGTGAAGAAGATCGTCGGTGACGAACGCAACTGTTACTGGATCGCCCGCAAGATCTACGACTACCTGATCGACCGGCTGGAGTATGAAATGGTCGGCGGGTGGGACGTGCCGGAGGTGGTGCTGAAACGCGGGACGGGCTCCTGCTCGGAGTACACGTTCAGTTTCGTGGCCTTATGTCGGGCGGCCGGGCTGCCCGCGCGGTATCAGGGCAGCGTAGTGGTGCGCGGCGACGATGCCAGCGTGGATGAGGCGTTCCATCGCTGGGCCCAGGTATACCTGCCCAACTACGGTTGGGTCCCGGTGGACGCTAACCACGGTGATACGAAGGGCCCGGCCGACCAGGCCCGCGGCTTCGGCGGGCTCACCAATCGCTTCCTCATCACCACGCACGGCGGGGGTGACTCCGAGTACCTAAGCTGGGGTTACAACTCGTTCTCTCGCTATGAGACGAGCGGCTACTGCAAGATCGAGGAGGACAACTTCGCCTGCTGGGAGCCGCTGGCGAAGGAAAGTGCGGAGAAGTTGCAGTTGCCGGGCCGGCCGGGCACGGCGGATGAGTGCGAACATTGACAGTCCGAACGGCAGGTGTGACGTCCTCGCGGAGCGTTAGCTGCCTGTTGAGGAAGTCGCGTTGGCCGCCTGTGGCCGAGGTGGAGGACGCCGGACGGCGTGCTTTCCGAGGGCTCCACGGCAGGCAAGGCGCTCTGCAACAGGCTGTTAGCGGTTCGCCCTTCCAGGCATGTTCTGAGAGGACGGTCTTGCGTGCTGACGGTGTCGGAAGTGGCTTCCGGTCCCCGTCCGACCCGTCTGGGGCGCGTTTCCTCGCGTCCGTAGTGGCGTCTGGTAGAGCTTGCCGGTGACGCCACCCCCGCATGCCGTTGTCCCCGGCCCACTCTGGCGGCCCCCTGGTTTCTCCGGGCCCCAGGCAACAAAAAAAGGCGGAAAAAACCCAACGGCGGCGTGTAAGAACGCACCAACCTGCCGGACGAACCGGTAGCGGGGACAGTCTTTGCCCGGCGCCGAAGAAGACCCGGCGGCGGAGGCGCGGTAACTGTGCGCATTGACCCCGCGCCCGCGCTGGCCATGTGCGTGCGACCTCTAAACCCCTCTCCCCCCGGGAGAGGGGTAGGGGTGAGGGCGTGGGAGCCACACGGCCGCGCCTCGGGTGCCGCTCCCCGGGAAGCAAGTGCCATGCTCTCGCGTACCGTGAGCATGGATGGTTGGCGTATGCGCGGGGGAAGTCAGAGCCGCGGGCGCGAGCCCGCGGACACGGACGCCGCGGATGCCACGCGCGGGGTCGTCGTCCCCGAGTGTATGCCACCGGGCTTGCGCCCGGTGCTCCGACCCGCGCGGCGCCGGGAGGTGGAGTACGAATGCAGAATGCAGAAGTAAGAATGAAGAAAGCAGGCGGAGGGCCACGCAGGACCCGGAACTCTCGGACTTCCCTTTCTTCATTCTGCATTCTTCATTCTGCATTCGACGCCCTTGACCGCCGAGTAACGTCCGTGTATACTGCCCGATGGCTCGTTGACCTTCTCGTTCGTCTCCCTCCCGGAGGGTTCGTTGATGCTTCACTCCCCCAGCCCCAGGCGAATGCAGTCGAGCTTGATTCTCTCTCTCTCTCTCTCTCGCAATGACACCCTTGTTGCCGCGAGTCGGGGCCGACTGTCCATGTGAGCAGGGGCAGACGTGCTGGTACGTGGCCCCGGATACCCAGGACTGCCGGGACAACAGCCCCGACGGGACGTATGACCATCCCTTCTGCGGGATTCAAAACGCCATCTGGAGCGACGCCGTTGCGGAGAACGAGATCGTCTTGGCGCTGCCGGGGACGTATGCGGAGGGCGACATCCGCTTCAACACCGGCGGTGTCGGTGATCCCCCGCATTGGGTCGCCAAGCGAATCGTCCTGCGCAGTTGTGAGGGGCCCGGGCGTACCATCGTCGCCTATAACGGTGAACCGTGCGTACCGATCTTCAGCTTCAGCAGGGAATGGGACGAGAGCACGCACGGCCCCGAAACGGTCCTGGAAGGGTTTACCATCACGGGCGGTGAAGACGCGGGGGTCAAGTGCTGGTTGAGCAGCCCCACCATCCGGGGGAACGTCATCACGGCGAACACCGGCACGGCGGGTGGTGGCATTCACCTGTACCGTAGTGACGCGGCCGTGGTCGACAACATCATCGAGGACAACGAGGCGACACGCAAGAACTCCAACCCGCCCATGACCACCGGCGGCGGCATCTACATCGAGGACGGCTCGCCGCTGATCTGGAACAACATCATCCGGGGCAACCGGAGCACGTGTGCGGAAGGGGACTGCAACCCTTACTACAGCGGCGGCGGGGGCATTTACATCCGGGCGGAAGAGGCCGACCCTCCGCACGCGCCGCGGATCGTCTGGTGCGAAATCACCTGCAATGAGGCCTGGGACCGCGGCGGGGGCATCCGCATTCGTGGGTATGCACAACCCTGGATCAGTCACTGCGAGATCGGGTTGAACAAGGCCATCTTTGGCGGCGGCGTGTTTCAGGGCCTCGCCGCGTTGGTCACCGAGAACCAGGGCGCCTGCCTCAGCACCGAGCTCGTGCCGGTGCGCGTGGAGGATTGCCTGATCTACGGCAACGTCGCGGATAACAACGACGACAACAACCCAGCGGGACGAGGCGGCGGCGTGTATTTCGGGGACCGGTCGAACCCGACCATGACGAACTGTACGGTGGTCAACAATCGCGCACGTGAATACGGGGGCGGCGTTTACGGCGCGTTTACCTGTGCGTATGTCTACAACAGCATCTTGTGGGACAACTGGGTGGGGACGGATAACAACAAGGCCCACAACGAAGTCCGCGCGGCGTACCATTCCGATATAGGTTTTTGGTACACCGACATCTTCCCCGGAGACCAGGGGATCATCGAGGTTGAACTCTATAGTCAGGTCGCCCTATCCGCCGGCGTGCTGCGCCTCGATCCGCAGTTCCGGGACGCCGAGTTGTGCAACTACCGGGTGTCCTCCGTCTCCTCACCGCCGTCGCCGGTGATCGACGCGGGGGACAATTGCCTCACGTCGCTGGACGTTCTGGATGTCGATGAGGACACCGAGCCAGACGAATGCACGCCGCTGGATCTGGCCGCCCATCCGCGCTTCCTCGACGACCCCACCATCCAGAACACCGGCGTGGCGTGCCCCGCGCAGTGTCCCGAAGTGCCCGAGACGCACATCATCGACATGGGGCCCTACGAGTACACCGCGGGCGGCTGCCCCGACGCGACGATCGTGGCCGCGGCGCCGCCCGACGGCACGGTGGACGCCCGCCAGCCGCACCCCGTCAACGATGACTCGCTCGCGGCCCTTCAGGGCATCGGACGCCCGAGCGCCCCCAGCGAGCCGATCTACATCACGCTTTCGGGGCAGGTGACCGGTGCCGACGACGTCGGCTGCTGGGCGCTCTGTGAGACGGACGACGCGGGTTACGGGCGTAATGGGATTCTGAGCGTGAGCGCCGGCCAGAATCCCGGGGAGTACGTGCTCCTGCTGCGGCGCCCGATCACGGCCGGGGCGGCCACCACGATCGAGTACGTCCCGGACGGCAGCTACGTTACCTACATCGCCCACCCCGCGAACGTTGATGAGGGTCCGACGGCCAGCGCTGCGGACGTCACCGCGCTCGTCAACTGCCTCAACAACCCAGGCACCTGCACCGTCTACCAGGCGGACATCAACCACTCCGGCGGACAGTCAGTGGCCGACCTGATTATGGAAATCAACCTGCTCAACGGTGCCGGGCACTTTGAGCCGTGGTTCGGGACTTTGTTGCCCGACGTCGGCGACTGTCCCATCGGGGTGGTGTGCGCCTGCTCTGGGCCCGCGTTTCGCGGCGGCGAGCAGGGAGCCCAACAGGATGCCTCTGCCTTTGGTCAGGCCCTCATTCTGTATTTGACGTTCGTGGATTTCGAAGACGCGGCGCAGGCCGCGGCGTTTCCGGACATCGTTGAGGGGTTCATTAACTTGGCGCATCGCGTCCTGAGCGCAGAGGAGCGCGGGGAGGTCGCCTGCGCGCTGCTGGATCCGAGGCTGGCGTTCGTCAGTGAAGACGTGGGATTCCTCATTTCTCAAATCGCAGATGCACTGGAACAGTAGGGCACCGGGTCGGGTGTGCAAGAACAGGGGTAGTGTTATGTACTCTACGCGTTTGATTCACGCATTGGCATTTGCATTGAATGTCGCGGTGTGCGCGGCGCCTGCCCAGACGCGCGCGGACGCACTCGAATTGTGGGTCGCCGATGGGGGGTGGGGATGGCGCTTCGATGGGTACACGGGCTCCTCTCTTGGACGTGTGCTGTCCGACACGCCGCTCCAGACGGGAATGTACGGCTTCACGCTCGGCCTGGACGGAAATCTGTATTTTGCTGATCAACTCAGTGACCGTGTGTTGCGGTATGACGGAGAGACACGCCAGTTCATGGATGTATTCGTCGAGACAGGCAGCGGGGGGATCGACGCCCCTACGAAACTGGAATTTGGCCCCGATGGCAACCTCTACGTTGCCGGTGGGCTGTCGAACAACGTCATTCGCTATGACGGACAGACCGGCGCATTCCTCGACGTGTTTGCCTTTGAAGGATTGAACATGCCCGAGGGAATGTCCTTCGGTGCCGATGGCGATCTGTATGTCACCAGCCACGACAACGACCGCCTCTTGCGCTACGACGGGCAGACGGGGCAGCTCCAGCAGATCGTCGCGGAAGGTGCGTACCTCGACGGGCCGACGGACCTGCTCTTCGGCCCCGACGGGCTGTTGTACGTCAGCAACCGCTGGACAGGCAGCGTGGCGCGCTACGACCCGGTTACCGGGGATGCCTTGGGTTACTTCGTTCAACCGCACAGCGGGAGTCTTAACTGGGCTTCCGGAGTGGCGTTTGGTCCGCACGACGGCAACCTCTACGTGGCCGATCCCCTGCCCGCACGCATCCGGCGCTACGACGGTCAGACCGGGGCGTTCATCGACAACTTCATCACCTATGCTTTCCTGGATGGGCCGAACTACATCGCCTTCGTCCCCGAGCCGGGGAGCCTGCTGCTGCTGGCGGCCGGGGTGCTGCTGCTGGGGCGCAAGCGGCGAGCGTGAGAGCCTCCAACAGAACCCCTCTCCCCCTCGGGGGAGAGGCGTCACACGCCGTGCACGGTGTTGGTTCCTCTACCCTCACCCCAGCCCCTCTCCCTGCGAGGGAGAGGGGTCTGGTCCTTGGCCATTGGTCACGCAGGGCCGACGCTACGGGCGCACTGCGAGACGCTACAGGCGTACCGCGAGAGGGCACGGATGCGGGGGCGAGGAGGTGACACCGGGCCCAGCGGCGAGGCTTGCTCTTCGAGGCGCGGGCAGGCCGTGGCGAGCGCGTTCACCCCGTGGCACTCGTGGCAGGTCGGAGGTGCCACCAGCGCTCCAGGCAGAACCGCCGGGTGCGCGAGAACACGACCAGCAGGGAAAGGAGCAGCAGGGCGATGTTCTCCGCGAGCTTGTTGCAGAGGTACACCTCGCCGGCGCCGCAGCCGCAGTCGAACTTAACGCCGCAGAACGCCAGCGTCCCGGCCTGGTAGAGTTCCAGGCCGCGCTTGAGGATCAGCGGCGTGAAAACCAGCAGCATGCCGCCCGACAGCAGCCCCGCGCCCCGCACGCCCAGCCCCAGCACGAGGGCTACCCCGCAGAGCGTCTCCACCCAGGGCAACACGACGGCCACCAGGTTGAGGAACACGTAGGCGCTCTGCTCGTCCAGCATCTGGTACTGACGCATGAGCTTGAGGAAGTCGATGGGGGCGAGCACCTTCACGATGCCCATCCAGATGAGCAGGCCGCCCAGGATCAGCCGCGCCAGCAGCAACGGCACTCCGGTGCGATCCAGACGGGCGATGAGCGACGGCGTAGCGGGCACCGCTTATTGACCTCCGGTGGCCATGGGGCCGCCCTTCTTCTTCCACTCGTCGAAGCCGCCTTCGTAAACGAAAATCCTGTCGGCGGCCACGCCCGCCTCCATCAGGTCGCGTGCGGCAAACAGGCTGTCCTCGCAATCGCCGCCGGTGCAGTAGACGACAATGCGGTGGGCATTCAACGCGATGTCGACCAGGTCGGGCAGGTAGAACTCTAGGTGGTAGGGGTCGAGTTGGAACGCGCCGGAGATATGGCCCTCCCGGTAGAGCGTATCGGGGCGGGCATCCACGAAGATGCAGTGCCTCGTCCGGTACATGTCGTCGTGGTACATCTCCAGCGCTTCGTCGAAGGTCATGGACTGCAGGCCGAGCTGCTCCACCGCTGAGGAGTGAGAGCCCGTCCCCTCCGAGCCCCCGTCGCCCTCCGGACCCGCCTCGCCGGCTTGCCCCACCAACCCCGCCGCGGGGTCGGAAGTACCTTCACCGGCTGGTATCCTCCCCGGGTTGTGTGTGTACCCTGGGTTGATGGGGAAGACGGGTTTCTCGAAGTAGTTCCGGCCGAGCCTCACGCTGTCGGGACGCAGCGCGTTGGCGCCCAGCGCCAGCGTGCCGGCGACGACCAGCAGGACGATCACTTCGACGACGGTCGTCAGTGTTCCTCGCAGACTCATGGCTTCCCCTTGGCGACGGCGGCCGCGTTGCTCGGCGACTCCCGCGGTCGCGGGCGTAAGCGCGTGCGGCATTGGTCACGCTCGTCCGCACTCACGGACACGTGATCTTTGCGGCCTGCGACGAGGGCGTCAACGGTTGCGGGCGGCCACGTTACGGGCACGTGACAGCGCGGGCCGGCGGTCGGGTACCGGACGCCGACGTTCTGGAGTGTCGAACGGCCATCGCCACCGTGGAGTTGGCGAACTTCCGGGTTCCGCTCGGCTGGGCGGCCCCGTCCGGTAAAGTGGGCCGCCGGTGCCCGCGCCGGTCCCACGCCCACCCGCGGGCCCGCCGCCTGACGCTCCGACACGACGCCGGGCCGGGCTCGGTATTGACGCCCACGCCGCATCCTGATACAAATGCTTATCTGCACAACGTCAGTTGCGGCGTTAATGCAGGGACGGTACCTCGAACGAAGCCGGCGCCACCCGGAGTCCGGGTTGCCGGCACGCACCCCGTGCTTGGAGAGTTGGGTCATGCGGCGCACAGGATTGATCGGTCACGTTGAGTTTCGGAATGCCGATGCGAGGCCTGGACAGGCGGGCATGCGCGGTTGGCGCCGCTGGCTGCCGCTTCTCCCCGTGTTGACGCTCCTGCTGCTGGCAGGGTGCCCGTTTGCCCAGCAGGACAACACCAACACGAACACCAACACGAATACGAACACGAACGACAACACGCCATCCCCGGTCCGGCCGGTGGCGGTGTTCTCATCCAGTGTGGTTAACGCCGATGACCCGCTGCGCGTGCTCTTTGACGCCACGGGCAGCACGATCGCCGGGGCGGCCACGTACGCCTGGGACTTCGGCGACGGCAGCACGGGGGAATCCGCCACGCCGTTCATCGACCATCTGTACGCGACCGCGGGAAGCTATAGCGTTACCCTTACGGTCACCGACACGTCGAACCTGGAAGGGCAGTATGCCGCTACCGTGGTGGTCACGGCCCCGCAGATCGTGCTCGACGGCATCGCCGTGACCCCGACCAGTGTCCTCTTCACGACCGCGGGGGCCGTGCAGCAGCTTCTGGTGACCGGCTCTTACTCCGACGGCACCACTGCCGACCTGACCTCCGGTGCCGGTGCCCTGTACAGCTCCGGCAGCAGTGCGGTCGCCTCCGTAAGCAGTTCCGGTCTGGTGCAGGCCGTACGCAGCGGCACGACGACCATCACGGTCTCCCTGGACGCCTTCACGGCCACGGTGACCGTCGTGGTGAACATCCCGGCGCCCCTGGCGGTGGCGATCACAGCCACCCCGGCCGCCCTCGTCGGGGAGGGCGACTCCCTGACGCTGACCGCGTCCGTGCCAGCTAGCTACAGCGTGGAGAGTGTCGAGTGGATTCTCAGCGACGGCGAAGGACTTGACGACCCCTTCGGCTCCCCGGACGAGTTGACCACGACGTTTGACACGTCGGTGCCCGGGCAGTTCCTGGTGGCCTGCAATGTGACGGTCGAAGGCGGCGGCTCGGCCGGTGCCTCCCTCCAGATCACCGTGACGGAAGGCCCGGCCCCGGTTCTGACCGGCGTGTCGGTCACCCCCTCAACCCTGACGCTCGCCGGCATCGGCACGACCCAGCAACTGACGGTCGTCGGCAACTACAGCGACGGCTCGACGGCCACGCTCACCAATGACACCGGCACCGCCTACTCGAGCAGTGCGACGGGGGTCGCCACGGTCAGTGGGGCGGGCCTGGTGACGGCCGCGGGCTTTGGGAACGCAACCATCACGGTGAGCAACGGGACTTTCACGGCCACCGTCAGCGTGCAGGTGGTCAGCCTGCTGACGGTGCAAATCACGGCCACTCCCAGCGCCAGCGTGCTGCGGAACCAGGTGTTGACGTTGACGGCGGCGTTCTCGCCCACGGCCACCATCTCGGCGGCCCAGTGGCAGCTTGTGAGCGGCAGCGTCACCAGTCCCTTCGGGACTGCGACGGCGGCCACGACCACGTTCAACACCTCCGTGGCGGGCACGTTTGTCGTGTCCTGCACGTTGACCGACTCTCAGAACCGGACGGGCTTCGCGACGATCACGCTCACGGTGACGGCCAGCGCGCTCAGCGCGGACGCGGGGACGTCGTCGAGTGTCGTTCCGAACTCGATTGACTTCCAGGGCGGTGCACCTTTTGCCGCCGGTGCGATCCTCACGTCCGGGTTCACGGACGGCAAGGTGGGCTCGCTCGGCGCGACGGCCAGTCTGGCCGGGCAGCCGAACGCGGTTTTCTCCTACGCTTGGCGGGTGGCCTCCGCCCCGGCACCGGCGGCCAATACGAACCTGCCTGACGTGCTGTTGCTGGATCCCGCGTCGAAGGACACGGCCTTTCAGATTCGGCCCGCGCCTTCGCAACTGACGATTCTGAGCACCGGGCTGGCCGGTACCACCGCCAACCGCGTGGTGCCCGGCGAGTACGTCTTTGAGGTCTCGGTCACCGCGGCGGGCGCGACGGCGCCGGCCACGGACACCGTTACTCGTACCATCAGCGCGGGCTATGAGGTTCCCGCCGCCGCGGGCGGCTCGCTCGAGGGCCTCGCGATTCGCAATGGCGCGGTCACGCGGCGGGTGCTGGCTCGCTCGCCCAGGCAGGTGGCGTTCACCAGTCTTGTTCGCCATCGCCCGGTGCTCCAGTTCGACCTGTTCGACGACGGACGTCAGTCGGACGAGGACGGCGCGCGCACGGCCCTCATCCTGCCGGGCACGTACGCGACGGCCCAGGCGACCACCGTCCAGAGCTCGCACCAGCTTGCCCCGTCTGCGCCGCCGGCGCTCAGCCAGTTCAACGCGACCCTTACGCCGCCCCAGCGCGGTACGTACCTCGTGCGGGCGACGCTGACGCAGGGGCTGCTTCCCACCGGCGTGACGAAGCCCCAATACACCGGCTGCGCCGTTCACATTCAGCCTGATTATCCGAGCGTGATTGCCGTGGCCCCGACGTTCGCCGGCACACCGTTCAAGCACTTCGGTCTGGTCAACAGCGCCAGCGCCGATGCGAACGTTCCGCCGATCGACGTGCACGGGGCCCGCAGCGCGGGGGGGACGCAATGGCCGGGCCGGCAAGTGCTTGCCGCTGACCTCAATCGCGACGGGTACCCGGAGGTAGTCGTAGTCCGCCCGACGGAGGTGCGGATGTTCTCCGGGCTCTCGGCCGCCCCCGTCGGCACTTCGCCGATCAACAATGCCAAGAACAACGGCGGTACGCTCGCCAACGACGGCGTGGCCGTGGTCACCGGTACGCAGATCACTTCCGCCTGTTTCGGCGACGTGAACGGTGATGGTTACCTTGACCTCGTGCTTGGGCGCGGCACCTACGACGGCGGTGCCGTTGGTGCCGAAGGACGCGTCGAAATCTATTACCATGACCACAGTGAAGGCTTCCAGGCCGATCCGTACGGGGCGACGCCGGGCGCGGTGTTCACCCGACCGGCCACCGAGGCCCTCGACGTGGACATGTTCGGCTACGCTGTGGCGTGTGGCGACATCAACGGTGACGGCATCGCCGATGTCGTCGTCGGTGCCCCGCGGGCGGAGCTCCACACCGGCACCGTGATTACCGTGGACGATGACTCCGGTACGCCCGATCTGTGGGTGGTCAGCGCCACCGGTTTCGCCGCGGGCGACCGCATCATCCTGAATCGCGGCACCGCGAACGAGGAGATCACGACCATCGTCTCCATCGACACGACCGACCCGCTCTTTGACAAGATCGTCACCACGGGTTACACCCGTCCGGTGAGCGTCGGCAATCCGCTCCAGCGCGTCGAGGCGACCGGGGCGGTCTACGGCTTCGCCGGCGAGATCGCCTTCACGAACGGCGTGACCATTACGGTGCTTGACGATGCCACGGGCGCCACGTTCCGCCTGGTGCCCACGGGCAGCAAGGACCTGCACTTCGTCGGGGCGGCCGTGGCTGTCGATTCCACCGCCGGTACCAGACGCGTCGTCCTGGGGACGCCGGGCCGTGCCAACTCCGCTGCGGCGGCGCGGGCCGGGGCGGTGTTCGTCGCGAACGGCGCCGGCCTGACCGATCCCGACGGCGACCCGGTCATTGTGGGAACGATGAGCGCCACCTACGAGGGCCCCGCGGCTGAGATCGGGTTGGGAAGGTCGCTTGCCATCGCCCAGATCGACGGCGCGGGTGCCAAGGACATTGTCGTATCCGGTTCCGCCGCTCGGGCCTCGACGCAGTTGCAGAACGAAGCGGAGGGCGTGCTGTTTGTGATTCCAGGCGGGACCACGAGCATCACGGGTGCCGGCCTGACGGCACTTCCACACCTGTTCGGGGCGCAAGTCGTTTCCGGGCAACCCGGGCACGACTACAACCTGGGGGCAACCTTCGCCTGGGGCGACTTCAACCGCGATGGGCGGGATGACATCCTCGCCCTGGCACCGTCCAGCAACGCCATCAACCAGCGGGCGATCGTCATTTACGGGCGTGCCGCCCTCCCCACGCCGATGGCGCCGGACATTACCCTGCTGCACCACAGCGGCGCGGCCTTCCTGAACGCCGCGACCGCGGTCGGCGGCGTCACGCAATCGGCGATCCTCTACGCGGCCGACGGCTGCGGTTTCGCCGATGCCAACGGCGACAAGCTGCTGGACTTGGTGGTGCTGGGCCTCAGTGGTGGTGGGTTTGAGGCGTCGATGATCGCGGGACGCGAGTAACCGGCGGAGCGCTCGCCCGCGCCGCGACCGGCTCGTTTGAGGAACTGGACAGGACCCCGCAACCGGGAGACCGGGAGGGTGGCATGCCCAAGCCGAAGGCGCCGGCATGCTGTCGCGGACAGTAGCGTTGGGTACCCGACCAGCATGGCGGCGCTGCGCATGGCCATGCGACCCCGCCTTGACTGTCGGTTTCCCTGCGGTGTGGAGCTGTCTAGCGTGGGCCCCCGTGGCCGACGTGGAAGGCGCTCGGTGTCGTGGCGGGTGAGGCACTGCCGCGACGGGGGTGTCCCTCGAAGGACTGCTGCGACTGTACGGGCGGCGCGCGGGTCCGTCCGCGCGGCGGGCGACACGCGGGGCACCGATCAGCGAGGGGGAACGAAGCGATGAGACATCCTGTCAACGTTGCGCATGCGCTGGTGGTGTTGGTCCTCATAACCTGCCTTGCCATCCCGGTGCACGCCGCGGAGCGCTCGGCCACCTGGGTCGGCGGCACCTCCAACTGGAACTTGGCCGCCCACTGGAGCCCGGCCGTAGTCCCCAACAACACCGCCCAGGACGTGTTCCTCGTCACGATCAGCGGTCCCCCCTCAGTGGTTACGCTGGATCTGACCGCCACCATCGACACGCTTGCGCTGCTCAATGATGCCGGCCTGCTGATGCAGACGACCGACCTCACCGTGGCGCGTCTCCATGGCCTGACCAACGCCGGCACGCTCACGGTCGATGACCGTACCCTCACCCTGCGGGGCCTGTGCACCAACAACGCACTGTTGCACGTCGTGGACACGGGTCGGCTGACGTTCGGTGCGGCCGCCGGCCAGTTCGCCGGCGCAGGCACCTTGCGCCTGGCGGGAGCCACCGCCCAGCTCCGCACCGTGGGCGGTGTGGCGGTCACCAACGGGCCGGGCCACACCATTGCCGGCTATGGGGAAATCCAGGCCGACCTTACGAACCAGGGCACCATCCGGGCCGACACCGCCGGCGGGATCCTGAAGCTGCGCACCTACCCGAAGACGAACACCAACCTCATTGCCGTGGACGCAGATGCCGAACTGCGCGTTGAGTGCGTCTTGACCAACGCGGCCGGTACCATCGACTGCAACGCCGGCACCCTGCGTATGGCCGGCGGCACCCTCGAAGGTGGCACCGTCCTCATCACCGACGGGAGTCTCGTCCTCGCTGATGGCGGGACCGTGAATGCTGACCTGACTCTGGCCGGCGCCGATTCCGTGGGGATTGTCACCGGGGTGGGCAATGCACTGAGCGGGAACTTCGACAACGACGGCATGCTCACCGTGCAAACCGGCGCGACGCTCGTGGGTGTGGGCCTGTATGTCAACAACGGCAACATGCGCGTCGGTACCGGTGCGGGCACGACGACCCTCAGTGTCCTCGGGTCGCTCGGGTTCGACGGTATCGGCGAACTCAGGTTGGGAGCGGCCGGCGCCCGCCTCATCAACGGACTCGTGGCCCAGTTGGGTAACCATGCCATCGCCGGCCAGGGGGAAATCGCCTCGACCCTCGTGAACTTCGGCACCGTACGCGCCGACGTCCCCGGCGCCTCGCTCGTGCTCACCGGGTCGCAGAAGGAGAACTTCGGTACGCTTCTGGCCGAGGCCGGAGGGATACTCGATGTGCTCACCACGATTGCCAATGTCGGCTCCGTCCGGGCCGATGGTGGCATTGTGCGGGTCGGCGCCACGGGGCTCGTCGCCAGCGGTTACGTCGATGTCGCATCAGCCGGCGAATTGCGACTCCAGGACGGCAAGGTGCAAAGCGTGGGTACTCACGTCGCTCCGGGCTGCACCGTGCGGGCTGTCAGCGGCGGCGCTGAACTCACCGGTTCCGTGGCGAACGCCGGTTTGCTGGAGGTCGCCAACGGGGTGGAACTGAAGGTCGCGGGCACCTGGGTCAACGACGGCGACATTCGCATCAGTTCCACCGGATCGGCCACCGCCTGCACCGCTGCTGCCGACTTCGTGCTCGACGGGGCCGGGACGCTCACGCTCACGGGCGCCGGTGCAGAGCTGCGCCGCCTGACCCCGGCCAGCGTCGTCAACGGTTTCGACCACACCATTGGCGGCGCCGGGACACTCAAGTCGCCGATCACCAACTACGGCACGCTGCTGGCCGACGTGTCGGGAGCGGACCTGCGCCTGGCGGAAACGCAGGTAGACAACCAGGGAATCCTCCGCGCCACCGGCGGCGGACGTCTCGTGCTGGATGGCACCTCCGCAACCGGGGGCACGATGAGTCAGGTGCACCTGTCCTCAGGTGCTGCGCTCCTGCAAAACGGTAGCCTTATCACCCAGGGGCTTGTCGTGGCTGACAGTAGCACGATCACCCTCAACCAGGGCAGGCTCGCGGATGTGACGGCCGACCTGGCGGCCTCGACTCTTGCCGTCTCCGGCACCGGGAACGAACTGAGCGGCGTGGTGGCCAGCAACGGGTCGATTAACGTGGCCAATGGGGCGACGCTCGGCGTCGGAGGAATGCTCTTCAACACGGGCACCCTGCAACTGGGCACCGGCGCCGCGGCCACGCAGCTTGTCCCCCTCAGCTCCGGCATCACCTTCGACGGGCAAGACGGATCCGTGCGGCTGGGGGGGGCTTCCAGCGAACTGACCACCGGCGGCGCGGTTACCAACCGGGTCGGGCACGCCCTCGCGGGCGCGGGGCGGATCAGTGCGCCCCTGCTGAACCGTGGTGAGATTGTCGCTGACGTTCCCGGCGGGACTCTCGAGCTGACCGGCGTGGCCAAGACGAGCACGTCCACCGGTGAACTAAGTGCCCGCAACGGCGGGACGCTGCGCGTGGTCGCGAACGTTCAGCGCACATCGGACGGAGCCAGTGACATCACCGGTTCCGGCGGAGCGATCGTGCTGGCGGGCGTGACGGTGGCCGCGGACGACGTGTCGCTCGATGCCGGCTCGACCCTCGTCGCTGAGCAGGCGACGCTCGAAGTGTATGACGACTTCACGTTTGCCATGACGGACGAGGCCCGCATGACCTGGAACGGTGGGGAACTGGTCATGCTCGGCGGCGTATCGGCTCCTGCCGGGCACACCCTGCTGTATGCCAACCTGGAAGTGGGGTCGGCGGACCTGGGGGACACCCCGGCCGTCGCTCCGGACGGCGGCACCGTCGTGGCCAACCCGGCCGGCTTTATCAACAACCTCGCGCTGTCGTCCCTGACGATCGAGCAGGCCGCCAAGGTCAACCTGGTAGACGCGATTGACAACGGCAACCGGGGCGGCGGCCGCGAGGCGCTGTATGTCGATGTGCTCACGCTCGGAGGAGGCGCGGTGCTTAACCTCAACGGGCTGCACCTCTACTACAACACGCTGGTCGATCACGGCGGCACGTTTGAGGACATCCCGGTTCCCGATCGCATGCCGGGCGACTTCGACGACGACTGCAACATCGACGTGGACGACTATGCGGCCTTGCCGGCCTGCCTGACCGGCCCCGGTGTTCCGATTGACGACGATTGCACCGTGTTCGACCTGGACTTCGATGGCGACGTGGATCTGCGCGATATGGCGGCCTTCCAGCGCGCGTTCACCGGTCCCGCCGGGCAGATTCCCGGCTGCGAGTAGAGCGGCACCACCCCCGGTGGTTCAAGTAGTCTGGGACCCTGGCGACGGCGACTGCCTGCTGGACGCCGTCCTATTTGCCCTTCTTGGCCTTCTTGGGTGAGGCGGCCTTCTTAGGCTTCGCGGGTGGGCGTTTTCGCGCAGGTGCCGTCGCCTTGCCGGCCTTCGGACGATCGCGACGCTGACTGGGGGCGGCTGCCACGACCACGGCGGTCGCCTTGCGGGGCTTGGCTGCCTTTCGCTCACGGGTCTCGGTCGCGGCGGCCGCTTTGCGGGGGGCGGGCTTGCGAGGCGGCTGCGCAGCGGCAGGCGCCGCACTCTCCACCGGCGCCGGCGTCTCCACGACTGCCGCGGCTGGAGGCGGGGCTGCCTCCGCCGGCGACTTGCCAACCTTCACCTGCTTCGCGGCGCCGGGAGTCGGTTCGATCGGCACAACCTGGAGGTTCGTGTAGTAGCCGTCCTTACGTACCCGCTCCAGTTGTCCCTCCACTTCGGCGCGATCCGTAGCTTTGAACAACGTTACCACCAGGCCGCTGCTTTCACCCACCAGCTTCCACGTAAACGGAGGCGCCTCCTTCGGTCCCACGCTCCGTTTGCTTGGGGCGCTCGGTTCCACGGGAACCGGTGCGGTCACCTCCGTGGCCTCGAAGTCGGCCGGTATCGCCTCGGCATCGACGACGTCCGGCAACTCTTCACCATTGTCCTCGGCATCGCGCTTCGTGGGCATCGTGCATCCAGCGAACGAGCGGACAGCGCCTCACCTCAGGCGGGCTCACTGGGCAGGTTTCAGACACCAGCCGGCTCCCGCCGGCCGCGCACGGCGCTTCCTTCGGTGCGCGTGGCCTCTCTTTAACCGGAACCGACCGTTGTGACAACGGTCTGCGGTTCCCTTGCAAGACGCGGGCCTTACCCGCGCGGCCGCGGCAGGCCCACCCGGAAACCGACGAACACCCGATGCAGCAGCCTCGCTGCCTTCTCCCGCCGGCGTCCATGGCGCAAATGCGGGGCCCGCGCCGTTGACACAGCGGCCGGAAACCGCTAACCCAACCGTATCGCCGTTGCGCTCGTAGCTCAATCGGATAGAGTGGCTGGCTTCGAACCAGCAGGTTGGAGGTTCGAGTCCTCCCGGGCGCAGTCGCGCCGGCGTTGTACACCCGTGAGGGGCTCGCGCCGTGCCCCACCTTCCTGAAACCTGCCGCCTCCGGGTTCGAGACCGGCCCTACCCCACTTCTCGCTTCTGCAGGGCGGCGATGCCCACACCCACGGTCGCCGCGGTGATGAGTAGTGCGTACGCACTTGCAAGCAGCGCGTACTGCACCGGCACTGCCGTCTCCTCGGAGGCTGCGTGCAGCCCGTCAATCACCCAGAACGGGCCAATGTTCGGAACAATGTGGTACGCTATAGATGCCGCAAATGAAGTTGCAGTGTATTGCCCGAAGATCCAGTCAGACGCAATTCCCACGCCGACCACGAAGGTGCAAATCAGTAAGGTCATCACCTGCTTGAATCGCGTGGACGCAGCGAGCGCGACGGCCGAGGTGACGATCACCGCCAACATCACGAGGTACGCAGCGATGAGAACCTGACCGCCCACGTACTTGCTCCCAAACGCCACCGGCGCGAAATGTTTGTCAAAGAACCCTACGGCCAGGACAGCAACGGTCAGCAGGGGCGTGACGAAGGTGATGGCCGCTGCGCCGAAGTGCTTGCCATAAAAGTAGTTAGCGAACGCAGCGGCAAGCAGCGCGATGCCGACGCTCGTGCACCCCAGCACGAGAACGGGCGCATCCCACGGGTCGGAGCTGTTCTGGAGGACCCCGTGCCGCTGGGCGAGGACGAAGACCAAGGCGGACAGGTAGTACGCCAGGAGAACCGCTGCGAGCAGCCCGAGGAACTTGCCCAGGAAGAAGACCGGCCGGCTGATCGGCTTGGAGATGACGGTCAAGACGGTGCGGTCCTCGATCTCCCGGGACAGAACTCCGGTGGCGCTGAAGGCGGACAAGAACAAACCGCTCAGTAGCAGCGTAGATAGCCCCAGATCGAGCAGCAGCTTGTTGTCGTCTTCAAGCGTGAAGGCTGCCAGGGACACGTTCAGGACGAGTAGCCCCGCAGTGGCCAGCAACACCACGCCGTATATGGGCTGCCGAACCGTTTCGATAAAAGTGTTTCGCGCTATACTATAGCAACGCTGAAACATGTGCTTCCATTGCCACGACCGTGCATTGCTGTCCAAGTCCCGTTGGCAGGTCCAGTCGGCTATTGTATGCTGCGCCGGCTGTTGGACAACCCGTCACTCGGCCCAGGGAGTTCGGCGGTCACCCCTGGGTACGAACCGGCGTCGGGCCGGGTTCAGTGCGGACTTCCCTGAGAGATACGGAACATGCCCTTAGGTGATACAGGACGATCAGTTGACCGACGGGCCGAACACGTAGCGATTGCCGGCCTGTGCATCCAGTTGGCCGTGTTCGGGTGCCTGCTGGGGGTGGCACTCTGGGCGCAGTCTGACGCGCTGCTGGCCGGGGCGCGGTTCGCGGCCGCAGGCCTGCCGATCTGGTTCGTGCTGTGGCTGCTGTTCAAGCAGATCCGGCGGGTGGCAGCCGAGGCGTTGGAGACGGAGGAGTTGCGGCAGGCGCGTGCCGGCGGGGCCGGGACGGCCATCTTCGAGCTCGACGAGGAGTCGCTGCTGCTGGAGGAGAACCGGCTGCGGTGGATGATTCGGTGGGTGCTGCCGGTGGTGACGATCCTGGTGGCGGTGTACCTGCTGGGCGGCCAGTTCGTAGGGTGGCGGTGGACTCTGGCGGGGGCGTTTGGGACTGCGGGGGTGCGGTCGGCCGAGCAACCCACCCTGATGATGTGGCTTGCGGTAGCGTGCTGCTTCCTGTGCTTCCTGTTTGGGCGGTACACGGTGGCGCTGGCGCGGCTGCCGCAGTGGCATCTGCTGCACGCGGGAGCGGGGTTGGCGGCCGGGACGGCGCTGGTGTGCCTGGGGCTGGCGTTGGCGCTGGGGCTGGCGACGACGATGTCGTGGGCGGAAGCGCTCGTGGCCTACGCGATCCGCGTGGCGATGTTCGTTCTGGGACTCGAGTTCGCCGTCAACCTGATCCTGGACCAATATCGTCCGCGGGCCGCGGGAGTGGTGCCTCGCCCGGCGTTTGACAGTCGGTTGGCCGGACTGATTACGGAACCGGGCGAGATTGCCCGTTCGATCGCGGAAGCGGTCAATTACCAGTTCGGGTTCGAGGTCAGCAAGACGTGGTTTTACCGACTGCTGCAGCGTTGGTTCCTGCCGCTGGTAGTGCTGATGCTGCTGGCCATCTTCGTGCTGAGCAGCATCGTGGTGGTGAACGCGGGGGAACAGGCGGTGGTGGAGCGGTTTGGCCGACCGTGGCGCGCGGCGGAGGGCGTGGGGTCGCGCGTGCGTCTGCTGTCTCCGGGGCTGCACCTGAAGTGGCCCTACCCGATCGATGTGGTGCACCGCTCCCCGGTGGAGCAGATTCAGGAAGTGACGGTAGGCGAATTAGAGGGCGACGCGGCCGAAGCGGAGAAGGCCCAGCGCGAGAAGCGTCCGATCGTCTGGGCGGAAACCCACCAGTTTGTGCCGGAGATGATGGTGCTGGTGGCGTCGCCGCAACTGGTGGAGCTGACGGAGGAGGTTCGGGGCGAGCCGGCGGAGGGGGAGCGGGTTGCGCCCGAGGCGGCGGAGAGCGTGGCCGTCGGGTTGCTGATGTTCGGTGTGAAGATCCATTTCCGCGTCCGCGACCTGGAGGCCTACCTGTACAACTACCAGAAGCCGGAGAAGCTGCTGGAGGAAATCGCGTACCAGGCAGTGTCGGACCTGGCAGCCCAGGAGGACGTGGATGATGTCATGGGCGCGGGGCGGGCGCGGTTTGACGCGACTCTACGCGAGCGCATCCAGAGCCGGCTTGATGCCCACAAGTGCGGATTGGAAGTCATCTTCGCCGGGACCGGCAGCCTCCATCCGCCGGCCAAAGAAGGGGTAGCAGAGGCGTTTCTATCGGTGATCTCGGCGGAGACGCGGATGGGCGCGAACATCAACGCCGCCCGCGGCGACGCCCAGAGGATGTTGACGGAGGTGGCGGGTACGGAAGAGCGGGCAAGGCGGCTGGACACGGCCATAGAGCGCTGGCAGCGGCTCACCAGCGACGCGAGCGCCGATGCGGACCAGGCCGCGCAGGCCCGGCGGACCGTGGATGCGCTACTGCTGGGCGACCCGGCACAGGGGATCGCACCGATGAGCGGGAAGGCCGCGGCGCTCATTGCTGACGCCCGGGCACGCACGAGTCGGCAGGTGGCGGACGCGGCCGTCAAGACCCTCTTGTTCAAGGCCCAGGTGGCGGCGTACAACGCGTCGCGGACGCTCTTCGAGGTCCGCAAGCAGCTTGAGGTATTTGAAGGGCTGGACACAGTGCGGAAAATCCTGTTCGTGGGACAGGTTGACGACGTCATTATCGAATACGACACGGGCGAGCAGTTGGGGCTGGACCAGATCCTCTCGGAAGGGGTCAGGGAGCGCACGGGCGGGAAGTAGAACGACCCGCCGGGGAGCGTGACGGACATGAAGAACGTCGGGACGGTGGTGGCGGCAGTGGTGCTGGTGGCCGTGCTGGGGCTGTACTTGTGCAGCTTCCAGGTCCGTTACACGGAGGTGGCGATCGTCAAGACCTGGGGCAAGCCGGCGGAGGCGGCCATCATGGAGCCGGGTCTGTACTGGAAGTGGCCTGATCCCATCCAGAGCGTGGTCCGCTACGACAAGCGGCAGCGCGTGCTCGAGGACCAGACCGAGGAGACGCGGACGCGGGACGGCAAGAACGTGTCGCTGACCACGTACACGGTGTGGGAGATCAAGGACCCCTCGAAGTTCCTCACCAACTTCCCGCGGAGCGAGGACGACGGTATCGCCAAGCTGCGCACAACAGTGGCCACGAAGAAGCACGAAGTCGTGGGCCAGCGGTTCTTCCACGAGTTTGTGTCCACGGACCCGAATAAGCGCAAGCTGCGGGAGATCGAACAGGACGTTCTCCGACTGGTGGCGGCTGAAGTAGCGGACGAGTACGGTATTGAGGTCGTCGGTTTCGGAGTAAAGCAACTGGGCCTGCCGCAGTCCGTCACGACGGCCATCTTTGAGAGCATGAAGACCTACGAGCAAGCGAAGGCGGAGCGCTACATCGCGGAGGGCGAAGCGCGGGCGGAGGACATCCGGGCGGCCGCCCGGACGGTGGAGCGGCGGATCATGGCGGCCGCCCAGCAGAAGGTGGCCGAGATCGAGAACGAGGCGGAACGCGTGGTCGGTGAGTATTACCGCGAGTTCGAGCAGTATCCGGAACTGCGCATCTTCCTGGACAAACTGCGGACGGTGCGCGAGGCGCTCAGGCGGCGGACGCAGATCATCATCGACACGTCGGTGCGGCCGTTTGACGTGTTCGACCCCAAGGTGAGGGAGAAGGTGATCGAGGCGGCGCCGGCGGGCGGGGTTACGCCGCTGGCAGTGCCGGCAGCGCCGCCGGTCACGCCGGCGGGGAGCGACTCGGAGGGGCAGGGCCGGTAGACGTTCCGGAGGAACCCAAGCATGGATACCCACCACCACGAGCACGACGAACACGACGAGCTGGCCCATCGAGACCCGGAGCCGCTGGAGGAGCCGCTGGACGCGGCCAATCAGTCACTGGCGGATGCCCTGCGGGCGAGCTTCAGCATCCTGAAGGGCATCATGATGGTGCTGGTCGTGCTGTACCTGTTCTCGAACGTCAAGTGTATCGGTCCGCACCAGCAGGCGCTGGTGCTGCGGCTGGGGCGGCTGCTGCCGGAAGTGCACGAGGCGGGGTTGCTGTGGGCCCTGCCGTTTCCGATCGACGAGGTGGTGCCGCTGGCAACCAAGGCCAGCAACACGATGGAAATGCGGAGCCACACGTTCCAGCGCCGACCGGAAGAGGAGGGCAAGCCGCTGTCCTTCTGCACGCGGTCGCTGCACGAGGGCTTGCGCCCCGGGCGGGACGGGGCGTTGATGACGGGCGATCTGGGCCTGGTGCATGCCCGGTGGAAGGTGACCTACCGGATCGGCGATGTCAAGGAGTACGTCAGTAACCTCTACGGGGCGGGCGACCAGACGGCGGCGGAGGACCTGATCCGCACGATGGTCGAGAACGCCGCCATCCACGTGGCCAGCGCCATGACGGCGGAGGAAGTCATTCGCACGCGCGTCGACCAGACCCAGAGCGAGATCAAACGGGCGGTCAATCAGCAACTACGGGCGCTGCGCAGTGGCGTTGAGGTCAGCACGATTGAGGTTATGGAGCCGACGCCGCCACTGCAAGTGCGGACGTTCTTCGAGGAAACGCAAAGGGCGGAGAACACGCGCCAGGAAGCGATCCGCAGGGCGGAGCAGGACCGCACGCGGATTCTGAACGAAGCGGCCGGGGCGGCCTACCCGCGCCTGGTCGCCTTGCTCGATGACCCCGACCTGGTACGCGACAACCTCGAGCAGTCCAGGGAGGTTCGGGCGCAGTTGGACGCGCTGCTGACGGACGAGGTCGAGGGCGCCGCGGGCAAGTTGATCAAGGACGCGGGTGCGGTCTATTCGGAGATGGTACGCCGGATGGAGGGCGACGTGGCCTTGTACCGCACCTTGATTCCTCAATACGAGCGGAACCCGGCGCTGCTGGTGGAGCGGTTGTGGGAAGACACGCGGGCGGCCATTTTCGCGGAGCCGGGAGTGACCACCGTGTATCGACCGGCGAGCACCCACCAGTTCCGGCTGCATTTCGGCATGGACCCCGAGCAGCGGCGCCTTGAGGAGGAGGAACGCTTGCAGAAGAAGACTTTCGACCCGTCGAGAGTGGGGGGTGACCGGTTGGTGCCGGTGGGCCCGGAGTACGACTAGAGAGGACCCGCAAAGGGGAAGCCGGGAGGGTGGCATGCCTAGGCCGAAGGCGCCGGCATGCCGGTGCAGACGGTAATGTCGGGCGGGGGAGAAAGCATGACGGCGCTGCGCTTGGTCATGCCACTCCCCATTGTCGGTGGGTCTGCCTGTCGCGTGGCGTTGTCCCCGCGCCCGGAGTGGCTGCGTGGCGGCGGTGGCCGAGGTTGGACTTGACAGTGAGATCGGCGAATGGCTAGACGCGTGCTGCCCGTGGTGCAGACCGCCGGGTTATGCAAGACCTTCAAGGACTTCTGGCGTCGTCCGCGCGTGGAGGCGGTGAAGAACCTCGACCTGGAAATCCGGCCGGGAGAGGTCGTGGGCCTGCTGGGCCCCAACGGCTCGGGCAAGACCACGACGATCAAGATGCTGCTGGGGCTCCTGTAC
Organism: Planctomycetota bacterium; assembly: GCA_029558835.1. Classification (GTDB taxonomy): domain Bacteria; phylum Planctomycetota; class Phycisphaerae; order UBA1845; family UBA1845; genus JAKQDH01. The sequence goes on along the minus strand of JAKQDH010000098.1, from coordinate 17,637 downwards.
CCGACGCGCGGGCGCATCTCGCTGTTTGGGAAGGCGCCCACGGACGTGGCGGTCAAGAGCCGCATCGGCTTCCTGCCGGAGGAATCCTACCTGTACCGGTTCCTGGGGGCGCAGGAGACGCTGGACCACTTCGGACGTCTGTTTCGCCTGCCCACGCACGTCCGGCGGGACCGGACGGAGCGCCTGCTGGACATGGTGGGTCTGCGTCACCAGGCGAGCCGACCGGTGGGGGAGTTCAGCAAGGGCATGGCCCGGCGCATCGGGCTTGCGCAGGCGCTGATCAACGACCCTGAGTTTCTCATTCTCGATGAGCCGACCTCGGGGTTGGACCCCATCGGGTCACGGCAGATCAAGGACCTCGTCCGTGAGCTCGGTCGCAAAGGCAAGACGATTCTGCTGTCCAGCCACATTCTGGCGGACGTGGAGGACGTGTGCAACCGGGTCGTGATCCTGTACGGCGGGTTGGAGCGGGCCCAGGGCGACATCAGTGCCCTGCTGAGCCAGAAGGACCGGATGCAGCTCACCACGCCGGTGCTGACGCCGGAGACGCTGGCGGAAGTGCGACGCCTGCTGCACGAGCGCGAGCAAGCGGACGTCCTGCACGTCAGCCACCCGCGCGATCGACTGGAGGCCTTCTTCCTGCGTATCGTGGAGGAGGCCCAGGCGGCCAGTGTGGGGACCTCGGGCGCGCGGGGGGGTGGAGTGGTGCCCGAGTTTCTGAAGAAGGCGACCCAGGCGGACGCGCAGGAGGTGGTGGAGTCGCTGATCGCGGCCGCCAGGCAACCGTTGCCCGCGCAGGTCGAGTCGCGGCGGGAGCGCGCCACCGGCGAGCCCATCGAGAGCGGCAGGGAGGCCGCCCGGGCTGTGATTGATGAACTGCTGGGCGTGCAGCCTGCGCCGGCCGCACCCGAGGTGGATGAGCCCAGGCTCCCCGTTGAACCGGCACCGAGGCCCGCGGAAGCCCCCCGCGCGGCGCCGCGCGCCGACCGGAAGGTGATCGAGGAACTCCTGGGCGGCACCCCGCCGGGCGAGGGCGAGGGCCCGCAGAAGGAAGAGCAGCCGTGAGCGTCGTCTGGACGGTCGCCCGACAGTTGATGGCCGAGTGCGTTCGGATGAAGGTCGCGGTGGTCTTCGTCCTGCTGCTCGCGCTGTTGTTGCTGGGTCTGCCGTTCGCGGTGCAGAAGCACGGTCCGCTGACGGACGCGGTGCAGTCCTTTCTCTCGTACAGTCTGAGCGCCACGGGCTTGCTGCTGGGGATTCTGACGGTGTTCCTGGCGCGGTCGCTGGCGGACGAGATGGTGAATCGGCAGATCCTGGTGGTCATGGCCAAGCCGGTGCCGCGCTGGCAGTTCATCCTCGGCAAGTGGGTGGGGATGAACGTTCTGAACGTGGTGTTCCTGGCATTCTCGGCGTTGGTCATCTATGGTGCGGTTTACTACCTGCGGGCGACGCACCCGCCGGTGGACGAGGAGCTGGATCGGACGCGGCTGGCAGAGGAGGTGCTGGTCGCGCGGCAGGCGGTGCAGTTTCGCCTGCCGGACTTCGAGGCCATGGCGGAACGCGAGTTCCAGCGTCGCCTCGAGGTGGGTGCCTATGACGACGTGATGGACTTCGACGCAGCGAAGGAACGTCAACGTCTGGCGAAGAGGGTCGAGGCGGAATGGCGGGTGGTGGGCCCCTATGAGGTCCGCGTCTTTCAGTTTGAGAACGTGCTGTGCGACCGCCGGCCGGAGAGCACGCTGCAGATCCGCTACAAGACGGAGGTGTACAACTACGCGCCGGACGAGGTCTTCCGCGCCGTTTGGTGGATCGGGGACCCGGAGCAGGGGACGCCGGTATACGAGTGCCGCACGCGCCACATCGTGGGACGGTACCACACGGTGACTGTGCCGGCCGACGCGGTGGCCCCCGACTACACCTTGACGGTGCGCTTCCAGAACCGCAACCCGTTCGCGGGGGAGCCGCAGTTTCGCAACGTCATCGAGTTTCTGTCGCGGGACGGGGTGGAGGTGCTGTTTGGAGTAGGCACGTTCGAGGGGAACCTGCTGCGGCTGCTGGTGCTGATGCTGTGCAAGCTGATGTTCCTGTCGGCCGTGGCGCTGCTGGCGACGACGTTGTTCTCGTTTCCGGTGGCCTGTCTGGTGGCGTTTACCATCTATGTGCTGGCGGGGACGCGGGGGTTCATTCTGGAGTCACTGGATTTTGCGTCGGCGGATCAGGCGGGGTGGTTCACGTCGGCCAAGGAGTTCGCAGTGCACTTGATTCGGTCGGTGTACTCGACCGTAAGTGTTATCCTGCCTGACTTTGGGTACTACGACGGGGTGGAGACGCTGGTAAACGGGCGGAACGTGACGCTGCGCTGGGTGCTGGAAGGCGTGGTGAGCGTGGGGTTCCTGCGGACGGGGTGCCTGCTGGGCCTGGCCATGCTGTTGTTTCATCGGCGCGAGGTGTCGGAGGTGTCGGTCTGAGCGAGGCGCGGGGGCGGGCAACGATGTCGCGAATGGTGGGATACACCCTGCCGGAACACCTGGTCGCCCGGCGCAACGCGCAACGACGCGACTGGCTGGTGCAGGTGGTGGCCAGCGTCTTGGCGGTGGTGTGCCTGGTGGGGGCCGGGTTGCTGCTGGGACCGCTGAACCGCGTCCGGCGCGAGCGGCAACTGGTGATCGACCCCGCCAGCGTGCGGGGCCTGCCGCCGGACCTGGCATTGTTGGGGAAGCTGGGGACGTTCCGGGCGCTGGCGATTGACTGGGCGTCGATCCGCAGCGAGCGGCTCAAACAGGAGGGGAAGTACTACGAGGCGTATGAGTTGCACCGCACGGTGTGCCTCATGCAGCCGCGCTTCCCGACGGCCTGGGCGAACGCCTCGTGGAACATGGCCTACAACATCTCGGTGACGCAGTACACCCCGGAGGCGCGCTGGCGGTGGGTGCGCGACGGGATCAAGCTGCTGCGGGACGAGGCGCTGCGCTGGAACCCCAAGTCGGTGTCGCTGTATTACCAGTTGGCCTGGACCTACTGGCACAAGATCGGGGATTACCTCGACGACGAGCATTACAACTACAAGCGGGCGCTGGCGGTGGAGATGGAGAAGGTGCTGGGGCCGCAGCCGGTGGCGCTGACAACGGACCAGTACCTCGCGTGGTTCCAGGAGATCGTGGACGCGCCGCGCGACCTGGCCGCCCTGCGCCGCAGCGACGAGGAAGTGGCGCGGCTGGCGTTTCGTCTGGAACAGGTCGGGCTGCCGGCTGCGGAATCGCTGCTGGAGTTCGCGGCTCGTCATCTGCGCCCGGAATTGCGCATTGACGACATTCTGGAGACGCGGGCTCAGGAGGACCCCCAGGTCGCCCGCCGGCTGGAAGTGCTGACCGACCCGAGATCGGCGGCGGCGCAGCGACGGCTGCTGGCCGCGGTGCGCTCGGAGGTGTTGCGGACGAAATACCGCCTGGACCTGGACTGGGCACTGCGGCTGATGACGGAACAGTACGGTCCGCTGGACTGGCGCAGCGCGTACACGCACAGCCTCTATTGGGCAAGTCTGGGCAACGAACTGGCCAGACAACGCAAGTACCAGAACCCCGCGGACTCCATGAACAACGCCCGCCTGGTGCTTTTCTCCCTGCACAGTCTGGTCGCCCGTGGGCGGATCAGTCTGCATCCCAACTTCGATGCACCGTTCCGGTCGTACATTGACTTCGCCACGGACATCCGCTTCATACCCTATCTCTTCCGGACGTACCTGCGCCTGGCCGAGGAGCAATGGGGCAGCGAACCAAACTGGAACCCGCAGGAGGGGATTCGGGGGACGAGCTACTGGGCGGGCTTCGTCAACAACATGGAGAACTGGATCCAGCTTCTGTACTTCGAGGGGGGCGAGGAGAACCTCAAGCAGGCGGAGAGCTTCTACGCCTACCTGCGGGTCAACAACCCGCATCCCGACGGGACGACGCAGGAGCGCTACACCAAGACGCTGGACGAGTTCGTGATGGGAGACGTCCTCAACCAGATGGCGACGTTCCGGCAGAGTTCGGCCATCATCCGCAGCTTCATCCTCAAATCGCTGAAGGAACTGGCGGTGGGGAACACGGCGGGCAGTCTCACGGCCTTGCAGCGCGCCCGGCAGTGCCATGCTTACTGGATGGCCGACACGCGCCAGGACGTCAACGAACGCCGGAAGATCCCCCCCCTGCGCGTGATGCGCCGCGACAGCATCGAGCAGTTCCTGCAAGCGCCGGAGTTCGATTCGTATTTCAAGGTGCGGTTGTGGCAAGCCCTTGATCTGGAGGGGCGGCAGCTTACCTGGGACCGGCTGCGCCCGTATTTCGCCCAGTTGTGTGCCCGGCAGGAGCCGCCGTGGGATGCCGCGCGCGCCTTCCCGGAGCCCCCCGGCATGGACGAAGTGCGTCGCCAGGACCGCGACTACCGGCCTCTCACGCCGGCGGAGACGGCCGAGCGAGGCCGGGAACACAAGGACTGAGCGGGATGCCGTTGCGCTGTCTGGACGCCGTTTCAGCGGTAGCGCATGGCGTTACGCACGAGGATGCTGAGTCGGTTGCAGATGAACTCGCGGAAGGACTCGGCGGTCAGTTGCCGCAAGGGCAGGGCCGGCCCGCTGGTGAGTTCGCCCGAGACCTTGGGCCCCGTGCGGCGCTCGTGAAAGGCGATGGCCTCGGCCGTGACCGTCCCGCGCAAGGTGGCGCGCCAGTCGGTAAGCTCAAACTCGATGGTCAGTTCTCGACCCCCGTTGAGAAAGGGGGCGGCGTCGAGGCGCATGTTGACGCCCTGTGGCTGGTACTTGCGGGCCAGGCTCTGGAAGATGGGGATGAGCTCCTCGCGCATCTGCGTGCGCAGCAGTTCGATGCGGTCCGGTTTGGGGGGCTCGCTCTCGGCGGCGGCGCGCTGCCGGAAGTCTTCGAACTGCCGGAGCAGGTCCTCCAGCTCGTTCTCCACCTGGGGTGCGTTGCGCGCCGGCGGGCTGCTGTGTCGCAACATGTCCCAGTAGCTAGTCTGCGTACGTCTGTCCGGCATGTTCGGTCCGTCCAGCGCGTCGTACGGGCCGCCAGCGTCCCGGGGGTCCGCCCCTCGCGATCGCCGGCTGCGGGGACATACCCCGCGCAGAGATCATCCCCGGTTGTTGTCGGTACGTAACCTGGGCTGCTTGAGCGGGGCCGCGGGGGGAGTGTCCGCCGAGCGCTGGGGCCCAACCGAAACATGCCTCGCATTGACGCGCGGCGCAGACCCGGATATCATGCGTCTGAGGCAGCAAAAAGGGGGAGAGCCCGGCGATGCGGCGCTAGCGGGGCAGCGGCGCCCCGGGGCGGTGCCGAAGGGGACGACGGCGCTGCTGCAGCACATCGCCGGGTAGGTCCAGGATTTACGGTGAAGCCCGTGGCTACTCTGCATGTGCTTCAGGGGCCCGATAAGGGACGCACCTATCTGGCGGCTGACGAGCCGCAGGTTATCGGTCGCTCGTCCGACCAGATTCCGCTCAGTGACCACGGCGTGTCGCGTCGGCACGCGGAACTACGGCCGACGCGGGATGGCTGGGTGATTCGCGACCTGGACAGCTCCAACGGCACCTATGTGAACGGGCAGCGCATCCTGACGCCCACGCCCTTGCGTCACGGAGACCAGGTACGGGTGGGGGCCTCGCTGCTGGTGTTCACCGGGCAGGAGGCACCGGCGGAGAAACTCGGTCGGGAACGCTATCGGGACCTGGTCGACCTGGAGTTGGGGGCACGGGGAGTGGACTCCTCGATTCTCACGGCCCTCGGGGCGTCGGAGGAGAGCGTTATCTTGCAGCCGCCGGAAACGGCGGACGCGGTGGCCGCCTGGAACGTCGTCTACAAGCTCGCGGAGATGCTCGGCACGATCGACACGATTGAATCCTTCCTGGAGCGCGTGGCCGACGTGATCATGCAGCACTTGCTGGTGGACCGACTGGTGGTGCTGATGCGCCAGCCCGACTCGAAGGAACTTGTCCCCCAGGTTTACCGGGTGCGTCCGGGGAAGCGCGCCGGGCGGCCTAAGATCGTCACCTCGCGCGCCATCGTGCACCACGTGCTCGACACGCGCGAGGGCGTCCTGTGCGCCAACGCCATGACCGACGAGCGTTTTCGGGACCAGGAGGGAGGCGATGACGTCCCCGGGCTCGGTCTGCGCAGCGTGATCTGCGTCCCCATCATCGCGCATGAGGAAGTCGTCGGCGTATGGCACCTGGACTGCTCCATGACGCATCACACGTACACGCAGGAGCAACTTCGGCTCGCGGTGGCCATCGGGCGTCTAAGCGGGATGGCCATCGAGAACGTGCGGCTGGTGCAGTCACGGATGCGAACGGAGCGTCTGGCGGCGGTAGGGGAGACGGTTGCCTTCCTTTCTCACCACATCCGCAACATCCTGCAGGGCTTGCAGAGCGGGGCCGAGGTCATCGAACTCGGCCTGAAGCGACAAGCGCTGAACACGGTTGCCAGCGGCTGGGAGATCGTGCGGCGCAATCTCGACCGCACCATCTATCTGGCGACGAACATGCTCACCTTCAGCCGGGCCCGGCAGCCCAAGATCGAGACGGTGCAGCTCAACCGCGTTGTCGAGGACGTCCTGCAGCTTGTGCAGCGCAAGGCGGATGACAAAGGCGTGATGATCCTGCCAGAGATGGAGGAGTTGCCGGCCATTCCGCTGGACATCGAAGGGATCCATCAGGTCATTCACAACATCGTCCTGAACGCCCTGGATGCCGTGCCGGAGCGCACCGGGCGCATCAACATCCACACCCACTACGACCCACCGAGCGGGCGGGTGATTGCGACCATCAGCGACAACGGTCCGGGCATCCCCGCTCAAGAGTTGGACGGGGTCTTCGAGGCGTTCCATTCATCGAAGGGACATGGAGGCACCGGGCTGGGGCTGGCCGCCGCCAAGAAGGTCGTGGACGAGCTCAACGGCGTCATTCAGGTCGAGAGCCGCACCGGGGAGGGGACGACCTTCTACGTGCGGTTGCCGGCGATCCACATCCGCCTGGCCGACAGCGAAGAGACGCACGGTCCCGGCCGATAACCCGCCCACCGGCGCTGGCCGCTGCGTAGGACTACGCCCGTGGAAGACCGCGAGGATGGCGTGGCCGAGCGCGGCGCCGCGATGCCCATGGTCGAGCCGGGGCTGCCAGTCTGGCCTGCCGGTGCCGTACATGCGCGGGTACTGCGTCTTCCGGTTCCCGACCTGCTCGGCCCTATATCGCGAGCACTCGGGGACGCACAACTCAGCCCCGTGCTGCCGCTCGGGCTCGGATAGCGGACGCTCGCTTTCGCGCGGGGTCTGCGGCGAGGGCGCTAAAGCAACGCGCTGTCCCGATTGACCGATGATTACACGCGCGAGAGATTGATGTGGGTCAGGTCGCTGGGAGCGCCGCGTGACCACCGGAGGACCGCGACAGAGGCGGATCGTCCAGACCGTGCGGCTGGACGACGCCCGGCTCTTCGAGCTGCTGGACCGCCTGGATGCCAACCAGGGCGGGGCGGCTCGGAACCGGCGTCGCCACGAGCGCTTCAGTTACCGGACCAAGGTACTGGTCGTCCACATCAAGCAGCCCGGCAGCGGCTCACCCGTTGCCTACTTGGCGCCTGCGCGCAACCTCAGCGCCGGCGGCGTGGCCTTTCTGCACGGGGGATTCCTCCACAAAGGGACGCTGTGCGTCGCCGACCTGCTGACGGTGCACGGTCGCCGGCAGCGCGTGGCGGGCGACGTGGTGGCCTGCCGGCACGTGGACGGCAGCGTGCACGAGATCGGTGTGAAGTTCCGCGAGGAGATTGACCCGGCGAACTTCACCCTGGCGGCCGTGCATGCCCGCGTACTACTCGTGGAGGACGACCCCACGCATGCCCGCCTGGCCATGCACTACCTCAGGCAGCTCAACGCCGAGGTGGATCTCGTGCAGGATGGACGCAGTGCCGTTCAACGCGCGCTCGTCAAGTCGTACGACCTGATCCTGCTGGACATGGTGCTGCCCAAGCTGGACGGATTCGCGGCCGTCCAGGAGCTGCGTACGCGGGGGTACACCGGCAAGGTCGTGGCGGTTACCGCACTGACACAGCCGGGCGACGCGGAACGCTGCCTGGCGGCCGGTTGCGACCGCTACGTCGCCAAACCCTACACGCGTGACCAGCTCATCCAGCTCCTGACGCTCGTGGACGATGAACCGCTGTTCAGCACGTTGAGCGGTGATCCGACCTTGGCCGACCTGGCTGAGGAGTTTGTAAGGCACCTGCCGCAACGGATCAGGGAACTCGAAGAGGCGCTCGTGGCGACCGACGAGGCCAAGCTCATCGACCTGCTGCGGCGGACGAAGGCGGACGGCGGGAGCTTCGGCTTCGACCCGATTTCCCAGGCCGCCGCGCAGGCCGAACAGACGCTCGCTGCAAGCGGGACGGTGGCGGTCGTCCGGGAGCAGGTGAGACAACTGCTTGCTCTGTGCCGCAGTGCCCGCCCGCGCCTGCGGCGGCGAACGTGCAGCCAGGCGCGTGCGGGGTGGGATGCCGATGATCCGGTGGGATTCGGCACGGATCGTGACCTGTAGAGCGTGAACAGACACGAGAGGAGAGCGCCTTGGCTAAACCGGAAACCCAGGCCAACCGCGTGTACCGCGCTATCCGCATCGACGAGGAGGACGTTCGCGCCATGCTGGACCGACTGGACGAGGGTTCGGATTCCGCCGGCGCCGACCGCCGGGGCAGCGCGCGCTACAGCTACCGCGTGCAGGGCCTGCTGGTCAAGGTCAGGCAACCCGGCGACAGTTCGCCGACCGCGTTTCTGGTACCCACCCGGAATCTCAGCGACGGCGGCGTGGCGTTTCTGCACGGCAGCTACGTGCACTGCGGGTCCGAGTGCTCCGTGCAACTGCTCACGACCCACGGTGCACGCCAGGAGGCGCGGGGAACGGTCGTGGGTTGCCGACTCGTCGAGGGGGGCGTGCACGAGGTCCGCGTCAAGTTCGATGACTCGGTGGACGTCTCGGCGTTCACGCCGGCCGCATTGGGGGCGCGGGTGCTCGTCGTGGAAGACGAGGTCGTAATGGCCAAGCTGCTGGCCCACTACCTGCGGCAACTCAACGCGGAGGTGGACTTGGCGGCCAACGGTCAGGAGGCGATGGAGAAGACATTGCGGGCGTCCTATGACCTGATCCTGATGGACCTGACGATGCCGGTGATGGACGGGCTGGCGGCCACACGGGCGCTGCGGGCCCGGGGCTACTCCGGACCGATCGTCACCGTCAGCGCCCAAGGCGACTCGGCCGTGGCGGAGCATGCCTTGGCGGCCGGGTGCGACCGTCACCTGCCCAAGCCCATCAAGCCCGAGCACCTCTCGGAGCTGCTGGCGTCTTTGCGGGAAGAGGTGCTGATGAGCACGCTCGGTGACGATCCGACGCTGCTGGAGCTGGCGGACCAGTTTGTGCGCGAACTGCCGGCCGCGCTGATGAGAATCGAGCATGCCCTCCGCGGCGAAGACGCCGGGGAGCTGCTCCGCCTTTGTCGAGGGCTGAAGGCCAACGGGGCGAGCTTCGGCTTTCTCCCCATTACTGAGCGTGCCACGAGCGTCGAAAAGGCCCTGGCCGAAGGCCGTCACCCGGTGGACGTGGCCCCGGTGGTACGCGACCTGATGAAACTCTGCCGCAACGCGCGTGTCCGCAACCAACCCAACGAGCGGAAGCCCTGGAGGCCGAGCCCAACCCCGGCCCCGGAGCCACAACCCGTGCCGCCTTCCGAGCGCATCGCAGTAGATGCGACGAGCCTCGGTGCGGACCTGCTGGCCGCCCCCGCATCGTCGCCTGCAACCGTCGTGAAGGTCGCCGCGAAGCCGCCCCAAGTTGCTCCGGGCAAGTAGTGCGTCGACGCGCCCCGAGCCTCAGACCTGGGCCCGGCAAGTCTGCGGACGCGAATTCACGGACCTGCGGCGCCGCTCGCGCGACGGTCAGCAGGCGTCGCCTCCCGGTCGCCGTCGTCAGCCGCAGGCGGGCGCGCCCGGCAGCACCTCAACACACCCGCCCATCGTGACGTTATCGGCACCGCCTTGGCTCAATCGCTTGGGGAATCGTACATTCCTTTCTGTTGAACTTGTCGGTCCTGAGGTCTGCCGGACGTGCGGGCGCCGGCAGGCGAGACCTTCATTTCGCCGGGTCCGGGAGGGTTGACGATGACGGGATTGAACGGCTGGAAACCCCCGCACCATCTGTCGTCACCGACGCAACAGTGGTGGCTGGACGCGGTCCACATGCATTGCCTCGAGGAAGAACACCACCACTTACTTACCCTGGCAGCAGAGTGCTGGGAACGCTGCCAGGACGCACGCAGACTACTGGCCGAGCAGGGCTTGACGTACCGCGACCCCGAAGGTTTCGCCCATCTCCGCCCCGAAGTGGCCGTTGAGCGGGAGAACCTGCTGAACTACGCGCGGGCCCTGGATGCCCTCGGCGTGTTCCTGGAACCGCCGCCCGAGCCGGCTTGACAGCCTCCGCACGTACTCTTCGTAGGACCGAGACACCGCGAAGAGACACGCGAGCAGTACCTCCTGTCGGCCGCAGGGGCCTACACTACCCGCACGACGGACTCCTTGACACGCCTTACCAGTCGCTGGTGTCCCGGCGCGGTGCTCGCGGCGCCGAGTCAGCCTACCAGCCGCGGACCGCGTTCGTTCCCAATAGAACCACCCCAGTGGGAAACCGGGAGGGTGGCATGCCCAAGTCCGCCCGTGGCGGGCGCCGCCCTGCTGTTCCAATAGCCGTCCGTCGACGACAAGACCTGGCGCCATAGCGCTTGGCCATGCCACCCTGGCCTCGCCGGCGGTCTCCCTATGCTGTGGAGCCAGCTACTTCGCGCGCGTGTACGTGCCGGTCATCTCCATCTTCTTGAACAAGTGCAGCGGGAAACGCCACTCCTTCACCGTCCACTCCAGCGTGTCGTCGTTGACTACCTTCATGGTGTAAATGCCGTAACTGGTCCTTCCGTCCAGGCCGACGCTCTTGTACGACATCCGCCAGCACTTCGTTGCCGCCTGGTACGTGGCCGTGCCGTGTTGCGGGTAGCCCCAGTTGTTGAACATCGTCCACACGTACTTGTCGGCCTTCGGGTGCCAGCTCCACAGACCGACCGACTGAAACTCCGCGTGCGCGCCCTTCACCGACATGTGCCCTTGCAGGCACCGGTTATCAAGCGTCCAATCCCACTGTGCCGTGCCGGTCCAGGCTTCGTCCTCCTTGTCGGCGTTCAAGAGCGTCGCCTGCCAATTCCACTTGCCCACGAAGACGTTGTAGGCATCCAGCTCCGGAGCCCGCGGCGGGCACGAGATGGTCGTGAAGTCCACGCGTGGGGCTGAACAGCCGGGCAACAACACCGTCGCCACGATAACCGCCAACACACCAATCGAGCCGATGCGTCTCATCGCAGTTCCTCCCATGTTCCGGATTGACGGAAGTGACTTAAGCCGCCCCGTTGCCACGCTCGCGGCCGCGCCTGGCGCGCCAATCACCCAAGCCGAGGCTCACGCCCGTGTAAGCTACACCGGGGTACCCCCACAGCGTATCACACCGCTATGGGAACGCCAGTGAGGTCACACCGTCGCTGGTCGGACACCCGTGTCCAACGCCAGCCGCTGTGCTCGGTCGGCGCTGGACCGAAGGTGCTGTGCGTGAAACTGGGCAGAATCGCAGTGGCGGTATGGGGGCTCTCGGAATTCCTGATCGAGCGTTGCCCACGGCACCGCACAGAAGGAAGTTCTTCGCGAAGCCCCGGGCGTTGGTCGTCAGACCCGACGGAAGACCACGGCCGCGTCGTGACCGGTGAAACCGGTGGACAGCTTGAGGAGGACGTTGAGTGGCCGCGTCAGGAGTTCGCCGGCCAGCGGCACGGGCAGCACGGAGTGCCCTGGACGCGTGTGCAGCGTGGGCGGGACCGTGCTATGTCTGACGGCCAGCAGCGCCGCCACGGTGTCGATCACGCCGCTGGCGGCCAGCAGGTGCCCGACTTGCGGCTTGAACGCGGTGCCTACAGCGTCCGTCGCCTGCCCGCCGAGCGCCTGGTCAAGGCACTTGGCCTCATAAGCGTCGCACAGCGTGGTGGCGGCGCCGTGCGGGACGATCAGATCGACGTCGCGAGCCGCGACACGGGCGTTGCGCAACGCCTCGCCGATGACCCCGGCCAACCGTGCGGCGCTTAGGTCGGGGACGGTCTGTTGAGCGCTCTGCTGGGCAAATGAGCCCCCCAGGTACACGGCATACGGGCGGGCACCACGACCCTGTGCGGCATCTGCGGCTTCGAGCAGGATGGCCCCCGCGCCCTCACCGACGTAGAAGCCCAGTGGCTCGGCGTCGAAGGGCCGCATCGTACCGCTCATGGCGTACACATCGAGGCGTCGGAACCACTCGAGCCGGACGGCCGTCTCGAAGGCTTCGCCGCCCACGACGAGCATGGCGTCGGCCGAGCCGTCGCGGATGCCCTGTGCGGCCACGTGCAAGGCCACCAGCCCCGAGGTGCACGCGTTGTGCACACTGGTGGACAGCCCGTGCAGGCCGAGGGCTTTGCCCATCAGGTGCACGTAAAGGAACGGCTGCATCGCGTAGAAGTACGGGGCCAGCAGGTCATACACAGGCCCGGGTCCGGTGGGGGGCGGGGGAGTCGACAGCAGCTCGAAGAGGGCACTGACCGTTCGCTCGATTCCGGGGGCCTCAAAGGCTTGAACCACGCCCATACGGGCCGGCAGCCGGTCGGGCTCCCACCCCGCGTCGTGCAAGGCCAGACGCGCCGCCAGCAGGGCATAACCCAGGTCGCGGCAGCCGGCGCAGCGCTGCGTGGCCAGCGTATCGGCATAGCCGGCCATGCCGGGAATCTCCTCGGCGGGCAGCATCGACACCAGCGGCAGATCGACCGCTCGTGCCACGTCTACCGGCAACGCCCGCGCGCGGACGTTCAGCTTTCCTGTGTGCAGCGACGACCAGAAGGCGTCGCAGCCGATGCCGATGGGCGTTACCGGGCCCAGCCCCGTTACCCACACCTCACGCCACCGGTCCGTCATACTGCGACTCCGGGGGACTGTGCGCGCGCTGACTCAACTGCCGAAGACATGCGCACGCCTGCCAGAGGATACTGCAAGTGCTCCATCATCCAAGCGGCCACTCCTTCCCGCCAGCAACGGTAGCCGTCAGGCGCGCCGGCCGCACGAACCTCCGCCTCGATGCGGTCGCACGCTTCGACGGCCGCTCGTACTGCATCACGCACCGGCGACGGCATGCCGCCGAGGTCCGCGCTGAATTGCTGAGGATCATTGATCGACCGGGCCTTGAGCCCGAAGCACATGCCGAGTTGCATGCTTGCGTGCCAGGCTTCGGGCAAACGGGTGGCCAGTTGCTGGGCGATGTCGATCCGGTCGTGGAAGATAAACACGGAGGCCAATCCCAGGCCGCTGGCTGCGTCCACGGCATGAGGGCCCAACCGCTGAACATGCTCGATGAGCACCGCGGGGTTGTCCATGAAGAGAAAGAACAGCGCCCGCCCGGCACCCTGATAGGCGGCGTTCCGTGCATAGCCGGCGAGGCCGCTGAACTTGCCGAAGACGCCGGGATCGCGCGGATAGTCGAAGAACGCGTGCTTGAACCCGTACCCATCGAAGCAAAGGAAGCGGTAGAGCGGGTCCAGCCCGGACACCATCGTCGCCAGTTCCTCCGGCCGTCGCCCGCGCATGCCCCACCAGAAACCCAGGCCGACGTAGTGCAGGTAGCGAAACCCCGGCCGCACCCGCACGAGTTGCGTCTCAAACTCGGCGGCGCGGAACCGCCCCGGATGTCGAAGGGAATAACCCATCGCCACCCCTTCCTCCGCAAAGGGGCGGCTTAACGAAGGTAAGGATGCGCAGAAACGTTGCCATCCCTCGTCCTGCGGGGTGGTGATCATCGCGTTGAAGCCGGCCGCAAAAGCCTGGAGTACGGCATCCACCCGTGCAGTGTGTTCTGGGGCCACGTTCAGCGCCAAGTGGCCAACCGTCATCCGGTGGGCCGCGATGCGGAAGCAGCCCAAGACGACCGGTCGCCACCATCCCGTCGCCACGAGGGTCGCCGCCAGCAGCGGGATAGCAACCGCGCTACTCCAGACCAGCCAGGACATGGGGCCTCACGCTTCGAGACGGTCGCCGGCGGACGGTGTCGGTGCCCGGCCTTCTCCCCCCAATGTCGCTGAGAAGGCCCCGGGGCCGGTCCCTGGGGAAGACGGGGCCTGCTGCCGGGGCCGTCCCGAAATACGCCCCGGCACGCCGACGAGATGGGCCTATTCTACCTCGTCGAACGTGGCCGGAACAAGCTCCGGCTGCGACGGTTCCGGGAAAGAGTGCCCTGGAGCCCCGCCGTCCCGGGCGCCCGCGGGGTAGGTGGGGCACTATCCTCGCCGCCACCCGCGACCTGCTTTCCGCCGGTAGTGTCTGGATTCCGGGTCGGCAATCCGGTAAAATCAACGTAATGCGGATATGGGGGTCGATCTCCCTCGCGTGTCGCGGAGGGGCATACTCGTAGAGTCACAAAGCGGAACCAATCAGGCGGCGGCCCGCTCGGAAGCGGGTGGCCGCTCGCGGTGTTCTACCAGGGTCAGGGAGTGGAAACATGTTTCACGGTCGTGGGAGGAAGTGGCGTACGGGTTGTCCCGCGTTGCTGGCGTGGGGACTGGTGGTGGTCGGCCTCGGTGCCGGCGCGGCGACGGCGGCCGAACGTGTCGTGCTGGGGGAGGAGTTCACGGCCATCCAATATCCGGACTGCCAAACCGTCGGGGAGACATTGAGCCAGTTGATGGATGCGTATCCCGACTCGTTTGCGTTGGTCCAGGAGCACTTTGGTGATTCGTACGCGATCCCGTGGGGCACGCAGCGCGCGAGTTTCTACGGCGTGGGCTTCGTGCCGACGACGTGGTTCTCCGGCGTAGTGTCGCTGCCGGGCGTGTGGTCCTACGCCCAATACGAATCCCATTTGTTGGCCTTGCTCGCGACTCCGACCGACATGCATATTGAGTTGGTGGCCGAGCCGATCGGACCCGCCAACTACCGCGTGCAGGCCCGCGTCTGCATGGACTTGGACGGCACCGCGCGCAACATGCGCATCCACATCGTGCAGGTGCTGGACCACTGGCCCAGCAGCCCCTCATACCATCGCAACGGGCTGAAGCAGGCGTCGGCCTCGCAGGACATTTACCTCACGCCGGGCGGTTGCCAGGTCGTCATGCGGCAGTTTGCGTTTGACGCGGAGAGCTGGGCGAACCGCAACGACATCAAGATCATCGCGTGGGCCCAGGAGCCGACCAGTGCCGCGCCGGCAGAGGTGTACAACGCCGCGGTTATGGCCTGGCCGTTCAATATGGAATGCGTCCTGCCGGGGCAGGACTGCTGGTCCACCGAGTGTGGTGGCACCTTCGCCAACTTTGCCGACACGCCGATCCCGACCGGCTTCTTCGATCCCGGGTCGGATCCGTTCGACGGAATCATCTCCCTGCAAGGGGCGACAGGCGGCATCGACACGGTTATCGAGCGCCTGGACCTGATGTGCTTCCCGCTGCCCCTGCCCTCCTCGGCCGTGGTGCCTATCGCGTTGACCGAGTTGAACCTGGTCAGTTGTGACCCGATTCACGTGGGTGGAAGTGGGTTCTGGAACGTTGAGGCGACGCTTGCCGGCCCAGCGCCGACGGGCATGCTGATGGCCACCAAGATGGACGCTGCGGGAGGGACGTTCAGCGCGTCCTTCTACGTCCAGCCTGTCTATACGTTCACGCGGGTCGACCCGCCGTACGATACGCGGACGTTCGACCCCGGCATCGACATCCTGATGCAAACCACGGACGATGCTCCGTGGACGATCGACGAGTATTACGAGGCGTGTTCCTTCGACGGGTTCGCCGGCGGTGCCCTGCGCGTGGACCGCACCGGTGCGGTCTGTTGTCCGGAGACGTGCCACTCGTCCTTTGGCGCCCATCCGCATGAGCACTGTGCCCGCCCGGCCGGCTGCCCGGCGTGTGGGGCCTGCTGCCTGCCCGATTGGACGTGCTATGTGACCTCCGAGGAAGACTGCTACCTCGAAGGAGGCGAGTTCCAGGGCGACGACACCGAGTGCGCCGGCGACCTCAATGGTAACGGCATGGACGACCTCTGCGAAGGCGGCGGCTATGACCAACCCTGCCAGGACTGCGGGCCGGGTTCGTACTGGGTAGGCGAGTGCCCGGGAGGATACGACCTGATGCCCACCGCCGCTTACGTGGGGCTCGACGTGAACTTCGACTGCGTTGCGGATACGCACATCTCCCTGACCGGTCCCGCGCTGGTGCTGCGGTCGATGCCGTTAGACTATTCCGTCTACTTTCCAGGAGTCGGCAATCCCGATGGCCACTTTGACGTAATCGACACCGAGATCGTCAGCATGGGGCTCACCAGTCAGGATGGGGTCATCCTCCGGGCCGGGCGCGGGTTGGAGGAGGTGCAATCCACTCTCGGTGCCGGTCTGGAAAGCCCCTCGGAACCTTGGGTCGTCGACAGTTTCTTCGACGTGTTCTTCGAGGTGCAGTTGCCCAGCGGCGACGCGCTGTTCAACCAGAGCGCGGTCCGCTTGGAAGCGCCGATCGGCTGCGTGCCGCCCATCGCTACTTTCGTCTTTCCGACGGCCTGCGTGCCGCTGTACACGTCGCCGCTGCCCGGCCAGGGATTGCACGTGGCGAACTTGGTCTACGTGGATCACGAAACGTATCCGCTCGTGGGTGCTTGCTGCGATGATGCCAATCAGACATGCACCGAGAACGTCTTCGAGTGGCTATGCCCGGCGCCCAAGCGGTTCGCCACGTGGCAGAGCTGCTATCCGGACCCGTTCGTTCCGCCTTGCGGCGACATCATCGTCTGCCCGCCGGAGACGCGCTTCGTGCCCCACCCGCCGAACGGGATCACGGACGCCACGCAGCCTCACCCGGTTGCGGGATTGACGCCGTGCAAAGGTATCGGTGAGCCGAGTGGCTGGGTACCGATCACCATTGACCTGGGTGTGCCGGGCGCCGGCGATATGGCGTGCTGGGAACTGTGTGAGACCGGCTTCTCGCCGCAGTGCGGACCCAATGCCATCACCAGCGTGGTGGAAGGCCCGGCGGGCGTGTACACGATCAACCTGGCGCATGGTATCTCGGCCTATGACGTGGGCGCCCCGGCGCCGGCGCTGGGTGTGGGGCACGTCACGACGATCCGCTACAACGGCGGGGCGTTTGTGAGGTACTACAAGCACCCGGGTAACGTCGATGGGTCGTCGTTCACGAACGCGCAGGACATCACCCAGCTCATTCAGCGGCTCAACATCGCGCTGGGTGGCGGGTCGGTGGCGCTTTGGGAGGCAGACATCAACCAGAGCGGGACGATCACCGTGGCGGACTTGACCACGGAGATCAACCTGCTCAACGGGGCGAGCCAGTACGACGTCTGGTTCAGCACGTCGAAGCCGACCGGCGTGGGTTGCCCGTAGTGATTCGGCCCGGGTGACGCGGGCGCACAGGCTCGCGTCACGTTGCGGCTTCCTCATCTATGTCTGGGCCCCTCGCGGTCGAGTGACCGCCAGGGGCCCGTTTGCTGCGCGGCAAAGCCCGGCGGCGG
>JAKQDH010000093.1 GCA_029558835.1 Planctomycetota bacterium | reverse complement strand
AAGCCCGGCGGCGGGGGGCCCGTGACCCATCGGGTCCGGGCAGTGTCACGTCCATCTCGGGGAATCCTCCCGAAGTAGGGGCGGATGTCGCGCGCGGGGTGCGGAGGGTCGGCTCAGGCCGCGTACCCGGCGATAGCCGGCCTGCTGGACAGCTTGGTCGTGGTGCCGGGCGGCGTGAGTGATCGGGGCCAGCGTTCTGCTACGGAAGCCGGCGGGGCAAACGCACGCCAGAAACTGCTTTCTGGCCGGTGTGCAGTGCTGCTTTATTGGCGCAAGGTCCTATAAGCTGGACTTCGGTCATGTGTGCAGTTATGATGCGCGAAGTAGGACTGTGTTTCCTCCTCGGACGGGCCCGTGCGGCGCCCAGGCGCCGTTGGGACGAACAGGAATGACCCCCGCCGGCGCGGTGGGGCAGATCGGCGAAACGCGGGGAAGTTCTGGCGGATCGCCGGCGGATCACAACCTACGCACGAACGGAAGGGCAATGCGACGGGTAGGACAGAACGTGCCGTGCGCACCGGCAACGCCGGCGCGCGCGCAGGCCGACCCCACGCGGCCATTCGCACGTTCTGCCCCCAAGTTTCGTCGCCGACGCGGGAACCATCACATCAGGAGGAGCAAGTCATGCGTACATTGGGAATGTGTGTCGGGTGTATCGTAATCCTTACGGCGGCGGGCCTCAGCGCGGAATCTCGGTACGCGCCCCTGGCGGCGTCCGTGGCAGTCCCCACGTTCAGTGAGGAGAACTGGGCGAACCAGAGTACAAACTTGCCGCCCGCGCGCGGGGCAACGCAACGCGTCAGCGCGTCCGCTGCCGCGCCCACGCCCGCGCCGGAATCTCGTGAGCTGCGCGGCGAATCGCTGGAGGGACCGCGGCCGGCGGGCGGCGAAGTGGACTCGAAGCTGGCTTCCAACAGCACGGGTGCCATGCGGCCGCTGGACACGGCGACAGGCACGGTCATGTCGGTTGTCCAGACGCCTGCGGGTACCGAGGTGTCGGCTGAGGGCGAGAGCGAAGCGGGAGACCGTGATACGCGGGCTATGGGCTTGGCGTACGCAAACACGATCAACCCCACGAGCTGGTTCTTTGGGTCGGGGTCGGCGTACACGTTTGCGGACGACTGCTATCTGGCCGGCACCGACCGGAGCATGCTCCAGTACGAGTTGGTACTGTGGAACTACCACGGGGGTAGCGGCAAGTCGTGCACTGTCACCCTCTGGAGTGGTACGACGGCCGGGGGGCCCACTACGGTGATCGGAGGGACCTCGAGGACCGTGACGTTGGCCACCGCCTCGACGGTGCAGACGTTCACGCAGACCTTCTCCGGCATTACGCTGCCGAACCTGGTGTTTGCCGCGTTCGACACGAACAACGACAACATTCGTCTGCCCTACGCGGGACCGGTGGAGTTGGGCAGTTCGGACAACCTCTTCTGGGCCCGGACGGAATCCACCGGCGTGTGGGTGAATTGCGCTGGGGGTACGGACCCGGCCTTCGCCTACAACACCTGGTTCAGGATCTGGGTGAACACGTTGGCTGTGTGCGGTAACGGTATCCGCGAGGGCACGGAGCAGTGCGACGGGACGGACAACGCCAACTGCCTCGGCACGGCGTGCAAGTCCGACTGCACCTGCTCCTGCGTGGTCACCTGCCCGGGTGGCGCGCACATCGAGAACGAGCCGTGCGGGGCGAGCGTCAACGGCTCCTGCCCTAACGCCGAGTCGATTGCCTGCGGCGTGCCGGTGTGTGGGACGTCCTACTCGACGACCTCGACGCGTGACACCGACTGGTACAAGGTCACGACGACCGGCTACACGAAGTACACGATGACGATCACGGCCGAGTTCGGCGTGATCGCAGGCCTGGCCGAGTACAACCCAGGCTATGAGGGGTCGGGCAACTGCAATGAGACCACCGGTTACATCAGCCCGTACATGACCGCGGGTCCCTGTGAGGAGAAGACGCTGAATATCCCGTGCATGCCGGGTGGAATCTACTGGTTCTGGGTCAGCAAGGGTTGGGAGGACTGGCCGTGCAGTAACCCGTACGGTGAGATCGACTACGTGATGACGGTGGACTGCGTGCCGTGCTACTCGTTCTGCCCGGCTAACACGCTGTTCGGGCAGCCGGTGGCCGGGGCGGATGAGAGCTGGACCGCGGGGGTTTCGGACTTCGACTTCGGCTACATCCGGTATGAGGAGTTCTGGGAGCTGTACGGCGAGGTCTGCGATCTGCACTGGTGGGGCGTGACGGGCGGGTGGGGCGGCGGGAACACCCGGGAACGGTGCTTGGACTCCGTGACATACAAGCCACCATGGTCGCCATGCATCGAGTCGCCGATGGAGTTCCAGATTCAGTTCTACCAGGATGCCGGCGGTCAGCCAGGCGTCATAGCACGTACCTACAATGTGTTGGTTGCGCCGGTGAACACCGGCGACCTGTATCAGGGCTTCCCGCTGTACTACTTCTCGACGACGCTGACCCCGTGCGTACCGCCGGGGCTGTACAACGGTTGGGTGTCGATCCAGGCTGTGGATACGACCCCCGAGGGCTGCTACTTCCTGTGGATGAGCGCGGACGAGACCGACGGGAAATCGCTGCTGTTTGACGGGACGGACTGGACGACCGAGGCGTTCGACCTGAGCCTGTGCATCACGGGTACCCCGATCGATCCGCTCGGTGCGTGTTGCGACACGACGTTCGGCACGGCGGAGTGCTTTGATAACTTCCTGCTGAGCCAGTGCACGGGGCCGGGGTTACGGTTCCAGGCGGGCGTGGACTGCGACCACATGACGCCGCCGTGCGGCTGGGGCACCTGCTGCTGCCCGGGTGTCTACTGCCCGTGCATGTACTTCGAGAACGAGCCGCAGTGCACCAGCCTGGGCTGCACGTGGCATGACCCGGCTGAGGGCCTGCTGTGCGAGCCGATCAACCCCTGCCCGTGCGTGCTCGACTGCCCACCGGGCAGCGTGCCCGAGGCTGAGGATTGCGGCGCTGATACGAACGGCGGGTGCGACGGCTATCCGCCGCATCGCTTTGAGACGATTGCCTGCAACAGCACGGTCTGCGGGACCGCGTGGTGTGACGGCCGGATCCGGGATACCGACTGGTACGTGTTCACTTTGACTGAGCCGAAGGGAGTCTCCTGGCAAATGACGGCCGAGTTCCCGTCGTTGGTCCACGTCATCGACGCGGGCAGCGGGAGCTGCGCGGACTACACGATCCTCGGTTCTGATACGGCCGGGGTATGCCAGACGGCCGAAGTGACCGTGTCACTCGCGGCGGGCACCTACTGGCTGTGGGCGGGTCCCCGGGACATGGAAACCATTGTCACCTGCGGTGACAACGATCTGTACTACGCGACGTTGACCAGCGCTCCGCCTGGCGCCTGCTGCTTCCAGGACGCCACGTGCGATGATGAGTTGTCGGAGCAGGATTGCGATGCGCAAGGCGGGAACCACCTTGGGCCCGACACGCAATGTACTCCCAACCCGTGCGGGGCCTGCTGCTTCCAGGATGGGGGCTGCGAGGTGTGGGACGACTCGGGGTGCTTGGGGCATAACGGCGTTTACGTTGGGGTAGGGACGGACTGCACTCGCGCAGATCCATGCCCAAAGTGCCCAGGCGAGACCCTGTTCGGTCAGCCGGCGGCTTTGCAGCCCAGCGGGGAGTTCCCGAGCGAGGCGTTTGTAAGCGACGAAGCCTATGGCGACCGAGTATACGAGAGCTTCTCCGGTGTGGCTGGCGACACCTGTGACCTGCACTGGTGGGGCACGCACGCCTGGTGGTCCGGGAAGGGCTGGGGCCCGTGCGTCAAAGAGCCGGACCGTTTCAACGTCCGGTTCTACGCCGATGATGGCACAGGGCATCCCGCTGAACCCCCGGTCTGTGCGTACCTGGATGTAGTCCCCCAGAAGGACGCTACCGGTTTCAGTTTCGGCGCCTACCCTGTCTACTACTACAGCGTGACCCTGTTGCAGCCTTGCTGCTCGCTGGCGGGGGGCTGGGTGTCCGTGGAGGGGGTTCAGTACACGGGGACGCCGTGCGCGTTCCTGTGGGTGGAATCGCCGTTTGGCGACGGGCAGTCGCTTACCCACTGGTGGGACGGCAGGTGGACTTTGAATCCCTTCGACCTAGCGATCTGTCTGACGCCCGCGCTGGGTGCGTGTTGCACCGACTCGCTGGAGCCGCCCAACTGTGAGGATGGGATGGATGAAGCCCACTGTCAGGGCCCCGATCAGCGGTTTGCGCCGGGAGAGTTCTGCGCTAACGATCCGTTCGATCCTCCCTGCGGAACCGGCGCGTGCTGCGACGACTATTGGGGCACGTGTGAGGACGCGGTGACAGAGCCGGACTGCTCGTCGGACTGCTCCGGGTTCACCAGGCAGTGGGCGCCGGGTGAGCTGTGCACGCCGGACCCGTTCGACCCAGCGTGCGCTCCGACGGGCGTGTGCGCTGACAGTGCGTACCGCAATGGGCCATATAACTGCGTGAGCAGCCTGCGTGCCCAGCGCCGGATCGGCGACCCCGCTGCCACCTGTTGGGTGGTGGATGATGTGACTCTCTCCTGTAAATCCCGTCTCGTCGGCGTGCACTGGTGGACCGTGGACAACGCGGCATTCCGCTGGAACGGGACGGCCGACCTGATGATCCTGGCTCCCGACGGGCCAGGCGGCGGGCCGGGAACGGTCCTGCATGAGGGCACCGGCCTGCCATGTACGCGCCAACCGACGGGGGACTACCACGGCGGTGACCCCGTTTACCTCTACACTCTGGAGTTGCATGTCGGCGGGGGACTGGACCCGATTGCGCTGGTCCCGGGGACGTACTGGCTGGGAGTGCGCCCGGTTGAAACACCGTCCGTAGGCGGGCGGAGCGAGTGGCTGACGGCCGACCTGCTCGGTCAGTGCGTGCAGACAGACTGTGGAGCAGGCTGGGTGCCGGCATGTCCGCACAACGTGGCGTTCTGCCTGCACGGCGAACTCGAAGCTTTCCCGCCGAGCGGCGTGACGGACGCCACGCAGGCGCACCCGATTTCGGCGTTGACGCCGTGCACGGGTATCGGTCAGGCGGACGGCTGGGAGCCGATCACCATCGACCTGGGCGTCAGCGGGGCCGACGATCTGACGTGCTGGGCGCTGTGCGAGACCGGGTTCTCGCCGGCGTGCGGGCCGAACTTCATCACCAGCGTGGTGGAAGGCCCGCCGGGCGTGTACACGATCAACCTGGCGCACGGTATCTCCGCCTATGACGTGAATGCGCCGGCGCCGGCCATGGGCGTGGGTCACGTCACGACGATCCGCTACAACGGCGGGTCGTATGTGAGGTACTTCAAGCACCCGGCGAACGTCGATGGGTCGTCGCTTGCGAACGCGCAGGACATCATCCAGATCATCAACTGCATCAACGAGGTGTTCGGTGGGGCCTCGCGTCCTCGGTGGGAGTGCGACCTCGACCAAAGCGGTACGATCACCGTGGCTGACATGAACGTGGAGATCAACCTGCTCAATGGCGCGGGCCTGTACGACATCTGGTTCAACACGCCGAAGCCGACGGGCGCGGGTTGCCCGTAGTGATTCGGCCCGGGTGACGCGGGCGCACAGGCTCGCGTCACGTTGCGGCTTCCTCATCTATGTCTGGGCCCCTCGCGGTCGAGTGACCGCCAGGGGCCCGTTTGCTGCGCGGCAAAGCCCGGCGGCGG
>JAKQDH010000086.1 GCA_029558835.1 Planctomycetota bacterium | reverse complement strand
CTCGCCGCCCTCCAGGAACGCGTCCAGGTACAGCGTGCCCGGCTCCACCTTGCGAATGGTGAACTGGTCGTCGAAGTAGTCATCATCCGGCAGATCATCGGGAACGTGCACCGGATGCGCCTCCGCGTGCTGCCAGAGGAGCTGCGCGAACTCGTCACAGCCAACCAGATCGCGGCCGGGCTTCTCGCCCACCAGCTCACGGTACCACGCGTAATCCTTTGCGGCCCAGAAGTCCTTCTCCACCAGCCAGCTCGCCAGCTTCTCCATGACCGGACCGACCCGCCGGAGGAAGCCCTTGGTGCCCTGCCCGTGGTGGACGCCGTAGTGGCCCAGCATCGCATTCAAGTGGTGCGGCTGGATGCGGGCGGCGTCGATGCCGAAGGCCGTCCGCTCGGCGATCTTGATTCCGATTGCGATGTTGACTTGGATGACTTCGCCACAATGCAACAGAACTTCACCGGACCGCGTTAGTCTGGTAGGGTGTCGATCCCCGTTACGCATCAGCCGATCGCCTCGGGCAGAAACGGCAGCAGTAGTAGGATAACGGCCAGAAGAAAAGCCCAGAACAAGGCGCCGCCGAGTGCCCGGACCACCGGGTGCCTGTTTACTGCCTGCATGATCAGTCCTGGTCGACCGTGATCGACTGGTGATCCCGCCTGAGTTTCCCACGCGCCAGACGTGCGCCGGGCAGCCGCTCTGGCAGTCCGAGGCACCGAAGCTCGGCACGGCGGCCGCGTCGTCGCGCCCCGGCGCGCATGGCGAAAACACCCTTGCCGCGTGAAAGACCGGGGTCAGAATCGGTTGCGGCGCGGTACAACGCGTCGGAACGCGTGCAGCGATGCTCCTTTGGGTTCGCAATGTCAGTACACTCGAGTCGGGCGGGGCTCTTACCCCGCCCGATAGGTTGCGCCGGCACGGGCCGCTCGGGGTGTCCACCTACCGGGGCGGAGCGCGCACGGCCGCCGGAGGCTTCCCAAGTGAAAGAGGCCGCCCCGGAGGACGGCCTCTTTCGATTGCTGAACGCTCGCAGTCGGCCGGCGTTAGCCGCCTGTGAACGCGTCCTGGAAGTCGGCGAAATCCGCCACGTCGACGTCATCGTCACCATCCAGATCAGAACGGCTGAACTGCCCCAAATCGCAACCGGCTGGTGGGAATGTCACGCTGGGCCCCCCCATACAGTCGGCGAACAGGCCGTAGTCCGCCAGATTCACAACGCCGTCCCAATTCAAGTCCGCCTTGCCCGTGGGTGTGACGGCCAGGCTGTCGAAGATGAGTCCCTCGTTGTCGTCGCTGGTAAGGGTACAACGGGTGAGCCGGCCGACGCTGGCGGTGGGATTCAGCGGCTCGACGTGGAACGAATCCACGTTGGCCACCGCCCCGTAGCCCGGCAGCACGAAGTCATAGCTGCCCAGGCAACCCTGGAACACCCACACCGGATTGTTCGGCGTGCCGGTGTTGGTCCACCACTCCGTCTGCCCCACCGGGCAGCGGTTGGTGAAGACCGGCCGCGGCCCGCCGCCGACGAATTCGGTGCCGCCGGGCGGTCCGACTACCGCGCCGGACGTGTCGAATAACGTCAGGCGGAAGCCGGAAGCCCCCAGGGCCGAGAAGTCCGCATCCAGTTCTTCCGACCCGTCAGGAGTGGTAGTCTGGGTGCGGCTGACCCGCTGCTCCTGGCCCTCATCGTCGTAGGCCTTCATGATGATCACGTGCCCGCGGCAGCAGTTGCCCTTGGCCAAGCCGACCGAAACGCCGCCGGTGTTGGGACCGAGGTCGATACTCAATCCGTCCTGGCCGCTGCTGCCCAGGCTGTCCACATGCAGCGTCCGCTGCTCGGGTGTGCAGCCGGCCGGGTCATCGCATTGCTCGCTGATCCGCGCCGGGTCCAGGCCCCAGCTCTGCACCCCGAAGGGAGCGATGCTCGCGTCGGAGACCACCAGCTCGCTGAGCCCCTCGGCGGTCACCAACAGCGACTCCAGACCCGCCGGGTCCGGCACGCCGCCGGGGAGGGTCGGGGTGATGACGATCCGTGCATTCTGGTTGGTGAAAGTGCCGCCGTCGCTGCAGATCCACCCCACCCACCAGAACCACGGACAGGTCGGGCACACCCGCCGCCAGCCCGAAACCGCGATCGGATAGCCCCCACCGGGGCAGGTGAAGTTCGGCACCCCCGGAGTGTTCAGCGGACCGCCGCCCGGGATGAGCTCATCGGAGATGACCGTACCGTGCTCGTCATATTGGACCACGTGCAGCGCCGTGGCGCCCAAGTCGGTGAAGTCAAAGATGAAGTTGCTGGTGCCGTCGCCGTTGCTGACCAGACGGTGGTTGCCGTAGACCAAGCCGTCCCAGCCCTTGGGGCGGATCCGCAAGGTGGCGTCGTTACTGTTCAGCAGATCCTCGACGTCCACGGCGACAGCTCCGCCGAAGGCCGAGTTCATCGTAACCTCGACCCCGTCCTCCCCGGAACTGCCCAGGTTACGCACCGGCAACCGACGACCCGCCGCGGTGTCCAGCACCGCGTTACCCAGCGGCTCGTGCAACAAGCCGCTTACGTAGGTGTCGGTGGGCTGTGCGAACGAAAAGCCGCTCAGGCAGCAGACTACAAACAACCAACCTGCCGTGATTGAGATCCTCATAGCGTGACTTCCTCCCGAGACTAAAAAGGCTAAACGAACTTCACATCCGGCGATCATGCGCCGTGCCCGCCGGTAATCCGCCGCGGCCGTCCGGCGTTTCCTCTGCCGTCTGGCCCGCTGACGCCGAGTTCCTCGCCTGGCGAGGGCGGCAACCACGGCGGATGCAGGCTGCGGTCTGACGAGAGTACCTTGGCCCGGGTAACCAGCGTCAGGCGGGTGCCGTCATGAGCCCTGTTCCCCGTCCGGTGGTTTTGCCATCTCTTAGACAGCCCAACGCCCGTTTCTGACTAGGCACCTCCGACTTTGTCCAAACCGAGTGCCCGAAGGGGTTAGGTGTTCTCCCTCAACGTGTCTCTGCGGGGAGGGCGGAAACACGCCCTGCCCGTCCGCCTGACGCGACGAAATCCACCAGACCGCTGCTTCCAAAGAGCGGGTATATGTATCCCGCCTACAACGCCGGAGCGTGCGAGCGACGCGCCGGCCCCGAATCCCGTCGCGGGGACTCTATGCACCGGTCAATGGAATTCCACATCGGCGTTCCGGAAAAATGATCTGTCGGCCGGCCCCCCGCCACCGAGCACGCCGGCCGACTTTCCCGCCGCTGTCCGTGGCCCACGTGTCGATGCTCGTTACGCCGCTGATACCTCCTGTGCGCGCGGACCTCTTGGATCAACCGTCGCCGAATCGACCCTCGGGCGCGGTCGAACCCCACAAGCCGGGCGGCCATTGCGGCAACGGGGTGTGGGGGAGGCGACGCACCGGCTTGGCGCCGGCGGTGTTTGCGCGTGTGCCGGCACCCCCAGTAACCCCGGATTACTCACCGGCGTCATGGTCTTTATCCATCCCAGAGCCGCTCCGCTGCATAGAAACAGGGTGAACACACGCTCGCCCCACGGAACGGGAGATGCATCTCATGGGTGAGGGCCACGGATGGTCGTTCGAGCCCACGTTCAACCGCGCCATCAAGCTGCGACAGGCTGATCCGCGAATCACGTCCGACGTCGGGGCGCACTTGCTGCGTCAGGCGGATCACCACCTCGGCCTGACGGCCGATCTGGCCGCGCAGCTCACGGACCACCGGCGTCCGGACCGCATCCGCTACCTCCAGGTTGAACTGCGGCGCCAGCACCTCTGCGCCCTGGCGCCGGGCTACGCGCACCCCGCGCGCGGCATCCTCCTGGCAGCAGGCACTCCGCTGGGAGGCGCGGCACTTCGCGCCCGGTGAGCCGGGATGGCAACCCTTGCCGACACGAAAACTTCCTTCACGGATGTCGCAAGCGACCTGATGCAGATTGCGAGCCCTCGCCAATCCCGTTTCTACCCTTCCCTTTCCTTCGCGGCCGGTCTTCCGGCCGCGATTCTACCCCGAGGTAGCGAGAGCTCTCTCGACGCACTCAAGTACGGCTCAAGCTCCGTGCTGGTTGCAGCGGCCGGGCGGGGCGCGCATGATGGGTGCCGCGGCCATCTGTTCGAGCGGCGTTCCGTGGGCCAAGTCTCGCGGTCCGAGCGGTCGGCTGGATACGCTCGGGAAGTACGCCGTGGCGCAGGAGAGCGGAGGACTGACATGAATCTCATGGCCGAACGTGCCGAACTGCTCGGGCGCTACCGACGGCTTCGGGCCCTCATGCGGGACCTGCACAGCGAGCTGACGCGAATGGTGCCCAAAGACACGCTCACCCAGTGCGCCCGAAAGCTGGGCTTGCTGGTGCATGACACCCTCGTCTTCGACAGCGAAGAGGAGATGTCGGTGCTGATGGACTACTGCATCTACGATGGGTGGGTCGGTCAGCACAATGCCGTCACGCGCTTCCTGGCGAAACAGCCCTACGCCGCCGGCACCGACCAGGCCCTCCTCCTGGACGGTATGTCGCGGGCGCGCTATTCCCTGTTCCAGGTGGAAAGCGTGGCGGAAGGGGTCGGCATCAACTGTCGCGACGTCCTGCGGGGTGACGGCGGCACCATCGTTGACGAGGGTCTGGGAAACACGGCCAGCCACGCCGTTGTCTTCGCGGGACGCCTCGTGGTGCTGCCGGAGTTGGGCATGACGACGGGCGCCGTACTGGGCGTCGACGCCGATACGCTCGCGGACATTGTGAATGTGCTGGAAAACGAGGCCGAGGGTGTCGGCGGGGCTGATATCAACAACCTCACGCCCCCCGAGGCGGCGGCGCTGTCCTCGCTGATCATCCGGTGCGTCCTCGGGAGAGGAACGCCAGCGCGGGATGCGCCGCAGGAACCTGGCCGCAGCGCCGAAACGAGGCAACCGCGACAGTCCGGGGGCGAGCGCCCGTCGCGAAACGAGCCCTGTCCCTGCGGAAGTGGCAGAAAGTACAAGCGCTGCTGTGGGCGGGCGGAACAGCCCGGCGCGTGAATGCCGGCATCCCGTGGCTGCCCCAGCGCTCCTCATTTCTCGGCTGCGATGACCATCAACGGTGGGGGCATGCTGCACCCGGCTGAGGTCTTGGCGTCACGGTGGTCTTTCGGTGTTCGGTCGAGGCCACAGGTGGTACTGCCGGGATAAGCCTAGGTGATTACGGGTACGCACTGCCCACTCCAAGGATGCGCCACTTCCCGCGCACGCGCGCCAGTTCCAGGTTGACCGACCAGCCGGCGCGGGCTTTGGCCGTCAATGCCTTCGGGAGCGCGATCTCGATGTCCTCGCCGCCCTCCAGGAACGCGTCCAGG
This sequence comes from Planctomycetota bacterium, assembly GCA_029558835.1. Classification (GTDB taxonomy): domain Bacteria; phylum Planctomycetota; class Phycisphaerae; order UBA1845; family UBA1845; genus JAKQDH01. The sequence continues at coordinate 75 of JAKQDH010000086.1, read as the reverse complement.
TACAGCGTGCCCGGCTCCACCTTGCGAATGGTGAACTGGTCGTCGAAGTAGTCATCATCCGGCAGATCATCGGGA
>JAKQDH010000042.1 GCA_029558835.1 Planctomycetota bacterium | reverse complement strand
GTCCACTGACCCCTCGACGCTTAAGTCCGGCCCCAGAATCACCTGGTGCTGCGTCTGCCGCGCGATGAAGTAGCCCTCGGCCGTCCGTTCGAACTCCGCCTTCGCCGGCACGTACCCGCCACGCTCGGGATCCAGCCGGTTGAGCCCCGTGGCCACTTCCACGTAGGAACGCACCTCCTCCTCGATCGCACCCGAGAGACCCACCACCCGCACCACCTGGTTCCAGCGCCGATGATGCGGTCCCGCCTCGACCAGCACCGGATCGGAGGCGAGCGTGGGATTGGGCTGTGGGAACGCGGACACCCCGCCCAGGAACACCGTGCTCAGGAGGGCGGGGAGAAGAAACGGTCTCATGGCGATGAAAGGCGGCCGCGGCCGGGCCGATGCCGCGGCGAGCCTTGGGCTTTGATGTTGCGTACTGCTTCGCTCCGCTGCCGGGCGAAGTCAAGGGACAATCGTGGTTCCTTGGTTAACGCCAGGGCGCAAGGGGGAGCGAGGACTGACGACAGAGGACAGAGGACGGAGGTCAGAGGTCTCTTACTCTTCCCTTTGCGTCGTGGCGCCTGATACGGCATTGCGTTTCCTTCCGAGCGAGGGCATTCAACGCAAGGGCGCAGGGGCGCGGGGGCGCAAAGCTGGAACTGTGAGGTGGTCATCAGCGACAGCCTTGCGTCGTGGCGCCTTCGGACCACTGACGTGACGGCCCCAGTGTCTGACCTCACCCCGCCCGTCGGTCGCGGCCACGCTCGAGCCAGCCTCGCACGGAAGCCATCGGCCGTCCTCGCCGCCGGACTTGAACCTGGCCACGTCCGGCCTCTCCAGGCGCCGAAATGTTTGGCGATTGTTTGGTTGTGCGCCCCAGTGCGCCCCAGTGCGCCACAGTGCACCCCAAACTCGCGCGGATTCAAGAATCGTGCCAAAACCGGGGATAACCTGCTGAAGGCCAGCGGCTTAAGTGCTTGATGATCAACGAAGGTCGGTTGCGGTGGTTGATTGCGAACCGGTGGGCGTAGGATTATCCGTCTGAAGGTCTGGCGTTCAGTTTCCGGCTGTGCACTTGTCCCGAGACTGCCGCCGCCAACATGGATCGGTCCAAGGGAGCGACGACCGCAGCCTCGCGCAGCCACACTCCTCAGCGTCTCGCCGGTTTGCTGCGACCATCCGCCAACGCCACGCAGTCCTCGTCCCCGTGCTGCGCGGTCACGACGCGCTACTGCACTCGGAGCGCCGTTTGTCGGGCACTCGCGAGGAGAATCGCTCAGACCTTCGCCGGATTGCTCCAGATCGGCGACAAGGACCGGCGGGGCACCGGAACGACACTTCTTTGCATTTGCCGAAAACGGTGCCCATTCCCGTCGGGACTCCCTTCTTTAACGCTGGGGTGGGAGGGGTCCCTGCGGGGGGTGCCGGTACCGGGGCGGGGGCGGTGGGCCGCAGCAAAACAATCCATTGCCCTCCGTTCGCGTTGGCCTCGGCACCCACGATGGCCCGTGGCGTAGCGCCCACCCCGCACACCGTTTGAGCTCCGCTGCATCACAGAGTCGCCTTTGGCCGCATTTGCGGAGTGGGAAAGGGCATTCTGGTAGTGCGTCGTCACGGCGAATCGAACGAGCGTGGTGAGAGTGCAACAGAATGCAACAGCCGGAGTGCGTTTTCGTGCGCTTTTACGGCAAATCGACAGAATGCCTGCAAAAACGGTTTATAGTCCTATTCATGCGGTTGTCGTGCAGGTTTGCGCGATCGTCGCGAAGTGGCATAGACGGTTTCGTAAACCGTAGGTCGTCGGTTCGACCCCGACCACTGGCTCCAGTCTCAACTCCGTGCCGCAAGGATGTCTTCTTCGACCGCTTGTTCACCGCAAGGGGAGAGGGTCGGAGAGGTGTCAGACTATAACAATGCCAGCGTTCCCTGTTGCTTTGGCTGCTGTTCCCGGCGTCAACGTGCCGCCAATTCCAACGTCTCCGGGGCGCGCGTGCGTCGGGGTCAGCGTCTGCCCCGCTGCCGCTCGCGGTAGGCTCGGGGGCTGATGCCTTTCAAGGTCTTGAAGAAGTGGCTGAAGTAGAACTCGCTGGAAAAGTCCATTTGCTCCGCCACCTGCTTCACCGACAGCCCAGGGTCTGAAAGCAGCAGCTGCGCGTGTTCCAGGCGTCGGCGCTGGACATAGGCGTGGAGGTTTTCCCCCATCACCTCGAAGAACAACGTGCGCAAACCGGAGTAACTCACACCGGCAATGCTCGCCAATTCCTTCACCCGCCAGTCGTAGTGGGGTTTCGCGTCGACCGCGTTGAGCACGCGCATCACGGCCCCGGGCAGGTCGGGCGAATTCGGCGAGAGGGCATCTCTCGAGTTGAGCAACGTGCCCAGCATCTCGGTCAGGAACAGGTGCACTTTCCACTCCCATCCCGACGCCTTGCGGCGGCAGATGCGCCACAGGTCGCGGAAGGCCTGGTGCAATGGGGCGGCATCCTTCAAGTCGAACTGTGCCTGCTTGCTACCCCCGAGTTCCTTGTGCCAGTTCTCCAGTGCCGGACCGCCGAACCGGATGCCGCGCTTGACCAGGGTCTGCCCAGCCGCCGGCGCATAGGTTCGCACCTTGGTCATGTCCACAAACCAGACGCCATGGCCCGGTTGCAGCAGATAGGCGTCGCCGTCCGTTTCCAGCGTGCCGTGGCCCGAGAGGACCCAGAACAAATGCGCGCCCGGTTTCTCAAACGGCTCGTGGTGGTCGGCGACCTCCAGGTAGGCCGTGTCGAGCGAGAAGAGATGCCAGAGCAGACTCCGCGCCTTGGTGCACGGAACCACCGCCTGCAATACCCATCGCTTGCCTTTCTCGCTCATGTCTCGGTGACGCCTCGCGACGGTAACCAGGATCAGGCTCTCCCGCAAGCGCCGCATCGCCGGCTCTCACCGGCATGCTTCATGCCCTTGGCGGAAAACGGCGAGGCGAACCCCTCGACTGAACATTTTCGCAAGTCTTTTGGCGTTTCTGCTATGTCGGAACCAAGCACCGCAGGCGCAGAGTGCACGCACGATCATGTCATGTCTTGTGAAACCCCATTCCATTACGGTGCCGCAATGAAACAGCGAACTCGCCTTCACGCACTTCTCAGCGCGATCGTCATGCTGTGCCTCGTCACGAGCGCCAGCGCCGCGCTGGTCACCGTCAGTTCCACGGAAGAGTGGGACGGCATTGCCAACCCGCACGCGGCTGACGGCGTGACCATCACCGGTTCCGGCACGGACGAAGATCCCTGGGTCTACAACATCCCGAACGGAATGCACATCACCGCCACCGGCCGGATCAAGCTCTGGAGCGCTTCCCACCCGGATCAACCCATCAAGTTCCTGATCTCAGGCGGCGACCTCCAGATGGACGCGGGCGCGGTCCTCAACATCGAGCGGTACAAGACCCGCACCGGCTGGACGCCGTTCATCATCGACATGGACGGCATCAACAGCATCACCGGCGCCGGCACGATTGGGCCCATCACCGATCGCGATTCGACTCCGCGGGACCTCACCATCGAGAACGTCAGGAACGTCAGCCTGGCCGACATCGACATGCACGTCGAAAACGCCAACACCGGCCCTTTGGATTTCCGCTCCATCAAGATCACGGCCAGCGGCGCGGTCTATGTCAGCGGCACCGTGGACAACGCCGACCGGGACAGTGGCGGCGATGGTTCGGGCGACATCATCATCAGAGCCAGCACGATCGACGTGAACAACCTGGATGCGCGCGGCTTTCGCAACGATCCGCCCGGCCGGGCTCCCTACAGCGGCAACGTCTGGCTGCAGGCGCTGTCGCCGCTTGGCAACTACGACCCGAACGACGGCGTCAACAACACTTCCGCAAACCGGCTGACTGTTCGCGGCGCCATTCGCACCATGGCGGTGGATCAGCGAACACTCTATGGCAATGTCACGCTCCAGGGGGTGGTTCTGCAGTTGGTCCTGGGTGTGATCGAGGTTCCTCCTGACGCCGTGAAAACCCTCGAGGTGGGTGAGCTGCAAGGCGGCGCTTCCGCCGATGATCTGTTCGTCAATGTCTCCAGCAGCGGTGAAACGGCGGCCAACGTCATCCAGTGGGCCGCTCCCTTTGCTCCGCCTTCCGGCAGCCAACCTGCCTTTGGTTCCGATCCCGTGTTGCGCGCCGATGCCAACGGCGGCCAGCTGTATGCGCAGACACTCGTCGGCACCGCGACGGATCCGGATGTCGGCGACACGCTGACTTTCGGCCGGTCAATCACCGGACCGGCCTGGCTGCAGGTTGCATCGAACGGCACCCTGTCGGGTACACCCGCGCTCACCGACTCGGGGACCAACACGTGGCCGATTTGGGTCAGCGACGGCACGAGGTTTGACACCGCCACACTCCAGATCTTCGTGGCCAATCCGCCTCGATGGAACGATGGCGATGCCAACTTCGCCTACCAGAACGCAGAGCAGAATGTGCCGTACGCCAACACCCTGGCCACCAACGTCATCTACTATGGCTCCCAGACCCTGACCTTCGCCAAGGTCAGCGGACCGGATTGGCTCACGGTCGCGCCCGACGGCCAGCTCTCCGGCACGCCCAGCCCGACGAACGTCCTGAACAACGTGTTTGTCGTTAGCGTGTCCGACGGCACGACGCCTGTTCCAGCCACATTGAACATCTTCGTGAATGGCAGCCCGGCCTTTCCCCTGGACCCCTTCATCCGCGCCACGTCCTTTGTCGGCAACGAATATGCCCTGAGAACCCAGACCCTGGCCGGCGCCGCCACGGACCCTCAAGATCCAAACAACCCGGCAACGCTTGAATGGGCCAAAGTCAGCGGCCCCGCCTGGCTGATCATTGCCGCGGACGGGTCCCTCAGCGGCACCCCGGGGGCGGGCGATGCCGGCGTCAACACGTTTACGGTCTCGGCCGCCAATGCTTACCCCGCCACCACAGCCACGATGCGAATCAACGTGGCCGCCAGTGTCGAATCCGCGCCGGTGGAGGTGGTGACCCGCGAATACTGGGACGGCGTCCAGAATCCGCATGCCGCCGAGGGCGTCACGCTGACTGGCGCAGGCACGGCCGAGGACCCGGCGACCTATACGGTGCCGCGCGGCTTGTACATCTACAGTTCCGGACAGATCTACACGAGCCAGCCGCTGGGTGACCTTTCGGAAGCCGAGGACACCGCCCTGCACATCAAGTTCACCATCGAAGGCGATCTGACCATGGATGCCCAGAACAATGCCTTGGTCACTGCCATCCATGCCCGCAACGCCCCGGCGGGGCAAAAGAACCTCATCCTGGACTTGAACGGGACGAATAGCATCGTGGGCCAGGGCCGGATCCTGGGCCTCGGCAATCGGGTGAATGCGGCCACCTTCCCTGACTGTTTCAATAACGATACACCCCGAATCCTGACCATCACCAATGTCAACGACGTTTCGCTGTACGACATCAACGTGCAGGTCCGTAATGCCAACAACTGGGGCCGGCCGCTGTTGATCCGCGCACACGGCCACGTCCAGGTCGCCAACGCGATTGACAACAGTGATCGGGATACCGGCGGCGACGGCGGGTGTGACGTGACCGTGGTCGGCAAGACCGTCACGGTGAACACGATCCGCTCGGACAGCTTCCGCACCGACAACTTCCGGAACGTCGGGAACATCACGCTCAGGGCGCTGGCTCCGCCTGACTTCAACCCGGCCGACGGCGTGAACAACAACTCCAATCACTGGATCACCGTCACCGGCAATCTGCGCGCATCGACGCCCCAGGCCAACACGACGTGGGGCACCATCACCACGGAAAGCGTCGTCCTCGAACTCACGGCCGATGCCACCCTCAACAACGGAGCCAACGACATCACATCGGCCAGCAAGCTCAACTTCAATGCCGGCCAGATCAAGAACGGGGCCGTTGCCGCCGACCTGTTCAGGAACCGCTCGGCCAGCCAAACCACCGGCGGCGCCCCGGCCGCCAACTATGTCGTGGATTGGTCCGGAACGGTGCCTCCCGTGGCCCCCGCGAGCCCCACGCTCCTCGTGGGTTCGGCAGCACCGGGGCAGATCGTCCTCTCCTGGAGCGGCAACGGCTTCCTGCTCCAGCAGAACAGCGATCTGACGAACCCGAGCGGCTGGGTGCCCGCTCCCTCGGGCACGGCCAATCCCGCCACGAATGCGATCGGTGCAGGCAACCTCTTCTATCGCCTGAAGTGGCCGCAATGATCGGGGAACCGGTTGGGTGGGGCGGCGGGCCGGAGTCCAGGCATCCCCGGCAACCCGCCCCCCACCCTCACCGATCCGCCCCCTTCCTGGTAGAGCATCATGAAACGCAACACAACGAGCCATCCGCCCATCCACAGCGGATTCACTTTGATCGAGCTGCTCGTCGTCATCGCCATCATCGCCATTCTCGCGGGGATGCTGCTGCCTGCCCTGGGCCGCGCCAAGGCCAAGGCCAAGACCACCCAGTGCTTCAGCAACATGCGGCAGTTGGGCCTCGCAGCCCAGCTGTATGCGAATGACTACAACGACTGCGTGCCCGGCGATACGTTCGGCCAAGGCTACTTCTTCGCCTCGATGCTGGCCCCCTACGTCAGCCATGTCCGGATCGAGGGAAACCGGGCGATGGATGCCGTCTTCATGCACACCAACTACGCGACGATCGGTGTCTACCAGTGCCCCTCCTTCCGCACGACGAAGGCCGCCAGGGTACGATACACGCTGCACTACACCATCAATTCCATCGATCTTGCCAAGTACGCCGCCCAGAAAGTCTATGCGCCCGTCGCCTACCAAAAGATCACGAGCCTGCCGGTCGGACCCGGTGAAATTGCGTATTTCGCAGAGATCAATGCTGACGGGCCGTTTGGCCCCATGGACTTTGCCGGCTGGAACATCTGGGAGCCCACCGACCCCACGTTCAACTATCAGGCCAAGCCCAACGCCAATCCCCGCATGATCGACGCCAAGGACAAGCGCCACGCGGGAACGACCACGCTTTCGTTCCTCGACGGCCATTCGGTGGCGGTGAAGCTCAATCCCCAAGGCTGTCCCTTTACGCTCTTCAATCCGCTGCAGACCGGCACAACACCGTGAGCGCGTGGGCTTCAGCCAGGATCGCCGGGGAATCAGGGTTGCGACCCTACAGGCAGTGCGGCATCATGCCCTCGCCCGCGGACGTGCCCGGCCGCCAGGGAGAGCGTGTTGATCCAGGAAAGCATGCGACCTGGGTCTTTCCGGGAAAGAAAGGGAACCAAACATGGCGATGCTGGGAAAACTCGAGGATCTGGCTGAAGTCGTGGACCCGCGGAGCCGGCTGGGGCGGGGGCTGGCGTTCCTGCAGGATTGTCTGGCGGGCCGCTTCCCGGGCGTCGTCAGCGAGATTGCCAACGTGCCGCGCGGTGTAACGCGACGGGTGACCGTGGACGGGGATGCGGTCTACGTGCTTCTTCAGTGCTATGAATCGAAGCGGCGGAGCGAGGGCCGTTTCGAGGCGCACGCCCGCTACACGGATCTGCAGTATGTTTGGAGCGGTCGCGAGCGCATCGAGTTCTGCAACCCCCACGCGCTGGACTCCAAGACCGCCTACGATGCCAACGGCAATCTGTTCTTCCCCATGGGCGACACCCCGCAGTCGCAGTTGTTGGTCCTTGCGGGTGACGTGGCGGTGTTCTTGCCCCAGGATGCTCACGCCCCCAGTCTGCGCGCCCACGATGGCGAGGGCGACGTGGTGCGGAAGATCGTGGTTAAGATCCGGGATGCCCACTTGCCCGCAGCCGATGCGGGGGCAGCCGTGACCTCCCAGGCCCCGGCCGACGCCAACACCGCCCCAGGGATTCTGATAATCTAGCGAGGCGCACCTCAGACCGATGAAACATGCAGTCCAAAGGAACCGTGGGGGGGCAGCGGGGCACCCTGCCTCCGCGCCTTGCTCATCTAGAGTCCTCGACGGAAGGTGGCGAGGCCTGGAACGGCAGGGGCCAAACTTGACCTGTTGACTCCATATTCCACAAGTCGAGGACTCTAGCGACTCTCCATGGAAACGCTGCGCTGGTTGGATTTCCTCATTGTCGTTCTGTATTTCGCCGTGGTGGCGTGGATCGGCCTTCGCTTTTCGCGCCGGCAGGATACCACGGACACCTACTTTGCGGCACGTCGCTCCGTCCCCCACTGGGCGATGGGCGTCTCGATGTTCGCCACCCTCATCAGCAGCATCACCTTCATCGCGTATCCGGGCTCCGCTTATGCCGGCACCTGGAGCGAGCTGTATCCGATGTTCATGATCCTCATCGTGCTGCTGTTGGTCGGCAAGGTCATCGTCCCGTTCTTCCGGCACGCGGTCGGGCTGAGCGCTTACGAGTACTTCGGACAGCGCTTTGGCTACGGCGCACGGGCTTACAGCGGGCTTGCCTTCAGCGCCGGGCACTTCTCGAAAATGGGTTTCGTGCTCTACCTGCTCTCGCTCACCGCCAGCAGCATGACCGGCTGGAACATCTACGTTGTGTTGCTGATCACCGGCACGCTCACCGTGCTCTACACCCTGTTCGGCGGGCTTGAAGCGGTGATCTGGACGGATGTGATCCAGGGTTTCATCATGTGCCTGGGCGTCCTCGTCATCCTGGGCATCCTCGTCTTCATCATGCCCGGCGGCATCGGCGCGGCGTTTGAACTCGCGAGCGCACAAGGCAAATTCAGCCTGGGCACGCCGAAGTTGGATTTCGGGGACAAAACCAGCCTGTGGGTCATGACGCTCTACGGCTTCTTCTGGTTTCTGCAAAAGTACTGCGCCGACCAGACCGTGGTGCAGCGCTACCTGGTGGCGAAGTCCGACCGGGAGGCGCTCAAAGGCGTGGCGCTGGGCGCGCTGATGTGCGTGCCCCTCTGGACGCTATTCATGCTCATCGGCACGCTGCTCTGGTGCTACTACCAGCTCTCCGGCGCGGCCTTCCCTCCCGAGCTGCTGGACAAAACCGGCAAGGTGATGTCCGACAAGGTCTTCCCGCACTTCCTCGTAACCAAGATTCCGGTCGGCCTGTCGGGGCTCTTCATGGCGGCCGTGTTCGCCGCGGGCATGTCCACCCTGGCCTCGGACCTCAACTGCCTGTCGGCCGTCGGGGTCGAGGACTACTACCGCAAGCTGCGCCCCGATGCCTCCGACACGAGGCGGTTGTTCGTGGGAAAAGTCATCGTGGGCATTTGCGGCGTTGCGGCAGTGGGAATTGCCGCGCTCATCGCCTGGAAGAGCGAAAGGGTGCTCTCGCTTTACTATGCCGTGTCGTCGATCATTTCCGGCGGGCTGGCCGGCATGTTCATCCTCTCGTTTCTCAGCCGCCGCGCCAACAAGCAGGGCCTCTGGATCGGCATCATCGTGAGTCTGATCTTCACCGCGTGGGCCACGCTGACCAGCGGCAAAAACAAGATGGTGGACCTTGGGGATTACAGTTTTCCCTGGGCCGGCGTGATGATCGGGGTCTGCGCCCACGCTATCGTGCTGGGGGTCGGCTACCTGGCGAGCTTCTTCTTCCCGCCCGGCGGCAAGGCCGAGTGGACCCTCTGGGGCTGGCTGGAAAAGCGCAACACCCTGATGAGGCGCGCCTCAGATCCATCCAAGTCCGCGATTCGATGGCAAGACTTGACCTGATGACCTCGAATCCCACAACTCGAGGATTCTAGCGCCAAAACAACCGTGAACCTCGTCACGCTTCTCCAACCGCCGCGCGTCGTGCTCGGCAACGGCTGCGCGCCGCACTGCGCGGAGTATCTCGCCCAGCGCGGCGTGCGCCGTGTGCTGCTCGTGTCCGGAACGCCGGTGCTGCCCACGCTCGGCGCAGTGCGGGACGCCCTGCAACAAGCGAATCTCGCGGTCGTCACCGCCACGCCGGTGGACTGCGAGCCCACCTGCGCCCTGTTCGAGGAAAGGCTGGCCGCCGCCCGCCGCGAGAACATCGACGCCGTGCTCGGCATCGGCGGCGGCAGCGCGATCGATGTCGCCAAACTCCTCGCCGCCCTCACGCGCGGAACCCAAACCCTCACGGACGTGTTCGGAATCAACTTGCTGGCAGGCCGCGCCCTGCCGCTCGTCTGCCTGCCCACCACGTCCGGCACGGGCGCCGAAGTCTCCCCTAACGCGATCCTGCTCGACGAAGCGGTGGCGCTGAAGAAGGGCGTCGTCAGTCCCCATCTCGTGCCGGATGCGGCGTTCATTGACCCCTTGCTTACGCTCACCGTGCCGCCCGGCGTCACCGCCGCCACCGGCCTTGACGCGCTCACGCATTGCATCGAAGCCTACGCCAACAGGTTCGCACACCCCGCCGTCGACATCCACGCCCTCGAGGGCATCCGCCTCATCGCGGCGCATCTCGAGCGCGCCGTGCGCAACGGGCGGGATCTTGAAGCCCGCGCCGCGCTGGCCCTCGGCAGCTTCTACGGCGGACTCTGCCTCGGCCCGGTCAACACCGGCGCGGTGCATGCCCTCTCGTATCCGCTGGGGGGACGGTTTCACATCGCCCACGGCGTCGCCAATTCGCTCCTCCTCCCCCACGTCATCCGGTTCAACGCCCCGGCCGCGCCGGAGCGCTACGCGGAGGTCGCCATGGCCCTCGGCGTGCGGCCCGCCGGCTCGGCCGCGGCCACCGCCGAATGCGGCGTCGAGTTCCTCGCCCAGCTCTCGCGCCGATGCGGCGTCCCCCAGACGCTCACCGAAGTCAACATCCCGCGCGATGCCATCCCCTCCCTCGCCCAGGCGGCGATGCACGTGACGCGCCTTCTGAAAAACAACCTCCGCCCCGTCACCGAAACCGACGCGACGGCGATTTACGAAGCCACTTTCTGACATGAACAACACCACCAAACCCGGAGGCGTGGTCGTGCCGCTGGTCACCCCGATCACGAGCGACGGCCGCCTGGATTTCGCCGCGTTGGACCGCCTGATTGCCTTCCAAATCGCCGGTGGTGTCGAGGGCCTGCTCCTGCTGGGCACGACCGGCGAAGGCCCTTGCGTGCCGCGATCGATGCGGCGCCCCTTCATCGAGCGCGCTGTCGCCGCCGCGCGCAAACGAGTGCGGATCTACGTGAACGTGGCCGAAAACTCCCTGGCCGACGCCCTGGACAGCGCAGGAGAGTCTTTCTCCCTGGGCGCGGATGCCATGGCCGCGTTGCCGCCGTTCTACTACCCGCCGCGCCCCGCGGAACTGACCGCGTGGTTTCGCGCGTTGCTCGACGCCTCGCCCGGCCCGGTGCTCCTGTACAACATCCCCATGACCACGCGGGTCTCGATTCCCCTGGAGGTCATCGGCGAACTCATCGGCCATCCACAGTTCGTCGGGCTGAAGGACTCGGAGAACGACGCCCAACGGCACGCGGATCTGCTGAAGCACTTCGGCGGGCGGGCGGATTTCTCCCTCTTTTGCGGGGTCGGCGCGCTCATGGCGCAGGACTTGAAGTCCGGCATGGACGGCATCGTGCCGAGCGTGGGGAATCTGATTCCTGACGTGTGCCACAGACTCTGCGCTGCAACCGAGAGCGGTAACTGGACCGCAGCCACCCAACACGCCGATCGCATGAGCGCCGTGGCCGCACTTTACCAAAAGGGCCGCACGCTCGGGCAATCGCTCGCGGCCATCAAGTGCCTGCTCCATCTCCGCGGACTCTGCTCGCCGACCGTTCTCCCGCCTTTGCTGCCGCTCGCGCCCGCCGAACTTGAAGCGCTGCGCGGTGAGGCGGCCAAGCTGCATCTCGCATGAGGTCCAAGCCCATTCTTGGTCTCACGATGGGCGATCCGGCGGGCATCGGGCCGGAAATCTGTTTGCATGCCTTGCGCGAGCCCTCGGTGCTCGCCGTGTGCGTGCCGGTGCTGTTCGGAGACGCGCGTGTTATCCAGAGGCTTTCGTCGCTTGAGTCCTGCTGGTCGCTTGCGACAGAAGGACGCGAAGGGACAGAAAAGACAGCGGCCTCGCCCTGGCGCACCGTCTCGCTCCCGGAATGGCACGAAGGCATGACCTGCACCGGGCCGCTCCTCGTCGATCTCGCCACCCCCGATCTGGACGCGATCGAACCGGGCCAAATCTCCGCCGCGGCGGGTCGAGCGGGCTACCGCTATATCGAGGAGGCCGTCCGCGCTGCGCTCGCCGGCAGCCTTGAGGCCGTCGTCACCGCCCCGATCCACAAGGAGGCACTGCGCCTCTCCGGCGTCGCCCATCCGGGCCACACGGAGATCTTCACAGCCCTGACCGGCGCGCGGCGCAGTTGCATGATGCTCTACTCGGACAAACTCGCCGTGAGCATGGTGACAACACACATCGGCTACCACGCAGTGCCCGAGACACTTTCCGTCGAGCGCGTGCTGACCGTCATTGAACTCACCGCAACCGCGATGGCGGTGATGCTGGGTCGCGCGCCGCGCCTGGGCGTGTGCGGCCTCAATCCGCACGCCGGCGAACACGGGTTGTTCGGCCAGGGGGAGGAGGAGAACTTCGTTGCGCCGGCGGTGGCCGAAGCCAGGCGGCGCGGCATCGACGCGGCCGGCCCCCTCGTGCCGGATGCGGCATTCACGGCGGGCATGCGGAAGAAGTTCGACGCGGTCGTCTGCCTCTACCATGACCAGGGGCATATCCCCTTCAAGATGCTCGCCTTCGACACGGGAGTGAACCTCACGCTCGGCCTGCCCATCATTCGCACGTCCGTTGACCACGGCACGGCGTTCGACATCGCCTGGCAGGGCAAGGCCAATCCGACCAGCCTCTACTCGGCCACCCGCCTGGCGGCACAGCTCGCCATCGCCAGACGTAACAAGCCCGTTCCATGATCGGCGTGATCGCGGACGATTTGACCGGCGCGGCGGAAGTAGGCGCAGTGGGACTGCGCCACGGGTTGCAGGCGGAAGTCGTCCTGGCAGGCGAACCGTCGCGCGAGGCGGACCTCCTCTGCCTGGACACCGATTCGCGCGCGTGCGCGCCAGGCGAGGCGGCCGAGCGCGCGACCCGCGCCGCGCGCCTGTTGCGGCAGCGGCGGGCCGGTTGGCTCTACAAGAAGACCGACTCCGTGCTCCGCGGCAACGTGACCCCGGAAATCGAAGCCATTGTCGCCGCACTCGGCCTCGACGGCGCTCTGCTCGTCCCCGCCAATCCTTCCCTGGGTCGGAAGATCGTGGACGGTCAGTATTCCGTGCGCGGACAATGGCTCCACGAAACTGAGTTCGCTCACGACCCCAGGCATCCGCGCTCTTCGCCCAGCGTGCGCGAGTTGATCGCCGAGCCGGCTTCGCTGCCGCTGTTCGTCCGCCGGGCGGAAGAAGGTCTGCCCGCACGCGGAATCGTCATCGGTGACGCTGCCAGTCCGAAGGACCTGCGCCAATGGGCCGCGCTCCGAAACGATCGCTGGCTGATGGCCGGCGGCGCGGAGTTCTTCAGCGCGATCCTCGCGTTGCCCGTCTCGAGCGCACTGCCCAAGCCGGCCCAGGGCCGCGAACTCTTCGTCTGCGGCAGTGCGACCCGGGTCACCCGGGACTTCGTTGCGCGGCAGACAGCACTGGGGGTTCGGGTGTTCTCGCTGCCGCAGGAACTGGCCACGACCAGTTCGGTCAGCCCGGCCCAATGGGCCTTGCTCGGGGACGAAGTCGTTGCTGCATTGCACGGAACAGAGCGGGCTGTTCTCCACGTCGGCCTGCCGCCGGTGCACGACGTCGCCATCGCCGAAGGCCTGGCGTTGCATCTGGTCCGTGTCGCGCAGCACGTCATCCCCCTCGGCAAAACCCGCCATGTCTTCGCCGAAGGCGGTGCCACCGCGGTGGCGCTCGCGCGGCAGATGCGTTGGCATCGGTTGCAGGTAACCGCCGAACTTGGGCCCGGTATCGTCACGCTTTCGACGCATGACGCTAGCGCCACGCGGTTCACCATCAAGCCGGGGAGTTACCCGTGGCCGGAAGGCACTGCGGCATGGCGTCCCCGTTGAATTCAAAGGCCACAAGATCATGAAACCATCGTTGAAACTCAGGCCAACCCGAACGCCCTGGCTCGCGCCTCTGCTGGCGCTCTGCCCCTTCCTTCCCATCGCAACATCAGGCGCCCAGGCGGCCCTGCCGCCTCCAGTCGCCGATTCCGCCGCCGAACCGGTCCGCTACGTCGGCCGGGAGCAAACGGACAAGCGCCTCTACGACGGTGCCCTGCGCCACGCGGTCGGCGTCCATTGCTACCAGGCGCTCCGCGCCAACCGCGCCTGTCCGCCCGAAGGCGGGGCCATCGGCTGGACCTATAACCACCAGCCGTATCTGGCCTATTGGCAAGATCGGTTCTATCTTCAATACCTCAGCACGCCCAAGTCAGAACATGTCCCACCCGGGAGGACGTTGCTCATGACCTCGACCGACGGCCGGCATTGGTCCCATCCGCAGGTGATCTTCCCGGAATACGCTCTGCCCGACATCACGAATGCCGAGGGTCATCTTCCCGCCGGCACGCCCGCGATCATGCACCAGCGCATGGGCTTTTATGTCGCGCCGAACGGCCGCTTGCTGACGCTGGCGTTTTACAGCTTCTGCATGCAGCCGCTCCCGCAACACGGTCCGAACAAGGGTCAGGGTTTGGGCCGGGTCGTCCGCGAGATCCACGCGAACAACACTCTCGGTCCGATCTACTTCATTCGTTACAACCGGCACGCCGGCTGGAACGAGACCAATACCACCTTCCCTTTCTACAAGAGCAGCACCGACTCCGGATTCGTCGCTGCCTGCGACGCGCTGTTGCAGGACAAGCTCATGACGCTGCCATGGTGGGAGGAAGACCGCGCCACGGATGGCTTCTACACGCTCCGACTGGACAAGGCGGAGCCCAAGGCGCCGAGTTTCGTCCACCGCCCGGATGGCGCGGTGCTCGGCGTCTGGAAGGCGCATTACGCACTCAGCCCCGACGAGGGCCAGTCGTGGACCAGGCTGGTTGGAGCACCAACCCTGACGCCCTGTGGCGCCAAGACCTGGGTGCAGCGAACCGGCGACGGACGTTACGCGCTCGTCTATAATCACTCGCTCACGCGCAACAACCGTTTTCCGCTGGTCGTGATGACGAGCGACGACTGCCGGGACTTCGCCGACATGCTCTGCCTCCACGGGGAGGTGCCGCCCCGGCGCTTTGCCGGCCTTTACAAGAACGCCGGCCCGCAATACGTCCGCGGCATCGAGGAAGGCAACGGCAGGCCGCCCGGGGCTCATCTTTGGAGCACCTACAGCATGAACAAAGAGGATATCTGGGTCACCCGCACGCGGGTGCCCGTGACTGGCATGGTCACGCACCATGTTCAGGAGGCCTTCGACGGCGTGGAGTCCACCGCGCAACTGGAATCCTGGAATCTGTATGCACCGCAGTGGGCACCCATCGGCTTCGGCGACGACCCGCAGCAATCGGGCAACCGGTGCCTCGTGCTGCGCGACGAGGATCCTTACGACTATGCGCTGGCCGAGCGCGCGTTCCCCGAAAGCTCGCGGGTCCGGATCGAGTTCCGTGCGCTGGCGGAGAGAGTGGGTCACGGCGTGCTGGAGGCGGAAGTGCAGGATCGCCACGGCCATCGCCCGCTGAAAGTGCGGTTGGATGGCCCATGGCTGGCTCAGGACCAGATGTCCCGATGGGTCAATTCCATTCCGGTTCCTGACCGCACGTGGCTGACCCTCCGGTTGGACATCAACTGCACCGCCGGAACCTACGACCTTGCCTTGAACGGCAACACCGTCGGGGTCGCGGTCAAGTTCGCCGAGCCGGCCGGAACCGTCGAGCGCTTGGTCTTCCGCACCGGCCCCTATCGCGGCGATGTGCGGGCCCTTTTCGTGGAGGGCGAACATGCGACCTTGGGCTACACGAGCGAAGACCTGCCGGGTGCCGACCAGCGCGTGCCGCTGAGTGTGTACTATATTGATGACGTGAAAACCGCCGCCGTGGGCAACCCCTGACCCCATGCTCCAGAAGCTGAAACCCCTTGTCGCAGCCCTGCTGTTTCTCGCGCCTGGGTTTGGCCTCTGCGCTGCGCCGCCGGATGTTCTCCTGATCATCTCCGACGACCAGCATTGGGGCGACTATGGTTTCATGGGGCATCCCACGATTCGGACGCCGCATGAGCACCTGATCACGGGCAATGAGCCTCCCCGGCCTGCCGACCTTCCCGGGCTCGGCCTGGCTCACGAGTCCGCACCCGTGCGTTTCGTCGGTCCCGAACAGGCCGACACCACCCACGACGGCGGGTTGCGCTGGGCGATTGGCGTCAAGAGCTGGCAGGCGCTCCGGGCCAACCGCTCGCATCCCGAGTTGGCGGATGGTTTTGGCTGGACTTACAACCACGCCCCAATGCTCGCCTATGGGCGCAACCGTTTCTGGATCGAGTACCTCAGCGCGCCGGTGCACGAAAACCGGGGACCGATGCACACGCTGTTGATGTCGTCCACCAACGGCATCCACTGGGAGAAACCGCGCGTTGTCTTCCCCGAATACCGGACCGCTGACGATACGATATTCGAGGTGCACCAGCGCATGGGGTTCTACGTGGCGCCCGACGGCCGGCTGCTCGTGCTTGGGTTCTACGGCCCGGAACGGAAGCCCAATGAAGGGGGCGGTATCGGGCGCACCGTGCGCGAGGTCTATGCTGACGGCACTTTCGGGCCCATCTACTTCATTCGCTACAGCCGGCACAACGGCTGGAACGAGAGCAACACCAGCCATCCCTTCTACACGGCCTCGCCCGATGAAGGGTTCAAGCGCGCGTGCCAAGCGTTGCTCGCCAACAAACTCGTGACACTCCAGTGGTGGGAGGAAGACCGGGCCAAGGACGGCTTCTATCCCGACCTGGGCGACCAGGTGCTGAAGGCGCTCTCGTTCTATCATCGCAAAGACGGCGCGGCCGTCGCCCTTTGGAAAAACTCCTGGACAGCACTTTCGACCAACAACGGTCTCACGTGGAGTCAGCCCGCTCAGGAGCCTTCGCTCGTCACGGCCTCGGGCAAAGTCTGGGGCCAACGCACGCCCGACGGGCGCTACGCCCTCGTGTACAACCCGACGCGCGACAACCGGCATCGCTGGCCGCTCGCGCTCGTCACGGGCGACGATGGCGAAACCTTCGATCAGTTGCTGACCGTGGTCGGTGAAGTTCCGCCGCGCCGCTACAATGGCCTCGACAAGGCGTTCGGTCCGCAGTACGTCCGCGGCATCGTGGAAGGCAACGGCAAGCCCCCGGGCAACGCCTTCTGGATTACCTGGTCCATGAACAAGGACGACATCTGGGTCAGCCGCATCCCCGTGCCTGTGCGTGCCACGGTCAACGGGCCCGTGCACGATGATTTCAACACCGGTGCCCTCGAGGACCTGCCCTGGAACCTCCACAGCCCGCTCTGGGCCGGCGTGCGGCTCGCCGCTTTTCCGAGCGCCACGAATCGCAGCCTCGAACTGCGCGACCGCGAGCCTGCTGATTATGCGCGCGCCGTGCGCGTCCTCCCGGCAATGAAGAGGGCCACCGTGCGTTTCAAAGTTCTCGCCCGGCAAACCGATCACGGCCGCCTTGAGATCGAACTGCTCGACCGTTACGGCTACCGCCCGACGGTGGTGCTCATCGTTGACGAACAGGGCCGTATGCTGGCCAAAGACGGCAATCAACATGAAATCGTCACGCTCAAGCACCACGCCGCGAACCAATGGTATGACGTAGCGCTGCGTTTCGACCTGGAGAGGGGCGTTTTCGACGTCATCCTGGACGGCCAGACGCTGCTGGCCGGCGCCGAGATCGGCGACCCCACGGCTCCGGTGGAGCGGATTTCGTTTCGGACCGGTGAGTTTCGCACGTCGCCGACTTTGCGTGATCCTAAGTCACCCGGCGCGGACCTCCCCAATGCCGATCAACCCGTGCCCGAAGCGGCCTACTACATTGATGACGTGTCGGTGAGCGAGTAGTCTCAAAGCGAATCACGAGAAACCTGCCAGCATGACCACGTCACGACCCCGGATGTTCTCAGTCGCCGCCTGGCTGGCTCTGGGAGTCCACACCGCGTGTGCGCAACTGCCACGCTACACCGCGGAGGTGCAACCCGACCTCTCAAGTCACGACGGGAAATTGCGTTGGGCTGTCGGCGTCCAAAATGTCCAAGTGATCCGCTCGGCCGCCAACAATCCGAGTCTTGCCGACGGTCACGACACCATCTATCGCCACCACCAGTTTCTGGCCTACTGGGGTGGACTCTTCTGGGTGATGCACGATGGCGCGGCCAGCCGGCTGGCCTGGTCCACCAACGGCCTGGACTGGAGCCCCGCCGTGTCCTCCCCGATCTTCGACGGAGGCCATCATCGGATGGCGTTCTACGTCGCACCCAACGGGCGCTTTCTTGCCTCTCACTATCGGGGAACTCGAAACGGGGGCATGGGCGTGCGACTGGTTCGCGAAATCGGCGGCCCGGATTCCTACGGCCCGATCTATAACGTCAAAACCAACCACCTGGGGCCCGGCCCTTATGTTCATTGGCCCTGGTATGCGTCCTCGCCGGACTCGGGTTTCGTGGCCGCTTGCGACGCGTTGCGCAACGATCCGCTCGTCCGCCAGCAGTGGCAGGAGGAGGACCAAGATCCGGTTTTCTACACCGTCAGCACCAACGGCGGAAACCGGGTATGGAAAGCCTTCTGCTGGTACCGTCTGCCCGATCAACGGATCGTCGGCTTCTGGAAGAACCATTACATGGCCGTCAGCACAGGCAGCGACTGGATTCCGGACCATGTGCCCGATCCCACCCAGGTGAAATCGTTCCGCTGGCATCCCGGCGCCAAGGTCTGGGGTGAGCGCACTTCGGACGGGCGTTACGCGCTCATCGGCTGCGCGAGCCATGGCGACGGCCAGCGTCGGTGGCCGCTGGCGGCGGCGATTTCCGAGGACGGCCTGCATTTCAACACGCCCTTTCTGGTGATCGCCGGCGACATGCCACCCCAGCGGTACGAAAACGATCCCGGCGACGACAAGAACTGCGGGCCGCAGTACGTCCGCGGCATCACCCCGGGCAACGGCGACCCTCCGGGCACTGACCTGTGGCTGACCTACAGCATGAACAAGGAGGACATCTGGGTCGCCAGCGTGCCCACCCCCATCGTGGGGCAGGTGACCAACGATGTGCGTGACGATTTCCAGGCCCAATCGCCGGGCCGCCGCGTCGAGGGGTGGAACACTTACAGTCCTCAGTGGGCACCCGTGGCCGTCGTCGCGGAAGGGACGAACCGATTCGTGCGGTTGGAGGATCGCGACCCTTACGACTACGCCAGCGTGATGCGGGTATTCCCACAGCACACCCTGGCGCACCTGTCCTTCCAGGTGCGGGCCCATCAGAAGTCGACCACGAGCGCACCCCTCGAGATTGACGTGGTCTCGAGCAATGGCACGCGTGCGGTGGCCATCGCGCTCAATGGCGGCAAGATCACCGCCTGGAACGGGACGACCGAAGAGGAGGATGTCTGCCAATACGCGCCGAACGAGTGGATTCGGCTGGACTTGCTGGTGGATGGGAATCGTCAGGTCTACACGCTCAGGGTGGATGGTGTTGATGTCCTCACGAACGCTTCCTTCCGTGACGCCACGCCAACCGTGGAGCGGTTGGTCTTCCGCACGGGCGAGTTTCGGCTGCGCGACTTCTCTCGCCGGCGGCATACCGAGCCGTTCCTGACCACGCGCCTTCCGAATGCCGACGTGCCGGAGCCGTCCCGCCAGTTTGACATCGACAATGTTGCGCTCTTTCGAATGGCTTCTGACGAACTTCGCATGTCATCTCCGCCCGGGGCCGGCAATACTGCCGTCATGTTCAATACCACGGGTGGCCAAAAGGCTCGAGTGAGCAGGTAGGCTGATCCGACCATCCTTACAACTTGAGTCCGCATGATGAAAACCACATTTCCCCAGACCAGGTCGATCCTCCCCGCCCGCGCCGTTTTGAGCCTCTTGCTGTGCGCGGCCGTGACACCCGCAGTCGGGCAACGCAGTCCTGAGGAAGTTGAAACGATTACCGGCGGGACGTTTCTGAACTTCAGGGACACGACGACCAGCGAAAGCCGCAACGGTTTCACCATCTCCCCGCTGAGCTTGGGGGCGAGCGTCACTGACCCTCGGAACGGCAACTCGGTGAACTGGAGCCTGAACGATACCTCCGACGGCACCTTCTTTGTCGGCGGCCAGTGCGTCGAGGATAACAACCGACGAAGTGGATTTGTCAGCGGGACAACGACACCCGTTGAGCCGATCGTGGGCACCAGCTATAACCCCTTTTCGTTCACCCTCAGCGATTTGACGCCCGGCGGTGTCTATGGGCTGCAAGTCGTGGCGTTGGGGCGTCGTTCGGATCCGGTCAGCGATCCGAGCGGCCTGCTGGATGGCCTCAGGCCCGACATCGGCATCAACAGCTATGACTTCTCCTACGGTGCGAGCGCCGGATCGATGACTACATTTGCGGACACGGCGGCTGGGACGCTGCTCTGGGAAACTCGGGCGGGTTCACCGATCAACGTGGGGGGAGTGGATTACTACTACTACACGGGCTCCTTTGCCTGTGACATTGGCGACTGGACCGCCGATGTTGCTGGCCAGATCACGCTATTTGTGGGCGAAGGCGCTGTGAATACGGTTCTGAACGGCTCGCGCACCATGGTGGATGGCGTTGCGGTAACGCTGATTCCCGAGCCCTCCACGCTGGCCCTTCTGGGGCTGGGCGCTCTGGCGTTGAGTCTTCGCCGCAGATGATCTGTCGTCACTATCAAAACGGCCAGCAACTGGATGTTGCCGGACTCAACGTCGTCACCGTGCTTGTGGACCGGAGTGAAACGCAGCTCACCGAAGTCGGCTGGAATCGCTGGCGCAAGGGACTGGAAGGGCCGCCCCACAGCCACGAAGCCAAGGAGCAGATCTTCTACGTTACCGACGGCGAAGGCGTTGTCGTGGTCGGCCCGGCACGTTACGCGGTCAAACCCGGCAGCCTGATCTACGTGCCGCCGACGGTAGTGCATCACATTATCGTGGGGGGCGATGCCCCACTGAGCTACCTCCTCTTCAACGCATTTCTGGACGCCAACAAGGAAGGCCATGCGTCGTTTGCCGATCACATCGCGAAGGTCAAGGAGGTGCGGCGGCAGCAGGCCGAGTCTCAACAAGCTGCGGTGGCAGGCGCCGAGGCTCGCGCGGTGTCCGACAGGCCCGGCAAGTTGGTTGCCGACATTCATGCCGGACGCTTGTTCGACTTCGGATCGAACACGACGCGGCTGATTCTCGAGCGCAACGAGGCGGTTCGTGCTGAGGTGACTTTGGTGAGTTGGCCCAAGGGCAGCAAAGGCGCGATGGTTTCTCACCCGGAGAAGGAGCAGACGTTTTTTGTGCTGTCGGGTCGAGGCCAAGTGACGGTGGGTGAACAAACCCGTTCGGTGGGTGTCGGCGATGTTGTCTTTGTGCCTTGGCAGGCCCCACACACGACTGAAGCAGGCGATGAGACCCTGACCTATCTCTGCCTTAACACCCACGTCGCGGAGACGAAGGAGAAATCATTTGCGGAAATGTACAAACGGGTCGCCCCCGGCCGGATTGCCAGGTGGAAATCAGGAGAGGCAACGGTGGGAGAATAGACCCGGCGCCAAGATGAACCATGGAATCGAAATCGAAAATCATGAAACAACCGAACACCAAGCTCGTCCTGATGAGTGGTCTTGTCTCCGCTCTTGCGATTGGCGGCTGCAAACACCCTTCAGCCAACCGTGAAGCGCAGCCGATGAAGAACGCCATCGTCGCTGGCGAAGCAGGCAAGTTCTGCGGCTGGCCGGCCAACAATGGCATCTGGCGCTGGGACAACGGCCGGGAAATCCTGGTGGGCTTCTCTTTCGGAGATTACGTTGAACAGCAAGGGCACAACCTCAAGGGCGGGAGCGATGCCACTTTGGGCATCGTGAGCCGCCTGGCGCGCAGCATGGACGGCGGCCGGACCTGGGCGGTCGAGGATCCAGAGAACTTCGTCGGCGATGAGGGCGTGGCGACCGAGTGCCCCGGTGGCGTCGATTTCGAGGCCCCGGGCTTCGCCCTGCGCGTCGTTGGCGTAGGCTACCACGGATCCCAGGACCCGACGGGGTCGTTCTTCTTCTCCAATGATCGGGGGCGGAAGTGGCGCGGCCCCTACCGGTTCGGCGCGCTGATGAAGGACGCCAATCTTGAGGGGATGGCCTTGACCGCCCGCACCCGCTATTTGGCGACTGGTCCGAACTCCTGCCTGCTGTTCATGTCAGCCCGGCCCAGCGGTAGCGTCCTGGGCCAGATTGCGACGGACAAGAGCTTCGTGGCTGAAACGTCCGACGGGGGGAGAAGCTTCCACTTCGTGGCGTGGATCGTGCCGCTCGAGGATCCATACCGGGCGGTGATGCCAGCCGTGGGCAGGCTGGCCGACGGAACGATCATCGCCGCGCTGCGCCGACGTGACGTGGCCAATAACCAGGCCACCTGCTGGGTGGACTGCTATGCATCCCGGGACAACGGGCGTTCTTGGAGCTTCTCGAGCCGGGTTGGCCAGACTGGTGCGGAAAACGGGAATCCCCCGGGTCTGACGGTGCTCAAGGACGGACGGGTGGTCTGCGCCTACGGCGACCGCACCCGGGACAAACTCTTCGCCCGGGCCAGCGCCGACGGCGGCAAATCCTGGGGCGCGGAAGTGGTGCTGCGAGAGGATTTCGAACCTGACCAGTTCGGCGACCATGATTTCGGGTATCCCCAATTGACCACGAACGAGCGGGGTGAAGTGGTGGCCCTGTATTACTGGGCAACAAAGGACCAGCCGCAACAGCACATTGCGGCGACGGTTTGGAAGCTGGAGAACCGCAACTGAATATGTCGCGTCACGCCGTGCTGTCCTGGAACCGCGCCGCTCGAGATCGATGTCGTGTCCGCCAAAGGCGAACGGGCCGTCGCTCTCCGGTTTGATCCAACGACCTGCCTGTGGGTGGCGTCATCTATGTCTTGGCTGTGTTCGCAATGGACCGATCGAGGGCCATTTGGGGAGCCTGTCCCTATGGGCTGCTCCCAGCATGAATCATTCTTGCGATGGCCTGCCTTGGTTCTGTTGAACTCGTCAGCGGCCAGGGCCAAGATCAGCAGCGGGTGCAGCGATCGCGGTTCTTGCCGCCCATGCCGAGGTTCGGATGCAGTCCCGCGGCGTGGGCGGGGTCGCAGGCTGGGATCGAAACAGTCAGAACGCCGAGCACCCGCGTAGTCCTGGTCAAAGGGTCCAACAGACGTCCCGGCATGGATGTGATGGGTTGGCTCGTGAGACATGACACTGGTGCCGGAGAGCGACGACTCTCCGTCGGTTGGTCCACACGGGTGCGACCATGCGTGCCTGCGCGGCCGTTACTCGGTGAGCCGATAGAATGCCGCCTGAGATACGGGTGCAATGCTGGCAGAGAATCGGTCGCCGGCCTGGATCACCTCGGCGTTCGAGCTGCTCCAAGCCGTTCCTGGTCCGAACCCTGCACGTTCCTCGAGTTTGAATCCCGCTCCGGTCCAGCCCAGGACCACCCTGTTGCCGGCGATGCCGATCTGCAATGTGGGCGGCTGGGTGACCTTGAGCACGGTGTATGTTAGGTTATCGACGAACAACTCCGCCTGGATCGTCGGGGTGCCGTCGCTGGAGAAGGTGCCCACGATGAGAGCGTCGTAGCCAACCAGACCGGGCTCGGCGGTGAACTCGACGGGTTGTTCCGCCACGAGGCCCGTCATGAGCTTGGCGGTCGCGTTCCACTCGAAATCGAACATCAGGACGGTGTCGTCCGGCAAGACGAGCATGGGAGTTGTCACTCCCGGCCCCTGCACCCACCCCCGGAAGGCGGGTTCGATCCCCCCGCCGGGTTCTTCGATCGCGATGCCGAAGCGTTGGCCGAGATTCTGGGTGTTGACGTAGCCGATGAAGAGACTTCCGTTGAAGTTGATGTCGCGCAAACGCAACTGGCCTTTCAGAACGAGGTTATGGTGGGCGGGGTAAATGGCCCCGCCCAGGATGCCATCTCCCACGTAGGCCGGCTGGCCGATGCCCGTGCGCGCAAAGACCCCGCCGATCTCGCCGGAGTTGCCGCCGGCCTGATTCGATGTGACATGGCCAAAGTCGTTGCCACTGGCGCGGTTGTTGAGCGCGAGGTCGAACCTGCCCGCTTCGGCGTCGAAGTTCTCGGTGACCGTCACGGGTTCGCCCGGCCGGATCACCGTCAGGAGAACGGCGGGCGACGTCGCCGACGCGCCTGTGTCGGTCAAGGCTTGGGCCGTCAGATCGTACGTGCCGCCCGGCGGCTTCGTCCAGACCATCGTGTACGGCGCCGAGGTCACCTCATCGATCTTAGTGTCGACGCCGGTGGCCAGATTCCGGGCGTAGAACGCGACTTTCTGGATGGCGCCTGACTGGGCTGCGGCCGAAGCGGTCAGGGTGACATCTTCTCCCTCGAAGAGGCGAGTGCCGGAGGCGGGTGCGGCCATCCATATTCCGATCGCCGGACGCGCCGGGAACGTGTAGCTGACGTCGTCAAGGTGCAACTCGACCTGCTGCGCCGGATTCGAACTGCCGACGCCCCAGGCTCCCACGACGAACGCGTCCAAGCCGGCGCCCCCGACAGCGGCCTGGAACTGAACATCCTGGCCCGCGAGCTTGCCGGTGAGGGTGCCGGTTGCGGCGGACCACTGCAGGTCGAATTCGATCGGCGTCTCGGGCAAGCACTCGACGATTGGGGATCCGCCGTTGGGAGCAACCACATTTGCCCGGAACCCAGCAAGTCCGCCGCCCGGCTCGGTGAATTCGATGCCGAGCCGGGAACCCAGGTTTGACGTGTTGACGTAACCGATGAACCAGCGTCCGTCAAACCCGAGGTCGTGCAGTAGGAACCGCCCCTTGAGGGCAAGGTCCTGCGCGCCAGGATAGAGCACCGCCCCCTGGACGCGCTCGCCAACATAAAACGGATCGGCGTCGGAGCTGCGGGCGATGGTCCCGGCCAGTTCCGGCGCGGTGCCCCCGGCCTCCGTCGTGTCCGCGGGAGCGAGGCTGCTGCCGTTCTGCCCGTTGTTCACCTGCAGCGGCCACCACGCCAGGCCATCCGTAAACGTCTCCGTCACGGTGACGGTCGGCAGGACGACGACGGCGGTGACGAGGACCGTGTCCGAGGTTGCGGTTTGGCCGAGGCTGCCCGTGGCGACAGCGCGCAACTCGTAGCTGCCCACCGGAACGCTGACCCAAGTGACTTGGTAGGGCGCGCTGGTGTCCACACCCAAACTCGATTCCGTGCCCGTGGCGGTTTCCCGGGCGAAGAACTCGACCTTCGCGACCGCTCCGATGCCGGCAGAAGCCTCGGCGGCAATGGCCAGCGAACTGCCGGAAGCGACTGTGCGCCCGCTCACCGGCGTCGTGATCTTCACCGAGACTGGAGGCGGCGCGTCCCACATGCTGTACGCGAGATCGTCGAGATAGATCTGCAGCTGCTGGTCCGGATTCGAACTGCCGACACCCCAGGTCCCCACGACGAACGCGTCGAACTTCGTCGTCGCCGGGCCGCGCAGCAAGTCGATCGCCTGTTCGCCGATCTGCCCCGTCAGACGTCCTGCGACGGGGTCCCAAGTCAGGTCAAAGGCCACGGACGTATCCTGAGGAATGCCGAATATCGGCGCGGTGCCGCCTGCCGCTACGGCTTCGCCTCGGAAGCTCGGGGCGAAGGCACCGCCCGGCTCCGAGACGCGCACTCCCAGGAACTGGCTCAGATCGGCCGTGTTCACGTACCCGATCAGGAAATACCCGTCGAAGTTGAAGTTCGAGACCAGGAACTTGCCGCGAAGAACCAAGCTCTCCCCCAAACTCACCAAGCCGTTGAGTGTAACATCGCCGATGTACGACGCGTTGGCGGTGGTGTTGCGGGCCAGGGTGCCGGCCAGTTCACCGCTTTGGCCTCCCGCCATGTCGAAGGCAGCCCACGCCAGATCGTTGCCGCCACCGGGCATGTTGGAGGATCCGTCGAATCGACCCAGGCCGCCGGCGAAGTTCTCCTCGACGACGATTAGGTTCTGCGCGACCGCCAGGGGCAGACCCAGCCCCAGGATCAACCCCAGCGAAGCGAAGGTGTGTTGCAGTGTCCGTTTCATGGGCGCAAGTGCAGGTTGTTTCGTCTTTCGGACGTTCCGTCGCGTGTTGCGGGCCGCGCCGTCCGGACGGGGTTGCCGCCCAGACCGCAAGCTCCTGTGCCTGGCTTCTGCGCACGCAACGAAACGCGGAACCGACTCTGGGCCGATGGCATCGCGCGATCCATGTCAAAAACGCCAAATCCCTTGTACATTTTGCCAATCGAACACCCCCGTTCCCAGGTGGGCACGGTTTTGCGTGTCAGCCTGCATTCGTGCTTCTTCTGCCGACTCCGGCTCCGCGGTGTGCAAAAGTGGTGAGTTGAGAACGTGCGACGTTCCCGTGGTGCTCGATGGCGAATATGCCCGCACTGATGACGTGTTTAAGGATGTGACGTTGGTGTGGGGACCGCCTGCGAAAGGGCTTCAACCATGACCCTCGGTCCCCTGATCCTGCTGAAAACGTGTCGCCTATGAAGACGCCCCCTGAACGCACTCGAAGCACCCGCTTGCAACGACGGCTTGCGCCCGCCTGGCTTCTCCTGGCGCGATGCATCGCAAGTCCGGCGTGGTCGGAGACATGGAGCGAACATTACGAGGTGGCCGTGAACGGGCAGCCGATTCCCGTTGTTGCCTGCCGCGTTTCGGCGATGCCCTTCAACCAGGCGGGCTACATGTGGAGCTATTCCTGGGCCTATTTTCACCTCTTCCCCTGGTTTGGCCGAATTGAGCCGGGCCAGAGTGTTACCGTGCGCGGTCGGCTGTACGTTCTCAAAGGCGGTGCGCAGGACGCATTAAGGGTCTGTGCAAAAACACTCAGCGTGCCTCCGTAAAGGGTGGTACCACCGGATCCGCGAAAGGAGGCAGGAAGAATCTCGTTTCATGGGCGTGATCGTCCTCATAACTGGGCGCGCAGTTTTCATCGTGGATTCCCCATTTGACTTGATTGCTACGGTGCAATCGAGTTCTCGCGCCCGTTGTCGCGATGCGACTCTCATCGCGCGGGGTCGCAAGCCATTTTTGCCAGGGCGGGGTCCTCACAATGGACACTCGAAAGCGGTGCCGCTTGCTGCGCGGCGCCGCACGGCAACAACGGAAAACGCATTGATCCTGTCGCCAAAGGACGCATGCTCCGGGCATGAAGACCACACCGTTGCCTTCCGCACTCACCCCCCGCGGGGATGGTCTCAAGACGGCCGCTGTCGCGGTCACCGCCGGCCTGAGCATGCCGCAGATCCTGCGGGGCGCTCCTGCCGCCAATGACCGGATACGGGCATCAGCACGCGGTGGCCACCATCATGGCGGCTGAGGCGCTCCGGACCGGACAACGGCAGCGCTATGATGCGTCGGCGAAAACGATCACCCCCGGTTGAGACCATGGGCATCCGATGACAACAGCCCAGCATTGCGGCATAGCGATGGCCGCCACATTCCTTCTTGCCGCCGGGGTTGCGCCACCCGCCTTCGCCGCGCAGCCTGCGCTCGATCTGGCGGTCCCGCGACTTCATATGACCCTGGAAGGCGCGATGGGCAAGCGGTTAGACGGCATCATCCGCAACTGGCTGATCCCGGCTCCGGATGCGAACCCGGGCATGCTCGAAATGATGCGCCTGCGCGATCGGAAACCACCCTACGAAGATCCTGTCCCGTGGGCGGGCGAGTTCGTGGGCAAGTACCTGACGTCCTGCGTCCTGTTCTGCCGACTGTCGGACGACAAGGGACTCCGCGGGGTGACCGCGCGGGTGATGCGGGACCTGATCCGGACGCAGGCCGCTGACGGCTACCTTGGCCCGTTCCCGGACAAACGCCTGCTCGACCGCTGGGATCTATGGGGACACTACCACTGCATGCTGGCCATGGTCCTGTGGCATCAGGACACGGGGGATACCGACGCGTTGCAGGCTGCGTGCCGCGCAGCAGACCTGATGTGCGCGACCTTCCTCGACACCGGCAAGCGCGTGCATGACGCCGGCTCGCACGAGATGAACATGGCGGTGATTCATGCCCTCGGCCTGCTCTATCGCCAGACCAAGAAGGACACCTACCTGCGGCTGGCGCGCGAGATTGAACAGGACTGGCAAAAGCCGCCCGCGGGCGACTACCACCGGATGGCGTCGCGCGGCCTGGAATTCTACCAGACCCCCAAACCGCGCTGGGAAAGCCTGCACCCGATGATCGGCCTGGCCGAGCTGTTCCGTATCTCGGGCGACGACAGCTATCGGCAGGCGCTGGTCCATTGGTGGCGCAGCATCTACCGCACCGATGTGCACAACTCGGGCAGCTTCAGCACGCACGAACAAGCCGTTGGCAACCCGTTCCAGCCCGGGGCGATCGAAACCTGCTGCACCGTGGCGTGGATGGCATTGTCGGTCGAGGCGCTGCGGTTGACCGGCGACAGCCGGATCGCCGACGCGTTGGAGCATGCGACCTGGAATGCGGCCCTGGGACACGAACATCCCAGCGGCCGGTGGTGCACCTACGATACCCCCATGGACGGCAAGCGGTTGGCCTCAGCCCAGAGCATCGTCTTCCAGGCGCGGCCCGGCACGCCCGAACTGAACTGCTGCAGCGTCAACGGCCCCAACGGCCTGGGCCTGATCGGCCAGTGGGCGGTGCTCGATGGCAAGGACGGCCTCTACCTCAATTACTACGGACCGGGCAAGACCGACGTCACGCTGGCGGGCGGCTCGACCTGGACGTTCATCCAGACGACCGACTATCCGCGAAACGGAACCGTGAACATCGAGGTGCGCCCACCGCATGCGGCGGCCCTGCCGCTGCGGGTCCGAATCCCGGAGTGGTCCGGGGAGACCAAGGTCGCGGTGAACGGCGTCCCGGCCGGGGCTGTGAACGCCGGCAGCTATCTGACGCTCGACCGCACCTGGAACCCGGGCGACCGGATCGCCCTGGAACTCGACTTCCGGTTGCGGGCCTTGCGCGGCGACCAACACGTTCGCTTCCACACGTCGCTGCTCCGCGGCCCGATCCTGCTGACGTTCGACCAGAAGTACAACGTCATGGACCCGGCCGACCTGCCGGAGTTGGATCTGGCCGCGCTGTCCCTGACGCTGCTGGCGGCCGACGATCCACTGCTGAAAGACCTGCGGTTCGGCCCCATCGTGGCCGTCCGGACGCCGGTGGCCGACGGGCAGCGCGTGGTGCTGTGCGATTTCGGCTCCGCCGGCGCTTACGGCACCTTGTACCGCTCGTGGCTGCCCGTGCGCAACGCACCGCTGGCGCCGTTCCATCTGAAACAGCCCGAGGCCAACGCCGTGTTGCCGGTCGAGGAAGTCTTCCTGGCCTGGGACCCGGCCGAGCCCGGCTCGGTCTACGATCTGCGGATCGCAACCGACGCGAAGTTCACCAAGGTGCTGCTTGACAAGAGCCAACTGCAAGAACCGGAATTCCGTTGGACGGCGCCGTCGGATTCGGGCGGGAAGTACTTTTGGCAGGTCGAATCGCGGCACGGCGACCGCCGGGCTACCGCAGTCAACAGCCCGCTGTCGTTTGCCCTGGACGCCAGCGTTCCGACCAGTCTGCATGGCGTCGTGGTCCGAGCGGCGTTGGCGGGCGCGCCGGAGCCGCAGGAGGGGCGGCTGCTGACCAGCATCGATCTGGCCCCAACGGCCGGTCGCCACGGGGCGGCGGCCGGCGCGCTGGCCTTCAACGGCAAGTCCACAAAGCTTGTCTACGACGCACCGCAATTCCCCTTGCGGACGTACACCTTCGCGGCTTGGTTCTGCCCGCAAGGTTTGGCGGTGGATGGCCGCCGCTGGCACCAGATCGTCTCCGCCTGGTGCGCGCCGGTCAACGATCCGCTGCGAGTCTCGATTCAGGACATGGAACTGGTGGTAGCCATCGAGCAACCGGGCGGCGGATGCCGGTTGTCCGGCGGACGCATCGAGAACGGCAAGTGGTATCACGTGGCCGTGGTCAAGAAGCACACGGAACTGACGATGTACGTCGACGGCAAGCCGGTCGGCCGGGCCTCGGTGCCGCCGAGTTACCAGCCGGGGCCGACCCATGTGGGCATCGGTTGTAACCCCAACTACAGCGGCCCGGAGGTCTTTCAGGGCGCTTTGGCCGAGATCTTGTTGGCGCGCGAAGCCTTGCCCGGGGAAGAGATCCGCAAGAGGGCAGGCGTCCCGTGACGCGCCTTAAGAGTATCCGCCGGCGCCTGAAGAACGGACAGCCGCAGCCGCTCATCACGCCGTTTACCGACGCTTGCCGTGCTCGAACTGTACGGCACTGATCTCTTTACCGGTCCGATCCCAGCACCGAGCTGCGCCATGCGCCTGGTGGTTCTGCCACGTCGACACGGACTTTCTGGCGCCATTCTCCCAGAATTGCGTCCAGACGCTCACGCCGTCGGGCCGGTGTTCCCATTGCCAGGCGAGCGTGCCGTCGGCCCGCCAAAGCGTTTCGGTGCCGGACTTGCGACCGAGTCGATACGTCACTTCATAGTGTTTGGCGCCGTTGGGATAGAACCAGTGCTCCCCGCCGTCGAGCAGGTACCGGCCGTCATCCCCCACCCCGCCGCTCCACGACGCTCGCACCGCCCCATCCGGGAACTTCACAGAGGCAGGCGAAACGGAGGCGACCCGCGTCGCGCGGGAACGCATCCGATCCTCGTCACTTGCGCCCGGATCGGGGTCGCTGGCCGACAGGATCCACGCCTCGTTGAACTCGAAGTGGAGGCAGGGGTTGTTCATGGTGGTGATGAGGTGGATCATCCCGTTGGGGGCCTGGCGCGCCGCGCTGTAACCCAACGTCGTGGCGCCGCCGAGGTTCTTCGGATTCTCGTGCGGCAACGCGCCGGGCACTTTCTTGAATCGCCAGCTTTTCCCCTCGTCCTCGGACAACGCCACGAAGCTGCCCCGCTCTTTGACCTCGGCGGGCGCTCGCCCCTGCAGATCCTGGAAGTCGGCGGCGAAGAACAGACGACCACTGGCCAACCGCAGCACGCTCGGGCGCTGATTGTTGGTTTGGGGTGGAAAGGGCGTCCTCGCCTTCTCGTAGCTCCGCCCGCCGTCTCGCGAGATCGCTAATGGCATGAAGCCCTCGAAGTTCGAGTTCTTCCCGCCAAACCCCAGGATGGCGCCATCCCCGCGCCAGCAGTACGTCGTGTGCCGACCGGCGCTGCGCCCGCCCGGATCCGCCCAGGACGCGCCGTCATCGGTGCTGGTCCAAAGGACCGACGACGCACCCGCAGCATCGCTGGCGACATAGAGGGCGCCGTCGGATCCGCGCAAGGCGGTGTTGATCGGCTGGCGCGAATGGGCGCCGATGGCACCGAAGAACGTCGGATAGCGAATCGGCTCCCACGTGGCGCCGCTGTCGGCTGAAGTCGTCCATTGGAACGGGAATCCGCCCCGCTCGATGCCGGGCGATCCCCAGAATAAAAACAGCTTCCCGCTCCCGCTCCAGTCCGTCCACAGCAGCGGCGCGTGGTCGTTCCCATCGGGAATGTCGAACATCGGCTCGGGCATGTCCCACAGGTCCGCTCCATATCGGAGCCGCGCCCCCATGAGGCTGACGCCCGGTTCGTATTCGCTGTAGGAGGTATAGACGACGAGCAGCAAGTCTCCATTAGGACAGACTTCCAGGGCGGGACTGTGGTTGTGCTCGCGGAACGACGGATGGAGCCCCACGGCCGCGATGTCCGCGTCCGGACTGTTGTCCGGAGGGATGGGAAGGAGGAAGCGCTTGCGAAAGTGCGCCCGACTCGGGTCGGGGCCCTGCTTCACGACTTCGGAAGGCGGCTTCACGCACTGACGAATGAACGGAACACAGGCCGGCTGCGGCGCATTCGCTGGCCAAGGCGCCTGCACGATGCGGAAGCCAATCGCGTGGGCGCCCGGTGTGGCGAGGCCGCCTTCCCGAACCAGGAGGCCCTCCGCTTCGCTGCGCTGCGATTCGCGGTGGGACCACGCCGTCTCGGGGATCGGTGCGAACGGCGCGTCGCCCCAGCGCCAGGCCAGATTCAGTTCTGCGTTTCCCGATTGAGAAGCGAACTCGATTGTCACCGGCACCCGGCGCCCCTTCTCGAGAGCGAGGGTTCCCGTGTGCTCACCGGGCGTGCCCAGAGCGTCGATCACCACCTTTTCGCCGACGGTGCATCGGACGCCATCGCGCGCGGTGACCTCCAACGTCACCTCGCCGGTGGTCGGCCCTTCGAGGAAGCCGTGCCAGCGCGCGGACCAATCGCTGCCGCGTTCGTTGCCCCAGCGATTCCGAGCCCGTGTGAGAGGAATGACTTCCAGCGGGCGACGGAAGTCCGAATTGCCATAGAAGACGCCGACCAATCCCGGAAGATCGCGGTCGGGCACGGTCGAGGTGCGTGCTTCCCGCGGTGCCGTGCTCGAAGCGCCGAACGCGGGCGGCAATCCCGCGCGGTTGGCAGAAGCCAGGTAATCCTGGGGCTGACGGCCTCGCTCGCCACCCAGCCGATCGTTGCTGTCGGGCTTGCCGCCCCGCACCACGCGAGTCAGGCCCTCCGCCGGACCCACCGGATCGGTTTGCGCCTGGGGGCTGTAAGGGCCGTGCCAGTCGTGGCACCATTCCAGCACGCCATCACAGAGCCCGCGCAGGCCCCAGGGATTCGGCGCCTCGGCCGCCGGGGCCTGGTCGCCGGACCAGTACTTCGTGGTTGTTCCCGCTCGGGCGGCGTACTCCCATTCCGCTTCGGTGGGCAACCGGTAATGCCTCCCTTCCTTCTCGGAGAGCCAGCGACAGAAGGCCGCCGCTTCGTGCCAGCTCACGCCGGTGGCCTTGCCGTCGATCTGAAGCTCGTGGCCCGGGGCGAACTGGCGATACTGCGCCAGAGTGATCTCGCTCGCGGACATCAGCCATGACCGCGCGAAGGCGACGGTGTGAGCCGGGCTCTCGTCCCAGTCGCCGCCGCGGTCGCTTCCCATCACGAACGACCCGGCAGGGATCGCCACCAACTCGATGCCCACCGAGTTGGTCACCGCCACCGGCCGGGGATCGCCCCCGTGCGCCGTCGCAGATCCGAGCCAGCATGCCAACAGGACGAGGTTCCAACCGCGTTTCATCATGATGGCGCGAGCATGCCCGAGCGCCGCGCCGGCAGCCATACGAATAATGACAGTATCTTTGTCATTTCCAGCGGAGCCGCGATGCTGCTTCGGGCCAACGGCGCCTGCGCGGGTCGGAGAGCTTCTCTAGCGAGGCGCGGAAGAAAGGGTCCGAAGAGGCAGGAAGGCTTCATGGGATCGCGGACTTCGTTAGGCCTGAGGCCGGCGCCTCGCTAGGATTGGCTCGAAAGCGTCACAGTTCGCATGGCTTTTGGCGTTTCTGACATGGTGAGGGGCGGCGGATGCGTGTGACGATAGCCGCATATGGGAACGAGCCTCGTCACCGAGCCGCCTCAGGCGGCCAGCCCGAGGGGAACGTCAACGCAAACCAACGGCGGCCCGACCCACGCGCCGTCTCAACCCGAACCGTGAACCCCATGCCAAGGAACCCGAATCCCAAAGCCCTGCTGCTGGCAGCAGCCGTCGCATTCACGACGGCCCGCGCCCTCGCCGCATCGATTGTCGTCTCGACGCCGAGGACTGGAACGGCGTGCTCAATCCCCACGAGGCGGACGGCGTGACCCTCAGCGGGTCCGGCGCGCCCGGCGACCCTCGAGGCGGGCCTCGACACCTTGGGCGTCCCCCGCAGCGACCTCCTCGTCGATGCCGCCGGCGCCGGCATCGCGCCGCTCGTCGCCTTCTCCGTCGCCTGGGACGGGGCGCCCGCCCCCGGCCAAGCGCCCGCATTCACCAGCGACCCGGTCCTCCGGCCGAAGGCACTGCCCAATACGGCCTATGTCGGAACGCTGGTGGGAACGGCCACGGACCCGGATGGTAACCCGCTGACCTTCGCGCGCGGGCTTGGCCCGGCTTGGCTGGTCGTTGCTCCCAACGGCGACCTGTCCGGAACCCCCGCCCGCGACCGCCACCAGCACCAATACCTGGACCGTCAGCGTCGCCGACGCCACCGGCTCGGACACGGCCAAGCTGATCATCGTCGTGGGAGGCAGTCCGCATTGGCTTGCTGATCCCATCCACAAGGCCATTGCGCGCGCCGGAGTCGATTACGCCGACGCTAAGCAGAGCCTGGCGGCGGACGCCGTGGATCCGGAAGGCGACCCGAATGGCTCTCTCAAGCGGCATCGCCCTGGTCCGCGAGTGGGTTGAGCCACTTCAAAGCGGGAAACCGGGAAAAATCCGCGTCGGTGGAGCAAAGCGTGGCGCCGCACTCGATGGCCAATGCCGCCAGATGGGCGTCCTGGATCAGATTGCCGGTGCATTGGGTTTGCCGCAGCAGCGCGGCCAGCCGCGACCAATGCTCGGTGCTGGGGTCGAGAACCCGGGCGACGGGTTGCGCCAGCCAGGCGTCCAATTTGGCGGTGGCCGTCTTCGCCGAGAGCGGCCGAGGGAATAGGCCGGGGTGGGTTGCGATCCGCAAGAAGGCCAGGATCACAGGCCAGGCAAAGCCGACTTCCTCCGTGCCGGAAAGGGTCCCATCCAGCCACCGGCGAGCCGCGTTGTGCTGCGGGGCCGCCGCGTTGACGGCGTAGAGCAGCAGATTGGCGTCGATGAGGATCATTTCCGCGGGGTGTTCTCGGTCAGTTCGAGCAAGTCGCCGATGTTGTCGTAGTTCAGATGGGCCAGGACGCCCATGTCCTCGGGCGTGGTATGAAACGGCTTGGCTTTCGGCCGGGCCAGCATGTGTTCGAGGCCGTGTCGCAAGGCCGCGTTGAGGGCCTCCTTGAAGCTCAGCTTCCGGCTCCGGCTCAGTTCCCGCAACCGGCGGCTGACGTCGGGTTCCAAGGTCACGGTCGTGCGCATACTGTGATGGTAGGATGAAAGAACCGTGCTGTCAATACAGCTACAATAGAGCATCATGAAGGCCGTCGGGCCTTCGACCCCGATCGGGTCGACCTCAGCGTCGCCTACGCCGCGTCCGGCACAGGCACCACACGCCCAGTCCGACGGCGGCCATGCCCGCGCGCTACGGCTCCGGCACCGTCCCGAAGTTGTCGAATCTCAGTCACGCGACATCCGGATCGACCGGATCGCGATCTCATCACCGGGTCCGGAGTCACTCGCCGGTTCAATGGCCAGCCCGATCACCAGGCCGCGGTACTCAGGCGACGCAGCAAGATCAAGCCGGCAGGTGCGATACACGCCATCCGGTCTCAGCTCCACCAGGAGGCTCCTGCGCGAGTCAAAGCCGGCCTCACCCAGGCGCTTCCAGAACACGCGTGCGGCCGTTACCTGCCCGGTGACCGCAATCTCGAGACTCATCACCGGTGCGCCCTCGGCCCGCCAGGGGTGGGTGGGGCTCTCCAATCGCGCCTTGCGCGCACCCAGCCGGATCCGCCACTCACCCCGCCACGGGAACCCCTGGTCCGCCGCGTCACGCACGACCCAATGCTGCCGGTCCCTCTGGAAACGCCAGACCGGCGGCGTCCGCGTGGCGACGTTGTTGAAGTGCCGGCGGATCGCCTCCAACCGGCCAACCATGAACTCGGTTCGATGGTCATAAACGATGTTGTGATCGAAGTTCTCGACGTGGATCGGGGCGACGTAGGCTGTCGAGCCGTGTTTCGGATCCTCGGAACGTCCGTCCCCGTGAATGCCCCCGTGGAATTCGCCGCCGTCGTCTTTGAAAACCCCCAACCCCCAGTCCGCGTCATTGACCAGCGCGGCCCAGCGCTCGGTCGCCACGAACCGCGTCCAGGGCCACGGCTTCCGCCAGTCGTTGGTCACATGCGTCAGGGCCTCGCCCGTGAAGGGCCTCTCCCCCGTGTAGGACATCAACCGCCAGAGCTTCGAGATCGTGTAGACCGCCGGCAGTTCCTGCGGACAGGGACGATAAAGCGTCGTGTCCACGCGCCGGCTGGTGCACCGATACCGCATATGAACAACGGGTCCCTCGAGCGTCGTCCACGTCTCGAAGAGGCAATCCCCCGGCACGTTGTTCAGCGGCCATTGCATCGGAATGCACTGAATATGGATCTCCCGCCCATCGTTCGAGTGCTCCACCACCTTCGACGGATTCATGTAACAGTCGCCCGTCTGGATCGGATTCCACCCCAACCCAGCCCACGCCGGATGCGGCTTCTTCCCGCCCGCCACGAAGGGCCAGGGACCCGAGTAATGGGACATCTGGATCTGCCGGCCCAGATCCGCGCTGTTGATCAGATTGCCCGGATGTTCCTTGCACGAAAGGTGGGTGACAGCCCCGCCCAAGGCCAGGTCCATGCCGATCCGGACCTCGCCGTTGTCAAGGAACGTCATCTTGGGCTCGGGCAGCGAGGGTTGCCCGCCCAGGGCGCTGATGCAACCCGCCGCCAACACCAGCAAACCCCAGCGCAATAACCGACCCCGCAATGTCCAGGAACACGTCATTTCGAGCCTCCAGCTTCCGCAGGCACCGTCACCGTGATGACATTCGACACCCCGGTCCCCCGCGGCCCCGAGGACGTCGCCAACACCGCGTACACCCGGTAGCGGTAGGTCGTGCCCGGCTGCACGTTCCGGTCCGTCGCGCCGGTCGCATCCTCCCCTCCCTGGCCGATCGCGTTCTCGAAGTTCGCGCAATCCGCCCCCGTGCACCGCTGCACGATATGCGCCATCTCTCCGTGCGCTCGATCCACCCACTGCAACTCGACCCCGGCAGCGCTGACCCTTACCGCCCTCAAACCGCTGGGCGAATCCGCCGAAGGCGGCCCGGGCCTTGGCGCTTCCTGCCCCCCGCCCGACGTCATCGGCCGCGCCGCAGGCCGCTCACCGGGCGCCTCCAACTGAGCCCGGGCCAGCGTGTACCGCTTCCGGATGAACTCCTCCATCGACACCCGAATGTCTTCCATCCCCCGATCCGACGGTACAGTCGCCCGACGCAACGGGTACGGATCCTCCTCGATCGCTGGTCGGATTTGCTCGGACAACGCCCGCAGTTTAGGGATCAACACGTCGGGCCGGAACCACGTCTCGAGGATGCCCCGCGCCAACTCCCGGTACTTGCCCAGCAAGATCGGATCGGCCAACACCCGCTCCATCAAAGGTCGATCCGGAACCGGGGCCGGCCATGCCGCCTGCCATCCTTCCAGCACCGGCACCCGACCGAACGCGTTGTCGGCAAACCCGACGTCCAGGTCCCAGGGAATGTACGTCCACCGCCGGTCCGCAGGGTTCTGATAGAGATAGTAGTTGTGCGCCCCCCACCCCGTGTATTGATCGAACGCACCCGCAAACAACAGCACCGCCGTTGTCTTGAGGAATGCCTCGACATCCAGACACCGCTCGAGAGCGGCCCCGGTCCCCACCGGATTGTCAACGGCGCGGATGAACTCGATCAGGGCTGCGAAGCCCTCGATCTCCCGTCCCGAGTGCAGTTCAAAGGCCTTCTGATAAAGCGCAGCATCGCCCCCGAGATACTGCAGATTCGCTCCCGGACCGCCTTCGTCCACCTTGAACAGGGGGCCGTCGGCCGCTGGGAAGTGGGTCTCGAGAAACGAACGGTCGATCCGTTCGACGTTCACGTACACGCCGGCCGGTTTCCCGTTCAGGAACACCCGGGCGTAATTGCATCGCGACGCCCGTACCCCCAGCCCCCGCAGCGCCTCGGTGATCAGCGGTTCACTGAACAGACTCCCGAACTGGATCCCGTTGTCCAGCGCCACATGCCGCAGGCCCAGGAACCGCTGGCCCCGCTTGTACTCGGAGAACGCGATCAGGAACGACCGCTTGTGGGGCGATTCCGGCGCCGACGAACTGTTCCCCTTGTACCGGATCCCCACCGGGTAGACCGACTGATCGTTCCAACGAAACGTGCCGGGAACGTAGATCCGCCGCGGCAACGCCCGCTGCAACCGGTCCACGTCCTCCGCCGACACCTCGAGACGGATCGTTTGCACAACCACCGGATCATAGAAGTGATCGGCCGGAGACTGCGCCAACGCCGTCCTCGAGAGAACCACCAACCCGACGCCCGCAACCGCCAGATGCCGCACCCGCGGAAACCACAGCGCTGATGGCATCCGGCGGCTCACAGCACCATGCTCCGATTCGTCGCTTCCTGCTGACTGCATCACCCCCGCATACCCCACGAATAACTCCCGCGTCAATCTTCGCGCTGTCAATCTTCGCGCTTGACTCGGAAGGTGAGCCGCGACAAGAATTATGCATTAAAGCGGGGGCACCCCGCAAAATTCGCGCATGGCAGGTCAGATCACCATCAGGAGGCATAAGAAATGAAGAAAATGCTCGTGTACGTTGCAGTTCTCGCGCTGGCCAGCGCCGCCAACGCTCAGACGATCTTTTCTGACAACTTCGACGGCTACATCGACCAGGCCGCCTTCAACGCTATGTGGGGTGTCGGGTTGACCGGCGGCGGCGCCATTCTGTCGACTGAGCAGGCGTTCAGTCCCTCCCAGTCCATCAAGCAGGACCTCACGGCTAAGGCAAGCGGCCATGACATCACCCCCGTCTCCGGCTCCGACGCACAGCCCCTCGTCTGGTCGTTCCGGTTCTACGACTCGACCCAGGAGGCCAACCTGCGCCAGTTCGCCACCATCCGCGACAACGCTCCGTCGCTCGCACAACTCGTCGCGGTGGGCGCCTACAACGACACAACGGCGACCAAGAACCTGTTCACCGGAACGTCCGTGACCATCGCCGACCTCAACACCTATTACGCCTGCCGCGTCGCGTTCAGCCCGGGACCCAACTGGTTCATTCTCAATACCGAAGGCGTGCCCACCCGCAGCACCGGCTGGCATGAAATCATGGCCGTGTTCGGCGATACCACCGTGGACTTTTACGTCGACGGCATTCTTGGCATGGCGGACGTGAACTACGCCGCCTCGGCCGGCGCCATCACCTTCGACCGTGTCACGGTCGGATCCGGCCTGAGCAGCGCCAATGGCGTCGGCTACTACGACGACGTCACCGTCGCCATCGTCCCCGAACCGTCGACTCTGGCCCTCCTTGGCCTGGGCTGCCTCGCCCTGATGGGCATCGCGCGCCGCAAGTAGATAGCGACCCGCTTTTCCCCCTCTGACAGGCCGCTGCGCCACCCGCAGCGGCCTGCTCGTTTCACCGGGGACCGGGGTCAGGGACACTGTTTTGGATTGGACTCCGGGTGACGAACCGCTAGAGTCGCAGCGACATGATCAAGAGAATTTCCCTCACCGGGTTGCTGGTGGGCGTGTTGCTGCTGAGCGCGCTCGCGAGCGTTGCACTCTGTTACCGGTACGTCCGCACCCTGAGCGTGGCCCAGCGCATCCAGATCCAGGCTCAGCGCCTCCAGGCGCAAACCGTCCTCGTCTCCCGCAACCGCACGATCGCTCAAGCCATGGCGTCGGACGCCGTCGAGTACAGCAAGCGCAGTCCGGCCATGGCGGCGCTTCTCCTCCGCCACGGCCCCTTGCTCGAGCAGCTTGGCCTTAAACCTCGCAGCACCTCGCCGGCCCAGACCCGACCCAACCCCCGCTAGCCATGACAACCCCTGACCCCAACAAGACCCCGGGCAGCAACCCCTCGAACGCGGGACCTGGCCCGGCATCCTGGGCCGAGCCCATCGACTCCGACCCATCGAACCCGCCCACCGGAGCGCCTCTTCCCCGGCGCGATCCCCCGCCGGCCGTCGAGTCCCTCGCGAGTCTGGCCTCCTCCGTGCGCTCGCTTCGCGCCATGTTCCAGATCGCTCTGGTTGCCCTAATCCTCGCCCTCGCTGTTCTTAACGTCTTCTTCCTGCTCCAAGTCCGCAACCTCCGCATCCAGGCCTACGAATTGCAGGTCACCGCCGTCAAGATGCTCGAGGTCGTCGGCGACTACGAGACCAACAGCGTTCCTCTGATCCAGCGACTCTCGACTGAGCTTCATCAGTTCGCAGAGCGAACCCCCGAATTCGCGCCGGTCATGGCCCGTTATCCCGTTGTGACCAACCGCCCGCGCGCGTCGACCAACGCGCCCGCCCCGACCGCGCCCAAGCCCGCCGGCCGTTAGCCCCGCCTCACAGCGCGCATCCGCACTCGGGACAGAACTTCGCCCCGGGCGGCGGCGGCTGTCCACACCGCCCACACCGCTCCCCGACACCCGCGGTCCGATGGTGGATCACCAGGTTCCGCACATACGGGATCCAGGTGAACGCGTAGGCGAAGATGAACACCGAATCGCGCTGGTAGAACAAGGCGTACGACAGCAACAGAAAGGAGCCGGTCAGGCTCAGCCACCAAAACGCGGGAGGAATGACCACCCGCTTGTGGCGCTCCGTGGCATACCATTGCACCAGAAACCGCGAGAAAAACGTCGCGTTCCCGAGCCATCCCACCACCTTCCAGAAATGCCACTCGATCCCCAGGAACTTGCCGCCCGGCGAGAGCAACTCGATCAGCCAGTCCATGGCCCATTGAACCCTGATCCCGGCCTGGAATCCAGACCACAAGAGGCTTGATCTCGATTGCCGGAGTCGCCATCCTCCCGGCCACTGACAATGGTTCGGCCGCAGCCGGTCCCCGGAAACCGGGCTCCGCTGCCCTCCCCACGGTTCCTTTGGACTGCATGTCTCATCGGTCTGAGGCGCGCCTCGCCGGGATCTTATGGCCCGATAGGCCCATCGCGCTGAAGGAAGAACCGATTGAACTGACAGGGACCGTCACCCAGGTCCTCCCGGGAACCATGTTCCGCGTGGCGCTACCGAACCGACACCAAGTCCTCGCTCACATCTCCGGCAGGCCCTCATCCGGCTATTGCGTTCCGTTTCGATTTATCATAGAAAGAAACCCGGCACCCCCGCGGTCCAAGAGCGATTGCGACACCCGTGGGCGCCTCGCGAACTGCAACTCCAACCCAGAGAAGTCCTATGGAAAACAGGCGCCCGATGAAATCCCTGATCGCTGTCCTGGCTGCAGCCGCGGTTGCGGCCGGTGCCGTCGGCTGCAAACCCAAGTCCCCGTCGGAAGCCGCCGCCCCGACGGCCCCAGGGCAGACCTTCAACTTCACCTACAGCATCTTCTTCCCGCCCACGCACATCCAGTGCATCACGGCGACCAACTGGGCTCAGGAGATCGAGAAGCGCAGCAACGGACGGGTCAAGATCACGGTCTACCCGGCGGGATCGCTCACCAAGGCCGACCAATGCTACGAAGGCGTCGCCAAGGGCGTCTCCGACCTCGGCATGAGCTGCTTCGCTTACACGCGCGGCCGGTTCACCCTGCTGGAGGGACTCGACCTCCCGCTCGGCTACCAGGACGGCGCCACCGCCACCCGCGTCGCCAACGCCGTAATCGCCAAGCACCAACCCAAGGAACTCGACGATGTCCACCTCCTCTACGTGCATGCCCACGGACCCGGCATCCTCGCCTCGAAGAAACCCGTGAAGTCCCTCGAGGATCTGAAGGGGCTCAAAGTCCGTGCCACGGGCCTCTCGGAGAAGATCGTCCGCGCCTTGGGCGCCACCGCTGTCGGCATGCCGCAACCGGAAACCTATGAAGCCCTCCAGAAGGGCGTGGTCGAGGCCACCCTCTGCCCCATCGAAACCCTCAAAGGCTGGAAGCAGGGCGAGACCATCCAGTATGTCATCGACGCCTCGGGCGTCGGCTACACCACCGCCATGTTCGTCGTCATGAACAAGGAGAAGTGGGCCGCGCTCCCCAAGGACCTCCAGACCCTGTTTACCGAGGTCAGCCGCGAGTGGATACCCAAGCACGGCGTTGCCTGGGATGAAGCGGACCGCGCCGGCCGCGCCTTTGTCACCGAGCTCAAACGCGAGTTCATCCCCCTCTCCGAGGCTGAACAGCAACGCTGGAAGGCCGCCGTCAAACCCGTCCTCGACGAGTACGTCACCCAAGCGAAAGCCAAGAACCTCCCCGGCGACACCTTCCTGAGCGACATCCAGGCTGAACTCGCAAGAGCCGCGACTGCTCGATGAGTTCCGATGCCGCTCCGAAGACGGCCGGCCAAGCCGCTTCGGCCCTCGACGGCTTCGGCAGTTGCCTCGAGCGCCTCGCACGGCTGCTCGCAGGGGTCGCCTGCGTCAGCCTGCTCTTCATGGTCGCCGTGACCACCGCGGACGTCGTCCTGCGCGTGTTCCGCCTCGCCCTGCCGGGGGCTTATGACCTCGTCCGCATCGCCACCGCCATCACCATCGCCGCGGCGCTCCCTTACACCACCGCCGTCAAAGGCCACGTCGCCATCGAGTACTTCTTCCATAAACTCAGCCGGCGCGGACGCGTGGTCGTGGACACGATCATGCGACTCCTGACCATGCTGCTCTTCGTTCTCCTCGCCTGGGGATGCGTCGTCTACGGAACCACCCTCAAAACCA
Organism: Planctomycetota bacterium; assembly: GCA_029558835.1. GTDB lineage: Bacteria > Planctomycetota > Phycisphaerae > UBA1845 > UBA1845 > JAKQDH01. The sequence continues at coordinate 17,264 of JAKQDH010000042.1, read as the reverse complement.
AGGGTGAGGTCAGTATGACCCTCCAGCTGCCCGTGTTCTGGGTGCCGTACATCGTCGCCGCATCCTGCGGCCTCGTCGTCCTCATCACCCTGTATCACCTCCTCCACCCGGGACGGGAACTGATCAAGCCATGAACCCGACTGAAGGCGCCCTGCTCGGGTTCGCCCTGCTTCTCATCCTGCTGGCCGCGTCGATGCCGGTCGGCTTCGTCATGGCCGTTGTCGGCATCATCGGCTTCGCCTTCATGCGCTCTCCCGAGGCGGCGTTCTCGATGGCCACCTTCGACCTCTACGACACGTTCTCCAGCTACAGCCTCACCACCATCCCTCTCTTCGTCCTGATGGGACAGGTCTGCTTCCACACCGGGATCAGCCGCGGCCTCTTCCATGCCGCCTACCACTGGATCGGCCGCCTGCCAGGCGGCCTCGCCATGTCCACTGTCGGCGCCTGCACCGCGTTCGGCGCCATCTGCGGCTCCGGCCCCGCCACGTCCGCCACCATCGCCTCGGTCGCCCTCCCCGAAATGCGGCGCTACCGCTACGATATGGAACTCGCCACCGGCTGCGTCGCCGCCGGCGGCGGACTCGGCATGCTCATCCCCCCGAGCATCGTGTTCATCGTCTACGCCATCCTTTGCGAGCTCTCGATCGGCAAGCTGTTCGTCGCCGGGATCGTCCCCGGGCTCTTCATCGCCCTCCTGTTCTGCATCATTATCGGCGTCCTCTGCCGGCGGAAGCCCCACCTCGGGCCGCCGGGTCCGCCATTCACGCTCCGCGAGAAGATCGCGTCGCTCCGCGGGGTCTGGGAGACCATCCTGCTCTTCCTCGCCGTCATGGGCGGGATGTTCGCCGGCCTCTATACTGCCACCGAGGCCGCGGCCATGGGCGCCGCCAGCGCCATCCTGATCGGTTGGGCCAAGCGGGCACTCACCTGGGCCAGACTCGTGCAATGCTTGTTCGAGACGCTCCGGACCTCGTGCATGGTCATGACCATCGTCGCGGGCGCCATCATCTTCGGCAAGTTCCTCGCCGTAACCCAGGTGCCCGCCAACCTCGCCGCCTGGCTCTCCGCCCTCCCCCTGCCCCCGTGGGGTGTCATCGGCCTCATCCTCCTCTTCTACCTCCTCGGCGGCTGCTTCCTCGACGCCCTCGCCCTCGACATCCTGACGATCCCCATCTTCTATCCCGTGATCCAGGCCCTCGGCTACGACCTCATCTGGTTCGGCGTCATGATCGTGGTTGTCACCCAAATGGGCGTCATCACCCCGCCGGTCGGCGTCAACGTCTATGTTGTCAGCGGTATGGCCCGCGATGTCCCCCTCGAACGGGTCTTCCGCGGCAGCCTCCCCTTCCTCTGGGCGCTCGTCGTCGCCGCCATCCTTTTTACCGTGTTCCCGCAGATGATCCTATGGCTTCCCAGCCTCGTCCCGTGATGCCTGCCCCGCGCGTTGCGCCACGCCTAACCCGCTCCCGAACCCACGCCCTTGCCCGCCATGACGGATCCCCTCCTCTCCCCCAGCCGCTGTCAGCGGATCCTGTTCTGCACCGATTTCTCGGATAGCGCCGACGCCGCGTTCGAATTCGCTGTCGACGCCGCCATCCGGCGCCCCGGTTGCACGCTCGTCCTGCTCCATGTCGTCCACGAAGTCGAAGCCCAGTTCTGGAAGTCCTACATCTACGAGATCGAGAACGTCGACGACGAAGCGCGTCGCACCCTCGACCGCAAGATGGCGGACACGTACCTCGCCCGCCTGCCCTCCGGCCTCGCCGCTCGAGTCGAGTTCCGCGTCGGACCCGAGGCCACCACCATTCTCGAATTTGCTGCCGCCAACCGCATCGATCTCATCGTGATCGGACGCCATGGACGCAGCGGCGTCCAAGCCGCCCTCTTCGGCAAGGTCGCTGAGAGAATCGTCCGCAAAGCTCCTTGCCCCGTCCTTGTCGTTCCTCTCGAGTACACCTCCTCCCCGCCATCCGCCACTTGAACTTGGCACGGTGGCCGCCTCCCATCCGGTGCTCATCGCCCGCTCGCCACGATCCATCAGACTCAGCCGCAAACTCGTCCCTCCCATGATGCTCGACCTCGTCGCCACCCGCCTGATCGTTCGGTTCCTGGCAACCCTCCTTGGAACCGCAGTCCCCCTCATGGCCGCTGATTCCAGCCTGCCTCCTGGAATCCCGACCGCCATCGCCTCTCGTGCCGAGCCTTCACCGCTCCAGTCCCACTTCCTGCCCCCCGTCCGGTTGGTCTGGACCAGCCCAGCCGGCGTCAGCCACCCCGAGTCCCTCCTCGAACCCAAACCCGGCCAAGCCGTCCTGAAGGAACCGAAGCCACCCTGCGTCCTGGCCGCCACCGCCGATGCCCCAGCAGCAGTCCTCCTCGATTTCGGCGTCGAGCTCCAGGGCTACATCGAGCTTTTCACCCCGATGACCGGCGATAAAGCGCCCCCGTCGCTGCGCGTCCGCTTCGGCGAGTCCGCCTCCGAAGCCATGGCCGAACTCGGGGGCCGGCAGAATGCGCAAAATGATCACGCGCTGCGCGATCAGACCGTCACCTTGCCCTGGCTCGGCAAGAAAACGATCGGCCCCAGCGGCTTCCGCTTCGTTCGACTCGACGCCCTTGATCCCCAACACCCGGTCCACCTCAGCCAGGTCCGCGCGGTCCTCGTCCTCCGCAACCTCCCCTACCGCGGCTCGTTCCGATGCAACGACGAACGCCTCAACCGCATCTGGGCGACCGGCGCTTACACCGTTCACCTCAACATGCAGGAGTACCTCTGGGACGGCATCAAGCGCGATCGTCTCGTCTGGCTCGGCGATCTCCACCCCGAAATCAGTACGATCAATGCCGTGTTCGGCCATACCGACGTCGTCCCGCGCAGTCTCGACCTGATCCGCGATGTCACACCCCCCTCCGAGTGGATGAATGGCATCAGCTCCTACTCGATGTGGTGGGTCCTTATCCATGACGACTGGTGGCGCCACCACGGCGACCGCCCCTACCTCGAGGCCCAAAAGACCTACCTCCAGGCCCTCCTCCGCCGATTCGTCGCCTTCGCCGGTCCCGAGGGCCGCGAGACCCTCGACGGCACCCGCTTCCTCGATTGGCCCTCCTCCGAAAACCCGGCCGCAGTCCACGCCGGCCTCCAGGCGCTCCTCACTCTCACCCTCGACACTGGCAGCCGTCTCATGGACACCCTCGACGATCCCGCCACGGCCGCACTCTGTCGGCAGACCGCCGACCGCCTGCGGCGCCACGTGCCCCCGGACAACGGTGTCAAACAAGCTGCCGCACTCCTCGCCCTCGCCGGACTCCGCGACGCCCGCGAGGTCAGCCGTGAGGTCCTGCAGCGCGACGGCCCCCGCGGCCTCTCCACATTCTACGGCTTCTACGTCCTCCAAGCGCTGGCCAAAGCCGGCGACTTCGATGTGGCTCTCGATTTCATCCGCCAGTTCTGGGGTGGCATGCTCGACGCCGGGGCCACCACCTTCTGGGAGGATTTCAGCCTCGACTGGACCCGAGACGCCGGCCGGATCGACGAGCTCGTCCCTCCCGGCCGTCAGGACCTCCACGGCGATCGCGGCGCCTATTGCTACGAGGGGTTCCGACACAGCCTCTGCCACGGCTGGGCCTCAGGCCCCACCGCCTGGCTCAGTCAGCATGTGCTCGGCATTCAACCCCTCGAACCCGGCTGCCGAACCGTCCGAATCCAACCCCACCTCGGATCCCTCCTCTGGGCCGAAGGCTCCTACCCCACCCCGCGCGGCGACATCCGGGTCCGCCATGACCGGCGCCCCGATGGCACCCTCCGCTCCCGCGTCGACGCTCCCCGAGGCGTCAAGATCGTTCGCGCCCGGCTAGCCCCTTGACTTGTGGAATATGCGGTCAACAGGCCAAGTCTGGTCCCTGCCGGACCACGCCAAAAGCACACGCCTCGTTCTTGTTGGCGCAGAGTCGTAGCACGTGCAGCTCCTCCGTCAGCGCCCACAGCGCCTCCTTCAACACCTCCAACTGCCCATAAGCCGCCTCGCCCTTGAACTTGACCGTCACCACAAACTGCCGCATCAGTCCCTCCCGCGCCCATCTCACCAGCAACTCGACCGACCGCTCCGGAGCCGCCACCACGTCGCACAAGAGCCAGTCCACGGACCGCTCCGGCTGGTACGAAAACGCGTCGCCCTCGACGTATCGCAGCCTGGGCTTTCCCATCAGATCCGCTCGCAACGGCGCCCGATCCACCGCCACCACCGCCGCACCCCGCTCGAGGGCCAGACGCGTCCAGCTCCCCGGCGAGGCGCCAAGATCCACACATGTCTCCCCCAGGCGAATGCACCGTCCCAGACGGCGCTCCGCCTCGACCAGCTTCGCAAAAGCCCGACAAGGCGCTCCAAGATCCCGCGCCACCGGCACGTTGCCCTTCGGAAACGGCGACATCGCCGCCCTCAGTCCATGCGGCATCGGCGCCGGCGCCACCGACAACAAACCCGCGTCGGGCGTCGTCAGCAGCAGCTGCACCAAGGCATGCCTCGCCGTAAACGGCGCCGCGTCCGGCCCCAGCATCCGCTCCACACCCCGCCGCCGCCGATGCAGCAGGTCCAGCGCCGCCGCACGAATCAACCGACACCGATTCCCGCCCGCATCGCCCGAGCCGTAGTGCGGCACCACGTGCAGCAGCCACGGACATCCCTCACCCAAACCCCCCGCAATCGCCTCAAACAACGTCTGCGCTCCGGCTCGAATCGAGGGAATCGAGACCCTGTGCGCCCCCGGCAACAATTGCCGCGCGAAAACCAACGGATACCCGCGCCCCCCTTCCGCGAGGACCGCCGATGCCCTCTCATCCCTGGCGCCCGCCAACAACGCCCTCACCAGGCTCCACCCCGGGCAGGACAACAACCCGGGCGCCACCCTCGACAACACCACCTCCCCTCGACACCGTTCCAACTCCCCGGCCACCAACCCCTCGCCTCCATCAACACTCAGCAGAAAATCCCCCTCCGCCGGTAAGCCTGACCAAGGGACTTCCGCCAACTGAACAGCCGCCCGGGACACAACGCCACCGCACGGAGAATTGCCCCCAGCCCATCCCCGATTCCGCAGACCCCCGCCTCTCGCGTCCGTGGAGCCTCGCCTCCGTTTCATGAACGAGCAACGTCGTCCTTGGCTTTCTGCAGCCGACATACTCGGCCATCGTGAAACGGAATCCGCCAATGGCAAGCCCGCACCCTAAGGAACAGGCGCCAGGACAACCCGGAAGCCGACCGTCGAGAGCGCGAACTCCGGAAAGGCATCATTCCGGGTCGCGGACCGGCACCACGCACCCGTGCTCGTGTGATCCCCTCCCCGGATCCGGCGGGTGGAACCGGTGGCGGGGCCCTGCGGATCGGTCACGCTGCCGCCGGGATAGGAGGTCGAGTGCCAATCAAGACACCACTCCCACACGTTGCCGTGCATGTCATAAAGGCCCCATGGGTTGGGCAGGCGGCCGCCCACCGCATGGCTCGTTGAACTGCTGTTCGAGAGGAACCAGGCATGCTGCGGAAGCAACGCGTAGCCCGGATCCTGACCGTGACTGAAGCGGTCGGTCGTCCCGGCGCGACAGGCATACTCCCACTCCGCTTCCGTGGGCAGCCGATAGACGTGGCTCGTCGGGCACCGGCCGGCGGCGCGCTCTGCCGCCGTCAGCCGCGCACAATAGTCGACGGCCTGCACCCAACTCACTGAGTCCACCGGCAGGTTGCCGCCGACATGCGCGCTGGGATTCATTCCCGTGACCGCCTGGTACTCGGCCTGGGTCACTTCGTAGGCTCCCATCCAGAACCCCTTCGAGAGGGTCACCTGCGTCGTCGGCCCTTCCCAGACATACCGGTCCTGTTCCGTGATGGGGCTGCCGATCGTGAACGTGCCCGGTTCGATCCGCACCATGGTGCCCGCCGGCAGCCATCCGGCCTGGACGTTGATCGCCAACGCCTTCGTCGCCGCCAGGTTCAGCGAGTCCTTCACACGCACCGTGAAGCTGCCGGTTCCCTGCGCCGTCGGCGTTCCCGACAACACTCCCGCCGCGCTCAGCGTGATCCCGGCCGGCAGCGATCCCGCCAGCACGCTCCACGTGTAAGGCGGAATGCCGCCCGTGACCGCCAGCGTTGCGTTGTAGGCTGCCCCAACGGTCCCGCCAGGCAGCGCCGGGGTCGCTACCGTCAACCCGGCACCGGATCCCGTCCTGGCGCGGAAGAAACGCTTCGCCAGCTCCCCCCCATGCGGGTCAACCTGGTCGAGGTTCAGCGCCACGTTCACCTCCGCCAACGACACGGGCTCCCAGTGAGTCAGATCGGCGGATCGCTCGACCACGAACGGCCCGCTGAGTGTACTCCGGACCTCGAGGGTTGGCTGGTGGTCGATGTTGGTGCCCCATTCGAGCCGCACCCGCGGCTCGCGGACAAGCTCGAGCATCGCCGGCGCACTCGATGTCGCCCCGGCCGCGTTGCTTACAATCACGTCGTACACACCCGCGTCCGCCTCGTCGACACCCGACAGCACGAGCACCGGCCCCTTGGCGCCCAACAAACCCACCCGATCGACCAGGTTCGTCCCGGCGTGGCGCCATTGGTACTGCGGCGACGGCCATCCGTCCGCCACCACGACGAAAGCCACCGGGTCCCCAGGCCCGACCTGCTGCGCCACGGGCTCAACCATGATCTCCGGCCGCACCCCGGGCCCCTGGATCCCGGTCAGTCTCGCGCCGAAATTCGCCACCTTGCCCGGCACGTGCGACAGCGACCAGACCGCGCCAGTCTTCTCCCAGAGATCATCGGGGCTGTCGCCGACCGTCGGCGGTTCATACAGCAACAGGCCCACGCTCTCGCCAGCCGTCACCCCGCTGAACGCAACGGTCCACGTCAAACGCTCATGCACGACGATCCCCAGGTCAGAGATCCGAACCGTGTTCGTCCCAGGCGCCAAAGGCACCGTCAAACCGCTGTCGTACAGTAGGGTCCCCGGTGCCGCCGCGTCCGGCAAGCCCGGCAGGGTCGGCCCGTCGTTGGCATACAATCGCACCTGGGCCAACTCGTTCCCATTCGCCGTCTCCGATACCTGGACAAGCAGTTCGAGTCGCGTGAGCAGCCAGCCCGTCCGGCTCGCCGCCAGCATGACCTCGTCGCCACACTCGTTCGCGCTCGCCCACGCGCCGGCCTGCGGATTGCTCATGTTCTCATACGCCACTTCCTCCGGCGGCCCTTCGTTCGACGCCACCAACAGCGTCGCCAGCGCGCTGTTCGTCGAACCCTCCGGCGACGACACGCGGACACGATACCCCCCGGAATCGGGAGGCTGAACGTTCGTGAGGGTCAGCACCCCGTTCGTGGCGCCGTTGATCGCCACCCCGTTGAAGGTCCACTGGTACCGGATCGGGGGCGATCCTTGCACGGTGACTGCCAGGACCGCGTCAGCTCCGGCGGGCAATTCCTGACTCGACGGCTGACCGGTGATCACCAGGCCCGATGCCGCTTCCCGGACCACCACCGTGAACGCTATCTCGTCGCTCAGAACCGGCACGCCGTTGTCGCTCACCCGCAACCGAATCACGTGGGTGCTCGGTGCCTGCCCGGCGTTCGGAACCCACGAGAACACACCGGTCGCCGGATCCAGCCTGGCGCCCGCCGGCGCCCCGGAAAGCAGCGCGAAGGTCAGCTCCTGCGGCGGGACGTCGGGATCGGACACCCGATTCGTGATCAGCAGCAGCCCCCCCGGGGTCACAATTCGATCGGACACCGGCGCGAGAACCGGCGCGGTGTTCGGCTTGACGGTTTCCCAGACCGCCCGCGCCGTGCCCAATCCGGCGTTGCCGGCGTGATCCTCGATCGTGGCGGCGTTCAACGTCAGTTCGTACTGGCCCGGTGCCGCCGTCAGCTCAGCCAGACCCGACACCGCGTACTGCAAACTCGAGAGCTGCTGCACCCGCACGACGCCGCTTACCAGGTTCGCCCCGCCATCCCGGCGGAGCACCAGGTCCGTGCGGTCGAACGTGGCCGGATTCACCGGCTCGGAAAAGAACACCTCGATCCGGTCCGCAGGATCCGTCCGCGGACTCGGGAGGACCGACCCCAGACGGGCCACCGGCGGCGCACGGTCGATGAACAGGTCAAACACCCTGGCCTCGGACGTGTTGTTGGCCGTGTCCGTGGCTCGAATCCGCAGGCGCTGCGCCCCGTGCCCGGCGAACGTGAGCGGCAGCTCGAAGGCCGTCCCCGCCTGCGCAATCTCGCCCAGATACTCGCCGCTCAGCTCATCCTGCACCGTGACAACCAGGCCCGCCTCCGCCAGACTGCCCCGCAGGACCAGATCGGGAACGCTCACCAACCCGTCGTCCGACGCGATCCCCCCGTCCGGCAGGACCCGAACCGCGCTCGGCGCCGCCGGAGGCGTCCGATCAATCGTCCATGCCGTGCTCGCACTCTCCCCGCCCGTGTTGCCCGCCATGTCCTCGATGGCCGACAGCGACACCTCGAGCCGATAGCTGCCGTCGGCCACCGTCAACTCGTGCAGATGGCCAATCCGGAATCGGCGGTCGGTCAGCCTCTCGACCCGGGCCGCCCCGGTCATCAGGTTCGCACCCCCGTCGCGAGTCAGGCTCAAATCCCGGAAATCGAACGTGGCCGGATTGATCGGTTCCGCAAAGGCCACCTCAATCGCCAGGATCGGGAAATTGCGCGGGTCCGGCCGCACGGCTTGCAGCCCCAGGATCCGCGGACCCGCCGTCGCCAGAGTCCATTCCCGCGTCAGTGAGCCATCGCCCGCGCTGCCGCCAGTGTCCCGAACACCGCTCCCAATCACCGTGAACACATACCGGCCCGCCACGCCCGTCGCGCCCGCAAGCCCCGTCACCCGGAATCTCGCTGGGCCCAGCGCGATCACACCGACCCCGCCCCCCAGCAGATTCCCGCCGCCGTCCCGGGTCAGCGTGAAGTCGGTGACATCGACCGAGCCAAAGTCCAGCGGCTTCGAGAAGACGACATCGAGCGCGTCCACCGGTTGCCTCAAATGCGGGCCGCCTAACCCCTCGATGGCCGACGCCACAGGGCGCAACGTCCCTTTCGCCCACTCGACGGCGAGGCTGTTGTTCCCCGGGTTGCCGCCCAGGTCCTGTATTCCCGCCGCGCTCACGGTCAGCACATAATTGCCGTCTTGTTCCGTCAGCGCCGACAGGCCGTTCACGCGATAGACAAGATCGGACACCGGGGTGACAGCCACCCCGCCCGCGATCAGGTTGGCCCCGCCGTTGCGGGTCAAGGTCACGTCCTGCGCGGTGAACGTCGCCGGGTCGATCACCTCGGACATCGTGACGTCCACCGAGGCCACCGGCTCAGTTGCGACCCCTGGATCCGTGATCGCCAGCACCGACGGCGGCTCCGCGTCGTCCGCCCGATAGTACAGCGTGTAGGACCCGGTGCTGCCGTGGTCGAAGAGGTGCAACCGATGCTCCCGCCGCGCACCCGACTGCGCGGCCGGGAAGGTCCGGTCCGTGGTCCAGGCGTTGTCCTTCACACGGATCTCCTTCCCGTCCGATCGCACCACCCGGAACAGCTGATAGCCCGGCCCCGGATCGGGCAGCGTCAGATAAACCCAGCCCGCCGGCAGCGCCGCCGTCACGCGGATCTGCCGGGAGACGGGCGTCACAACCGCATCCGCCACCCCGTTGGTGACGCTGCTCACGGTCGCCAGCGTGCCGTCGCTCAAGTGGAGCGTGTCCGGCAGGTTGTCCGGATCCGGCAGGTCGTTCACCAAAAAGTCCATCAGCGCATCCGCTCCAGCGCGGTCGTCGCGGACCACGTGAACGAGTTCGTGGACCTCGGTGTTCTCAATGAGCGAAGTCCGCTCGCCACCCAGTTCGTCCGAATGCTCGAAACGCGCCGAGTACTCGATGAACTTGCCCTGCAGCGTCGAGGTCATCAGCCACCGCGCCACCTGGCTGTGCCCAGGCTCGATGGTGCCAAGATCGACCGCCAGCGACGGGGTGATCTCCTCCGTGCCGACCTGGGCGCCGATGATCTTGAAGTCGATCAGCAGCCCTTTCTCGTTCTCGATGATCCTGGGTTGGGCCGACGTGATCCGGAAATCCCGCGCGGCACCGCGCCCGGTGTTCTGCACCAGCAAGCCCAGTGAGAACGGTTCCGACGGCTCGGTCACCCCGCTCGTGAACGGATCGTCCCCATACACGTCACGCTGCTGGAAGTACTTCAGTACCAGATTCGCATCGGGATACACCGTGATCACCGCCGGGAACAGCGGCGTCAACACTTCCAAACCGCTGTCAGGATCCAGATACCGCAGGGTGCCGCCGATCCGATACACGGTCGGCTCCAACGCCGCCGCGTCCCGAGTCGGAATGAATGTGAACCGGGCCGTACCCTCTGACGCCGCCTCGATCCGGCCAGTCCCATCCACTGCCGTCACACCCTCGAGCTCGGGGCCGGTGATCACAAACCGGTCCCGAGCCTCGTTGCCCGATTCATCCCGGATGTCCAGAGCTGCGCGCACCCCTTCGACGGCCCCCGCACCACTCCCATTCTCGATCTCGAGCGTCCCGGCAAACACGGTGCGCACCAGCACCGCGTCCTGTTCAATGCGGAGCCGCACCCGGGCACAGACGCCTTCCTCGGGCGAAGGGGGGACTGAGAGCAGGCCGACGCCGCTTCGACTGTGGGGGGCCGGCGTGCCACCGCCGGAAGGGTCAGCGGCTTCAGGGTCGGCCACGGTCCCAGCCCCTCGTGCCGCTGATCCCGGAGGCAGGTCCGGGTGCGTCCGGAACGCGTTCAGCGACGCAGAGCCCATCGCGCCCGGAACATCACTGCACGAGAGCACCTCGATCTCGATGGCCGGCAGCACGGAGAGCAAGCTCTCCGCGCCAATGCCGATGGCGATCCACTGTTCCCGTGTGAAGCCACCGCGCAAATGCCGGCGGGCCAGCCGCTCAATGTCGCGTTGGTCATCCTCCTGCCAGTCGCCCGGCGCGTCGCAGTCCGCTTCTTCCAGCCAAACCACCGTCGATACCTCAGTCACAATCTCATGCCCGGCGCACCAGTAGGCGCTGGCAACGTAGAACAGGACGTAACACGGGAACGGGTCCAACCCCGCAGGCTCCGCGCCCGCCAGTTGCGCCTGGGGCCGGATCCCTTCCACGATGACCGGCACCGTGATCGCACTCTTGGCCGGAATCACCCCGAGGTCCTCCGTCAGCGTGCTGAACCGGTAGTTCGGGTGCTGCGGAAGTGTGAGATGCGCATGGTCGGCCGCTATCAGCCCATGGTTGATCACCGTCGCATCGATCTGAGCCCTCTCGCCCGGCGCCAGCAGGGGCAACACGGGAGGCAACTCGAGCGTCACCACCGGAGCCGGCACATTCGCCTCGAATAACGGCTCGAGCGCGACCCGGTAGCGATCCTCGATCTCCGTGGGAACAACCGTCCACCGATACGTGATCGTCTGTCGCGCCGCGAATACCGGGAAGTCGTTCGTCACCCCGGGATTGATGCTGACCGTCTGCCGCACGACGGCGTGCTTGTCCGCCTCGACTTCGAGAACGTATCGGCCTTCGGGGATCGTCGGGAACAGCACCACCCCGTTGGTGTCTGTGAGCCCCTGCGCCGTGACCCGTGACATGTCATAGGGATCCCGGAACCGCACCCGGGCTTCAGCAACCTTCGGAGCCCCCTGGACGTGATACGTGTAATCGTCCGCGACCGTAACCCGGGCCATCCCTATCGCGTCCGACACCGCCCGCACCTGAACCGGCACCACCAGCTCTGTCAACGGACTGCGAAACACCAGGTGTATGTCGTATCGCCCAAGGGCCAAATCGCCAGGAGGGCTCAGCAACAACGCCACGGTCGTCTTGCCGCCCGGCTCGAGCGACGGGATCACCGACGCGCTCACCAGCGACAGCCAGGAGGCCTCCGGCAAGTCCACACCGATGTCGCCCGAAGCCGCACCGCCATGGTTCAGCACCTCGAACTCGACCACGCGCTGGCTTCTTACCACCATCCCCACCTCGAGGTACCCTGGCGACGACGCCAATTGGGGCGCCCATGGCACCACCCAAAGATCCAAAGGCACGAACACCTCAGCCCCCTCCTCGCTCGTCACGTGCAGGATTAGCCGCCCCTGGCCCCGGACCGTGTCCGGTGCGGTGATCGCAAACTCCAACGTCCCAACCTCGCGAGGGCCAAGCTGGTCGGTCACGCTCGCCTGAACCTCCAAGTCGGGGGCGTCGCCCAGCACTTCAACCCTCAGTCCGCTCAACGGCACGTTCGCCAGATTCTCGATCGTGACAGTCCGCGTATACGGCACCCCGGGGACAAGCTGGAAGGAATCGCTCCCCGGCGTTGCCTTCATGCCCAGTATCCAGAACGAGTCTTGCGCAGCCCCTCCCGAGACCCCGGGGTGGCCTGCCCAGACCTCGTAGTAGCCCGCTTCGTACGACAGCGGCTGGAAAACCGCCTCGAACCGCCCGTCAGATCCCGACATCGCCGCCAGCGTCCGCTCCGTGCCGCTCGCCCGAACGTGGATCCGCACCGGCCGGTTTGCCGCCTGCTGCCCTGTGACAACACTCGTCGCCTGCCCGTACACCACAACCGGACTTCCGTGGGTCACAAGCTCGACGTCCGTTTGTACCGTCGCCGTGTAGTCCGGAGAGACCAGGACCGGCTCCCCCGACACGCGGATGTTGTTGTTGTCCGAGGCCTCGTCAAGATAGCCCGCTGAATCCGTGACCACGATCAGCCAGGCCGGACCGGCCCTGTCGGGCAGCGCAAACTCCCGCGTCTGGCTGTACGTTTCGCCCGGTTGCACCGAACCATTGAACGCAACCGAAGCCACCAGCGTGTCGCCGCCCACCTGGTCGTCGCTCGACAGGTACACCCGATCCAGCCAGGAGCCGCTGGCCACCCCCGAACCGGTGTTCGCCACCGACCAGGTCACCGCCACACGGCTGCTCGTGAATCCACCCCCGGGTACAGTCACCGCGGCCACCCGGAGATCCGGGGTGCTCCAATCGCTCACAGTCAGATTGACCAGCCCCGGGTTGTGTTCCGCGGCGACGGCGGTAATCGAGACCGCCTGAACGCCGTCCGATACGCCATCCGCGACCCCGGCAATGGTGAAACCGGCGCTGACTTGCCCGGCGGGAATCGTCACCGTGGCCGGCACACTCGCCTCCCCGGGGTCGCTGCTCGTCAACGTCACCACCAGGCTCGAACCGCCGGCCACACTCCGGCGGACGATGGCCCCGGTCGACTTGCCTTCCTCCACCACCGAGAGGTCGGCGAGCAGCGTCAGCGTCGCCCCATCATTGTCCAGCACTTCGAGGTTCGCTTCCGCCATCCCCTCCGAGATCACCGCTCCGCCCACCACCACTTCCGCAGTCAACCGAACGCTGCGGCCGCCTTGGTTCACGTCGTCGTCAGGCACCTCGACTCCGAATTCGGCCGCCGCCTCACCCGACGGAATCAACACTTGCACCGGCACCGACACCGCAGGGTCGGCGCTGCGCAACCGGACCCACTGAGCCTGGCTGCTGACCCGACTCCGCTTTACCGTGCCGATGGCCGCAGGCGGCGCTGCCCCCTCCACCACCTGCAACGGCGCCAGCGTCAGGGTCAGAGCCTGAGCGTCGTCATCCACAATCTCGAGATCCGCGCTCCCGGAGAGATGACCAGGCGCCGTGGCGCTCAGCGTCGTCCGGATCACGCCATCGAGCAGATCATTGTCCACCGCCGTCACCGGAAAAGTCGCGGACGCGCTCCCGGCCGGAATCGTCACCGAGGCCAACACGAAAGCCTTGGCCGGACGATCGCTCATCAGAGCCACCTCCAGCAAGGCCTCGGTCGGGCCGTTCCGAGTGACAGTCCCAAGGGCCGCCGGGAACGCTGCTCCTTCGCTGAAGAGGTTCGTGCTCAGGGTCAGCGTGAGCGCCAAAGGATCGTTCTCGACCACCAGAACCTGCGCCTGTCCGCTCGAATGCCCAAACGCGCTCGCCGTGATCGTCTGGGTCTGATCCCCGCCCGCCAACGCGTCGTCGCGCACACCGACGCGAACCACCACAGCCCCCTGCCCCGCCGGAATCACAACTGAACCCGGCAAAACCAGCTTGCCGGCCAAAGCCCCATCCAGCACCACCGCCAGCCCAATGCCCGCCACCGGCGCGCGGGTGACGGTGAGGCTCAGAGCCTCGCTGCCCGCGTTCTCGGCCACCGACTCCCGGCTGAAGCTCAGCCCCAGGGCCGGCGTCAGCGTGAGCGTCTGCGCCGCCAGGCGGTAGTTGTTGGCCTCGTCGACCTCATACCACTCGTTCGCGCTGTCCACCTCCACCGCCAGCAGAAACGTGCCGCTGGCAAAGATCGGAACTTCCACCGACTGCGTCCGCGTGATGAGCGCACCCGGTGCCAGCGTGTTCGTAAACACGAAGCTGCCCAGCAGGCGGACGTCATTCGCCACCGCCGGATTCACGAGGAACACCCGCTCCGTCCAAGCCCCGGCCACATTCGTGGTGCCTGAATTCAACACCGCCCAGACTGCGGTCAACGTGCTCCCCGGCAGCCCCGTCGCAGGCGAAACCACATCGGCAACCGCCAGGTCGGGATACGCCGGAAGGGCTGACGTCCGCGTCAGCGTGGCGCTGTTGTTCGACTCGCCGGCGCCTCCAGCCTGCGACTCGAAGACGTCATCCGCAATGTCCACCGTCACGCTCAGACTGAGCTCGCCGGCACCGCGTGTCCCTGCGGGCAGAGTGAATGCATGGCTCCGCGACTGCGTCTCATCCGGGCCCAGCGGCGCCATGCCGGGCGCCCGCGGGTCGTAGCGTTGCGTGACATCGACCAGCCATTCGCCGGTGCTGGTGTTGCGCACCTGAATCCGTTCCTGGAAAGCGACAGCCATTTCGGCCCCGCCCACATTGGCGATGTCCCACCGCAACACCGCCTGCGCGCCAGCTTGCAACGCCGGAAACGCACTCACCGCGAGGTTCTCGACGACCAGATCCGCCGCCGGCAGCGTCTGAAAGGTGGTGTCGGCAGAACTGTACAAGGCGGTGTTGCCCTCCGCGTCCGTCGAGCGGACCCGGTAGAAGTACACGGTGCCCGGATCCAGCCCCGTAAGGACCATGAGGTGGTTCGTCTTGAGCAGCGAGGTGAAGGTGCTCGTTTGACCCAGGGTAGTGCCTGTGCCGTATTCCACCATGGCGGTTGCGGGTTTGTCCGTGCGCCATGAGATGTCGCAACCGCTTAAGCCGGGCGCGGCCCCCACTTGGGTGATGAGAAGCCCGGCGTCCGCGCTGGACCATAATGCGATGTTGTCGATGGCGAAGTCCGAGTCGTTCCCGACCTCGCCCCGGAACTGGATGTCGAGGGTGTTCCCTTGAGCCACGACGTCATAGGTGAAATGGACCCAGGTCGTCGTCGGCCCAAGCCGGGCGATCGTCACCCCATCCACGTCCACGGCGAAACCGAGGCCCTCCTGGGCTATGTAGTAACTCCGGTAATCGCCCTCGAGCCGATAGGTCACCCCCGGCATCAGCCCGCTGACGGTCTGACGAATGGTGGGATCGGTGGTTCCCCCGGCGTGGTTCAGGATGAAAAACCCGCCGGGGTTTCCACCGCTGCTCGAGTGCCCGCCCGCATAATCGATGTTCGATGAAGTCCAACCGTTGTCGCTACCCCCGCTCGGCACCGGCAGCGAGAAGTCTCCATTGTAAACCAAACTGGCTGTCGCGTTGACAGACAGGACCGCCACCTGACTTGTGACGGCGCCAAAGGCGTTGCTGACGACAACGGTGTAGTCGCCGGCGTCGGAGGATTGGACGTTCGTGATCGATAGGCTGGCGCCCATGGCACCATCGATCCGGGCACCGTCCGCAAGATCCACGCTGCCAAGTCGCCATTGGTAGCTCAGCGGTTCCGCGCCCGAGGCTATCACCGCGAATACCACCTCGCCACCTGCTGCCACGGTCCGACTCGCAGGCTGACGGGTGATCTCTGGCGGCCCCATCACGATCAAGACTGCACCTTGGCTCACGACCGCCCCGCCTTCGTTCGTGGCGACTGCCGTATACGTGCCGGCGTCTTCCGGTTCGACAGCCCTCAGCGTCAATTCGCTGGTCGTGCTGCCCGCGATGCGTCCCCCGTCCGTGAGCGTCATGCCGTCGCGTCGCCATTGCAGGCTCGGCTCAGGCGAGCCGATCACCCCGACCCGGAACACAATGTCGCTGCCGGTTGTCACCGTCTGGCCAACCGGTTGCAGGACAAACACCGGCGCCACCGGCACAACCGTGAGAAGGGCCGGTCCGCTCACGACCACGCCCGTCGAGTTGGTGACGCTTACCGTGTAGCTGGCGGCATCGGCAAAGGTCAGATTCGTCAAAGTCAGCGCGGTGCTGGTTGCGCCCGGCACCGGGCTGGTGTTCTTCCACCACTGGATTTGAAGGGGTGGAGTGCCGGATACGGTGGCGCTGAACGTGGCGCTGCCGCCGTGGTCGCCCGTCACGTTGCGCGGTTGACTGACAATCGCCGGCGGCAAGGCGACCAGGTTCGTCGCCGCCGCTGCCAAGCTCACCGTGGTCGACGACAGCACCGGGTTGAACATCCGGCCACTCCCCACACTCAAGCCGCTGTAGTCGGTGAAATCGCCCTCCCGCGATCCGAAGGTCATCACGTCGAAGGTGGCCCCGACCGCGGGCACGTAGCCATCGAGAAGCATCGCCCCCAGGCCGCCCCCGAGGTTCGCCTGGCCCGGTATTGTGATCCGCCCGAAACGGTCGTTGGCGCTAAGCCCGAACCGGATCGAACCGGCACTGAGGGTGAAAGCCCCGTAAAAACCCAGTGTCCCGCTCTGGACCTCGATGGTCCCGAGATTGGTCAGTGTCGGGGAAACACCGCTCGTCCCCGTCCCGCCGCTCTTGACCAACAGACCCTCGTTCCGGAGCACCTCCGTCCCGTAGTAGTGGTACACGGGGCTGTCGTCCGTCATCTCCCACCTCCCACCCGCCTCGTTTACCGACGTGGTTCCATTGCCGATCTGCAACCCCCACCCGCTCTGTCGGATCGTGCCCGCGTTGGTCAAGCCGCCAAAGACGGTCTTCCCATGCTGGATGCCCACCGATTCGAGCGTGCCCCCCGCCTCGACCCGCACCCAACCGCTCACCGAGCCGCCTCCCATCACCAGCACCCCGCCCCCTGCCACCACCAGGGGCCCGCTCACCTGCGCCGCGTTCGTCA
>JAKQDH010000175.1 GCA_029558835.1 Planctomycetota bacterium | reverse complement strand
CTCGCCGCCCTCCAGGAACGCGTCCAGGTACAGCGTGCCCGGCTCCACCTTGCGAATGGTGAACTGGTCGTCGAAGTAGTCATCATCCGGCAGATCATCGGGAACGTGCACCGGATGCGCCTCCGCGTGCTGCCAGAGGAGTCGGGCAAACTCGTCACAGCCAACCAGATCGCGGCCGGGCTTCTCGCCCACCAGCTCACGGTACCACGCGTAATCCTTTGCGGCCCAGAAGCCCTTCTCCACCAGCCAGCTCGCCAGCTTCTCCATGACCGGACCGACCCGCCGGAGGAAGCCCTTGGTGCCCGGCCCGTGGTGGACGCCGTAATGGCCCAGCATCGCGTTCAAGTGGTGCGGCTGGACACGGGTGGCGTCGAAGATGTCGCAGAACCGCCGGCCCTCCTCGTACTCCTGCTCGAAGCGCTGCCGCTCGAACGGGTTGAGGTCCTCGTGCGCCCAGCCGCTCAGGTACTCCGCAAACAGCCGGACCACGGCCGTCGGCGACGCGGTCGAGCCCGGATTCCCCGCGCCAGTGTCGGCCAGGAACTGCTTCAAGGCTGCAGTGGTCGTGTTCATGCCCCCATCCTACCACCCACGTGTCCGCGGCGTGAACCCCATTCAGGCGTCACCAACGGACGATGCCGGCGCCGGCCGGTCACCCCCTGGCGTGCAGGTCTGCGCTCTCAATCCCCCCGCCTTTGTCCCCCCGGTGCCTTCAGCCGCTCAGTCGGTCGCTCCGCGGCATCGGCCAGGCGCCGCGCCAGCACGGCCAACACCGCCGCGCTCTCCGTCGTGGCCCGCCGGTCAACCTTGGCGTACGTGTCTCCATCGGTGTGAAAAGGCTCCATCCACGGACACATCGGGTGCATTACCGTCAGCGCGCAAACGCCCACTTTCGTGAACGACTCGCCGTCGCCCATTCCCTCTGTCAGGATGGCAATTTCCTCACCACTTCGTTTGCCAGTGGCCCCTGCCCCGGAATCTCGGCCACGACATTGTTTGGTGTAGCTTCCCAGACCTGTGCATCGACCTTGACACGAATCTTGAGCGTCTCCCCCGCCGGAGGAGCATGTCCCGCGTTTAGTTGAAAAAGAGCGGTTCTCCTGCGGAGCCTGCCACGGTGGTAAGCTCCGCCAAGTCAACAGGTTACAGAGGAGAACCGCAATGGCAAGAGGGAATCGAAAACGCAGGCCGGCGTCCTGTCGGCGTTGGGCTCACGTCGTGGAGGGCGCCAACACCGTAGCCCAGCTACGCCCCAGGAAAGGGCGTGCCGCGCCAAAGCACAGGGTCACACTTATGTGACCGCCCCCGCGAAAACAAGAAACGCGCTGGTTTCGAGCTTCTCGCCCCGCGGAGTATATGACACCCGCGCCGCTGGCCCTTTCCCAGCCGCCCGCGGCACGCGGCAATCTCAACTCGGCCCCACGAACCGGGCCGCGAAGGCTGTGTAGTCCGCGGCGTCCACGTCGCCGTCGTAGTGCAGGTCGAAGAGGTTCTTGCACTCCGGGTTCGGCGGCGTGAAACCTTCGTCGGTCGTGGCCCCGCTGTAGCAGTTCTGGAAACGGGCGAAGTCCGCCAGGTCCACGTCGGAATCGTCATTCGCGTCGGCGAATACCGGAATCGGAATCTCCCACGTCCCCCGCCCCAGCGTCCCGACCACCAGCCGGTTGAACGCCGGCTGGAACACCAGGTCCACCGCCGGCGAGTTGGGCAGGTTGGTCCCCAGCAGGCGCCACCCGCCTTCACCCGTGAACGAAACGTACACACCGTTGTCCGTACCCAGCACCACCACCGGGAAAGTCCCCGCCCGATGCACCGCCACTGCGTTCGCCGGAATGTCCGGCAGGTTGTCGTCGATCGTCGTCCAGTCGGTGCCGCCGTTGCTCGACTTGCGCACCTGATCGACGCCGAAGTTCGACACCGCCAGGTAGACCGTGTCGATGGACGCCGGATCGACCGCCAATTCCCGCGTGATCCGCGGCCAGCCCGGATTGCCCGTCAGCCGCACGAACCAGCTCACGCCGGTGTTGAAGCTGACCAGCACCCGCCCGTCGTTGGTGGCCGCATACAGCCGCCGATAGTCCGACGGTGCCACCACGAGACACCGCACGGCCGCCGGTGCCCCGCCGGTCAGGTCGTTGCTGATGGCCGTCCAGTTGACCCCGCTGTTGAGGCTCCGCCAGATGCGATGCGTCGCGTACAGCACCGACGTGCTGTTGTCGGCCCGGTTGTAGATGACCGGGGGCATGAAGCAGTTGCGATCCCCGCCGGCAATGTCACCGCCGACGTAGGCGAACGACCCTCCCCCGTTGGAGGAACGATACAGGTTGCCGGTGCCCTGGTACTCCCCGAACATGTTGTTGGGCGTGAGCGGATGCAGGGCGGTGCAACCGCCGTCGCCGCCCATGCGGTTCGACCACTCCAGTCCGCCATCACGCCGACACGTGCCATTGTCCTGAAAACCCGCCAGCACGAACGTGCGATTCGTCGGGTGCAAGGAGAGCCCGGCGTAATGCTGGATCACACCGAGCCCGTCGTTGCGGGCGAACCACTCCTCCCCGTTGTCGCTGGTGACGTGCATGCCACCGTCGTTGGCGCACACCAGGCGATGCGCCGCGTCATACGCAAACCCGTGGATGTCCACGTGCCCCGGCGTCCGGTTGCTCCAGGACGCTCCGCCGTCCGTGCTGCGCAGCAGGTCCACGCCGCCGACGAAGACCGTGTCCGCCTGGAGCGGATCCACGATGGCTACCGACAGGTACCACCCGTACGTGGCCTGGAAGTTGGCGGCTCCCGTCCCCGCCCAGTTCGTCCCCCCGTCGTCCGAGCGCAAGACATCGATCAATTCGGCCCCGCCGCCAAAGGCGTCCGACGGACGCGTGTAGATGGCGTACAGCCGCTGGGGATTGCTGGGTGCAATCGCCAGCGAAATCCGCCCCACGTTGGTCGGCAGACCGTTGGTGAGTTCCGCCCACGAGTCGCCGCCGTCCGTCGATTTGTAGATGCCGTTCTCCTCGCGTCCGAAGACGTCACCCAACGCCGCATACACGATGCTCGGGTTCACCGGGTCCAGCACGAGGTCCGCGGCCGGCGTCGCCGGGATGCCGTTGGTCAGGTGCGACCAGGTCACGCCCCCGTCGGTCGAGCGGAACACGCCCACCGGCCCGTCCGCGCCCGGGTGGTTCTTCGCGGCATTCCGCGTCGGGTAGAAGCCGCCCGCGTGCGTGACGGCCGCGAAGAGTACCTGCGGATTCGTCGGCGATATCTGCAGTCGCGAAAACGTCCGCCCGCCGAACGTCTCCCCCGCCAGAATCGTCCACGACTCACCCCCATCGGTCGTCTTGTACACGCCCAGCCCGTACAGGCAGTGATTGGCGAAGTTCGCCTCGCCGGTGCCGGCGTACACGATGTTGTCGTTCGTCGGGTCGATGGCCATCGCCCCGATGGCGGCCGCCGGCAGGTGGTCCGTGAGCGGCGCCCACGTCAGACCGCCGTCCAGCGTCCGCCACACGCCGCCGCTGGCCGCGCCGATGTACCACTTGTTGGCGTGGGTCGGGCTCGTCACCACGGCCGAACACCGCCCCGTCCAGGGACCCGTCGAAATCGGGGCCGGCCCCAGCTCCGTCCACGTCGCCGCGGACGCCGACAGCACAACGCTGAGCAGCACGACACCGATCGCCGGGACCCACCGCGCCGCCCCTCCCGGGCCGAAGGAAACGTGCATGCCTCTCACGATTGCCCTCCTTCCTGGCGCGAGCCCGCGGGAACCTCAAACACCAGTTCCCCGGTGTACGTCCCCTCCTGGGCAACCTCTTTCTGGTAACGAATGATCCAGCGTCCCGGCAGCGTGATGCGGAAGTTGGCGATGCCGGTCGCGTTGCTGGTCTGCGTATCCACCGAGCCGTCCGGCCGGATCGCCACCACAGTCGCGCCGGATTGGGCGCCGTTATCGAAGTACACCCGGACCGGCAGATCGTCGCCCGTCAGCAGATGCACCGGCGAAAAATACGGCACCACCTCGATCTTCTGCCCGACCTTTCCCGTCAGCCCCGGGTCCCGCACGTAATCCTGAGCACGCGGCTCACCCTCCTTGGGTCCCACGCGCAGCACCAGCTTCGTGCAGTACGGTGTGCGCTGCCACGCGTTCTTCGTGTCCTTCGCGGTGGCGGGCCCGGCCGACAGGATGATCATCGCGTAGCCCGGCTCCTTGAACGTGTAGCTCAGCTCCTTCAGCCCCGCCGCCGGCTTGTCCGGGACGATGCTCTTCTGATTGCCGGGCGTCCAGATCACCAGCCGCGAGATGTTCGCCTGGCTCCAGTCCTCGCTGTTCGGCAACGCCAACGTGAGCTTCAGCGGTTCCTCCGCCCGTGGCGCCAGGGATTGCCCGGCCAGGCCCGTGCTCAAGAAAGGCTGTTCGGCCGCCCGGACCGCCGCGCCTGCCGCCAGCGCAACTACCATCGCCATCCACAACAACTGCGTTGTTCGAGGTCGAAACATGATGTCGGACCCTCTCTTCATCAACCGGCAACAACCAGCACGAGGCAGCCAAACCGCGGCCGTCACGGAGCAGCTCCCAGCCCGCGCCGGTGGCACGTTCGCGCCCACTCAGATGAGGCCACCGACTGCGCCGCCAAGCTCGCCGAGCTCTTTCGACCGCGTGGAATGAACCACCCCACCCCCGCAGCATCCGCCGGCGATCGCCCGGTCGCCCGCGCGACCTCAGCGGGACACCCGCAGCAGAGCCCATCGAATCCCCAGTGGGCAGTGTGCCCATTCTACCATCGTCCAACCTCCCGCGTGAGTCATTTCCGGGGCCGCAAGACAGGTTCGGACCGGGCCCAACGCCCCGTCGCTGGCTCCGCGGTCCGCCCTTGGTCGCGCCTGGGCATCCGGCGATGACCCCGTGCCGGCTGAGGCCGTCGCCCCGCAGGATGCGACCCCCGGTCCGTCCCGCGTCGGCGCTGCCCTGTGGATCCACCTGCCTCCGACCCGATTTGTTGCTCACGCTCAATTATTGCCGATGGCAACTCTAGTGATAGGCAAGTAATCACAAGCGCGGTATAACAATCGGCGTGCAGGAGACTACTGCCCGGCCGGCACCAGCGTTTCCAGCGACACAAGAGGCGGCCAGCCATGCCCAATAAGCCGGATTCAGCCGAAATGGAATCCATGGCGAAGGAGATTTTCGACCTAGCCAAGCTGGTCTACGCGCTCCGCTCCCAGCGCGCTGCGGACCAGAACGAGCTGACGGAGACCGAGTTCCTCACGCTTGACGCGCTGGTCCGCGAGCAGCCGTTGACCATCGGCGAGCTGCAACACCGCGTGGGGGTGGTTCCGGCGCAGATGTCCCGCATCGTCCGCGCTCTGGAAACCGCTCGTGGCAAAGGCTTCCTCGAGTGCACGATCAACGCCGAGGATCGCCGTCGCGTGGATGTTTCCATAACTCCTTCTGGAATGGAAGCTTACGAGCAGTACCGGGCGCTGCGGCTGGCTTCGACGCGGGCGATCCTGGCCGGCCTGACCCTTGACGACCGCCGGCACTTCATGCGCATCCTCCGCCTCATCCGCACGCACATGTCCAAACTGGCCGCCAAGCCGGGCGGCGCCTGACGGCCGCCCCCTCGGCCGCCAGCGCGTCAACAGCGGTTCTCTGGCAGGGTCGAATTCCAAAGATGCAATTATTGCAGTGTGTGTTTTCCGGAAAAATACTTAGCGCGTGCTAACTATTGCACCGTAGCGCATGTCCACTATGGCGATGGGCGGGACAAGCCCGTCAGGCCGACAGCCGTCGGGGCGATCCGGTGGTCGGCGAGCGGCTGGGGCCTTCAGAACGAACTCTCGGGCGGCACGGTGTGCCGGTCAGCGCTTCGGAAAGGAGACCTACGATGAAACGGGCACGCAGCAAGGCAGCGGTTGCAGCAGTGGTGATGGGTTCCGCGGTTCTGGCGGCCACGGCGCGGGAGGCGTCGGCCGGTATCTGGTGCGACAGCCCGCGGAGCGTGGCGGTCTACACGACGAGCCGGCCGTCGTGCGCTTCGGTCGGCGTCTCGTTCGGCTCGGGTGGGTTTGCGATCGGGGGCGGCTATACGCGCTATGCTCCGAGGTACTACGTGTCGACTCCGGCGTGCACGAGCGTGACTTATGTCCGGCCGGCGCCGACTGTTGCGTACGGCGGCATCTCGTACGCCCTGCCGGCAGCGACCTACACGGCCGGGTACGTGAGCCCGGGGTACTCCACGCCGAGCGTCGTGTACACGACACCGAGGTACAGTGCGGTGACGGTGCGGCCGGCACCATCCGTCACGGTGGTGGGTGGGACGACGCCGTACGTGGAGCCGATCCGCTACAGCGAGCCGGTGTATACGCCGCCGACACGGTACATCGAGCCGGTCCGCTACACCCCGCCCGTGAGCTACGTGGAGCCAGTGCGGTACGTGGAGCCCGTGCGGTACGTGGAACCGGTCAGGTACGTGGAACCGGTCAGGTACGTGGCACCGGTGCGGTACGTGGAGCCGGTGCGGACGTGCACACCGCTGGTGGTGCGTGGAGCCTACACGCGGCCGGTGTACAGCGTGGAGCGTTACTGCCCGGTTCAGCGGCCTGCGAGCGTCGGCATCTCGGTGGGGTGGGGTCGGTCCGGGCATGACCACGACCGTGGGCACCGACACGGTGGAGTACACGTGCGGGTGCGGCGTTAGAGTCGGAGCGGGCAGACTTGCCCGCGAGAGAAACGAACCTTGAATCATCCCCTCCTCTGCGGGTTGTGCCGCGGGGGCGCAACAAGAAGACCGGCCGGCGTAGTCGTGGCTCGCCGGCCGGTCTTGTGCATTCGATTGGCGCTGCTGAGCGTGGGAACGCTACGTTGTCGCCACCGGCTCCGGCTTCCAGTCGCGCTTGGGCGGCTTCGTAATGAGCCCCAGCCGCATGGCCTTCGCGGACACCTTGATGCGGCAGACCTTGCCTTCGATCACCGCGCGCACGCGTTGTATGTTCGGCTTGAACTTGCGTTTCGTAACCCCGGTGGTCTTCTTGCCGACACCGCCGAGGTACTTAGCGCGTCCACGCCGGGCGATCTGATTGCCGGCCCGCGTCCGCTTGCCCGTGAAATAGCACTCCCGCGACATACGCTCACCTCACCGCCACAAACCAAAAGCCTGTCATCCGCCGAAAGACGGGCTAGTATAACCTACCGGCCGAGGCTTGCAACCGCCGCCTCCGAGCCGGCGTGGGGGTCCAGGACGACCCCGATTAGCAGACCGGCGAGCCGAGGGGGCCCCCCGGCGTGGGTATTCAGTCGAACACCGCGTCGAGGCTGCAATGCCGGCCGTGCCGCCACGTTGTGCAGTAGGGACCCTATGAGCAGCCCCGCAGACCTGCCGTCGATGATTCGCCGGGCCCAACGGCTCGAACCGGAGGCGTTCGAGTGGCTCGTCGATGCGTATTCGGCAAGGCTGTATGGATTCCTGTGGCGACTGACGGGAAACCGCGCTGAGGCGGAGGACTTGGTGCAAGAGGTGTTTGTCAGGGTCGTGCGTGCGATTGGCGGCTACCAGGAGGACGGGCGGTTTGATGCCTGGCTGTTCAGGATTGCGGCCAATCTGGCCCGAGACCGCATTCGGCGGCTGCACCGAGGACGGGAAGCCGCGTTTGTGGACGAGGAAGAGGGCGAGGAACCGGTTGAGGTTTCGCGGGAGCGGGCAGCGACCGAGGTGGTGCATGCCGATCCGTCGGCCGCGCTCGAGCTCGGCGAGGACATGGAACGGCTGGAGCGTGCCTTGACGACGCTGCCGTCGGCGGAGCGGCAGGTGATCCTGTTGCGGCATTACGGGAACATGAGTTTCGCGGAGGTGGCGGAGGCGATGGGCACGCCGCTGGGAACGGCGTTGGCACGTGCCCATCGGGGGCTGCGGAAGCTGCGGAGCGTGATGGAGTCGGAAGCGTGAACCCGCAGGAGCGACAACTACTGCAGCGAATCGAGGAAGACGAGCGCTGGCTGGCGGGGGTCTGGCGTGAGGCGTTGCCGGCTCCGGACCTTTCGAGCGTCAAGCACGCAGTGCGGGCGGCCGTGGCGGAAGAGTGGCTGGAGCGCGGGCTGCGTGACGAGGTGCCGACCGGTCTGGCAGGGCGCGTCAAGCGGCAGGTGCGGGCGGAGTTGTGGCAGTTGCGGGCGGAGGCGGCCGGGCGGGAGACGGAGTCGGCGGCCGGGCCGCGTCGGCGACGTATGAATAGGCCGCGGCTGTGGCTGTACCGAGTCGGCGGGGGATTGGCGGCAGCGGCGGCCGTCGCGCTGGCGTTCGTCACGTTGCAGCAGCCGGGGAGCGGGGCGGCGCCGTTTTCTTACGTTGACGCGTTCGACCTGTATGAGGCCGACAGCGTGCTGACGACCGAGGTGAGCTCGATCGAGCAGGACCTGCTGGATTTGGAATATGCCCAGCTTGGCTTTCGCCTCGACGTGTTCGATGCCGGCATGTTTGACGAGCTGCGTGAGGCGATCGACGCGTTGACGGGAGAGCTGCCGGGCGCGGAAGGGCGTTCGTAGCGGCAGCGCGCGGTGATGCGGCGTGTGCCAGTGGCGGGCGGGCAGGTTTGTGCACCAGGGGAGTGTCTTCGCTTCCGCAGCCCTCACCCCTGCCCCTCTGTGGGGGGCGAGGGGTGCAGACGCCGCAAGGCCGGAGTTGGCCACGGCGGATGAGGGTGTGGAAACCGCGCTGAAAACCGACAAGCGAAACGGGAGCAGGACGACGATGAAACGCAACAACCTTCAGAGAGCAGCGGTAATCGGGGCGGTGACGTTCTTGTGTGGAGCCCTCGGCTGGAGCGCCGGGGCGTGGGCGCAGGCGCAGCCGGGAGACCAGGGTCCCAAGAGAGCGCCGCGGGCGAGACAGCCGGTACCGCCGGGTGAACCGCGCGCCGTGGAGGACGGTGAGCCGCGCGCCGTCGAGGATGGTGAGCCGCAGCCGCCGGCGCAAGCCGACGAGGGCAACCAGCCGGCGCGGCGGGGTCAGGGCCGCGGGGCGATGGGGCCCGGAGGCATGCGGGGACCGCGCGGGCAGGGTGCGGGGGGACCGCCGGAAGGCGTCGGTCCGGAGGGGCCGCGGGCGCGCGGCATGTGGCAGCGGCTGTCCGAGGAAGACCAGGAGGATGTCCTGCGCTTCGTGGAGCAGTATTTCCCCGAGCTGAACGAGGAGTTGCAGAAGCTGCGGGACGAGCAGCCGTGGCTGTACGAGCGGCGGATACGCCGGGTGGCGCCGGAGATGCTGGAACTGATGGAGCTGATGGAGGCGGACCCGCAGCGGGGGCGGCTGGCCGTGCGCGAGCGGGTGCTGGACTTGAAGCTGCGGCAGTTGCTCCATCGGTATCGTCAGACGGCCGACGAGACGAAGCTGGAGGAGTTGCGGATCCAGATTCGGGAGGTGCTGACGCGGAAGGTGGATTGCCGGCTGGAGCGGTATGAGTTGGAGATTCGCGACCTGCAACGACGGATTGACGACGTGCGTGGGCAGCTTGAGAAGGCGCAGACGCGGCGGGAGACGTTGATCGACGAGATGCTGCAACGGTCGCTGACGGAACCGGTCCCACCGGCGGACCGGCCGGGACCGCGGGGTCGGGGCGCGTGGGACCCGCTCGGCGACGAGGAACGCCCCCCGGAGCCGGTACCGCCGGCGGCACCGCATGGAGAGGCGCATCCCCCGGTGCTGCCGAACCCCTGAAACGGCGTTCGGGTGGCATGCCCGAGCCATGTTTGGGTGGCATGCCCAAGCCGTGTTTGGGTGGCATGCCCAAGCCGAAGGCGCCGGCATGCCGTGAGGGAGATCAAGCTCGCGGGAAGGCATGGCGGCGCTGCGCTTGGCCATGCCACCCCGTTCCAACTCTCGCGTTCGAACTCTCGCGTTGTAACTCTCGCGTTCTAACTCTGGTGCTCCCCCACAGGGGGGAGTTCGTCAGCGTGTCCTCCGTTATGGACAACCGACGTTGGCCGGTTTGGGGGTATTCATCCAGCCGGGGGCGTAGCCGCCGGCGCCGTTGAGGATGTTGATGAGCTCCGTCATGTCCGCCACGGTGACGGCCATGCTGTAGTTGATGTCCACTTCCCACGGCGGCACGTAACCTCCACCCATGACGACGTTGATCCGGTTGATCAACTGGATGAGGTCCTGGATGTTGGCCATGGAACTGGCGTCCACGTTGGCCGGGTGATGGATGTAGGACACGAAGCTGCCGTCACCGAGGTACTGAATGGTGGTAACGGCATCGGGCGTGATCCCGTGCCCCAGCGTCAGCGTGTACCACCCGGTACCGTCGTCCATGACGGAAGCGATCCAGTTGGGCACCGCCCGCGGCGGCGTTTCACAAAGCGTGAAGCAATGCGGCGGGATGCCGCTGGTCCCGAGATTCAGCCGGACCGGCGACCACTCGTTAGTGCTAGTGGCCGGATCGTCCGGCATGCCGATCCCGTACAACGGGCTATGCGTGGCCGGCGGGAACGGCTTGCGGGCGTCCAGCACGCCGCTGGGCGGGTAGGCGCCGAGGATGGTGGCGGTGGATGGGCAGCCGGTGGGCGGATAGAGCTCGAAGGCCATGTTTACCAGCGGCGGCGGCGCCGGGCACAGCCACTCCTGCTTAACCCAAGTTAGACAGCAGTGGGGATTTTTCGGTTTTTTTGTGGGGCCGAGGGCCGCGGGCGCGGTTGCCAGAGGCGGTGGCGGGGCGGAAGCGCGATGTAGTGGAAACCTTCTGTCTTGAACGAGAGATCCGATCTGC
>JAKQDH010000165.1 GCA_029558835.1 Planctomycetota bacterium | reverse complement strand
TGACGCAGATTCTCGTACACTACCCGCCATACGTGGCTGTCCATACTGCACCTCCATGTTCTTGAACAGGCGTTGGAGATGTAAGTATGGCAGCCACTTGAACTTAAATGCAACCTGTTAAAGCCTGGCGCGAAATCTTCCTTCGGACCTGGGGGACTGATGAACGCGTCGCCTTGACGTGCGCGCGTGACCTCCAGAGTGCGCTCGTCCACCACCCGACTGGGACCGGCAAGCGTAGAGTCAGCGCGTGACCTTCATCGCGCCCCCACCTCTGAAGAGGCGGGCCACCCGACGCCCTATGGCCGGCTGCTGGCGTGGCGGCACACTGCGTACGGGGACCTGGACGCGGATGGCGACGTGGACGCCACGGACCAGACCGCCTTCAACGCGGCCTACCCCTCCGAGGTCGGCGACGGGAATTACAACCGCAACTGCGACGCGGACTATGATGGGGACGTAGACGCCTTGGACCAGTCGGCGTTCACGGCCGCCTACAACGCCCCGGGCACCAGCGTGGTGGTGGCCGGCCGCGAGTGGTCCCCCACCGCCAACCCCTACGGCTACACCACCCGCGAACTCGCCCCCGAATCCCTCTTGATGCATTACCGCGCCCGCACGTATCATCCGACCCTGAAGCAGTTTATGCAGCGGGATCCGCTGGGGTACGTCGACGGGCCCGACCTTTACCAGTACGTGCTTGGCAACCCGTTGCGGGATAGCGACCCGTTCGGACTCACGCCCCCTGCCAGAGGCGGGGCATCGCAGAATTGTGACATGATGAGCATTTACCGGAAGGTGAAGGAACTGTATCCCAACTGGGATACGACACCGCGAGCCGTTGACCATCTCGTCCAGCCGGATGGTGCCATCGGAGCCCAGGTAGGCGATGTACCCGTTTTCCGGGTCGAGGCGACGGCGGAGGTCGAGCCGAACTCGGGGACGCTGGTGAAGGCTTTCCCGAGCGGAACCGTCGTCCAGGTGTATTTGCTTGCGGACAACGTGGGAACGGACGTCTGGAGCAACGATCGGCTGGCGGGGAGAGGAGAGTTCGGAACATGACGCTTTCCGGAGGGTCGGGAAGACTTGGCGCGGCCGGTGCCAGCGCCGGGCGTTTGGCGGCGGCGCCGTGCCGCTGCCGACCGTGTAGGACGAAAGGATGGTGACGTATGCTGACCATAACGACACCCGCACTCGAGCGGTTGTCTCGTCGGCTGGCCCGCAAGGGGGCTGCTGACGACATGGCCCTGAGAGTCACACGCCGGGAGGGCGGCTGGACGCTGCGCCTCGACCATGAGTGTGCCGGTGACACGGCCTTCAGCC
Organism: Planctomycetota bacterium; assembly: GCA_029558835.1. GTDB lineage: Bacteria > Planctomycetota > Phycisphaerae > UBA1845 > UBA1845 > JAKQDH01. Next base: position 6,207 of record JAKQDH010000165.1, on the reverse strand, counting down.
ACGAGGGCCGCAAGGTGCTGCTTCTGGATGAGACGGTATCGGACGCGATGACGAACATGACGCTGGACACGCGAAAGGGTGACCGACGGTCGCGGCTCCGGCTGCGCCGCAACGCACGACCCGAGGACTGAGTGATGGAACTGCCCCGCCGGGCCCGTGATGACGTTTACCTGCGAGACGGCGAGTTGAGGAAGCGCGTCCTGGCGCTACGTCAGTTCACACGCGCGCACGAACTAGCCATCGGAATCGTTTATGCGTTCGACTTCCGCACGCGCATGCTGCCTTTTTGGTATGCGGACAAGCGCATGGCGCCGTGCTCGGTGCGTTTGCTGGGAGACGTGCTGTACGAGGCGGGCTTCGCCAACCTGCGCATCGTGCTGCAGCAGTGGTCGCCGAATGTCCTGCCCAGCCGGATGCGATTGAACGGCAAGCCACTCGACATCCTGTTGGTCTCCTCCATGCAGGTACACGCGAAGCCTGCGTTCGAGCTGGTGCGTGACGCGCATCGGATGGGTGATGCCCGCCCCCTGATTCTGGCGGGCGGGCCCAAGGCCATCTATGAGCCGACTGACTTCTTCGAGCTCGGTCCGGAACCGGGCGTTGGGGCCGACTGCGTGGTGACCGGCGAGGCCTTCGTGCTCCTGGACCTGCTGCACACCATCCTGGCCGATGGTCCAGCCCACCGGACGGCGCGCGACGCGTTCGAGCAAGCACGGCTGACGGGAAGACTCAACAGCATTCCGGGGCTGGTCTATCTGTCCCCGAATGGGCACGCCTCTGCGCCCGTTGCCGTCAACACCGGCGTGCAACGGCTCCTGCGTGACCTCGACGAATTGCCCATGCCGGACGCCGGGTATCGCCTGCTCGAGCCACCCCACCGTCGCCGGACGCTGGCCGCGCGTCCCTGTACGCCGCAGCGGGTCGGGCGACTCTCCCGCATCGCGTCGGTGATCGCCACGCAAGGCTGTCGGTTCCACTGCCCGTACTGCCCGATTCCGGCGGTGAACCAGCGAACCTGGCGGCACAAGAGCCCGCAGCGCTTCGCGGCCGAAATCAAGCATATTCACGAGAACTTCGGCATCCGCACGTTTTTCGGGACTGATGACAACTTCTTCAACAATCGCGATTCGGTTGTGGCGTTGATGGCGGAACTCGGCCGAACCACCACTCGCGGTGTGCCGCTCGGCCAGCGGATCAAGTTCTACACCGAGGCGACGCAAGCCGATGTTTTCCAGAACCAGGACGTGCTGCCGAAGTGCCGCAAGGCCGGGTTGCGCGGGCTCTGGTTCGGGATTGAGGATCTCAGCGGCGGCCTCGTCCAGAAAGGACAGAGCGCGGCGCGCACCAGGCAACTCTTCACGTTGCTGCACAGGCTCGGCATTCAGCCGCACGCGATGATGATTCACAGCGACGCCCAGCCGCTGCGTTCGGCGCCGAGCGACCTCGCCGGCCTTCTGAACCAGGCCCGTTACCTGTTCGACCATGGCGCGGTGAGCTACCAGTGCACGTACCTCGGGCCGGCCATCGGCAGCCGCAACCTGGAGCGGGCGCTGGCTTCCGGTGCGGTGTATCGGCAAGTGGGCGGGAGGCCCGTGCCGGATGCGTTTCAGGATGGCAATCATGTCGTGGCTTCACAGCACCCCCACCCCTGGCAGCAGCAACTGAACCTGCTCCGCGCCTGCGTTGCCTTCTACAACCCCGTGAATACGGTCCGCGCGCTGTTGCGCATTCGCAAGGACTCCGTTTCCCCCAAACGCGCTATGTACCAGCTCATCGGGCAGTTCGGGCTCTTGCTGACCATTCCCAGGGTGCTCGCCTGGGCCTGGCGGCTTCACCACGGTCCGATCGAAGTCCACAACGGCGTGACCGTGGCCCGCATCCCTATGATCGACGCCGCCAACGGCGAGGAGATGAACTGGGCGATTGAGCATGTTCCCTCCCACACCGCATCGCCGACCGCGTCCTCGCCGATGCCGCTGGACAACATGAGGAGAGCAGTTGCCGCCGTGGTATGAACATGACCAGCAGACCAACGAGAGACTCTCACCGCAACAGGGCCAGCAGCGGACGGTGCGCCGAGACCGCACCGGCCTGCGCGGGCTCGCCGTTGCAGGCAGCGCGCCAGCAAGGGCAAGAGGCAGATGTCCTGGAACTTGCTCGCCAACCCGGCCCCCGGCCGCAAACTCCGAAAGGACAACGGTTATTCGTCTATACTTGATCAACCCACGTAACGCGTTGGTCGGGCTCACCGACCTCAATGGCAGCCGGTGGAACCGCTATCGCGTCTGGAAACCGCTGGGATTGCTGACCCTGGCGGCGCTGACGCCACCGGACTGGGACATCACGGTTTTTGACGAGAATGTGCGTACGCCTGACTACGCGAAGCTGCCGCGCGCGGACCTGGTGGGCGTGACTGCATTTACGTCCCAGGCGAACCGCGCTTACCAGATCGCGGCAGCCTTCCGTGACCGCGGCGTGCCGGTCGTGATGGGCGGCATCCATGCCACGATGTGCGCCGCAGAGGCCCAGCCCCGCGTGGACGCGGTGGTAACCGGAGAGGCTGAGCCCATCTGGGCCCAGGTGCTGGAGGATGTCCGGCAGGGCGCCTTGCGGCCGCGTTACGAGGGGGCCCAGGTGGAGATGGATCACGTACCGCCCGCGCGGCACGATCTGCTCGCCGGCGATTACGCGTTCGGCTCGATTCAGACCACGCGAGGCTGTCCGCTCAATTGCAGCTTCTGCAGCGTGACGTCGTTTAACGGCTATCGCTACCGTCAGCGGCCCGTTGCCGACGTGGTGCGCGAGTTCGCCGCCATCCCGGAGAAGCTCGTACTCGTCGTGGATGATAACCTGATCGGCACGAGCCGTGAGCACATCGCCCGAACGAAGGAGCTGTTCCGCGCCATGATCAAGGCCGACCTGCGCAAGCAGTGGATCGCGCAGGTGACGATCAACATCGCGGATGACAACGAGTTGCTGGCGCTGGCCGCGCAGGCCGGCTGCGCGGGTGTCTTCGTCGGTTTCGAATCACCGACGGCCGCGGGCCTCGCGGAAGTCGGCAAGAAGTTCAACCTTGTCCGAGGCCGTGACTTCGCCGCGCCGGTCCGCCGCATCCAGCGACACCGGATCCTCGTGGCCGGCTCGTTCATCATGGGGTTGGATACGGACAAGCCCGGCATCGGGGAACGGATTGCGGAAACGGCGAAGCACTACGGCGTCGACATTCTCAACACCCTGTTCCTCACACCCCTGCCCGGCACGCGGCTGTGGGACGAGCTTGGGGCTCAGGGGCGGATCGCGGCCGACAGGTTCCCCGACGATTGGAAGCACTACACACTGACGTTCCCCGTAGCCCGCTACCGGCACTTCTCCACCGCCGGAATCGCTCAGGAAATGGAGACCTGCGACCAGACGTTCTACTCGCTCAAAAACACCCTTCGCCGCGTCTGGGGCAACCTGTGGCACCGGCGCAAGCCGCTGATCGCCCTGGTGGCCAACCTGTCCTATCGCAGGAATCTCCCCCAGAGTCGTAAGAACTGCCGGGCCTTTGTTCTGTCGCCCGCCCGGCCGGGAACAGGCTCGGTGGTGTGTGCCGCTCCAAAGGTCACGTCTAGCACGCGCGGACTCCCGAGTGCGTGCGCATCCCCGTGACGATGAGCCAAGTGGTGAGCCCGCTGCAGGCGAATCGGACCGCCAGGGGCCGGAATGCCGCCCCAAGGCGCTGGGTTGTTCACGACGAGGATGGAATCAGGTGGACCAAAACGCTATCATGAGGTCCTGGTCGTGCAGGCAGGAGCGTTGGGGGAGTGCCTGCCCACGGGGGTCTGTCCGCGAAGGTGGTTACCGGGAGCAGCAACGTGAAGGTTCTGCCGTGCTATGGAAGCTGGCGGTCTGCCCTTTTGCCTGGGTGTTTCGCAGGCGTTGCTTGGTTCATGCTGCTGCCCGTGGAGGCGCAAGCCCAGAACACGGGACGGGATGAGACCTTGTTGGGTGCGCGGGCCGTCTATCAGGGGGCACAGGCCTCAGACGCCTTCAGCGCCATTCACTATCTCGGCAATGGACGAATCATAGCCGGCAAGCGCTCCTCGCAGGCGGGCAATCGCTTTCTGCTCAGCGAGGACTACGGTGCCACGTGGAGCGTGGTGGGGTGTCCGAACTCGACCGGCGCTCACACCTACTTCTTCGGGCAGAACGGCGCGACCGTCTTCTCAGGCACGGGCGATACGGGCAGCGCCTGCTTGATGAAGAGCATGGACGCCGGGCGCACGTGGACGGTGGCGTTGTCGGCCGCCCAGATCAACACCCTGGTGGGCAGCGCGAACGCCCGGGCCGTGTTCAGCCCGGTCTATCTGGGAGAGAACCGCTGGCTCGTGAACATCAAGAGCTTTGATACCACCAACAAGGTCATCCTGTCCTCTGACAACGGCGCAACTTGGCAGGTGCCCGGCGCTCAGCCCGGGCAGGGTGCGTCGGCGTGGGCCCGGCAGATGATCATGACCAGCGACCACCTCCTGCTGTGGCCCTCGTGCCTGACCGACCGGATGTACCGCTCGACCGATCAAGGCGCCAGTTGGGTCTCCGTCACCGTTCCCGGGGCGTCCCTGTTCCAACCCCTGGGCGATGCCGGGAATGGAGTCTATCTGTGCGGGGACGTTCGTACCACGCCCAACACGCCCATCCGCCTTTACCGGAGCCTCGACCAGGGTCTGTCGTGGACGCCGGTCGCGGAAGTCAATCTACAGCGTCCTACGACGACCTACTGGCGCGATGTGATCAAGGTGCAAAACAGCTTGCTGGCGTCTGCCTGCTGCGTGGAGGGCACCAGCACGGAACGGTACATGCAACTGTTCCTGTCGGAGGACAACGGCGCGACCTGGGTCTCGCTCGGGAACCCGTATTACGGTCCATACGGCGGTATGCAAGCCATCTACCAGATGTGCGCTACGGAACTGAATGTCGTCTTTGCCGGGTGCCAGCCTGACAGCACGATCTTGAGGTGGCCCATGCCGGTCGGCGTCGACGGCGGCGTGCCAGGAGACCTCGACCGAGATGCCGACGCGGACCTCGCCGACTTCGCACTTTTCGCCGGCGTCTGGGCCGGCCCTGGCGTGTGGGCTCCACCGCCAGGCTGCCCGCCGACTCATTTCATCCGTGCCGACCTGGACGATGACTTGGACGTGGACTTGGCTGACTTCGCCACCTTCCAGATTGGGTTCACAGGCGCTGAGTAGTCGGGCCGTGGACCCACGGAGGTTCAAACAGGAGGTTGCTGTTTGCATGGTGGGAGTGACGAAGAGGACGAGGGCCATACCTTCCGAGCCGCACTGCCCAAGGAGGGCAGGGGACGGCAACTTGCGGCGTCGGCGTCAGTTAAGACCACTGGGCGATCCAGGACTCGAACCTGCGACCTCCGGGTTATGAGGCAGATTGCCTTCAACCAAGACCCTTGTTCTGACCGCGCCAGCCGTGGTTATCGGTCTTAAGTATAACACCTTTTGCGCCGGTTTCGAGCCCGTTGCGCGGAGCGCTCCGCCCAATCTTCGGGGTGCCTTTCCATCGAGAAGCTGGGCGCGCCGCACGCGACGCCGATGGCCCTCGTGAGGCATGTGCGACGCCGGCTGCGCCGACCGGGCTTCGCCCGTGCCACGTTGTGGCCGTCGCCCGTCAAGGACAGGGGTCGCCGGTAACATTAACGCGGGGGCCGGGCTTGGAGGTTGCCTGTCCTGGACGCGTCACGACGCACGCAGTGCGCGGCCGGGCACCGGCCGGTGGGCATTGTCCACCGTGACGTGTCCAGGATCGAAGTTCGGCTTATCCCCGGCCAGAGCGCCCGCACACAAACCCCTCGCCCTTTCAGGGAGAGGGGTAGGGGTGAGGGTTGGGGTGTGAGAAGCACGCAGGAACCGTCGTACCCCGCCGGCAGCGAAGGCGCTGTCGGTAGTGTCGATCCGCTGGCTACCCCCGATTTACCCATGACACGCGGCGGACGCTTCGCGTCTCGATGCGAAGCATCGGCGGGCAGAGCCCGCGCCGCGAGTCATGGGCGGGCACGTCCAGGTCGTCTTTGTCGGCCACGATGCGGACGCTGACCGTGGTCCCGGTGGTATAGGTATCGCTGGCCACCGTGCTGCGGGAGCCGTTGACCATCTCATCCAGGCGGATGGTGCCATCGGAGCCCAGGTAGGCGATGTACCCGTTCTCCGGATC
>JAKQDH010000160.1 GCA_029558835.1 Planctomycetota bacterium | reverse complement strand
GGGTGCGGTGCGTCACCACGCCCGATGCCGCCCAGAAGGTCCTCCTGCACCGTCTGGGACTGACGATCCCGCAACGGCTCCGCTACCTGGAGGAAGTCGCACAAATGTAGTGGAAACTTCGGCCCGCCAACCCCCTTCCCGAGGGCGCCTGGGCCGTTTACGCTCGACAAGTGTCTAACTTGGGCTAGGCCGGCCGGTCCAAGCAACCAAGCGCCGACCGCAACGGCGACGCCTTTCGCCGAGTGCCAGCGCGGTCCGCCGTGCCCATCACCGGCACCCGCTACTACCCCCGCCCTGTTCAGGTGCCGATAACCAGCGCAAGGACACGCAGACGATCGGTCCCGCGGATCGGCCGCGCGCACCTTCGACGCGCTGACTTTCGCGGGCGGGGGTATCGGGGCTACTCGGTCGCCCCCATGGGACTTCATGCGGTCGCAGGAACGACCATGCTGTTCAATAGCGCCGCGTTCGCCGTGTTCCTGCCCGTCATGCTGACGGCGTATTGGCTGCTGCGCGGTGGGAGTCGCAAGTGGGCCCTGCTGGCGGGGAGCTACTTCTTCTACTCGTGGTGGGACTGGCGCTTCACCAGTCTGCTCATGATCAGCACCGTGCTTGACTACTGCTGCGGGCGGGCCCTGGAGCGGTGTCCACAACGCCGGTGGCGGCGCGCGGTCCTCAGTGCGAGCATCTGCGGGAACCTCGGTATCCTCGGGACGTTCAAGTATTTCAGTTTCTTCCGCGACTCGGCCGCTGCGTTGTTGGGCACCGTAGGCTGGCACCCCGATTGGCCCACGCTGCACATCATCCTGCCGATGGGCATTTCGTTCTACACGTTCCAGACGATGTCGTACACGATCGACGTGTATCGCGGCGTCATCCCGGCCGAACGCAACCTGCGGAACTTCGCCTGCTTTGTCGCCTGCTTTCCGCAGCTTGTAGCGGGTCCCATCGTGCGTGCGGGGCACCTGCTTCCACAACTGCAAGCCCAGCAGCGGTTCGCCGACGTGGACTGGACGACCGGCGTGTACCGCCTGTTCCGCGGGCTGTTCAAGAAGATGGTGGTGGCCGACCTGCTGGCGTTGCACGTGGATGCGGTGTTCGCCGACCCGGCCGGCTACTCCGGTATCTCCTGTTGGCTGGCCCTCTACGCCTACGCGTTCCAGATCTACATGGATTTCTCCGGCTACACCGACGCGGCGCTGGGCACCGGTGAGATGCTGGGCCTGAAGTTCGTCGAGAACTTCGACCACCCCTACCTGGCCGCCTCGCCGGCGGAGTTCTGGCGGCGCTGGCACATCAGCCTTTCGACGTGGCTGCGTGACTACCTGTACATCCCACTGGGCGGCTCACGTTTCGGCCGCTGGCTGACGATGCGAAACCTGTTCCTCACGATGGCACTCGGCGGACTCTGGCACGGCGCCGCCTGGACATTCGTGGCGTGGGGGGTGTACCACGGCATCCTGCTGGCGGCGCAGCGTCTGCTGCACGGCGGGCCCAGGCCGGCTGCGGCCGGCGACACGCCGCTCCCCTACCGCATCCTCAAGATCGCCGGCATGTTTCACTTAAGCTGCCTGGGGTGGCTGCTGTTCCGGGCGCCGGACTGGGCAACGGTGCAGATCATGCTCGGCAAGCTGTTCACCCTGGCGGACGGCGAACTGCGGGGCAAGCGCTTCGCGCTCATCATCCTGGCGTGCATGGTCGCCCACTTCCGGCCGGGCTGGAGCAGGATCAGTGCGTACCTGCCCCGCGTACCTGCCCTGGCACAGGGAGCCCTTGCCGGGCTATGTCTCTGGACGTTGCTGCTGCTGAGCCCAGGAGCCAAGCCGTTCATCTACTTCCAGTTCTGAGGTCGGTCATGCAAGCTGCCGCCACGATCACACGCCCGCGTTCGCCCGCCCGACACTTGGCGCTACTGGTCACCGGATTCCTGCTCGCGCTCGCGACCGGTGACCGGATCCTGGCACGCGTGAAGCTGCCCAGAGTGTACGGCTCGTGCAACAACTCCGCCCTGAAATACGAACTGTACGAGCAGACCCCCAACCCGCCGGACGTGGTCTTCGTCGGCTGCTCCTATGAGCTGTTCGGCATCTGCTGCCGCACCGTCGATGAGGAAGCATCGCGGGAGCTCGGGCGGCCCGTGCACAGCCTCAACCTGGCGAACGCCTACAACAGCACGCTCACGGACTATCTGCTCGTGCGGCGTATGCTCGAGAGCAACCGCCCCCGCCCGAAGCTCGTATACCTGGGCATCAGCGAACAGAGCGCCAACGCGGCCAATACCGAGTGGTTGACGCAGGGTCTGCGAGCGCTGGGCGACACGCGCGACCTGCCGCTCGCGTGGGCAGGCGGCCCCGCCCTGCTGGGCGAGGGACTCCTGGTCTCAACCCTGCGCAGCTACCGCCACTGGAGCGACTGCCGCCTGATCGTCGAGCGGGTGATCCGTGGTGCGCCGTTGCGGCCCGCGAAGGACAACGCCCGCCTCGACGCCCAGGGCTCGGCTGAATGGACCGGCGACCTCACGCGCGGTGCGGACCGCAACTACCTGCGGGGCATCATGGGCTGGTACGCCAGGCAAACCCCCGGCTTCGCACCTGGCAACCCCAACGACCTCGCCTTACACCTGGCCGTCCAGGAGCTTCGTGCCGCGGGCATCCAGGTGCGACTCCTGGAAATGCCGCTGGGCAGCATCGTGGACGAAGTCGCCCTACCTGAAACGCGCGCAGCCTACCTGGCTTACCGACGGGGTCTCGAACGGAACGTCGGCGATGCTCTTCTTCGCATCCCACGCGGCCTGGTGGACGACGCCGATTTCTTCGACGGCATCCACTTGACCCCCAACGGGGCACGGAAAGTCTCCCGCTGGCTGGCAGCGGACGTGGCTGCCAGCCTGCGGCACACCTGTGGCACGGAAGGTGCACGGCGTCCCTAGCCGTCTGCCCGAGCGGGCAGGGGAGCAGACTTCTGACGGAGGCTGACTCGTGTTCGCATCGCCGGCTGAAGCACTTAAGTACATTCGGGACAATGGGATAGCAATGGTGGACCTGAAGGTCTGCGGCATGGGGGGGCAATGGATGCACATTTCGCTGCCCGCCCGGCGGTTCGGCCTGACGGAGTTCGAAGAGGGCGTCGGCTACGACGGCTCGGCCGAGTCCGGCTTCACAACGGTCGAATGCGGCGACGTGGTGGCCATCCCGCTGCCCGAGACCGGCTTCGTGGACCCCTTTTGGAATGAGCCGACGCTGAGCTTCATCTGTCGCACGGCCACCGCGGACACACGGGAGCCGCTGGCGCTCGACCCCCGCAGCACGGCCGAGAAGGCCGTTTCGCACATGCGCCAAACGGGCATCGCGGACGAGGCCCTGATGGCCCCGGAGTTCGAGTTCCACATCTTCGACAACGTGCAGGTGGTGGACGAACCGTACCACATAGCCATCTCGATCCGCGCCTCTGAGACGCATCCCGACGGGGTCACCTCGGCCATTCCCATTAAGCGCGGGTACATGCGTGTCCCCCCGACGGAGCACCTGCACAACCTCCGGTCGGAGATCGCCCTGGAGCTGGAACGGCTGGGCATTCCCATCCGCTACCACCACCATGAGGTCGGAGCACCCGGGCAATGCGAGATTGAAGTGGGCTTGCAGCCGCTGGTGCAGGCGGCCGACCACACCATGCTCATCAAGTACGTGGTCAAGAACGTTGCCCGCCGGCACAACAAGCTGGCCACCTTCATGCCCAAGCCGATCTTCGGTGAAGCCGGCAACGGCATGCACGTGCATCAGCGTCTCACCAAGGCCGGCAAGCCGCTGTTCTTCGACGACCGACGCAAGAACTACGCCGACCTGAGCAACCTCGCACTGCACTACATCGGCGGCCTGCTCCAGCACGGCGCGGCCTTGACCGGAATCACCAACCCTTCAACCAACTCGTATAAGCGTCTGGTCGAGGGCTACGAGGCACCGGTCAACCTGTTCTTCTCCCTGGCGAACCGGTCGGCGGCTATTCGGGTGCCGCGTTACGCGACGGCCCCGCAGGAGAAGCGGATCGAATATCGCCCGCCGGATTTCACGGGCAACATCTACGCGACGCTGGCCGGCATGCTGATGGCCGGGCTGGACGGAATCGAGAGCAACATTGATCCGTCGGTCCACCACTTCGGCCCCTTCGACGTGGACATCGCCCAGCAGAGCGACGAGTTCCGCCGGCGGATCGCGCCGCTGCCGCGTTCGCTGTACGACGCCCTCGAGGCCCTGGAGGCCGACCGCGAGTTCCTGCTGAAAGGCGGGGTTTTCGCCGAGGCGTTCTTCAACCTCTGGATCAGCACGAAGCGTCGCAAAGAGGCCTTCCCCGTCGCCATCCGCCCGCACCCGCTGGAGTACGAGATGTACCTGGACGTGTGAAGCACGCCCCGCGGCATGACTGGAGCATTCTCGGTTTTCGCGTAACGAGCCGCGGGCATCGTTCGTGGTTAGCGACCGCGTGGGTCCGCTGCCGACACGCCTCCGCCCGGCCCTGGAAGGGCCGAAGTCAGTAGCCAGGGGTGTCAACCCCTGGTCAGAACCCGGCCGCCACGGCCGGTCGGACCCGCCCAAGCTGAGCGGCTGGCAGCGTTGGCCACCGCGCGCCGGGGCCTCTGCCAGACCTGTCCGGACTACGACGCACCGTAAGCGCCCACCAGAACCGTTGTTGACGGGTCGGCTATCCTGGCGTGCGTGGCGTGACGCAGGCGAGGGGCGCGGTTCAGCACGACCGGGAGGCTCGTCATGGCTCGTTCAGCCGATCCTTACAGGCCCGCCGTGTGGCG
>JAKQDH010000149.1 GCA_029558835.1 Planctomycetota bacterium | reverse complement strand
CCAGCGCGTCCTTGCACTTGGCGTTGCAGAGCAGCGTCGCGTTGGGGCAGGCGCGCATCACGGCCGGCAGGCCGCCCGAATGGTCCGGCTCGGCATGGTTGCAGACGATGTAATCAACCTTCTCCAGCGGCACGTGCGACTGGATCTGCTCCAGCAGCGCTGCGGCATACGGCGCTTTGACCGCATCGATCAGCGCCGTTTTTTCATCCACCACCAGATAAGCGTTGTAGGTCGAGCCCCGTCCGGTCTTGTACCCGTGAAAATCACGCACCGCCCAATCGATGTAACCGACCCAAAAAACGTTGTCCGTCAAAGTCGTGTTCATGAGACTCTCTTTCTCCCGCTCAAAAAAAGTGATAGCCCAGCATAACTTTTTAAGTGTCTGGATGCCACCTCAAAAAAGCGCACCCAAGGAGGAATTCACGGCTTTTTCTTTTAGGGGTCGAGACGGGCACAGAACGGGTTCATGAGGAGGCGTAACGCGAGTGAGGGGCGGCGGTCGAAGCGCTCGCGCAGGGCCGGAGTCGATGTCTTCTTTCTGATCCGGAGCGTGTTGGTGATGAAGGCGCAGGCGTTGATGAGCAGGGAACGGTTGAGGATGGCGGTCGGATTGCTCATGCGGCAGAAGTCCTCGCGGTACTGGGCGTCGCGGATCCAATGGTTGGCGCTTTCGCTTGACCGCCAGTGGGTGGACAGCAGTTCGTCGAGGTCTTCCGGTGTCGCGCCGCGCAGATCCCGGTCCGAGACGTAAAAGAGGGTGGCAGAGGTCTCGACGCCCTTGCACAGCGTGCGGGTCTCGAGGCAGACGGCGCTGCGGCTGAAGGGGATTCCCGTGGCCATAGGCAGCGCGGGCGCGGCCCGGAGGGTGCGCATGGTGAGCCGCCCGTGGCCTTTGCGCGGGATGGGTGCCGGGCGGGGGAGCCCCGCGAACGCGGCTTCGCAGAACTTCAGCAGCGTGGGCTGGTTCCCCTTGACCTGGAGGACGTAGTCGCCGCCGAGGCCGTGGATCTCGGCGGCGGTGGCGGCGGAGCAGTTGCCCGCGTCGCCGGTCACGGTGCAGCCGTCGAGCTTCCCGAGCTTGCGGGCCGCGGCCCGCGTGACCAGCGGCTCCTTCCCTTTTTTTTAATGGGGGTGGAGCTGGCCGTGCGCCCGTAGGGGTCGCACAGGTTGAGCGTCCCGGCCTTGTCGCGGACATATTTGCCGTCCGCGGCCAGCGTGGCGGGCAGGTCTCCGAGCGACTTCGCATACCAGCGGTCGAGCGCGCCCGCGAGCTCGGACGGGCTGACGTTGGACAGCACGGTGTCGAAGGTCTTGCGGGACGGGGCCCTGCAGAGTTCCCGGTTCCGCTTCAGCCTCGGGAAACCGAGCAGTTTCTTCTGCTCCTGCGTCAGGCCCTGGGCGAAGCGGACGAACTCGGAGACGCTGCTGTGGCCGCAGAGCATGGCGAGGGCGACCGCGCACAGCACGGAGACCTGCGGGACGCTGCGGTTGCTCCTGCGCCTGTCGCGCAGCCCCATGAGCGCGCCGAAAAGCGACTCCACGCCCGCGTCGTCCAGCGGCAGTTCCCGCGAGGGGCGCAGGGCGGCCGCGTCCCCGTCCGGCAGGGCCGTGGCGCACAGGCTCGCCCGCCAGTCGTCCCGCAGGGGCCTGACCCACAGGGCCTTGGGGCGCGCGTTCGGGACGTAGTAGTCCGCGTAGTCGCGCGAGAAGCCCTTGGAGAGGCCGAGCTTCGTCCAGTTCGTCGCGAGGTAGAGCGTGCCCGCGTGCAGCTCGGGGTCGCTGAAGCTCTCCGCCAGCGCCGGGGCGTAGCCGTACTTCGCGCGGAACTGCGCGGGCAGGGCGCGCAGCGCCGCCCCCAGGGCCTGAGACGCGACGTTCGGCCCGCGCCTGCGTCCATCCACCATGAAGCGGGCGAGTTGCGTCACCAGCGCGCCCCGCTCCTCCCGCTTCCTCGCGTCCCATCCGATATGCCCGTCGCGTGGGTCGAGCCGGTAAGTCCCGCCGCACCAGAGCGCCACCGCCACCCATGCGCCATCCCCGTCCACGACGGCCTGGCGCAGCGTGTGGCCCGAGGGCTGCCGCGCTCCGAGATAGTGCCCGGCGTTGAGCATCGCGTCGAATCTGGCGACGTCAACATCCGCCTCAACGGCTACCACGCCCAGCGGGGAAGCCTTCTCACGTGTAGAGTTGTCCATGAGGATACAGCATAGACCGGAGGGCGGTTTTTGTCCATAGCAAAGTTCGCCCAATCTCCCATTGCCAAAACAATCCTAAAAGAAAAAGCCGTGCGCCTGACTTTAGGCTCTCAGATTAGCAGTGGTACATAGGTCTGGAAAAGCGGTACACTAATCAGTCGGGGAATGACATGAAACTGAAGATCATACTTGAGCCCAGTGATGAGGGCGGATATACGGCCATGGTACCTTCGCTGCCGGGCTGTATCTCTGAAGGCGAGACAAAAGAAGAGGCGCTGCTGAATGTGCGCGAGGCCATTGAACTCTACTTGGCACCGGTGGAGGACGACCAGGACTTTGCGCCTAATGCGGAGATGGCGGAAGTGGCCTTATGAGCAAAGTGCCCAGCCTGCCCTATGAGCAATCATCCGAGCCTTGCAGCGCGGCGGATGGGT
>JAKQDH010000114.1 GCA_029558835.1 Planctomycetota bacterium | reverse complement strand
CGACGGCCGTTTCGTCATCATCCTGGATATCCGGCGCGTGTTGTCGGTCGATGAAATGGCCATGCTCGCGGGCGTCGCGGAGCACGGCGAACCGGCTGCGGAGACCAGCGCGCACTTCGGCTGAAGCGGATTCAGACCAGCCAGAAGACCGGCATTTCGGGCGCGTACACGAGTTCGTAGCCCAGCCGCAGGTTGGGAAACTGCAGATGGCTGGCGAGCGCGAGGTCGTGTTCGGCGATCTCGCGCGTGGCGCGGCGAATGGCATTGCCGACCGATTTGCGATAGCGCTCGCGATCGTCGATCGCCAGCAGGCTGTCGTTGCCGAGAATGCCGGCGCGGCGCAGCTCGCCCATCAGCTGCTCGATCATGCCGCTCAACAGCGTACCGGCGACGGGCGGTCCCTCCTGGCGCTGCCGGCCTTCCAGCACCTCTTTGGTCAGTTGCCGGTAGTACTGCAGGCTGTGGGCGTCGATATGTCCGGTCGCGCGCTGCAGGATCGCCTCGCGCTCTTTCGCCACGGCCAGGAAGACGACTTCCTCGACCGAGAAATACCGTCCCGGATGGGCCAGCAGGCATTGCAGATAGGCGAGGCCCAGCATGTCGCGCAGCTGGAAGTGGGGCTGTCCGCTGAAGCCGATCTCCCAGCCGGCCGGGTGGGCGCGGAACAGGTTTTCGGCAACGGGCTGCTGCCCGCGGGCGAGGTCGCGCAGCGCGTCGAGCGCGAACTTGTGGCGCAGCTGGTTGCGCACCCGTGCCATGACGACATCGGGAGCGAAGGGCTTGGTGATGTAGTCGGCGGCGCCGGCCTCGAAGCCGAGAATTTCGTCGCTGCGTTCGTCCAGCGCGGTGATGAAGACCACCGGGATGTGGCGGGTCGCTACCTGGCGCTTGATTTCCCGGCATACGGCATAGCCGTCCTGGTCGGGCATCATGATGTCGAGGAGGATCAGGTCGGGGCGGTCCTGCTCGACCCGGGTCAGGGCCTCCAGGCCGTTGGTGGCGGTAACCACCCGCACCTCGGGCAGGTCCTCCAGATACACCTCCAGCAGTTCCAGGTTCTGGGCGTTGTCGTCAACCACCAGGACGGTGGAGCGGGGCTTGCCTGCGCGGCTGTCGGTGGTCATACGCGTCTCCGTACTATCTGCCGTTCGGCTCCCTTCGGGCTGCGCAGAGCGTGTGGCGCCCTCGTTGCGCCGGCGGGTTCATGGGCGAGACGCCCCTACCGCGAGCCGGGGGCGGGCAACCTCCCGCACGTGCCGCCCTGCCATTGTATAGCCGAGTTGCGCGTGCACCAGCCGTCGTGAGCAGCAGCGCTCCGCCGAAAAAGAAACCGGCGGAAGCTGTGCTCCCGCCGGTTTGCTGATTTCAGACTAGCCTAGCTGTCTGAGTCTCGCCGCCAGTCCTAGCGACGCCGACGCAGGACAACCAGCATGCCCAGACCCAGCAGGCCGAGGCTCGCCGGCTCAGGCACGCAATAGAACCAGCCCATGCCACCGGCCAAATCGCCAGCGGACCAGAGCATGTCGAGGAACCCATCCGGGTCAGCGCCCGGCAGGCCGTTCGCCTGGATACGACCCTGAACGTCCGGGTCCGTACCCGAAACAATGTCGACCTTCGCCCAGTCGCACCAGTTGTCCAGCGGATTGCCCGGATCACCCTCCGGGGCGAAGACCGCCGACCAGAAAACCTGGTCCGGAGGGTCGCAGCACTCGAAGTCCGGCGCGATCACGCCAAACGCACCGGTCTTGGTGGTGGTGCCGGTACCCTGGTTAAACCAGTCGCTACCGGCACCAAGGTTAATCGTCTGGCTACCGTTGTAATTCTCGCTCTCCGGATCATCGTCATAGAACGTGCCGGACCAGCCAACCTGCGGATTCTGGGTCCAGGCCAGGTAGCGCTGCCAGCCGTTCGCGGAGGTGATCGGCGAGCCGAACCGCATGCCCGGAACCGTATCCGTGCTGATCGCGACGAACTGCACCTCCGCGTCACTGCCCACGTTGGTGTGCTGGAACAACCGCATCACCATCGGGATGCTCAGGTCGTTCGTGTAGCGCACGTCGAAGACCACAGTAGCCCCCGAGGCGTAGGGGCCCGCGCCCCCTCTCGGCTCCAGGCCGACCGTCATGCTCGCGGCGTTCGCGACAGTCGCGACCGCGAGGAAGAGCAAGCAAACCGTACCGACTCTTAGCATAACCTCTACCTCCTCTGTCAAACTCTCTCTCAACTCCTGTCCCGGGAGAGAAGGGACCTGAGAAATGTAGACCCTTCCCCTCGCCCGACGCGTCAATCAAGACGGCTCACGCACCAACCGCTTGACCTGTCCAAACCACTCCGTACCAGCTGTCGCCCTGCTTCGGCATACGCTGCGCCCGCAGGCCGCAGTCCAGCACAGTATGAGCTACTCTACCGGCCCGCTCCGGGTGAGTCAAGCCCTCAATCCGACGATTTCCGACGCCAGCTTTCCTCGAATTGACCAATAAAGTCAAAATAGGCAGGAATACACTAGGGCTTGATACGAGTGCTTCCCCCCGGCTCGGTCAATTCCCCCATGCTGTGCAGGCCTCTCGGCGTCCAACCGCAGGGCCGCCGCTCGACTCATTCTAGGCTCCCGCCTCGCCGTCGGCTACCGAAGTGATGCCGGAATCCGCGGGAATCGTCACAACCGCGGCGGTTCGCAGGCAAGCCACGCCGAGCCAAGTAGTATCGGCCCTGCGCGGGAACTCACCGGCCGGCGCTGACGCATAATCCGCGTGCCTCGGTCGAATCGTTGCCTGGTGTCCGCTGCGGAAAGGTCAAGGTGTCTTGCTGGACGACTCGCGTCGTTCGCGTGTGCCGGCGGCCGGCCTGGCGGCAGCCAGGGCCACCCGCCTAGCCGACGGGGTGCCGTAGCGGCGGGACCGGTTGGCGGGTGCCGGCTCCCCACAGGACAACAACGTGCGTGAGCCCCTATCCGGCCGGGGAGACTGTCCCTAGAATGCGGGGTTTCCCGGCGTCTGGCCGAGCGAACCTGTTCTGGAAGGAGGCCGCGATGACTCACAGCGAACGCCTGGTCGGCCTGAACCTCAAGCTGCCGCCGGTGGCAGCCCCGGTCGGCGGCTACCTGCCCGCGACGCGGAGCGGCACGAACGTGCTGACCAGCGGTCAGTTACCCATGAAGGATGGGAAACTAATCTGCACGGGGAAGGTGCCGACGGAGGTGTCCGTCGAACAGGCAGCGCAAGCGGCCGCCCAGGCGGCGCTGAACGCGGTGGCCGCGGCCGCCCAGCTCTCCGGCGGCATCGACCGCATCACTCGCGTGGTGCGCGTGTGCGTCTACGTGAACTCCGCGCCGACGTTCGGCGAACAACCCAAGGTCGCCAACGGCGCCAGCGAGCTGCTGGCGCGCATCTTCGGCGAGGACGGCCGGCACGTACGTGCCGCCGTCGGGGTAGCCGCCCTGCCGCTGAACGCCGCGGTCGAGCTCGAACTGGAGGTCGAGGCCCCGTAGACCTCCGGCTTCGACGATCGGGTTTTGCGGCTCAGCTTGCGTAGACGGTCGGATCAGGCACGCCGGCGTCGGCAAAGCCGCGGCGGCGCAGGATGCAACTGTCACACGCTCCGCACGCCCGGCCGGCGGGGTCCGGGTCATAGCAACTGTGCGTCAGGCCGTAGTTGAGCCCCAGACGCACGCCCTCCTGGATGGTGCTCGCTTTCGACAGGTGCAGCAGGGGCGCGTGGATGCGGATGGCGTTTCCGGCGACGCCCGCGCGAGTGCCCAGGCGCGCGACCTGCGCGAAGGCCGCGATGAACTCCGGGCGGCAGTCCGGGTACCCCGAGTAATCCACCGCGCTGACGCCGATGAAGATGTCGCCCGCGCCGATGGCCTCCGCATAGCCCAGCGCCAGGGCCAGGAAGATCGTATTGCGCGCCGGGACATAGGTGACCGGGATGTCCGCGTCCATCTGCTGCGGCGAGCGGCCCTTCGGCACCGCCACCGCGTCGGTGAGGGCGGAGCCGCCCCACGCCCGGAGGTCGAGCGTGAGTACGCGGTGCTCGCACACACCCAGCATCCGCCCGACGCGCAGCGCCGCCTGCGTCTCCACGTCGTGACGCTGCCCATACCGAATCGTCAGGGCGTACAGGCTGAAGCCGCCGTCTCGGGCGAGTGCGGCCGCCGTGGCCGAGTCCATCCCGCCGGAGAGCAGCACCACCGCTTTGTGCTCCGTCTGAGACATCAGGCGCTCCACCCGCGCGACGCGCCCCCGGCCGAGCGCGGGGGTACGTCGGTCGGTGGAACCGGTCTTTGCAACCCACGCGCAACGTCCCGGACAAGGGGGTCGAAATCGATAACGTTGCTGCCTACAACTCCCCGCTGCGTGCGCGGGGGCCACTGTATCGCCCCGGCGTGGACGAGCCAAGCGTGGTACGGGCGTCTCGCCCGTGGGTCCCTCGGCGGGACACCAGTGCCGCGGCGTTCTCGCGGCCCGGAAAGAACCAAGCGTTGGTTGTACAGAAGACCTAACGAGCCTCGACAAACTGACCTGAAGTGGGAGAAACGGACATGGCGAAGCGAATCACGACGTACGCGGTGCTGGCGTTGAGTGTGTGCCTGGTGGGTGCAAGCGGCGCTTATGCCGGCCCGGGCTGCAGCAGTCCGTGCGGGAGCAAGGGAGAGGCGGTCAAGGATGCACCCTGTGACACGCAGGCTGAGGTGGGCAAGCCCGCCCCGGACTTCGCGCTGAAGGACCTCGACGGACAGGAGCACAAGCTGTCCGACCTGAAGGGCAAGATCGTCGTTCTGGCGTGGACGAACCACGAGTGCCCATACGTGGTGCGCCACGAGAACAAGGCGAAGACGATGCAGAGCACGGCGCAGAAGTTCGCGGACAACGGCGTCGTGTGGCTGGCCGTCAACTCCAGCTTCTTCGCCGAGCAGAAGGCGGAGCAGCTCCGCAAGTGGACCAAGGACAACGCGATCAACTACCCGGTTCTGCTCGATGCCGAGGGCAAGGTCGGGCGGATGTACCAGGCCAAGACCACCCCGCACATGTTCGTGATCGACCGGACGGGCGTGCTCGTGTACGCCGGCGCGATCGACGACGATCCGCAGGGGCGAAAGGAGAGCCCGCGCAACTACGTCGAGGAGGCGGTGCGCGCATTGCTGAACAACTCGACGGTGGCCGTGGCGAGTACGAAGCCCTACGGGTGCAGCGTGAAGTACAAGGGTTAATTCCCCGGGGGCGTTGAGCGGGCCCCGCACCAGGCCCAAACAACGCCTGAGCGCGACGTAGAACCCCATCCCGCACCCGCGCGGCAACGAGCGAGGGGCACCTAGTGTCCCTCGCTTTTGCGCGCGCCGGCAATGGGTCCAGGCCGGGTTTTCCGCCGGGGGGCGTGGCCGGGGCTCCGTTCGTGCCCACGCGCTGCCGCTGAGGCTCTGAAGCCGGCGGTGCCCTTTCATTCGCTATTCGCACTTCGCCATTCCCCGGCGGGCAGAGCCCGCCCTACGCCTCCCTCTGGCCTCTTGCCTCTTGCCTCTTGCCTTCCGATTTGCTTCCGCTCGGGCTCGGTAGCAGGAAGTACTTCCCAACACCTCCGGCCGGCCGCAGCCGGGCGGGAGTCCAGCGCGGCCCGAGGGTCGCCGAGAGTTTTCCAACTGTTACTTCCGCCGCGCGTAGGATTCCCGCGACTCGCATGACAGAGAGAACGAAGGGGCGGTGTTTCGCTCCGGCGCCGAGCGGGGCGACGTGAGAGACTGGCCGGACGATAGGGCGGGGTTGAAAGCCGGCGCCAAGTCGCACTTTGCGCATCGACAGGACGCTTGGTGTCGGTGCAACATGTGCGGACGAGGTGCAGTTCCGAGTTGCAGGAGGATTCGGCATGTGCGGACACAAGCAGGTAACGATGGCAGCGGCGTGGGGTTTCGACGGCGGCGGCGTGCTGCGGACGCTGGCGATGGCGAACGTGGTGGCGCTGGGTGCGGCGCGGGCGGACGTCGTGTGGTATGTGAACGACTACCCTGGGTTCGTGGCCGCGGTCGGCGACGGCTTGCACGTCATTGACTTCGAGACCCTGCCGGACGGCAGCCCGAGCTACGCCGGCGCGGTCATCACGCCGGACTTCAACTACACCCACCTCGGCGCGACGTTCTACCCGCACTATGACCCGGGGCTCTACATCTTCGGCAACGAGGTCACGGGCTTCGAGCTTGTGGCCGAATCCTATCCGCTACCAGAACGGAACTGGATCATCGCCGATCTCGTGGCACCGGGCTCGGCAGTGGGGACCTTCTATGGGTTCCATGCGATCCTGTCAGCCTACGACCCGGCGGGCCAACTCCTCGGCACTGTTGCCCACACGTGGCCCGGCATGCATTTCATCGGTATCGTCTCGGACGTACCGATCGCGTACGCCACGGTGGATCGTGAGAGCACGTTTGCGCTCAGCGGGGCGTTTCTCTTCGCCGATGTTCCGGAGCCGTCGACGGTTATACTCCTGCTGATCGCAGGCGTTGGCATAGTGGAACGGAAGCGCGTGCCATTGGCGCGGTAGGCATAGCGCGCGCACGGGCGCGTCATTGTCAACTCACGTTAGCGCTTTCGAGTGTTAAATGGGTCGGAGTGCGTTAGAGCGCGACCGACTGCGGCGGGAACCAGCCATCCCGCAAAGTGTGGACGACATATCTTATGAAGGAGGAATGCACGTGTGCGCTCGAAGAGGAATCACAGTGGTAATCGTTGGTTTGTTCACATTCAGTATGTATGGCGCCAGAACCGAGGGCCAGCCGTGTTCCGATCCGACGGCGGTTGTCGCGTATACGACAACAGCAGATTTCAATTCGGAGGCACCGCCCGGCGAGCAGTATGAAAACTACTGGTTCGAGCAGCCCATACGGAACAATACGGTCGGCGTGGACAACGAACTCAGGATCGGGTCGGCCACTACGCCGCCGAAACCGACGGCGTTCCCGTACATCTGGGTCGCCTGCTCGCGGCGCGGGACGGTCGTGTGCATAGCGACGGCGAATCACCACTCCCCGATCCATGGGAACGTGACGCAGGGCCAGATCATCGGTGAGTACTGGACAGCCCCTCAGTTGCCGGACGACGAATGGTGGAAGCCGAACCCGTCTCGTACGACGGTGGATTTCGACGGGAGCGTGTGGGTTGCGAACCGCGACAATATCAACAACGAGACAATGGGGCACGTCGTCAAGATCGGCAACGGCCTGGGGTTCCAGTGGATCGACCGGGACGGGGACGGCGAGATTGATACTTCTACCGGGCTCGGCAACATCCTCGACTGGCCGAACTGTGACAAAAACTTCAGCGCGGACGACATCGCACAGGCGAAAGACGAACTGATCCTGCTCTACGAGCCTGTCCCGGCGACGGGGCCCGAGAACTTGGGGGTTACTATCTTGACTCCCCCCGCGGCGTCCGTGTAACATGGACGGTGACGGTACATTTCCGAGTCGTAGGAGGCTGGAGCATGTTCCGGTGCGGTGGCTTGACGGGTGGTGCGGGGCGGGGGCTTGGGCGGCTGCTCGTGGTGTGCGCGCTGCTCGGGACGCTGGTGCTGGCGGTGGGTTCGGCGGCGCCGGCGCGGGCGGGCGTGCTGACGTT
Source organism: Planctomycetota bacterium (assembly GCA_029558835.1). GTDB lineage: Bacteria > Planctomycetota > Phycisphaerae > UBA1845 > UBA1845 > JAKQDH01. Next base: position 88,495 of record JAKQDH010000114.1, on the reverse strand, counting down.
TGTGGACGACTACGACGGGTTCGTGGCGGGCGCGCCGGCGGAGGTGCGGGTCATCGACTTCGAGACTCTCCCGGACGGGAGTCCGAGCTACGCCGGCGCGGTCATCACACCCGACTTCAACTACACGCACCTCGGCGCAACGTTCTATCCGCGCCGTGACCCGGGGTTGTACATCTACGGGAATGTAGTCACGGGCTTCGAGCTTGTGGCTGACTCGTATCCTTCGTTCGAGCGGAACTGGATCATCGGCAATCTCGTGTCACCGGGCTCCGCAGTCGGGACGTACTTCGGGTCTAACGCGACGCTGTCCGCTTACGACGTGAACGGCGCCTTGATCGCAAGCGTCACGCACTGGGAGAGTGGCGAGCACTTCCTGGGGATCGTGTCCGACGGTCCGATCGCGTACGCCACCGTGGACTCCGGGGGCGCTTTCGCCCTCAGCGGCGCGTTCTTCTTTGCCGACGTTCCCGAGCCGCGGACGGTTCTTCTGGTAGTGATCGGTGGGATTGCCGCTGTCAAGCGGAGGCGTGCGGGGACGGCGCGGTCGATCCGGTAGGCGCGGGTGTCGCTCCTTTCGAGCCGAGGTCGGCGCATCGGAGAGTTGCGAACAACGTGCGCGCCGGAGCGCGCTCCATTGTGGCGCGGAAGCAGTCGCTTCGCACAATGCGAAGCACACATCTTATGAAGGAGGAATGCACGTGCGCGGTCGAGGAGAAGTCACGGGAGTAATCGTCTCTTTGGTCACATTCAGTGTGTATGGTGCCAGGACCGTTGCACAGCCCTGCCCGGATCCGACGCCCGTCGTCACCTATACTACGACAGCGGACTTCAATTCGGAGGCACCGCCCGGTGAGCAGCACGAGAACTACTGGTTCGGGCAGCCGATACGGAACAACACGGTCGGTGTCGATCACGAGGTCAGGATAGGTTCGGACACGACGCCCGCGAAGCCAACCGCGTTTCCATACATTTGGGTAGCATGCTCGCAACGTGGGACGGTTGTCTGCATTGCGACCGAGGATCACCACTCCCCGATCCACGGGAATGTGACACGCGGGCAGATCCTCGGGGAGTACTGGACAGCTCCGCAGTTGCCGGACGACGCGCCGTATGTGCCGAACCCGTCTCGTACGACAGTTGACTTCGACGGGAGCGTCTGGGTTGCGAACCGCAACAACGTGAATGACGAAACGATGGGGCACATTGTCAAGATCGGCAACGGGCTGGGGTTCCAGTGGATCGACCGGGATGAGGACGGTGAGATTGATACGTCTACCGGTCTGGGTGACATTCGCCCTTGGCCTCAGTGTGACAAGTACTTCAGCGCCGACGACATCGCACAGGCGGAGGACGAACTGATTCTGCTGTACGAACCAGTGCCGGCAACCGGTGCGAGGACGGTTGCCGTTGACCGGGACAACAACGTCTGGATCGGCGGGTTTGACAACACGTGGCACGGACTGCTCGATGGACAAACGGGCGCGCTCCTCACCGACGCCGGAGTCCAGAACTGCGGGGGCTACGGAGGGCTGGTGGACTGCAACGGCGTACTATGGTCCGCGAATCCGACGCTCAACGGCGGTGCCCTCTTGCGGTACGACCCGGCGGTGCCGGAAGCGACGTGCCTTGCCGTCCCCGCTTCGTACGGGCTCGGCGTCGACCTCGGCGGGAACATCTGGAACTCGCGCCACTACAGTTCACCCACTGTGAACCTCGTGCGGAAGATCCCGGTCAGCGGACCCACCTACGACTACAGCACCTACGGCTACAATAGCCGCGGCGTGGCCGCCACGTGGTCCGACAATCACATTTGGGTGGCGAACAGCGAGAGCCATGACGTTACACGGCTCAACAACAGTGGGCAGCAGGTGGGGAGCAAGATATCCATGGGGGCCTACGCCCATCCGACAGGGGTGGCGGTGGACTCTCAAGGACTGGTCTGGGTGACGAATCGTTACGCCAACGATATTGCCGTGATCGACCCGGATCCGCCGCCGGCGCACGTGGAGTTTCGCGTCAATCTGAACCAAGTCGAGGGGCAGCCACATCCAGAGGGACCCGCCGAGCCCTACAACTACAGTGACATGACCGGTGTGAGTCTGCTGTGGACGACGGCGCCGGCGGGGGTGTGGACCACGGTGTATCCGGGGCCGGGCGATCCTTTGCCGGAGTTGGGGCGGGTGTGGCAGAAGATCAACTGGAACGCCACACCCGGGGCGGGGACGGTGCGCGTGCAAGTGCGGGCGGGCGATCACGATTACGACCTCGGCAAGCAGCTCTACATAGACGTGGAAGACGACGTGCCGTTCACCTGCCAGGTGATGGGGCGGTACCTCCAGGTTCGCGTCGTGCTCAGCACGGCCTGCGGGGCGGAGCCCTGGCCGACGCTGCAAGACCTGACGGTGTATGCCTGCGACATGGTGGACGAGCAGTGCGGCGGCAACGACGTGGCCGACTACTGCGAACCGGACTGCAACGAGAACGGCGTCGTGGACAGTTGCGACATGGAGCAGGGCTACGTCGACCACAACGAAAACGGCATCCTCGACACCTGCGAGGACTGCAATGGGAACCAGGTTGTGGACTGGCAGGACATCGCATCGGCAACGAGCGAGGACTGCCAGGCCAACGGGGTCCCGGACGAGTGTGAAGCTGAGGCAGGAGCAGTGACGTTCGAGTGGCCGGGGAAGTACGCCGCCGGAGACAAGCCCGTTACCGTGGCGGCGACCGCGAAGACGAGCGCGGACGAGGAAGTGGGACTCGATGTCGACGGAGACGGGGATACGGACCTGGTGACCGTGAACGCGGTAAGTCCCTATGGGCTCGTCATCCTCTGGAACGACGGCGCCGGGGTGTTCTGTACATCAGACAGCGTCTCGTTCAACGACCTGCTTGGTGCTCCTTACGGGCTGGCCGCGGGCGATTTCGACGGCGACGGAGACTTTGATCTGGCGGTAACCAGGGCCGGCGATCCCGGCTCGGTGACCATCCTCCTGAACGATCCTACTCCTCCTCAGGAGTGGGCGTTTGTCAGCCAGCAGGACCTCCTGGTGCGCAACACGCCGCAATCGCTCGTAACCTCGGATTTCGACCTCGACGGGGACTTGGATCTGGCGTGCGCGAACAAGGGCTCGGACAACGTCTCGGTATTCTACAATGACGGGACGGGCACTTTTGTTGGGGTCACGAACTCGCCGCTCGCGGTCTGCACACAGGGCAGCGGCTACGCTGAACAGGTCGTCGCCGGTGACCTCGACGGGGACTGCCGCCCTGATCTCGTCGTGGCCGACGGGGCGGAGAACAAGGTCGGGGTACTGCTGAATGCGCAGGGATAGGATGCCGCCCTCTTGTTCACCGGTTCACTCTGCTACGCCACGGGCGCAGGCTCGAATCCGGTCTCGCTCGCTTTGGGCGACGTGGACCATGACCGCTGGTTAGATGTAATCGCGGCGAACGAGGGGCCTGACCAGATCGCGATTCTGAAGAACATGGGCGGCGCTCCGGGCGCATGGAGTGGGCTCGACTCCGCAACCACCTATGGCGTGGGAGTGAGCCCGTATTTCCTGATCGCGCCGGACGTCAACGGGGATGGCTTCTGCGATGTGGTAACAACCAACTATGGCGTTACCTATGTGTCCTTGTTCATAAACGACAGGCAGGGGGGCCTTGGGGCGCCAGCGACAGTCACAGTGGATTCGCGGGCGGACCACGCGGCGGCCGCTTACTTGAACGATGATGCCCGCCTGGACCTCGCCGTGCCCTGCTGGCGCGCTACCGAGGTGGTCGTCCTGCTCAACAACACCCTGCCGCCGGTGAGCCACGACTGGAACGGCGACGATATCCCCGATGAGTGCAATTTCCTGCCCTATCCGCCGAGCGGAGTAACAGACGCCCGGGCGAATCATCCTCCAACAGACGTGGTGCCTTGCCGGGGTATCGGGGAACCGGGTGATGAGATCACTATCTGCCTGTACCCGGCGCAGGCGGGGATGTGCGGTGAGTTCGTACTCTGCGAGACGTGCTCTGACCCCAACTGCGGACCCAACTCCATCGAGGATTGCAGCGATGTCGGCGCTGGCTGCTACGAGCTCACGCTGGCCCACGGGATCGCCGCCACGGTTGAAAGTGGCGTCGGCAAGGCGTGCATCACGACCATACAGTATCTGCCGACCGGGGCCTACGTGGCCTACTGGAAACACCCGGCCAATGTGGACGGGAGTTCCAGGGCCAACCTCCAGGACATCAGCCAGTTGATCAACCGGATCAACATCGTCTTCGAAGGTGGCACGGTGCCCCTCTGGGAGGCCGACATCAACAACAGCGGCGCGATCAACCTCGCCGATCTTACGGAGTTGATCAACCTGCTCAACGGCACCGGTGCCTACGATCCCTGGTTCAACACGTCCAAGCCGGTGCTGACGGGCTGTCCCGATCCGTGCGGCGGCGGGGGCTTGCTCGCGGGTGAAGGCACCAGCGGTCCCGGCGGTGACGGCGGGGGGCAACCCGGCGGCGAAGCGGAAGGTAACGGCAGCGACGGAGAAGGCGGTGGCAGCGCGGAGAGTGACGGCAATGGCAACGGTGGCGCCGAAGGCGAAGACGGAGACGGCGGGACGAATGGTGCGCCCGCGGACGAGTCGGGCGCGGGCGAGTTCGTGATGTGGTTCGCGGACTTCCTGAGTACGACGAGCTTCCCGGGGCCCTTCACGTTGGCCGAGTTCACGGCGGCCGTCGAGGACCTGACGGGCTTCTGCGCGGCCCACCTCAGCCCGGCCGACCGCGCGGAACTGCTCTGCCTGTTGCAGGACCCGCAGCGCATGTACGCGAGCGAGCAGGTCGAGGCACTCATCCCCAACGTCCTCGCGGCCCTGGAGGAGTAGCCCCAGAGGGACCGACACGCCGCTCGGCATCGCGCCGAGAGACACGGGGAGCAAGGCGAGACCAGCTTGATGCCCGCTGCCCTGCGTCTCTCCGAGGCAGCGCGATGGGGACAATCGCTGAGCTGCAAGGTCCCTCGTTTCCGCTCGAAATCGAATGGGCCCGCTTGCTGCCGCTGGGGCTCTGGAGGCGGCGGTCGCCCTTTCATTCGCTATTCGCTATTCGCACTTCGCCATTCCCCGACGGGCAGAGCCCGCCCTACGTCTCCCGCTCGCTTCCGCTCGGGCTCGGAGGGGGGCCGCGCCGGCGGTGCTGGGCCAGTGCAATCCGACGCCCGACGCCGTATGATGGGACCCGAGTGTCGCCTCCGACGGGCGGAGGGCAAGGGGACATGTAACCGGGCGGGGGACCCATGTTCGAGACGCTGACCAATCGACTCAACGACGTGTTCCGCAACCTCCGCGGGCGGGGCAAGATCACCGAGGACAACGTGGTCGAGGCGATGCGCCAGGTGCGCACCGCGTTGCTCGAAGCGGACGTGAACCTGGAGGTGGCCCGCCGGTTCTGCGACGAGGTGCAGGCGAAGGCGATCGGGCAGGAGGTCATCAAGACCCTCAAGCCCGACCAGCTCATGGTCAAGATCGTGCACGACGAGCTGGTCGAGCTGATGGGCCCGGTGGATCCGCGCGTCCCGTTTGTTACCCCCGGTCCGACAGTGCTGCTCATGGCTGGCCTGCAAGGCAGCGGCAAGACGACGACCTGCGCGAAGATGGCGCGGCTGCTGCTCAACCAGGCGAAGCGGCCGCTGATGGTGGCGGCGGACCTGAAGCGCCCGGCCGCTATCGATCAGCTTGAAACGCTCGGGGGGCAGGTCGGCGTGCCCGTCTATGCCGAGCGCGATCACCAGAACGCCGTCAAGGTCTGCCGCAACGGCATCGCCGAGGCCCGCAAGACGGACCGCGACGTGGTGATCCTGGACACGGCCGGTCGCCTCGCCATTGACGACGAGCTGATGCACGAGATCGAGCAGGTGGCCACCACCTGCGCGCCACACCAGATCTACCTCGTGCTCGACGCGATGACGGGCCAGGACGCCGTGCACACTGCCAAGGCGTTCAACGACCGACTGGAACTGGACGGCTGCATTCTGACGAAGTTCGACAGCGACACGCGTGGCGGGGCCGCCCTGTCCGTCAAGCGTGTTACCGGCAAACCCATCAAGTTCATCGGGGTGGGAGAGAAGCTCGACGCGCTCGAGGAGTTTCATCCGCAGCGGATCGCCGGTCGCATCCTGGGGATGGGCGACATCGTCTCGCTGGTGGAGAAGGCCCAGCAGCAGTACTCGCGGGAGGAGGCGGCCAAGCTGGAGGAGCGGATGTCGAAAGGCCGCTTCTCCCTCGAGGACTTCCTCGCCCAGTTGCGCAAGATGAAGCAGATGGGCTCGATGAAGGACCTGCTCAAGAAGCTGCCCGGCATGGGTGACGCGTTGGCGGACCAGGAGGTTGACGACGGCGAGCTGGTCCGCATGGAGGCGGCCATCCTGTCGATGACGCCGAAGGAACGCAACAACCCCAAGCTCATCGACGCCTCTCGCCGGCGGCGCATCGCTCGCGGCGCCGGCGTGGACCCGCAGGAGGTAAGCGGCTTGGTCAAGCAGTTCGAGACCATGCGCAACATGATGAAGGTCATGGCCGGCAAGAGCCTGCTCGAACGGATGCGCATGGGGACGCAACTGTCGAAGCTGGCCACCGAGGGCGGCGCGCTGCCGAAGTTCAAGTCCAGCACGGCCGCCACCAAGCGCGTCCTGAGCAAGAAGGACAAACGCAAACGCCGACGTCGCTAAGCAGGACCATGCCGCTGGCGAATCGGCACGGTGGCGTCCCCAGGCCGACGACGCCGGCAGGCCGTGCTGGAGCCCAGGCCGCACGGTGCCCGGATGCCTCAGCCGTCGCCGGACTGCACGCGGTCGTTGGGCCCGCGGCCTCGAGCCCTTGCGGGTGTCCGCCGTGCACCGTTCGCCCGACGCGGGCGCGAAAAACCGGGCGCAATCTTCGCAGCGCCGCGCGGTCCGGAGTGGGTCACGCGGCAACTGCCCCGCGTCCCCGCCCGGCACCTACGGACCGGGTGGCGCAGGCTTTGCCTTCCCAGCGCAACCGCTGCGCGGTCCGCAACGTGCGGGCGCGGTGTCCGCGGTGAAGCCTCTGCGCGTTTCCTGCCGATACCCGTGCACGCCGCTGAACCGTGCCGCCGGCCGGAACCGGTGCGGCCGGAGGTCGGGGGGCGAACGACATGATTCTCAAGAGTGACCTGGTTACCGCCATTGGCGAGCTCAACCCCACGGCCGAGCCCGCCTTCCTCGCCGAGTTCTCCTGCGCCGAGTTGACCGGCTACCTCGAGCGGCTGCGCGCCTCTGCCCATCGTCCGGCTCGGGATGACCAGTATTACCTTCCGTTCGAGGACGTACTTGCTTGCGGCGCGGGCGCATCTTCCCCACGCCGTCCGTTCTGCGCTGCGGTGCCACGCCCCCGTCGTGTCGCCTGCTGAACCCTCGACGCGTTCGGCGAAACCGCGGGTAGTGGCGCCGGACGCCGAGCCGGTCCCGGACCGCGGAGTCCGGGGGCGGCCGTACGCTACGGCGGGGCAAAGACGTTCTGCAAGCCGGCAAGATCGCTGACATCGACATCGCTGTCACCGTCCACGTCTGCCTTGCCGTAGGTGGTTGAGTCACAGCCCGGCGGCGGGACGGTCACCCCCGGACCGGCCAGGCAGGACGCGAAGAGCGCGAAGTCGTCGAGGTCAACATCGCGGTCGAAATCCAGGTCCGCGGGCACGCCGGTGGCGAGGGCGGCGGCCGTGGCGTACCAGCCCAGCGCGATGCGCTGCCGGCCTGTCGTGTTCAAGTGCCCACCATCAGACGTGTACCCGCCGTAGAGCTTCTGATAGGTCTGCCCACCGTAAGTGAAGGTGTATTCGTTGCCCGCGGGGTCGTGGGCTTCCATGTCGGCGATGTCGAACAGGAGCCGGTCGTGTTCGATGCAGTACGCGCGCACGGCCGCGTTGAACAGGTTGCGCTGGACGTTGGCGTAGTCCTCTCCGGTCATCAGCGGCATGGTCATGTACACGAAGACGGTGTCCGGCTGCGCGGCTTCCAGCAAGGACATCGAGTTTGTGTACGCGGCCGCGTCGGCCGTCTCGTCGATGTAGCAGAACTTGTTCATGACGGCGTCCACGCTCGGCACATGCCAGCCCGAGTAGTGCACGGAGTTCTCGAGGATCGTGAGCTTGTCCTGCCAGCCGGGATTGCCGCGGCTGCAACGATAGACGGTGCCCGCGCTGGTGGGGATGGGCGCATCGGCGGCCCGCATCTGCCCGGTCAGGTAGCTGACGCTGCTGGAAACCAGTTGATGCCGGCTCGGGTCCGCGGCATGCAGGTCGCCCAGCCCGGAAATCATGTTGCCACCCACGGAAGCGTGGGCGAAGAACCATCTCTGCCGGCCGATGGCGTCCATGATGCTCTGCGGCAGCGAGGCCACCCCGGCGATGTCGTCATGGTCGATGATCTCGGCCGGCGCGGGTGGGCACACCGTGCTCAGGGTAACCAGAAGACCAACAGCGAGCTTGCGGATCATGTGGTGCTTTCCTCACGCCTCTTCGCGGCAACCGCCGGCAGACGCGACGAACGGCTCGCACAATTCCGAACGCCGTCGGCCCGATGAACGCGGGAAGCCAGGACCCCAACCTCCTGCCGGGTTGATACCAGCATACGCGTTTTCACGCTCAGATTCAAGACTCACTGCTCCGCCGAACAGAAGTCCGTCGGGAGTGGCTGCACATGCCAGTTTCGGGGCCACAGGGGCGCAGCCCACGTTCGAGCACAGTATAATTCCCATGCGTGTCGCTACGGGAGAATCTGCCTTGTCGTCGCGCGGGACTCGACTGTCGGTGGTGGCGCCGGTGATACTGGCGCTGCTGGCGCCGTGGCCACTGGGCATGCCAACGGCCGTTGCGCCCGCGAGTGCGCTGCCCACGGACGCGCAGCTCAGCGAGGCAGTTGATGGCGCGCCCATGCCGGCGATACTCCCGACGCGAGAGTCACGCGCGGCAGGCAAGGCCGTTGACGCCCGCGACTTTGGTGGCGGCGTGGCGGCCTGGTTCACCGGCTGCATGCCTGCCGGTCCCGACGCGCCGGGCACACCCGCGGGGGTGCCCACGCCGATCTGGCAGGTGGATGCCTCGTTGCTCGCCCTTCACTGTCAACTGACTGTCTGATCCCACCCTGTCGCCGCGCAACGGAGTCCCGATCCCCGCCCGGGAAGAGGTGCGCCGCGCGCGTCAAGTCCCAGGTACACCAGACATGGATCACGGCACGGGGCCCGCAGGCCCGCGCCGCCGCATCGTACCGCGAACCTGTGCCAGGACAGGGTGACACAGGCATCGCGACGAAGCCAACCCTGACGGGTGCATCACCCGGCCTCGAAATGAACTCTGACGTATGCCGACAGGGAGCCGGGGCACTCCGCCCGACGTGGCTCCACGCGCCGCGCCTGAATGGCACTGGCCGGCCGGCAACGCCGGAAGGGAGCACGTTGATGTTACGAAATCCGGAAACCGCAAATGGCATGCTGAACCAGGTCCGCGCATTGCTGGACGCGGGCCAGGCGCGCGAGGCGCTGGAACTGGTGGAGCGCGTGCGGGCGCCGTCGGCACCCTTGCGGAACGCCCGCGGCGTCTGCCTCATGCGCCTCGGCGAGTTTGACAAGGCAGTCGAGGCGTATCGCGAGTTCATGTTGCTGGACGGCGGGGTCTGCATGCGGTCCGACCTGCCGCCCGTCTGCAAGACCAACTTCGCCACCGCCTTGCTCCTGACCGGCAACCTGCCCGGTTGCCTAGCCACCCTGAGCGAGGTGGAAGATCAGCAGGACGCCCAGGTCATGAAGATCCGGGCGGCACTGGCCGACTGGAAGCGGCGTCTAAGCTGGTGGCGGCGCCTGCTGTACGCGGTGGACGCCCTGCCCGCCACGCAGCGGGTCACGCTGCCGTTTCCCCCAGGAGACGTGTAAACGGTACCGCGCCAATAAGGAACTGGGAGGGTGGCGTGCCCAAGCCCGCCGGGTGGCATGCCCAAGCCCGCTGGGTGGCATGCCCAAGCCCGCGAGGAGCGGGCGCCGGCATGCTGTGGGGCACAGCCGCGTCGGACACCCCCGACAGCATGGCGGTGCTGCGCTTGGCCATGCCACGCTCCACTGTCGGGCGATGTCCCTTTCAAGGGGAGTCAACTACCGGATGCCGCGGTCCCTGTGGACGGCAGGTCCCGGCAACCCCGCGGGAACCAACCGCGCCCGCCGCCATAAACGGGTCGCGCCCGGCAGCTCCCTCACAACCCGCGCTCGGCCAGGAGCGCCCGGTACGCGGGGCCGGGGTCGGGGTAGCTGTCTTTCGGCGGCAGGTTCCACTTGGCGAAGAGCTTCGCGTTGTCCTCATTGCCGGCGGACATGTCGCCGAGCTTGCGCTCGTCGTGGTCCTCGTCGTGATGGACGAACGCCTGGCGGCAGCCGATGACCTTCAGCCCCGCCTCCAACTGCACCTTCAGGGCAAGGTCCGGGTCGAAGGCGAAGAAGTAGTACCGCTCGTCGGCGTAGCCGAGGCGCTCCAACAGGCTGCGCCGGAGCACGCCGAAGTTCGCGTATGGGAACCCGCGCACGTTGCAGATGTGGTAGCGAACGCCGTCCCGTTCGACCTCGTCGAGGATGTTCCGCACCGCCCGGTCGTTGTGGTACAGGGCGACCAGCCCCACGTCGGCGAGGTCCGGGCGCTCAAGCATGGCGACCGCCGACCCATAGGCGCCGGGGAGGGGGTAGGCATCGTCGTTGAGCCAGGTCACGTAGGTGCCGCGGGCCGCCCGGAAGCCCTTGTTGAACGCCCGCACCGCCCCCTCCCGCCGCGGTTCGAGAATCACCCGCAGGTCCGGGCGGTCGGCCAGGAACGCCCGCGTGCCGTCCGTCGAGCCGCCGTCCACGACGATCACCTCGCGGGCGAGGGCGACGTTCTGTCGAATCTTGTCCAGGCAACGTGTTAACCGGGGCAGGCGGTTGTACGTCGGGATTACGATGCTGATCTGAACCGCGTCCGGCATCGGGGCCTCCGCCGGTCGCCCCCGGGCGTCCGGCCACCTGTCTATCGACCGGGCAGGCCCCGGTTCTGTGGCGGGCGGGACGGCGACAGGGTACATTCAGGCAGAGGCGAACTACCGCGAGGGACCTGCCATGACCAAACCAAGCTGGATCTGCGGATGGGGGATGCTGCTGGCGGGGGTGCTGCCGGTTGCCTGGGGTCAGACGGCACCGGCCACGCCGCCGGAGCGGGCGGCGGCGCCGTCTCGGCCGGCCGCCACGGACCGGGAGCTGGAAGGGTTCTGGCCCAGCCCACGCCAAATGGAGCTGTTCCTGCTCCGCTGGACGGACGAAGCCACCGGCAATTACGACCTGGACGACGAGCAGCTCCGCCGGATCCGGGAGCAGGTTCTGCAGCGCTGGCCGGCGTTCTTTCAGGAGCACCGGGCACAGTTGCAGCCGCTGGTCAACGAATGGTTCGAGATGCGCATCGACATGCAGCCGCCCGGCAAGGAACGGGTGCAGGCCTGGACCGAGCGGGCGCTGCCCATGTTCGATGAGTTCCGCACCCAGTTGAAGGAAGGGGCGGACGAGTTCCGCAAGGTGCTCAAGCCGACGCAACGGGCGCGGTTCGAGCTGGAGATGCTCCAGTTCGGCGTCGGCATGCAGGTGGCCGAGGCGAAACTCAAGCAGTGGGCCCAGGGCGAATACCGCGAAGAGGAGTTCTGGGACCCGCCCCGCTCAGAACGGCAGCGGCGCCGGGCCGCGCGCGAGGGTGAACAGGCCGCCGGCGACCAGCCTCCCCAGCCGCCGCCCGATCAGATCGCGCAGGAGCTGGACCGCTGGGAACGCTACGTGCGCGAGTTCATCGAGCTCTACGGCCTGGACGACACCCAGCAGACCACGGCCCGTTCCTGCCTGGTCGAACTGAAGGAGCGGGCGGTGGCCCATCGCGACCGCAACCGCGACCGGATCGACCAGCTCGAGCACCGCGTCACCAGCGGCGAGGGCGACGAGACCGAGATCAAACGGCAGCTCGAGGAGCTCTACGGGCCGATCGACACGATGTTCACCGAACTCAAGTCGCGGCTGGAGGCCCTGCTGACCTCGGACCAACGGGAGCGCGCCGGCCAGGCGGCCCTGGAGAAAGAGGAGCAGCGCGCCGAGGAGCGCCGCCAGCGCATCGAGCAGCGCCGAGCTGAGCGCGAGCGGGCCGCCCAGGCGCAACCCCAGCCCCAGCCCGCAACCGGTTCAACCGGGAAGGAAGCGCCTCGGCCGCCGGAGCAAGCGCCGCCCTCCGACGAGTGAGACGGACCGTGATCGGGTCGTGCTGCAAGATCGGCCCGGCGGGCCGCGGGGTCCGGCGAAACGCCTGAACGGCCTCACGTAGCGGGGGAACCGACGGTCGGGGGTGGCATGGCCAAGCGCAGCGCCGCCATGCTCTCCTGCGTGCCGGGTGCTGCCGTCTGCAATGGCAAGCCGGCCTGCCTGTCGGCAGACAGGCACCTTCGGCTTGGGCATGTCACGCCAGTTGCTCTCCTTGTGGCTGGGCCGCTCGAGGCCCGGGGGATGCGCCGTGGTTCTGCTGTCGCTGGGCCTCGCCGTTCTGACACTCGTCGGCCTGGTCCTGACGTGGACCGCTTGTTTCCCCAAGCGCCGCGGTGACACACCGTACTGCGCCGCCTGCGGCTACAACCTCACCGGTACCGACCTGGAAATCGCCGACGCCCGCTGCCCGGAATGCGGTGAGGAGTTGGCACTGGCGACGGACGTCGTTCGCGGCGAACGGCACCGCTCCCCGTATCGTATTGCGCTCGCCACCTGCTGTCTGCTGCTCGGCCTCGGCCCGTTGATTGTCGTCGGCATCGGCACGGTACGGCGCGTGGACTGGTATGAGTATAAGCCGACGGCCTGGGTCGCTGGTGATATAGGAAGCGACACTGCGCCGATCGCATCGAAAGCCATTCAGGAGCTGAGGCACCGCTGGAAGGCCGGCGGGTTCACAGCCGGACAGCTATCCAAGCTGGCCGAAGCCTGTCTGGCGGCCCAGGCGCGCCTGAGTTCGCGCCAAGTCATTGAACCCGCGGCGTCCGAAGAGTTCCTCGCCGATTTGTACGCGAACGGCTGCCTTTCGGCAGAGCAGGTGCAGCGGTTCTTCGCCCAGATGGTCGAGGTCACGCCGCAGGTACGCCCTGTGGTTGTCCGTGGGCAGCCGCTCTACGTGGGTGCACTCATCCGGATTCATTTCCCCAACACTTCATACAACGTGCAGCCAAGAATCGAAGCCCGTCTCGACGGGGCGTCGTTGGAGGGGCCGCCGGGGCACTTCGGGCCTCTTGGGTGCTTTTTCGGCCGTAGTGGGGCAACCATCGGCGCTGGGGGCGCGTTGGACGTGTCGCCCCCCATCGGAAGGCACCGCGTGGAGATGGACATCAGCGTACGGTTCAACGACAAGATGGACTGGTGCACGGAGGGGCAGGGCGCGCCGCGCGATGCTGGGTTGTACACCGAGCGGCGTATGGTTACGGGTGACGTCGAGATCATCCCGGAGGAGTCCGGCGACCCTGTCAAGCTGACGCATTCGGAGGAGTTGGACGCTGCCGTAGCGCTGGCCGTGGGCGCTTCGGAGTTTCTGGCCGACCCCGAAAACGAAGCCGGCAATGGTCCGTCAACGAACTGGGTGATCAGGCTCTCCTTGCATCATCCGCTTCCCATTGGCTTGGCGTTTCGAGCCTCCGCGGAGTTCGACGGGCAGCAGGTCATTGCCCCGGGTGCCATCACCCAGTCTCCAGGCGGCAATGCATCCACATCGTCCTCGAAGATTGTGGTGTTCGCCCCTACAGACGCTCAGCCGCAATCCGTCACGCTCATCCTGCGCAGCAGCAAGCCCGCCGCCCTGCGTACGCCCGACCTCTACGAGATCTGGGATGGCGAGCTGCGCTTCGAGAACATCCCGGTGGTATACAGGTCCGGAGACAACTGGAGGATGCGCCGGTTCGTGGGGGAGGTCCGGCGCGTCGAGGCACCCGAGCAACCGGATCGCGCCGTGGAAGAGACACCATAGGCGGAGGTGTGACGGAGGGTCCTGGACACATTAGGCGGCGTCTGCTGTTGCCCCTGAAAGGGGCAAGGGTGGGTAGCCACGGGTGGAGTCCGGGCGCTTCGCCCGGACGGAACCCGTGGACAGCAGGCGCGGACTGTCACTCCGCCCCGGATGGGGCGGAGGAGGGGACCGCATTCGAGGCCGTCGTGTTCCGCCGCCCCATCCGGGGCGGGTGGGCATAACCGGTGACCGACCACGGGTTTCGTTCGCCTGCGGCGAACTCAAACCCGTCCCGACGCCGTCGGGACCAACCTCGGCCCCGCTGGGGCCGAAGCCATCCCGCCTAATCAGTCACGGACCCTGTGGCGGAAGGGTATGCCTGCACTGGTGGCGGCTCGTCACGTCGCTACGTCCGCGCAGGCAGGAAGTCCCTGCGTGGCTGCGAGCCGGACGCGAACCGCGTCGAGAACGCTTCGGGGAGGTGTTACCCGGACTTGTTGGCCTGCTCTGGCTTGGCGGCGGGCTCGGCAGCGCCGCCGGCCGCGGCGGCCTTGCCCTGGGCGGGCACCACGAACGTCATCCCGCACTCGCTGCACCGCACGCGCATACCGCGCACGTTATCGGGCACGCGAAGCACCGCACGGCAACGCAGCCTGGGGCACAAGATGGTGACGGGCATTATGCCTGAACCTCGCTGACTCCCCGCGGCGCGGGCACCATACCTATCCTCACTATCGACCCCACGGTCGCCGTGAGTTAGTCGGTAGCCGGGGTCACGACGAAACCAACCGCAACGCCGGGGGAGCGCGGTTTATCGGTCGCCTGCGCGGCCGCCTGACGGACCGCGGCCTCATCCTCTGGCGCAAGTCTACGATTCCGACCACCGACGTGGCACCGCGGCGCCACCCGGGAAGAGGCCGCCAGCCTCTCGGAGAACGCGGCTCGCGCGCAGGAGCAGCCCCCAGCCGGTCGCAGCGGGCGGAGCTGGAAATGGATGCCTCCAATACCGGTGCTTTCCGTATCCCTCACGTCGGCCGCGCGGTGGCCGATGCCACCGGGCCGACGGCCGCCGACCCGTCCGCAACCCACGCCACCTGCCCGAGACCTTCAGGGCAGGGTTGCAAGCGCGCGGTTTCTCGTCGATAATGCCTGCCACGGGGCCATGGCGCAGCTGGGAGCGCGTCTGCATGGCATGCAGAAGGTCAGGGGTTCGAATCCCCTTGGCTCCAGTTCCCGTAAACCACGCGGACACCTTGAGTTACGCCCTGCTGAACCGTGCCGTCTCCTGCGGCATGGAGCCGCGCTGCGGTTTTGGGGCGCCGCCGGCGTGTTGCAGCGTCGGCCCCCGGCGGGCCACGAAGCGCTGCGCGCAGCGACGGCAAACCCTGCGTCGGCTGCCGGGACCCGCAGCTACCGGCCGTGGGGCGGGGGCGAGACTACTGCTGCACCGGGCGGCTCGGGGGAGGCAAACCGTGCACCTGTACACGCTGACCAACGCGAGCGGCATGCAGATGAGAGTCTGCGACTTCGGTTGCATCATTGTCTCGCTCACCGCGCCGGATCGGAGCGGCGCGTTTGCGGACGTGGTGCTCGGCTACGATCGGCCGGAGGACTACGTCCCCGATGAGTGCCACTTTGGTGGCATGGTGGGGCGGTACGGGAACCGCATCGCGGGTGCGAAGTTCACGCTGGACGGGACGACGTATCGGCTCGCGGCCAACCGGGCACCCAACCACCTGCACGGCGGCAACGTCGGGTTTGACAAGGTGCTCTGGCAGGCGAAGGAACTCTCCGTCGCCGGCCGGGTCGGCCTCAGGCTGCGCTACCGCAGTCCAGACGGCGAGGAGGGCTACCCCGGCAACCTCAACGCGACGGTCTGCTACTGGCTGACCGACGACAATGAGCTGCGCATCGAGTGCAGCGCCACGACCGACAAGGCCACGCCGATCAACCTCACCAACCACAGCTACTTCAACCTCGCCGGGGCCGGCCACGGCGACATCCTCGCCCACGAGTTGATGCTCACCGCCGACCGCTTCGTCCCGGTCGATGAGGCGCTGATCCCCACCGGCGAGTTGCGCCCGGTCGAGGGTACGCCGTTTGACTTCCGCCAGGCGACGCCCATCGGGGCACGCATCGACGCGGACGACCAGCAGATCAAACGCGGCCCGGGCTATGACCACACCTTCGTGTTCCCGCACTGGGACGGCAGGCTGCGCCCGGTCGGGACGCTGCGCGATCCGCCGAGCGGACGGTACCTGGAGATCCTCACCACCGAGCCCGGCGTGCAGCTCTACACGGGCAACTTCCTGGACGGCACGGCCCTCGGGAAAGGCGGGAAACCCTACGCCCGACGCTTCGGGGTGTGCCTGGAGACCCAGCACTTCCCCGACTCGCCGAACCGCCCGCAGTTCCCGTCGTGCATCCTCCGACCCGGGGAGGAGTATCGGCACGTGACCGCGTACCGGTTCCTGACGAGATGAAGCCATACGTGGTTGGCGGACCTGGGCTGCCCCGCCAGAGGTACCGTCGGGAGGGCGACGCTACGGTTGCCAATCGAACGGGCCGCCGACTCCTGTTTGCCGCTTCAGCAGGCAATCAGCTCTCTTGACGGTGACGACGAGACTGCACGTCAATCGCCGCGCCGCTCGGACAAAGCCACGGGACTGGCCGTCTTGGCACTGGAACGCGGGGCGCTTTCGTCCCGGGCGTCCATTCCCCCGGCGAGTGAAGTGGACGCCCTCTAATCTCCCACTCACCCGCGAGGCAGATGGGGTTCCGCCGGTGGCACTCAAGTCGCGGATTCCCGCTGGAATTCACTTGCAATCCAGTCGCCGGGTTGTACCATCCCCCCGGTAAGAACAGTCTACCTGCCGACCCTTCCCCCAGGGGTCGGTTCCCCAAGGCCCGGTGCACCCCACCGGGCCTCTCTTGTGGGCAGAAGGCGAGAGGGCAGCACCGCGGCGTGACAACTCGTGGGTGGGCATGGCGCACCCGAAATAGCAAAATGCGAATGGCAAATGGCGAATGAGGCGGACCGACACGAGGGTCCCCGACGTACGTTGGAACCGGGGAGCAGTCCGGCGAGCGAGCGCCGGCTCGTGCTATTGGCTCAAGCCGACGGCAAACAGGCTGAGCCGCTTGGTACCCACCGTGTTCGACACGAACAGGTAATACTGCGCCTGGAAGTTGTCGGGGACGAGGGCCGTGAGTCGATCCGGCAGCGTCGGCGCAACGGCCACGCCAAACGGCAACGGCGTGCCGCCCGCCTCATGTTGCGGCCCGCCCAGCAGCATCAGCAGGCGACCCTCGCCATCAAACAAGTGCACGTGCGCGAACGTGGCATCGGCAATGAAGATCACGCCGTCGGGCCCCACCGCCAACTGCCGCGGCTTGCCCATGTCGCCGTAGCGGTCGCCCGCCTGACCGAAGGTCTTGAGGCTCGACCCGTCCGGCCCGAGCACCTGCACGCGGCTGTTGAACGTGTCGGCCACCACCACCCGCCCGCCCGCATCGATGGCGAGCCCCGAGGGAAACGCGAACTGCCCCGGCTCCTTGCCCGGCGCGCCCACGGTTCCCTGGTGCGTCCCATCCGTCAGGTTGAAGCGATCGAGCGCGTGGTTGCCAGCGTCGGCGACCCAGGCCGTCGCCCCGGCGAGCGCGATGGCCACCGGCTGATACGACTCGCGCTGGGCCGGCTTCCAGTGGCCCGTCACCGCCCCGACGGCGTCAAACGCCACCACTTCGCCCAGACCCGGGTCGGCCACCAGGACCGTACCGCCCTCGGCGACAGCCACGGCCACCGGCTTGCTCAGCACACCCCGGCCGAGGGTCGTCTTCTTACCGGTTTCGAGTTGCCAGCGCTCCACCACGCCTGCCAGGCGGTCGCATACGTACAGCGCCCCGTTGGCGCAGGCCAGCCCGCCCGGTCCCTCAATGCCGGCGAAGTCGGCCGGGCCGCGGAGCACGTCGAGGAAGCTCGGCCGCGTCGGTGCCAACTCGTCGAGCGAGTTGAATGACACCAGGTGCACCGCATGGGCGACCGCCGGCGGCGGCGGAAAGTACACCAGCGCCGACTCGCGCTGCCCGGTTGCACAGCCTGACAGCAGCCCGGCCACCCCGAGCACGCCCACCACCAAACCCGCACGCCAACGCCAACTCGATGCTGCACACATGATCGGGCCCACCGCAATACCGACTTCGGTCCAGGCTACTTCTTATGACACGTCAGGCACAGCGCGCTGCGCACGTTGCTCAGCACGAGCATGGCGGGCTGCTGTGCCTCGTGGTGCGGGTCGTGGCACGAGCTGCATTCGACCCGCCCCTTGGGCAGCGTCACGGCGCCGGTCGCCAGCACGGAGGTCACCGGGCGATACCCGCGCTTCGTTTGCGGGTACTTCACGCCGACCGGGTGGTCCGTGGTCTGGTGCCCGGTGCCGAACCTGGCCGGGTAGTCCTCACCCACCAGCCGCAGGGTCAGCGCGGAACGCGAGGTGTCCTTGGCCAGCGTCCCGTCGTGGCAGGTCAGGCATAGCTTGGTGCCCCAGCCGGGAGTGCCCTTGTCTTCGTTGCCGAAGCGGCGGGACAGGTCGGCCCCGGTATCCCACAACGGGGCGGCCGGTGGCGCCTCGCTCTGGTGAGGCAGATGGCAGGCGCTGCACAGATCGCCCGTCTGGGCGCTGAAGTCGTGTTTCGAGCCCTCGATGCCCGCTAGGGCCCAACCGGAAAGGGCCCCCGCCAACACTACCCCCACAACTGCTCGAACAAGCTGCTTGCGCTTCATGGTTACGCTCCTCAATCCGAACGGCGCCGGTGCTGAACAACTCCACCCAAGGGGAGAAGCAAGCGGCCGAGGGGGGTGGCATGGCCAAGCGCAGCGCCGCCATGCGCTCGCCTGAGCGAACCTGGGTTTCCACAACCGCATGCCGGCGCCTTCGGCTTGGGCATGCCACCCTCCCGGTTTCCCATTGGCGTAGTCCTCTGTTAGCGTCCCCCGCCCGCCCGGCTGTTGCTATACGGGAAATTCACGTGCGCGAACCCGTGGCACGTCAAGGTACAGGTACCGGTAAGCCGCCCCCGATCCAGGTACTCCAGCCTCGGTCCCTGGGGCGTGTTCGCCTCGGAGACAATCGAGAGATCGAAGTTGATGAGGCTGCCGTGGTTGACGGCGTTGCCCTGCCCGCGGCTGATGCCGTGCGGGTCATGGCAGGCGCTGCAGGGCGTGCGGATGTCGACGATGTGCCGCTGGTGGCGCGAGAAACTCTCGTCCCCGAGAACGCTGTCGCGGTCGTGGCAACGGTAGCAGAGGGCGTAGGCGTCGGCACTCTCGGTCGTGTAGTCGTCGGTCCGGTAGTTGGCGACCAGCAGCGGCTCATAGCGGGAACCGTGCGGGCCGTTGGGACCCATGCCCCCGGCGAACCGCGAGTCGTCACTGTTGTGACAGTCGGTGCAACTGACCATGCTGCCCACCCGCCAGGGCGGCAACAGGCTGACCACGTCCTGGTTGCGCCGCGGGCCGATGACCGGGTGATACGACGGGTTGCTCGTCTGGAACTCCAGGCGCGTATTGGTCTGGATGACCTGCCGCTGGGTCGCCAGCCGGCGCGGCCGCGACAGGCTCTCCCCGTGGCACTTGAAGCACACTTCGTACAGGAACTGGGCACGCTCGATCTGCCGGCCGCTGGCGCTGACGCCGCTGACGCCGAGGTTGGGCCCCTTGGCCACTTGCCCCAGCGTGCCGCGCACCGCCCCGAAGGGGTTGTGCTCGACGGCGTGCGGGTTGTGGCAGTCCACGCACTCGACGTGCCGGCGCATCACAAACGGGTTCTCCGCCGGGTCGTGCACGCCGGTGCGGCGGGTGACCCAGTGGTTGTAGCGCTTGTTGATCTCGCCGGCGATGTTGAACGACGCCACCGCCCCGCTGTGACAATTCAGGCAGTTGTCCTCCTCCCGCACGAAACGCAGCAGGCGCTCCCGCTGCGTGGCCCCGTGAATCTGGTGGCAGTTCAGGCAGCCGTTCTCGCCGACGTTGCGATACTTGGGGTCTTCGCGCGGGTCGATCACCCGGCCCGTGAGCGGTCGGGGGCTCGTCGCGTGGGACGAGCGGTACCAGCCGAACAGATCGTGGCAGGCGACGCAGATCGCCGAGCGCTGGTCCGTGACCCGCAGGAACTGACCAAGCTGGTTGTTGTGCGGGTCATGGCAGGTCGTGCAGTGCATCTCACCGTGGGCGCCCAGCGGCAGGTCGGGCGAGACCACCTCCGGGGCGCGCAACTGTCGGTCGGCGTTCGACAACGCCCGGTCATAGCGGAAACCGATCGGATGATCGTCGGACAGGTCGTTGGTCAGGTCGCTGTCGCCCGGCGGGATCGTCCGCGCGGTCATGACGATCGGGTGCGTCGGCGGCCGCGACAGGACGGTGCCCAGTGCCATGGTGCCGTCGTGGCAGCTCAGGCACATCTTGGAGGGCCCGGAAGGCTGATCGATCCGGGCGTCCGTCGTGGAGCTGGCGTAGATACGATAGAACAGCCGCGGATTCGTCCGGTTCCACAGCGGCGTCTGCGGGGCCGCGTTGTGCGGCGTGTGGCAGAAGACACAGACCTGCGACTCGTCCACCGCCCGGATGGGCCCCGGGCCCCGGGCCGAGAGGTCGTGCTTCGAGTTGACGATGGACTCGTCCGCCCGCGTCGGGGCCGGCCCCAGCGCCAGCCACAGCACCCCCGCGCCCGCCAACCACATTACGTGTCGCGCCCGCATCATGAATCCCTCACGTACGCGAACACCTGAAGGCGCCGATTCCCCGAGTCAGCGACCCAGATGCGATTATGATGGTCGATGGTCAGCCCCGCGGGGAGCGAGAACTGGCCCAGCCCGTTGCCCTCCTCGCCGAAGGCCAGCAACAGCCGGCCCTGGGCGTCGAAAATCTGCACGTTCTCGAACTGGGCATCGACCACGTACACGTGACCGGCCCGGTCAAACCCCACGCCCTTGGGCAGGGCGAAGTTGCCGGCCGCGTCCCCTTTGCTGCCAAACGACGACACGTAGTTGCCGTCGGTATCGAAAAGCTGCACGCGGAAGTTGCCGCTGTCGGCCACCGCGATCCGCCCGGTGCCGTCCACCGCGAGGTGGGTGGGGAAGTTCAGTTCACCCGGTCCGGAGCCGGGCTTGCCCCAGCGCCCCACTTCCCGCCCCGTGCGGTCGAAGCGCACCACGCAGTGCGCCCCGCCATCGACCACGTACAGGTCATCCCCTCCCGGCAGACACGCGATGCCCACCGGGCGGGTCAGCACGTCCGACCCAAACTGCCGGAGCACCTCGCCCCGGTCGTTGGCCTCGATCACCTCGTGCCGGCGGGCATCCGTGACGAACAGGCGGTTGCCGACCCACGTCACCCCCAGCGGCACGCCGAGCCGTTCGTCTCCCCAGCCGGTGACCATCGTGTGGGTGCGGTGCACGAGGTCGATCAGATGCACGGCCCCGCCCTGCCCATCGGCCACCGCCAGCACGTCATCCTCACGCACCGCAATCGCCTGCGGCCCGACCAGGCGAATCGGCGGCCGCGAACCTCGCAACGCCGCCTGGAAGACCTCCGCCCCGGACTGGCCGGCCTGCAAGTCGCCGCTGTCCGAAAGCGTGCCCAGCAACCTGATGGCCGGCGGGTCCGGCGGCTCCGGCCAGATGCGGGGCGGATCAATCACCGGGAACAGCACGCCCTGCGGGCGCGCGCAGCCGCCCGCGCTCAGCCCGATCAGCAGCACCGCGCCCAGGGATGTCCCGCGCAACTTCCGCACGCTCTACCGCACCCTCAAGAGGTTAGGGATATCGCGGCGCACCCGCAGGTAGGCCCCGAAGTCATCCTCGACCGAGGCCGGCAGGCTCAGCCGATCGTACTCCAGCGTCAACTCCGCGCTCAGCAGGCCCCATTCATAGCTCAGCCCGGCCGTGGCGTCCCAGCCGCGGGTGTAGCCGTCCAACTCATCATCCTGCCACCGGTACCCCAGCCGACCCAGGGTCGAGAAGCCCCGCCCAAGCTGGCAGCGATGACTGACGTCCAGATCGACCAGCGTGACGTTGCGATCGGCCGGTCCGTCCTCGAAGTAGAACCGCGACAGGCGGGTGGACGCGTCCACGGCGTGCTCCGCCCCATCCAGCACGTGCCAGGTGCCGTTGAGGTGGTAGGCGTCGTAGGGGTCCACGGTGTCATCGAAGATCTCGTATTCAGCCCCCAGCATGAACCGCTTGCGATCATATCGCGCACCCAGGCGATGGTGGTCGGTACGGTCGGCCGAGCGGGCGAAGCCGGTCGAGTAGTCCACATCCTGGTCGCGGAAGGCGAAGCGGTAGTAGGGCGTCAGCCCGCAGTTGAACCGCTGCTCGAGGCTGAAGTCCGCCCGGGCGGTGTCGATCTGCCC
The DNA here is from genome assembly GCA_029558835.1 of Planctomycetota bacterium. GTDB lineage: Bacteria > Planctomycetota > Phycisphaerae > UBA1845 > UBA1845 > JAKQDH01. The sequence continues at coordinate 66,056 of JAKQDH010000114.1, read as the reverse complement.
GTCCTTCGGCGTCCGGTACTTGTAGTCCACCAGGATGGTGTCCCCGTCCGCGAGGCGCCCGGTGGGAATCCGCACGATCTGGATGACGTCGCCTTGCGGCACCAGCAGATAGTCGAGCCCGCCCGTGAAGAAGCGCCGGTCGCTCGTGTCGGACACCACGATGCTGCCCGGCACGATGTTGCGATTGCGCAGGATGATCGCCAGCGGGTCGCGGAAGGTGTGCGACTCGTTGCGGACGAGCCGCTCCCCGTCGTCGCCGTACACCTCTTCGATGTCGTATCCCAGCGCCAGGTTGGCGTAGAAGGTACCCAGCGGGTTCTTGCGGTTGTACTGCCAGTCCACCGACCCGCCGTATTGCGTCGTATGCGTGTCGGACTCGACCTTCTCATGCAGGCCGAAGAGGTCCACCGTGGTGGTCAGGTTCTTGTAGAGCTGGTGAATGACCTGGAAATCACCGCGGTGCAGGTCCACGTCGAGCCCTTCGTACTGCTCGCGGTTGAACTGGTATTTGTACAGCGTCTTGAGGCTGTCGGTGTGCTGGAGGGTAAGCTGGGGGCCGATCTCGAAGATGTCCCGCGCGAAATCGCCGCTTTCCTCCTGCCAGCGCATCAGCGTTTCCCAGCGGTGCTGCTGCTGATCGCCGAAGAGCAGCTCGTGGTCCACCCGGAGCAGGTCGCGCGTGGTGTCGAAGTACTGGCGAAGCCCCTGGAATTCCCGCTCGTCCTCCGCGTGCTCGTAGGAGAACTTCACGTGGTGGTGCTGGTCGATGCGCCAATCGGCGTTGTAGTTGAACAGGTGCTGGGTGTAGTGCTCGTCATCGAGGGCCCGCCGATTCCCGGTGCGTTCGGTCTCCCGGTAATTGTAGGACAGCTCCATGGGCACGGTGTCATTGGCCCAGACCCAGCTCGTGCCCGCCTCGGTGCGGCGCTGGTGCAGCGTCGGCTGGAAGCGCCGGTTGATGCGGTCCTCCTGCCGGGTACCGTAGACGGTGCCGGAGAACTCCTTGCCGGCGAAGAAGTTGGCGCGCAGGTCGAAAGTGGTCAGGTGACCCTCGTCCGACTGCGTCCACGAGTAGCCTTCGGTCCGCTCCTTGAACCGGTCCTGGGTCAGCGCGAGGCCCAGGTCGCCGCAGAACGAGATCACCGAGGGGTCGATGACCGCGCCGTCGAGCGTGAACCCGAGGCGTTCTTCAAAGCCCCAATCGCGGTTGGTCTGACGGCGCTCCCAGCGATAGGCCCCGTAGTCGGAGCGCACGCGGGTCTGATCGAACTCGGCCTTCAGTTCCAGGTAGGCGTCCAACTGGTTGAGCGAGAGGTAGTTGGGCGCGCGCGGGGAGGATTCCTCCTCCCCGGGCTCGGCCGCCCGAACCACCCCGGGCATCAGCAAGCAGACCAGCAGGACCGCACCGACCGCACGTTTCGGCTTGACCGCGCCATTCATGGGAAGCCTCTGGCGGCGGTCCCGTGGGTGCCCAGCGGAACCGCCCCGACCGCGCCAGACCATCCTCCCGTACCTCCGGCCGGCGGCTTGTATAGAGGACTGCACGAACGGTGGCAAGGGGGAGCCGCGGATTTCCCAACCGCCGGCGCGGGCCTCCTCCCACGTCCACGCGGCTGACAGGAGGCCCACGCCGACTGGTGTGCACGTCGTCGTCCTTCAGGGGTACCTTGCACGCACCCCCAACGGCTGCGTCCGCCGGCAGGCCTCGGCGGATCGGCGGGCCCCGCCGCGGCGAACGACACCAGACCTGCCTCGGGTGTCTCGTCACGCCGCAGGCCGCTCAGCGCCGCCGCACCCAGACGAGCACCCCCAGCCCCAGCAGGGTCAGGGTGCCGGGCTCCGGCGAGAAGTGCACAAACCCCTCGGGACCGTTGCCGGTGGTGGTGGGCGTCGACGCGTCCAGCCACGCCGACAGGTTGTACTCGACCACCAGGAGGTCGTTCGGCGCCACCTGCACGTCGAACGCATTGGAGGTGGTCCCAGAGGTCTCGTCGAGAGAGAGATACACTTGCCCCGTCGTGCCATTCCGCACGACCATCGTTCCCGCAATGGTCGTGTACGGTCGGTCCTCGGCACTCCAGAAGTAGTCGATGTTCACCTCCGGTTCGGTCGAGCGGACCGCGACGGTCCATACGAGGTGCCCGTAGCCGTAGGCACTCTCGGGCGCGGTGCCGTCGCTCAGCAGGTAGACACCCGCCATGCCCTGCACGTCGGCGATGTCGCCGTCGCAGTGAGCCATGCCCTGCCCGCGATGCTGGAAGAGCCAATTCGCGGTGCTCGCCTCAGCCAGTGCCTGCCACCACGGCAGTTCCGGTGTGGCATCGGCGGACCGGTAGAACTGGTGGTTGTTGACCCAACCCTCCGCAAGAGCGCTGCCGGTGTACGAGTGAATCACGAATTCGCCGAATGCCGAGCCGATGTGGATGCTCAGCAGCAGCCCGATCACGATGCCTAGCTTGCCCATGTTACGCATGTGTCCTCTCCTGTCCTCGGCGTTGATATGTAGTCCCCCGATCGCGCGACCGGAAGTTCCCTGCATAAGTGCTGCGGTGGGTGAAGACATGGCACCCGCCTGAACTCAGCGCGGACCTGGCCGCAGCCCGAACTGTGGCACGGGCGTTCCACCCGCGGATGCGCCGGTGAGAAGCTGGCGCTACGGAGGCCGTGCTACCCGGCAAGAGACCAAACACTGGATTACAGAAACACGAAAACACCAGTCTATTCAGCCGACACCAGCTCAGTCAAGGGCCGACCGGCCAACCCGGCGCAGAAGGGTCGGTGGCGCATCAGACGGCTTGCTGAGCGTGGCAGGATCGGCGTGGGTGTGGCGTCACCCCCCCCGCGGCCGATGCAGTCGTCGGCAGCACCCCGACGGACTGCAGCTCCCCGTGCCGCCCGGAGGAGTGTACGTCGGCCACGGGGGGCCGTACCTGTTTAGCGTGGGTGCCATGCCCTCACGCGCCGCGGGCGGGGGTGGGCATGTGGCGCGGCTGCGGAGGCATGCTTCCCCGCCACAGCAGTCGCGGTAGCACGGCACCCACAACGCCGAGGATGCTGAACACATCCGGGGGGGCAGCGCCACCCCCATTGCCCGCGGTGCCCACCGGCTCCGTCATGCACCAGGGCCAGCCCATCTCCCGACCAGGGTAAAGTCGCCCGCCCTGCTGAGACCCCCAGCGGGGTACGGCACGGTGGGCACTTGCGGCCGCGGGAAGGATCGGGTAGAGCGTAGGTTGTTCGCACGCTGAATCGTTGGGCTGCTCGCCGTTACGGTTGCTCGGGAGCGGCGAGGGCGCCTGGGCGATCATCCGGCGCGGGATGATGGCGGTGAGCTGCGTGCGAGGCCGCTGGGGAGGTTGCAGTCATGCGCCGCTTGCCGTGGTTAGTGGTGCTCGCAGTGGGGGTCGTGCTGGGGTGCTCGGCCGCCGGACGCGACCGCCTGAAACACTTCTTCTTCGAGATTGAACCCGAGCCGGCGGCCACGCAGGCCACGCCGCCTGAGGCGGGCCCGGAGGTGCTCCCCGACGCCGACGAGCCGCCCCCTGCTGCCCCGGGCGCGGTTTACGCCTCCGTCCATGCGCCGGTGCGTGACCGCAACTGTGCCGCCTGCCACGACGTGCTGAACCGCATGCAGGCGCGCCCGCTGGTCGAGGCCTGCAAGGAATGTCATGCTCGCTATTTCGAGGAGGCCACGCACGGTCCCGTTGCGGACAAGGAGTGCGGCACCTGCCACCTGCCGCACCGCAGCGGTTTCCCGGCTCTCCAGAAGGACACGGTGGAGAAACTGTGTGCGGAGTGCCATGACGCGCGCGAGGACCTGAGCAAGGAGGCGCACGCGGATCCGGCGGCCGCGGAGTGCTCCCGCTGCCATGACCCGCACTTCGGGGAGGCGCCCTTCCTGAAGCCCGGCGCCCAGAAGAAGAGTTAGGGCGAAGACAACCGCTGCCCCCCCTCGACCGCGGGAGACCCCGGCGGGAGCCGGTGGCCACAGGTGAACCGGACTTGCTGATCGTATTGCTGGCTGCAAGGCGAAGTACCTTGAACTCGCTCGAGGAACCACTATGAAGAACCCCATCCGAAAGCTGACATGGATGCTCGCGTTGTTCTGTCTGGCTGGCGCCTGGAGCTGCGGCAGCGACGTGGGGCAGTTGTTCTACCAGGTCGGCAGCGCGGCCGGTCGTACCGCGATCGACGTCTGGCTGACCGACACCGTCAATGCCGTGCTCGATCGACAGGAGCAGGTTCCCGATGAGGGCACGGACGGGACCGATGGCGACGGGGACGGCGGCGGCCTGATCGGGGATCCGGAGCGCGGCGCCACCCTCTTCGCCCAGAACAACTGTGCGACCTGTCACGGTGCCGACGGCGGCGGCGGCGTGGTCGGGCCCGCCCGGGGCACGTATTTCCAGGAACTCGACAACCTGCTTCGTGGCCAGGGCACTCATACCAAGGTCAATCTGAACGATCAGGCCATCATGGACCTGGTCGCCTACCTGAACGAGTGACGGCCTCGGCGCCGGCGGGTAGGACCGATGGACGTGGAGAGTTCCCCCGTCGGGTTTCACTCGCCAGGGGGTGTGGCTTCCTGGTGGTCGAGACACTCGGGGGTGTCTGGTTTCTGACGCAGGCTGCCTGCCCTGCGGGAGTCGGTTGCCGGGGTTGATGGGCAACCCTAAGATGCTCTGCGGGCGGCGTCAGCAACCTGCTGAAGTAGCGTCGGCCCCTGGTGGCCGATGCGGCGGGTACCCAAGGCAGCGGTGTCTGCGGAGCTTCCACGGGGGGTCGGAAGTCCTTCAGCGGGTGGTCAGCCCGTGCGGGGAACTGGCCGATACTTAGTTTGTCAGCCGGGTGCCTGTGGTACCGGCTCAGCGCGTCTTCAACCATACTAGGAGGTCTGTCGTGCCCGGAGGCCACACCCGCGTCGTACAGCAGTTCACGTCCGAGTCGGTGTCCATGGGCCACCCCGACAAGGTGGCCGACCAGATTTCCGACGCTGTCCTCGACAGCCTGCTCGAACACGATCCCCGTGCCCGGGTGGCCGTCGAGACCCTGGTCACGACTGGGCTGGTGGTGCTGGCGGGCGAGGTCACCGTGCATACCCCGGCCGCCGCCGATGCCCTCCAGCGCGTCGAGGACACCGTACGTGAGACGATCCGCAAGATCGGCTATGACGACCCGCTCGCCGGCTTCGACTACCGTGGCTGCGCCGTCCTCCGGGCACTGCACGGCCAAAGCCCCGAAATCGACCAGGGCGTCACGGCCAACGCAAGCAAGCAGCAGGGTGCCGGCGATCAGGGCCTGATGTTCGGTTTCGCGTGTGACGAGACGAGGTCACTCATGCCCCTGCCCATCTACCTGGCCCATCGCCTGGTGGAGCGGCTGGCCCACCTGCGGCAAACGGAGGCGGTCAACTGGCTTCGCCCGGACGCCAAATCCCAGGTCACGGTCACCTATGCCGACGGTCGGCCCGTGGGAATCCATACCGTCGTCATTGCCGCGCAGCACAGCGAGGCTGTGCTCGACGCACGCGGGTGTCTTTCGGCGGCCGCCAAGGAGATCATCCGCGAGCAGGTCGCTCGCCCGGTCATTGAGGCCGAGTGCCCCCAGTTCTGGTCCGACAACATCATCTTCCACATCAACCCCACCGGGAGCTTCGTGATCGGCGGACCGCACTGTGACAGCGGCTTGACCGGTCGGAAGATCATCGTGGACAGCTACGGCGGCCGCGGCCGCCACGGCGGGGGGGCCTTCTCCGGCAAGGACCCCAGCAAAGTGGACCGCTCGGCGGCCTACATGGCCCGCTACATCGCCAAGCACGTCGTCGCCGCCGGGTTGGCCCGCGCCTGCGAGATCCAACTGGCGTATGCCATCGGCGTCGCCGAGCCCGTCAGCGTGTACGTCGACACCTTCGGCACGGGCACCGTGGCCGACGACGCCTTGGAACAGGCGGTCCGCCAGGTGTTCCCGCTGACGCCGGCGGGCATCATTCAGCATCTGCGCCTGCTGCGCCCGATCTACTTCGAGACCGCGCGCCACGGTCATTTCGGCCGCGAGGGCGAGGACTTTACCTGGGAACACACGGACCAGGTGCAGGCCCTGCGCGCCGCCCTGAAGTTGGGCTGCTCGACGGACGCCCGCCCCGGCGCTCCGTTGTGTCGGGCAGCCACCGGCGGGTAGACGCCTGCGCCCCAACCGGACGACAGCCCACCTGAGGGAAGAGGTGCGGGAAGCGGCCAAGCACAGCGCGGTCCCCTCGGGCGTGACGACTTCATGCTCCCCCGCACGCCGGCGGATGGGCTTCGGGACCGCACGCCGGTGCCTTCGCCTGGCGGGCGCCACGTTACTTGCTGGCCATGCACGCCCGCTTTCGGCGGGTCGTCTTTCCTACGGCGTGTTCCTCTGGGGCGACACGGCGGCGGGCTCCGGTTGGCGGGTCACTGCCTCCACAGGCAGTTTCGCCGCCTGCGCGCGCAGCCACGGACCGGTTTCCACCACCGTTCCGTCGCGGAGCCGTACCTGATAAGGCTGATCGGTGGACGACGCCCGGCTCGCAATCTTCTCGATGAACTCGTCGAGCGTATTGACCTGCGGGCCCTCGGTCTCGAACTTGCGCCGCCAATGCGCGGCGGCCGCCGTGCTGGGGTGTTCCTCGCCGTTGCGAATGAAGATGAGCCCGCTTTGCTCCACCCCTGCCAGCAGGCGGTCGATCTTCTCCCGCTCCGTCAACGCCAGGTGTGACACGGAGAAGATACCGTAATCCGTGCCTAGAAGTTTGTTGACAAACTGCTCGGTCTTCAGCGTGTAGTGTTGCCCAACGAACTCGAAATCAACGGCTGTCCCCGGCCGCATGGACTCCGTGTCAACCAGACGTTGCCCCTCCGCTGTCTCCAGAGTGGCGAGCACTTGTCCCCCTGTGATATCATCAAGACGCAGCGTGAGGTACTGGTTGGAGCCCGGAATGAACATGCTCGACCGCTGATAGACGGTCACCTTGACCAGGTTTCCGGAGGCCTGCAGTGTTGCGGGCCTCGCCCGCAGGGCGGACACCACGTATTCATGGCCCTGCCCGTGCCGGTGGTGAATCCGCAGCAGCCCTGTGCGTCCCCAGGCGTCGCGGATCTCCTTGGTCAGCGGCAGGGCCAACGAAGAGGTGCGCTCCTGCGGGACGAAACGCCAAGACCCTTCATCCGCCGTCGCCCAGGCCGCACCCCCCGCCACGCCACCCCCAACCACCTCCAGCCGGTCCAACTCGCCCGGCGTCCACCACGAGTGATACTCACAGACGACGGGTACGTCCGGTTGGGCGCAGCGGTACGTGCGCACCATCAGGACCGGCGGGGCAGGTTGGACCACAGAGTAACACACCGCAACGCTGGATATCGTCTCCCCGGCCACAGTCTCCGCCCAGACCCGTAAGTTGTTTGCCTTGCCGTAGTCCTGCACCAGGTTCCACACCGCGGGATCGGCAAGGTTGATCTGATACTTCCCCTCGCCCACCGGGGTCAGCGGCACTCCAGGATGGGACAGCGCCTCCACGCGGAGCATGACGGACCGCACCTCGGCCCCGGCCACGCTCGCCGTGATGATCACGTTCGACCCCTCCGGGAGTGGAAAGGCCAATCGATCAGGTACACCGCTCAGGCTGATCGTCACCGCACCCGCCGGTGCGGGGGGCGGGTCCCCGAGCATCGCGCCAGCCGTCAAAACGCCGCAGACAAGATGGATGAGACTCATACCGGCACCCTCCTTCACCAGCCGCAGGACCGCAGCCCGCCCGGCATGCCCGAGATGTCGGCGCCCCGCGCCGCAGCCACGCACCGACCGTTGCCGCAGGTGCAGTGTAGCCCGCTCTGCGCGGCGGCACAACACCATCAGCACAGGATCCCGCGTGCGCCACTCGCCAACGGGGCTTGTAGCAATCGCCCGGCAGGGATACCTTGGAACTCACCTGTGAATGGGGCGACTCGCTGCTTGCGGGTCCACGTGCTGGCACTCAGAGCGGACGACGCTCCGCGTGCTCGGGGCCGGTAGTATGCCGAAAACCCTGTACATCCTCGATGGTCACTACCAGATTCACCGGGCGTTTCATGCCCCGCTGCACGACGTGCGCGGGCCCGGCCGGCAACTCGCGAGCCCCTCCGGCGAGCCGACCCAGGCCACCTACCTGTTTTGCAGCATGCTGTTCAACCTGCTGCGCGACCATCAGCCCGACTACCTGGCCGCCGCTTTCGATGTCAGCGACGAAACGGTCTTCCGCCGTGGCCTGGACCCCAGCTACAAGGCCAATCGCGAGGCGATGCCCGAGCCGCTGATCGTGCAAACCGAGCGCGTCCTCTCCATCGTGGCCGCCCTGGGGATTCCGATCCTGCGCGTGCCCGGCTTCGAGGCCGATGATGTCATCGCTACCGTCGTCGACCGCCTCCGCGGGCAAGACCTCAATATCGTCATCGCCAGCCGCGACAAGGACCTCGAGCAACTGCTCGATGAACACGTCGTGCTCTACGACGCCATGCAGGACGTGCGCATAGACCCGCGCCGGCTGCGGGAGATGAAGGGTTATACCCCCGCCCAGGCGATCGACATTCAGACGCTCACCGGCGATTCGACCGACAACGTGCCCGGCGTGCCCGGCATCGGCCCGAAGACGGCCGTCAAGCTCATCGAACGCTACGGCTCCGCGGAGGCCGTCCTCGCCCACGCCGACGAGCTGACCCCCAAGCAGGCGGAGAACGTCAAGGCTTTCGTGGCTCAGTTGCCCATCACGCGGCAGCTCGTGACGCTGCGCCGCGATGTACCGATTCAGTTCGAGTTGGAGGCGTGCCGGACGGACCGACTGACCTCCGCGGCGGTGCGACCCATCTTCGAGGAATTGGGCTTCCGCCGTCTGCGCGAAACCCTGGAGACCCTGATTCCCGCGGGTGCTGAGGTATCGACGGACGGCGGGAGTACTCCCGCGTCGGCGCCCGCAGCGTCGGCGTCCGCGCCGGCAGCCGCCGGGGCGAGGCCGGTGACCCTCTTCAGCGGCGTCACCCCCGAGCTGCCCTTCGCGGCGGCGGCCGCGCAGCCCGTCGCCAGTCGCGGCGAGTATGAACTGATCGACACGCCGGAACGCTTCGCGCAGTTTCTCCAGGCGTTGCGTCCGCAGCGCACGTTTGCCTTCGACACGGAAACGACCGGCCTGCGCCCCGTTGATGCGAACCTCGTCGGCTTGGCATTTGCCTGGGAGACCGGGCACGCCTCCTACCTGCCCGTTCGAGCCACGACCGGGCGCGTGTTGCCGCTGCCCATGGTGATCGACGGTGTGAAACCGATGCTCGAGGATCCCACCGTCGCCAAGGTCGGCCAGAACCTCAAGTACGACGTGCTGATGCTGCGCCAGGTCGGCGTCGAAGTCCGCGGCTTGGCGTTCGACACGATGATTGCCGCGTTTCTGCTCGATCCATTGCGTGGCTCATTCTCGTTGGACTCACTGAGCAAGTCGTTCTTCGGCTACGACAAGATTCCGACGAGTGCCCTGATTGGCAGTGGCAAGAGTCAGATCACGATGGATCAGGTCCCCCCGGAGCGCGTCTGCGAATACGCCGGCGAAGATGCGGACTTCACCTGGCGCCTGCGGGAAGTGCTCGAACCGCAGATTGTCGGCGGCCCATATGAAAAGCTCTTCTACGAGGTTGAGATGCCGCTGGTCGAGGTGCTGGTGGAGATGGAGCACAACGGCGTGGCGCTCGATCCGAGCGTGCTCCGCCGGCTCGGCGACGCGCTCGCGGATCGGCTGCTCGAGCTGAAGAAGCGCACGCACCAGGCCGCCGGGCACGAGTTTAACCTCGATTCGCCCAAGCAACTGGCCAACGTACTTTTCAATGAATTACAGCTCCCCGTGCTCCGCAAGACCAAGACCGGACGCAGCACTGATGCCGAGACGCTCGAAGCCCTCACGGAACGTACCGGCCACCCCGTGCCCGCGCTGGTTCAGGAGTACCGCGAACTCGCCAAGCTGAAGGGCACCTACCTCGATACGCTGCCGCTGATGGTCAGCCCGCGCACGGGGCGCATTCACGCCAGTTTCCATCAGACCGTGGCCGTCACCGGCCGGCTCTCGTCCTCGGACCCCAACTTGCAGAACATCCCGATCCGCAGCGACCTGGGCCGCCGCATCCGCACCGCCTTCGTGGCCGGGGAGCCGGGCAACGTGCTGCTCACCGCCGATTACTCGCAGATCGAGCTGCGCCTGCTGGCCCACTTCTGTCGCGATCCTGCGCTGCTGGCGGCCTTCCGCGCAGGGCAGGACATCCACCGCGCCGTGGCGGCGGAGGTGAACGGCATCGCCCCGGACGCCGTAACGCCCGCCCAGCGCAGCGCCGCCAAGGCCGTCAACTTCGGCATCATCTACGGCCAGACGCCCTTCGGTCTGTCGCGGGCACTGGGCATCCCGGTCGAGGAGGCGCGCGTGTTCATCGACGCCTACTTCGCGCGCTATCGCGGCATCCGCAAGTTCACCGATCAGTGCATTGCCGACGCCCGCCGCAAAGGCTATGCCGAAACCATCCTCGGGCGCCGCCGACCGGTGCCCGAACTGCACTCCAAGAACCGCCAGCAGGTCGGCTTCGGCGAACGCATCGCCGTCAACACGGTCGTCCAGGGCTCTGCAGCCGACCTCATCAAGCGCGCCATGATCGACATTCACCAGGCGCTGCGGGCCGCCCGCCACCCGGCGCGCATGCTGCTGCAAGTTCACGACGAACTGATCTTCGAGGTTCCGGAGGCCGAGGTGCAAGCGACGTCCGACCTGGTACGCGACAAGATGACGAACGCCCTGCCGCTCGAGGTACCCATCGCGGTCGATCTCGCCTGGGGACGCAACTGGTACGAAGGCAAGTAGGTGGGATCAGCCGCCCCCGGGACGTCCGTGATCGGTGCCGCGGGCGCGAGCCTTGTTATAACCACACCTTCGTGCAACTCCACCGATGGGCGAGGGGCCGACCACGACGGAGTGGAAGCTCTGCCGCCCACGCCAGGCCCGGAGCTGGCCCAGCGGCCTGTGGACGAAGCAGCGTCGGGCCCCCGGGCGGCCGACGGGGGAACCGTCCCACGCGCCGGTCTTCGAGGCTCTCGGTCCGGTCCCGGAGTCGTGCAACAGGCTGTTACGGAGTGACGGGCAGTTCCTCCGTCCGGCGCGTGGTGCGGATCGCCTCGATCAGGCCGACACTGTAGAACTTCCCGCAGTTCATGCCGGGGCAACCGGCGGCGGCCGAGTCCCACGCCGTGCGCGCAGCCAGGTTCTGACTCCAGAACGGCCAGGTGCGGCACTGGAGTGGGCGGACCGGGTAGATCGCGCAGCCGGTTGCTCCGTTGGAGCGCGTCAGGAACACGCAGTCACCGTTCGCCCGTTCCGTCAGGCTGAAGTGCAGCCCGACCCGGCGCACTTGATGCTCCGCCAGCCGGTCGTCATCTCGCTCCAGAAACCGTGCAATCCGAACGATCTCCTCCTTCGTTACCCACACGTACCCGGGTGCGCCGCTGCAGCAGTGCCCGCACTGGGTGCACGTGAAATGCAGACCATCCTGATACCATTTCTGCTTACGGCTCATGATCTCGTCTCGGCTGCCCGCTGGGCACCCCTACCGGCCGATGTCCCTCGGGTACGCGGTGCCGACCTGACCATCATTGGGCCGCGGTGCCCAAGCGTCAACCCGCCCGGCCGCACGTCGCCCGAGCGTAGGATCACGTCAGATCGCGCGCCCGGCGATTGACACGCCCCGGAGTGCGACGGCATAATGGGCGAAGGCACCAGGGTGTGTACCGATGTCGGCTTGTCCCGCGCATATACGCGTCCGTCTCGTCGGCTTGGCCGTCGGCCTGCTGTTGCCGCCCAGCGCGTGGGGGCAGGACGACCCGGAGCCACCGCCGCCCGACGGCCCCTTCGTCGCCACCGTTGCGAGCATCGAAGCACGCGTGGAGCGCCTCACGCTGGAGAACGACATCCGCGTCGCGCTCCTGCCCAAGCGCACGCGCGGGCGCACGGTCGAGGCCTGCCTGGCGTTTCACTTCGGCGGCCCGGAGACCTTGACCGGTCAGCGGGCGGCCCTCACCCTCCTGCCCGAAATGCTCCAGCGCGGTTCCGCGCAGTTGAGTCGTGCCGATTGGCTGGACGCGCTGCGCCGCCTGCAGACCGAGGTGCGGTTCTGGGGCATCGATGAGGTGGAAGGCGGCCCCGGTACGCTGCTCGTGTCGCTGACGAGCGATCAGGCCCACCTGCCGGAGGCGCTCGAACTCGTCGGTCGCCTCCTGCGGCACCCGCTGTTCTCGCCGGATGAGTTCGAAGCGGCGCGCAAGGACCACTTGACCTCGCTCAAACAGGCGGGCACGGACCCCCGGCGCCTCGCCGTAACCGACCTGCGCCGTGCCCTTACTCCCTGGCCCCCCGGCCACCTGCATTACATTCCGACCATCCCGGAGCAGGTCGACGCGTTGCGCGCGCTGACCCGCGAGGACGTGGAAAGGCTGTTCACGCGGACGTTCGGGGCGAGCGGCCTCTGCGTCAGCATCGTGGGAGACTTTGAGCGCGCTGCGACCGTCACCGCGCTGCAACGCGCCTTCAGCACCTTTACGTCGCCGGTGCCCTATGAGCGCGTCCCCCGCCCGGCCCAGACGCTCGTCCCCGTGGACGTGAGCGTCCCCACGCCAGACAGTCCCGCCGCCTGGGTACTGCTCGGGACGGTCCTTCCCTTCGACGACGGCCACCCGGACTTTGCCGCTTTGGACCTTGCCGTGCAGACTCTCGCGGTTGGCGGGCAGAGCCGGCTGGCCGACCGGCTGCGCCGCGAGGGAGGGTTGGCGTACCTGGTGCAGGGCCATCTGCAACCCAAGGCTGAGGACGACTGGACCGCGCTGGTGTGCTATGCCATCTGCCCGCCCGCCCAGGCCGCCCGGGTCCGGCAGATCATGCGCGAGGAGTTCCAGCGCTGGGCCGCCGAGGGCCTGACCGAACAGGAGCTCCGCAGCGTCAGGATTGCCTCCGTGCAGATGTTCAACAACGCGCTGGCCTCCGACTCCATCGTGGCCCATGAGCTGGTCCGCGGTCTGTGCCTCGATCGAACGTTGCGTTTCCAACAGCGCCTCATCGACCGGGGCAAGACGCTCACCCTGCGACAGGTCAACGCGGCTCTTGCGAAACACGTGCAGGGCCTGCCGCTGGTGAGTGTGGCCACCGGAGACGTCGGGCAACCTCAACAGTGAACAAGACATCCCACGCTCCGGGCTGTACCGACAGCCGGGATGTTCCGACCGCCGGGTGGCATGCCCAAGCCCGCCACCAGCGGGCGCCGGCATGCATTGCCAGCGCTGAGCGACGACAGGCAAGCACCTTCGGCATGGCGGCGCTACGCTTGGCCATGCCACCCGCGGCGGAGTGCCGGTCTCTCATGTGTGTGGAGTTGTTCAACCGCTGCCGGCGGTGCCGCCGAAGCTGCGGCGGCGCCCGGCGTAGTCACGGATGGCCGCGTGGAGGTCCTCTACTCCGAAGTTCGGCCAGAGCGTTTCCGTAACGTGAATCTCCGCGTAGCTGATTTGCCAGAGCAGGAAGTTGCTGATGCGGCGCTGACCGGCCGTGCGAATCAGCAGGTCCGGGTCCGGCAGACCCGCCGTATACAGTGCCTTGCCGACGCATGCCTCGTCGATGTCGGCCGGCTGCAACCCCCCGCCCTCCACCCGCTCCGCCAGCTTCCGGACCGCATCGACGATTTCCGCCCGTCCGCCATAGTTCAGCGCCAGGCACACGGCCAGGCCCGTGTTGTCACGACTCAGATGTAGCGTCTCGTCCATTTCCGCCAGGACATCCTCTGGCAGGCCCGCGCGCCGACCCAGGTGCACGAAGCGGACGTTGTTCTCCATGATCGTGGGGCGCTCGGAACGCAGGTACTCTACATAAAGCCGCATGAGGAACTCCACCTCGTCGCGCGGCCGGCTCCAGTTCTCCGTGCTGAAACTGTATAACGTAAGAACCTCGATCCCGAGGCGTGCGCACTGCGTGACCACGGTGCGCACGGCCTCGGCTCCTTGCACATGCCCGCGGATGCGCGGCTGGCCGCGCTGCTGCGCCCACCGGCCGTTGCCGTCCATGATAATGGCGATGTGCCGCGGCAACTGGGCCCGCGTTACTCCCAATACCTGCTGCGGATCCAGCGGCGTCTGCGTCATGACTCACACCTGTACGACCGTCGGTGACTCCGTCCCACCCTCGAGCCACGGGCTTCAGCCCGCGCGGCGCTGAGTTCGTGTCTAGCGGCCGCGTGGGTGCGCCGGCGACACGCCTCCGCCCGGCCCTGGAAGGGCCGAAGTCAGTAGCCAGGGGTGTCAACCCCTGGTCAGCAGCCGCCCGAAGTCAGCTTCTCAGCCCCAGCGGGGCGGTAGCGACGTACATCCGGCAGCGCCCCGCGTGGGCGTCTGCCGCCCCGCTGGAGCTGAAGGGTATCTGATGGTTGCCGGTTCCAGGGGCTCACGCCCCTGGCTACACACTGGAGCCCCTCTGGGGCTCGCGCTGCCGCAGTAACGCATCGTGTGCCTCCGGCCACTCTGCGCCGGACGCCAAGCACGTATGAGACGCCGAGTGTCGAGGGCAGCCCGTGCGGCCCTGGCCTGCTCCGCTCGTCTCGTCGCGGTGCACCATCAATCCGCTTTGCCAGCGGTTCCGCCCGCACCTGCCCACCGCAAGGCTCCCCGCGCCAGCACCTGGGCCCGTTCCGGCCCCACGCTGGCCAGCGCCACCGGCTTGCCCAGCAACGCTTCCAGACGCTCCACGTAGCGGGCGGCGCTTGCCGGCAGGTCCTCGAACCGACGCAGGTCGCCCAGTTCTTCCGTCCAGCCGGGCACGTACTCGAGCACCGGCTCCGCCCGGGCCAGCAGCCCGCTGTCCCCCGGAAACGCCGTCACCGTCCGCCCGTCGATGCGATACGCCGTGCAGATGCCGATGCGTTCCAGTCCGCTCAGCGTATCCAGGTGCATGACCGCGATCGCGTCCGGTCCCGCAAGCTGCACGCTGTACCGTGTCGCCACGGCGTCGAACCAGCCGCAGCGTCGCGGGCGTCCCGTCGTCGTCCCGTATTCCCGCCCGCGCTGCCGGATGCGCTCGGCCGTCGCGTCGTGCAGCTCCGTCACGAACGGCCCACCGCCCACCCGCGTGGCATACGCCTTGATCACGCCGACGCTGTACTCCACCCACGCCGGGGGCACCCCCGCCCCGGCCGCCACCCCGTGCGGCCCCGTGTGGCTGGAGGTCACATACGGATACGTCCCATGATTCACGTCCAGCAGCAGCCCGTTGGCGCCTTCATACAGCAGCGACCTGCCCGCCTCGACAGCCTCCCGCAAATAGGCCGTCGTGTCACAGATGTACGGGGCCAGGCGATCCCGCGTCGCGTCCAGCTCCGTGAGCACCCCCGCTGCCTCAAGCCCGCCGGCGTCGCCATACATTGCCCGCAACATCGCCCGGCGCTGCTCCACCAGGGTGCGGACGCGCTCTGCCAGCCCCGGTTCGCTCACCAGGTCACCGACCCGCACGGCCGTGGACCGCCGCATCTTGTCGGCGTAGCACGGCCCGATCCCCCGCCCCGTCGTCCCGATCTGCACCCCCTCGCCCAGGGCACGCTCGTTCAGGGCGTCTTCCACCTTGTGATGGGGCAGCACCAGGTGTGCCCGCGCACTGATCTTCAGACGCTGCCCGACCTCGATCCCCCGGCGCTGCAATTCGTCCAGTTCGCCGGCCACCACCCCCGGGTCAACCACCACGCCCGGTCCGATGACGCCCACGGCATGCGCGTGCAGCACGCCGATCGGCAGCAGGTGCAGCGCGAACTTCACGGCGCCCACCTGCACCGTATGCCCGGCATTGGCGCCGCCGTTGTAACGCACCACCACGTCGTGACCCGCCGCCAGCAGGTCCACCAGCTTGCCTTTCCCCTCGTCGCCCCACCCCAGGCCAAACACGCAAGTATGTTGCTTCCGGCTGCGACTCATCGTCCGCTCACCACCCCATGCCCCGCGACCCCTCTGCCACCGACGCCCAGAAAAACGGGGCCGACCTCCGGCCCCAGCGCATGTCCCCCGCTGATCCACCCGCTCGGCCCGTCACGCTATCCCTGCCGCCGGGCGCTGTCAATGGCATGGCGCTGACGCGCGCCCGCCCGCGTTCTTGCCGGCGTTGCCCTGCGCGAACCGCGAGAGCCGCGGTAACCACGAATCTCCCTGGTGACGCGCCCGTCGGTGCAGGTAGCATACTCGTTACGCAGGGGCACCCGCGGGGGCTGCTGTGCGTGGCAAGGAACAGGGCATGGGCCGACGAGGCCGGGTCATTCTCCTGCTGCTGGTGGGGACCGCCGCCGCGTCGCTCTACCTCTGCGCAGTGGTGCGGCAGAAGCACTGCCTCAACCTCAGCGCCACGGCCGGGGGGCAGTATCCTTACCTGCGCTACGCCCACGGCTTCGCCGCGGAAGGCCTGCTCCACCACTGGGGCGACCGCAATCGTATGCCGCTCGTCCCTGCTCTGCTCTCCCTGCTTGGGGACGCCGACGGCGACACCTTGCTGACACGCGGCGCCTGGTTCAGCATCGTCTCTTCTCTGGTCTGTCTGGCCGTCATCGGCGGGATTGCCTATCGCGTGCTTTCTCCACCGTTCGCCACCGTGCTCTTGCTCAGCGCCGCCTTCTGCGCGTTTCTCGAACGCGCGTCCTTCGTGCAGGCCGAGGTGCTTTACTACACGCTCTTCTTCTGTCTGTGGCTCGTGCTGTGTCGCCTCTTACGGCGCCCAACGGCGGGTTGGGCGATCCTCGCCGGGGCACTGGCGGCCGTCACCTACCTCACCAAAGCCTCCGTGCTCCTTACGCTGCCGGTCTTCGCTTGCAGCATCGTCTTGCAGGCCCTGCCGGCGGTTCCGCGACGCGTCGAGGGGCGGTCCGCGGTGCCTTCCCGTCGATTCCTGCTGGCCGGGTTGCTCGTGATCGTGGTGTTTGCCTTGGTCGCCTCTCCTTACCTCCTGGCCAACCGCGCCCGCTTCGGTCGCTGCTTCTACAACGTCAACAGCACCTTCTACTTCTGGTGCGACAACTGGCAGCAGGCCGGCGACTTAGCCCGTGCCTATGACCTGACGAGCGGCTACCCCGACGCCCTGCCCCACGAGACTCCCGGCCTCTCTCGGTACTGGAGAACCCACACCGTCGCCCAAGTGTTCCAGCGTCTCCGCTACGGCGTGCGGACGCTAGGTGACCTCGCGCTGCAGGCCGCCTATGGCAGGTACCTGATCGTCGTCGGCGCACTCTTTGTCGTGCTGGTGGTATCAGCGTGGCGGCACCGCCCGCCGCTGGACCGCGCGGACTTCGGCGTCGCCGTCTTCTGCGCGCTGCTGCTCGGGGGCTACGTCCTGGTCTACGCCTGGTACGTGCCCATCGGCTACGGTGATCGCTTCGTGCTCTCGCTCTTCCTGCCGACGCTGTTCGGCATGTTGTGGCTGACAGACCGTTTGGTTGCGCATCGGCGCTCCCTGCCCCGGCCGGGCTGGCTGGTGCGGGCTCCGTCGATCGTAAACACCACCCTTGTTGTCCTGCTCCTCGGGCAAGGCGCGTGGGCCACCGCCACCGCGTGCCAACCGCCCCCCCTTTTCGTGGCGTTCTATCACGCGGAATCCCTCGAGGCTGGGCGCGCCGGCGACCTCGCGGAGGCCCAACGCGGCTTCGCAGGCGTCCTCCGTCTCGATCCGCACTTCGTTCCCGCCCTGCGGGACCTGGGCATGCTCCACCTGCAGCAACGGCACTGGCCCGAGGCCATCGACACACTCTCGACGGCCGTCCGCCTCGATCCGCACCACGCCGATTTGCATAACTCGCTCGGCTCGGCCCTCGTGCAGGCCGGCCGGGCCCCGGAAGCTCTTGCCGCCTTTCAGCGTGCCGTCGAACTTGATCCCACTTTCGACACCGCCTGGTACAACCTAGGCGGTACCTGCCACGCCCTCGGCCAGCTCGACGATGCCCGCGTCGCCCGCGACCGCCTGTTTCAGGTCAACCCCAAGCTGGCCCAGCAACTGGATCAACTCCTCGCACCTTGAAAAGGGGACATCACTGATTTTACGGGGCATCCCATGCCGCCCGCCGTTCAGGCCGGGTTTATCGGCCGTTTTCGACTCCGCCCGGAAATCAGTGATGTCCCCTTTTTGCAGTCGAACGGCTGCAATCGACAATCGCCAATCGACAATCGCCAGTCCCTATTCGTTGCCTTTGCACAACTCGCGTGTCACGCACGTGGCATAAGCGCCGGCCGGCAGCGTGAATCGTACTTCCAGGTATGTGCCGTGCTCGTCGGTGCCGGCGCTGAGGTCCGCCTCGCCCAGGGGTACGCGCAACGGCCGGCGTGCCCCCGCAACGGGGGCGCCGTCAGCCGTGCGACGCCGATCCAGCGTCACTCTGGACGCTTCGAAGATACGCTGCTCCTGTGCCCCGGGCTCACCCTCCGGCCAACTCATGCGCGGTCCGAACAGCGGCCCCGTGGGCGAAATCTCCCCCGCCGTGCACCGCGGCTGCTCCGCGTCCGCGTCCTGAACCAGGAAACACTTGCCGTTGCGATGCAACCACGCCAGGTCGCCCGTCTCCAACCGATCCAACCCGCCGATCCGCTCCGCGAGCACCTCGTTGAACAACGCGCTCTGCCACGCTGACAGAAACAGCCGGCGCAGGGTGTGGTTCACCGTCCGCCACGCCCGCAGGGCATCGGCGTTACCCTTCTTGAGCGTCAGGCAGAGCCGTTGCTGCTCGCGGAAACCCCCCGGCCACGCCCGCGCCGCTTCCGCAACCTGCCCCGCGTCGAACAGCTCGCGTGCCCGGCGGACCGGGCCGTGGTCCGCCTCGCCCGGCCGGCCGAGGAACAACGCGATCGCCTCCTCGTACTCCCCGCGCAAGACGGCCTGGCCAATCGCGGCGTTATCCCCCCGCACCCCGAACCGCTGCCGACCGAAGTAGTTGGGCACCCCACGTGCCCCCAGCACCTCGAGGATGGCCGACGTCCGCCCCAGGGCGTCGCTTCCCACCCCGCGAATCCGGATCGTGAACCGATTGCCCGCCAGGTGCCCCAGCTTGATCTTGTTCTCGTGTCGGCTCACCTTCAGCACGCGCACCCGCGGCAGCGACAGGGCCGCCACCTGCTCTGTGGCCACGTGCTCCACGCTGAGCGTCTGCCGTGTCACCCCGTGTGCATCCTTCAGCCCCGCGTAGCCGATGTCGGGCGGGTGCTTCCCTAGTGCTCGCGCGATCTGCCCCACCGCCTCCAGCGTCGTCAGCCCCCGCTTCTCGATCAGCAGGTACGTGTGCGTACCGCTCCCGCTGGCCGCGTACAGCGGCAGTTCCTCCACGATGAAGTCCTCGTCGTGACGTTTGATCTCGCCGCCGATTCCCGGCAGGTCACTGGTCAGATACGGCCACATCGGCATTACTCTCCCGCGCGATCCGCAGGCCGCGCCGCCTTCGCCCCCCGTGGAGCAACGCAGCAGGCTTTCAATGCACCCCTCATCCCGGCGCCGCTCCCCAGCGGGCCGTCACCGTACTCTCCCCCACACCTACTGTAGTCACCCCCGGCTCGCAGACCAGTCCGCGCTGCTTCCCATGGAGCGTCCGCCCCCTGTGGCGTATCTGTTCAGGGTGGGTGCCATGCCCTCACCCGCCGCAGGCGGGGGTGGGCATGTGCCGCGTCCGCAGAGGCGTGCTTACCCGCGACCGCGGTCGCGGGAAAGCATGGCACCCACCACGCCGAAGACGCTAAACACGTACCCAGTGGCCGACGTGGACAGGTTCTGACGTGCCCCTCTTGAGCCTGCCGCTCCAAACCCACGGTCCGCAACCGCCCCCCAAGTACTTCCATCCGACCGCCCACACAACGTTTTACCGCAATCGTGCTTGCCTCCGTGTGCCGCAAACGACCATACTGAACGAGCACGGTCGCAGTGCCTCCGGGAGGGCCGCCATGCTCCTTCGATCCAGCGCGTTCATCGGCTTGACCTGCCTGCTGTTCATCGTCGGCGCGCCGGCCACGCGAGGTGCGCCCCCGTCGGCTACCGGCCCGGTTTCGCCCATACCCACGCCGCCCCCACCCCCAACCCCCGAGCAGCTTCGCGTCCTGGCGGCCCGGATGCAGACGGAGGTCGAGACCCTGCGCGGCGCGTCCTTCAAGCACCCCGTGGACGTCGGTCTGTTCACGGAGTCGGAGGTCCGCGACTTCCTGCGGCAGGACTTGGACGGGAGTGCCTCCGCCGCCGCGCGCCGGGCCCACGCCACCTGCGCCCACCAGTTGATCGGGCTTATCCCGCCGGGCTGCGATGTTCAGGCCGCCTTCGAGCAGATGATGATGCGCTTCGTCCCCGGCGGCATCTACGACCATCGTTCGGGCGCGCTGCGCATCGTTCACAAGCCCGATCTGAACGTTGATTCTCTGTCCCTGCGGTGCGTGCTTGTGCACGAACTCGTGCACGCCCTCGACGACCAGTACTTCGACTTCCGCAAGTTCCTCGAAGACGATGCCGTGACGTCCGATATGGAGCACGTGTGGGGTGCCGTCTTTGAGGGCTCCGCCGTCGTCGTGCAGGAGGCGTACACCGCCCAACGGCGCCGCTCGGGCGACTTCCCCGCGCAGGTGTTTGAGCAACTAAACGCCGAAGGCGCCGAGCAGATGCGCACCCTGGCTGAGTCGCCCGCCCACGTGGCCGTCTGGGTCGCACGTTTCCCCTGCGGCATTCGCTTCCTTCTTCATCAACAACCCGGGGCGTTCCTGCGCCTGGTGACCGGGCTCGGCGGGCCGCCCAGCATCGGACCCGCGGTCGAAGCGGCCGCCGGCAACCTCCCCCGCTCCTTTGAACAGGTGCTGCACCCCGAGAAATACTGGGCTGCCGCCACCCGCGACGAACCCGTCCGGATCGACGACGCGGCCGTCGAGGCGCTGCTCGCCCGCGCCCACTTGCGTGTGGTGTTTCGGGATACCCTCGGTGAGCTGCTGTGCTGCCTCCTGACCACCCCGGCCGACCGTAAGTTCAACCCGCTGGAACTGAGCATGCCAACCACCTGGACCAACCCCGCGGCCGCCGGGTGGGGTGGCGATCGCCTGTTCCTCGTAACGGCCGCCGATGCTCCCGAGGTGGCGCAGCCGGAGCCGGCCGCGTTCGGCTGCGTCTGGTTCACCATGTGGGACACGCCCGCCGACTGTGCCGAGTTCATCGCCGCCTATCGTGCCCACCGACCGGAGGCCGCCGCCGACGTGATGTCCCTCGGCGAGCGGGGGGCCGTCTTCCTCCACCGTCTATCCGGGCCCCGGTTGGAAGCGTTGCGGACCAGCCTCCCGACCGAACCCCCGACCTGTACTCACGCCGGCCGGCCTTGGTCCTTCCGATCGCCGTAGCGTCGGCGCCCTGGGGTCGATGTGAGTAAGCTACCCCGGCATCCGCCCGCTCTTGACTCCCACCGTTCGCCCCGTGACGATCACCACATGTACGGTGCTCGTGGTCTTTCCAGGTGGAACTGACGCCACATGACGAACCCGCCTACCGTTCTGGAAACCTTCGACAACCCGCACCCCGGGCGCGGTTACCTTATCGAACACTTCGTGCATGAGTTCACCAGCCTCTGCCCCCGGACCGGACAACCCGACTTCGGCACCGTCGCGATCCGCTATGTAGCCGCCGCCGTGTGCATCGAGCTGCGCAGCCTCAAGCTGTACCTCCAGGGCTTCCGCGACCGCGGCATCTTCTACGAGGATGTGACCAACGTGATCCTCAGCGACTTGGTGGGTGCATGCGCCCCCCGGTGGATGCAGATTCGCACCACCTGGACCGTCCGCGGCGGTATTCACAGCGTCATCACCGCCGAGCACGGCGCGCGACCAGCCGCGCTACCCTCGGAATGAAAGCCCGATCAACGTGGTACGGGCGTCCCGTCCGTGCAGCTACGGCTGCAAACAGCCGAAGCAGCCCTGCTGGCGATGCGTCGGCCGGCGCGCTGACCAGGCCAGAGACACCGGTTACCCGCGCCAATTGGCATCCCTGCCGGCACCTCAGCCGCGCCGGTGCGCACCAGCCAGGTTGTGCAGCCAGGGCCCCGAACGCAGCGGCCGAGGCTCGGAAACAGAGCGGAGCGGCGGCGGCGCGTTCCCCACGGCTGACACCCTGGGCTTCCCCTCGTACCTCCCACTTGCGGGCAAGGGCGACGCCGACCTTCCGGTTCAATGCACCGCTCCCGGGTCCGCCACACTACCTTCGAGCATCTCGAACACGCGCACATTCGAGGGCAGCCCGGGCGACAGCGCGCCGGCCTCCGCGAGGCTCACCCAGCGCACGTCGGCCACCTCCTCCGCCGCCGGTCGTACCGCGCCGCCCAGCCACCGCACCTGCCAGACGGCCAGCACGTACTCCCTGCCCACGCGCACGGCCCCCAACCGGCGAGTCGCTTCCACCTGCAAACCGAGCTCCTCCCTGAACTCGCGTACGATCGCCCGCCGGGCCGTCTCCCCACGCTCCACGTGTCCCCCGGGAAAGCACCACGTACCCCCCTTGCGCACCCCGGCCGCACGTTGGATCATCAGCAGCATCGCTCTGTCGCCAACCCCCGGAGCGCCCGCCCCAACCTCAATCCCAACACGTGCGGACAGCAACGTGAGCGACGGGGCCGGGCCGCATGGCTCTGGTCCGGAGACCGCTGCGTCCGAGTCTCGCGACCCCGGAGGCACCACAAGTACGCCGATCACACCGCGGCCTACGCGCGGTTCTCGTCGACCTACTGCTGAGTCAGCTTGCCCAGTCGCACGCCGCCGGTCCGAATCGCAAGAGTCACCCGTTGGACCGCCAGCGGCTCCGGAGGTGCGTGCGCGCGCCTGTTCGTCCGCGTCCGGACCAGTCTTCTGTCTGTTACCCATGCCCACCCCCTGACGAGGTTCTCGGCCTTGCTTCCAGCTTGCCCTTGCCCCGCTGCTTTGCGTACCCGCCCGTCAACAACCATGCCCGCCTGCCAGGCTTACGAACCACAGCGGCAGCTTCCCGCGGCCGAAGGGGGTACCTGCCGATCCCACCATGTCCGCGTCACCCACCTCAGGGGGAACGCCCCTGGCACGCTGCTTCTCGGGGCGTCCGCACCGGGCCGACTGCGCTGCCGTCGCCCCCAAAGCAAGAGGCGGCAGGTGATAGCACCTGCCGCCCCTTACCTTGCACCTCATCTCGCCCGACGCCTGACCTTACGGATAGATCAGTGAATCGGTCGAGGAATACCCGGTATTGGTCGAATTAAACGCCTGCATACCCGGATACGGCCACCCGTTGGGGCCCCTCAGCGGTACATCGCCATGCAGGAGGTTGTACAACTGCGGCGTCCAGGTGTCCGCCATCAGCGTAAACACGTTGTCATGGTCGATCCCGACGGCGGGCATGGGCATGAACGAAGAGTGCCCGTCGGCAAACAAGAGGTTCTGGCCCTCACCGTTGCTCGATCCGCCGTGATTGGGGCTGTTGAACGTCCGCCATGCCTTCGGCGAGTCGTTGGCGGTAACGAGTCCGGCCGCGCCGGTGCTCCAGTTGGGATCGCCGCCCTGAACGTACCACGGTCCCTTGTCGCCGGCGACCACCTGCCGGTTGTCCATACCCTCCCGCGGCTGCGTGTCCCGCGGCCCGAAGGGCACCTGGTATCCATAACTGATGTTCACATACGAGAGGAAGTCGTAGTAGAAGTCCACGTTCTCCGTCTCGTCCATCACGTCCCCGCTGCTGGGGCAGATGAACTGATTGACCGTGACCTCACCCGACCGCACCAGCATCCAGAAGGACCGCGTCACTGAAACACGCGTGCTCCCGGCGTTAGGGGCCGTGGACGTCTCCTTGGTCGACTGCTGCGTCCGGTTGTCGTTGCCTACCAGTCCGTTGTCCCCATCCGTGTATTGGATGCCCGGGGTATTGATCGCCGCCTGTTTGAACCCCGGTATCATCCACCGCTCCTGGTTGTCATTCGCATAGATCTTCGACGACGTGCCCAGGCTCTTGGTGTTCGAACCGCACACCAGCCGCTTGCTCAACTCGCGCGCGCGAGAGAGACTCGGCAGCAAAATCGAGATCAGCAACGCGATGATTGCGATCACGACCAGTAGTTCCACTAGCGTAAATGCCCTTTTTCGCCTCACGGCGTTACCTCCTGTGCTCCACAAGCACGCTAAACAAAATCTCCGCCTCGGACGTGTCGCAGCTTGTTCGGCGCCCCTTTTCCTCTCACCTGCCGGCGAGCCTCCGGGCCGATAACCGAACCGCAGCAGTCCGACGCCATTCCCTGACCGGGAAGGCTGCCCAATGCAGCCTGCCGGCCACCTGTACCCCGACCCCGAAGCCGAGCCCGCCCGCCGCCGCAACCCGCGCCGGCGCACGCGACTCCGCTTCACACGTTGTCTTCCATGCACAACCCGTGCCCGGCTCCTTCCCGTTCGTGCGGGCGCGTGCACGTACAGCCGGTACGCCCACCCAACGAGAGTGAGTCAGGCTGCCGCGCTCCTTGCAGGAGCTGCCGCCCATCGGATTCGGCGGTCGCGGCTGCTTGTGGTGGTGGAGGTGGAGGCGAGACAAAAGGGTATGAAACTAAAATAGCAACACGAACCGGAAAACGAATAGCTTCAATAAACTCGGGCAACCCGGATGAAACACCGCGCGTACCTCAACGCGCGAGCCGATCGGGCCCCACACCCACTACCTACCACACGCTATTATCGTAACCCCGTTCCAGGGGCCTGTCAAGGAATGTCGGACGGATTTCGATGCGTTCGCCCCCCTAGCCGGACAACCGCGTCACCCGAATCCCGGCGGGCAGGGCGATGCCCACTCCAGCCCGGTGGGCGCCCGCTAGATACGGCAAGTGCTCCGCCGAGCGCGCGATTGGCTCCAACTCGCGCTCACGCCGGATTCCGTTCAGAATGCCCAATCCGACGCTGTCCGCAGCCACTGGATCCTTGGCAACCATGAGCAAACCGGCGTTCGTCGTCGCCTCCGGCCTGGGTGTCGGACCCCCTGCGTACGGCACCCGCAGCCCGTCAACTACGCACAGCCGCAGCTTCGAGCGGATCGGCTCGGCCGCCACGATGTCCCCAATGTAGGGCGCGCAGCCGTTGCCGTGGTACCGGGCGGGATGCTGCACGAGTCCGTGCGAGAGGTTCTTCAGGCAGCCTGTCATCCCGGCAATGTTGTGCGACTTTAGAAACGCAACGTCGATCAAAGCGGTAATCTGGCGAAGCACCAACGCGAAGTGGTCAGATCCGCTTCCAAAATCCGTAGGAGCGCTATCGTAACCGGTCCACGCCGCCTGCGTACGGTGGCAGGCCAACGTCTCCGCTGGGGCCTCGATGCAGACAATCTGTTCCGTTGGCCAGCCGGCCACGATCAGGGACCGGATCAGCGCATCCGCCACGGCCGGCGTCGTTCCCAGCACACTCTGCCCGGACTGGTTGAACTTGAGCCCAATCACATCGTCCGGTCGCAGGACGGCCTGCCAGGCTTGCCTCTCATTGCCGGTGCCCGTCAGCGTCATCAGCAGGTTGCCAAGCAATTCCGCCAGAAGAACCGTGTGCACGCTATCGTTCGCAAACACGTGCTCCGACTTAACGACGACGACCTCGGCCGGGGGAGTGTTGGGCGGCAGGGTCAGCCGATCGCGCCCCGAACCCGCCCGTGCGGAAGGGAGCCAACCCATTCCGGCGGTCGCGGCCACGCCACAGAGGAAACGGCGACGCGTAAGCCCTCCGTTGCCGTCGGACGCCTCTCGCCTCTCGGTTTGGCTTTGTGCCTCCACTCGTCAGCCCTCACCCACGCGGCCGGAGTGCGTTCCGCCCCTGCATCGGCACTGGCTTTTCGGCGGCGACCCACCGCGTGGGTTCGCCGGCTGCCTCAGTTGACGTATCGGTTTCCAGCCCGCCTCAAGCCAATGGGCACGGCACGGCTGGGATCCTCTGGGGGGCGTTTGGGGTGCCGGAAGTACGCTTGGTACCCCGCCAAAACCAATTGGGCGTACGGGGCGAGCGAGGGGCAGGGGCGTGCGTCAATACGAGTCTGCCGAGCGGCGCCCGATCTCGAAAATAGACTGCGTTTTCAGCAGCGTGAGATCTTCAGGAAACGCGTGGAATGCGTGGACATGCAGCTCATGGTCACGGGCGTCAAAGTCGATGAATGTGAAGGGACACAGGCCGTCGTGTTCCCACTCTTTAAACAAGACGAAGATTCCCCGTGTCTGGGCGTAGTGCACATAATCACGATGGGTCGCGGGAAAGATCTGCGGTGTCAGCCGTTCCACCTGCGTGGACAGGATGTACCTGAGCCCCTTCGTGAACGTCTGGACGTGGTCGCGCTCACCGCGGAACCGGAACGACGTCGCCAAGCCACTTTTCGGCAGCGCCTCGCTATCGTCTGTGAGCAGCTCCGTGAGAATCTGGTCGCCGCATTGCAGTGTCACTGAATGGGCTAGCCCGACAACCCAAATCTCCGCAGTGTACCTGGCCTGCTCGATCCTCCGTACCCGGTGAATATGGAAAAACTCCGGGTGGATCGGCCTCTGGTACAGGCAGAAGCACAGGTCATCAACGCGCTGTCGAACTCGCCCTCGTTCCAATTCCAGACCCTTCAATCCCACCCACGCTCGAGCGTGGGTACCAGAGTACAATTATAGGGTGGCGACTGACGAAATCCACGAATTAATGCGAGGTTTCCGGGATTCTCCAGTGTGGGCGACGATGCAACCTTCGGCGGCGTCAGGCAATTGCGCCGCGGGGTATCAGTCGGGGCGCGGGGGCGCTTGCCGGGGCGGTTGTCGTCAGGCCGGCCAGTGCCGTGGCATTGCCCGGGGGCGGGGGGCTTCTATAATGGTGCCCATGCTCGGTTGGTACGCCCATCCGGTGCGTGTACGGCTCGTCGCTCTCCTCGGAGCGATGAGTTTGTGTCTTACTTTAGAGAATGCTCAACAGGCGCAAGCGGGTGCCGGGTCACGTCCTCGGGCGAACGTGTCGCCAAGTGTTAGCGGTGAATGCACCGGTTGGTGCCACGGCCGGAACGCCCCTGCCACGAAGCCAGGCGAATGCGCTGGGCCGACAGAGGGCCGCTCGGAGGAGGGGACAGCGGACGAAGAGCCCCAGCCTGACCTGGGGTCGGCCCAGCGCGTATTCGCGCAGCCGGACGGGGGCGGCGGGAAGGCGCGAACCCCTTGGATTGGTACCGCCGGTTCGACCGCGGCCTGGCGTGGCGTGACCACGGCTTCGGCGGGTGGCTCCGGGCGCCGCGACGTGCCGAGGTTCGATCGAGGCAGTCTGCCGCCGCGGGACATTTCGTTACTGGCACCCAAGAAGCAGGCGCAGGGGCCGCCTGCGGCGGGTCTGCTTTGCCGGGCACCATGCGGGTAGGGTCGCGGCCGAGTCGGGGCCGCGGAAATCTGCTTTTCCGTTCTTTATGTAGTCGATGAACATCTCGCGCCCGGCGCAGGCAGGCGCCGGGACGGAGCTTTTCGCATGAGCGATTCGAATCGTCTGTACAAATGGCTGTTTGTGATCGTGTTGGTGGTCTTCGCACTCACCTACATCTATCCCCCGAGTGAGAAGCTGAAAGGCGGCATCGATCTGGTCGGCGGGACGAGCCTGCTGTTTGAGATTGACACCACCGGTTTGGGGCCGGAGGAGCAGCGCGGGCTGGCCGGTCGGGTGACGGAGATTCTGAAGGAACGGGTCGATCCGGGGGCACGGCTGAACCTCGAATGGCGTCCCATTGGCAACAACCGGCTGGAGATTCGCATGCCGCGTCCGACGGCGCGGGCTCTGGACCGGCGGGCGGCCTACAACGCCGCCCAGGCACGGCTCCTGGAGATGGGGGTCAAGCGGTTTGAGGTGGAGAGCGCCCTGAACGCGCCGGCGAGCGAGCGTCCCGGGAAGTTGGAGGCGTTGCGTCGCGGCGTGCCCGAGCGAGGAGCCCTGCTGGAGGCGGTGGCACAGAAGTACGACGCCTTCCAGGCCGCCCAGCGTGCCGAGGATCCCGTGGCCCTGGACCGGGCGCGGGACGAGTATGAGGAAGCGATGCGGGCCGTGCTGGCGACGACTCTGCCGCTCAATCGCCTCACGGACTTGCTGGACATGGCGGCCGGGACGGCCCGGGACCCGGAGCTCCAGAAGCTCCGGGCCGAGTACCCGGCGTACGATTCGCCGGAGAACGGCCAACCGCTGAGTGCAGCGGCGAAGGCCTACGACGCGTGGCATGCATACAAGGCCGATCTGGAGGACCCGGCGGACCTGAAGCGGCGGCTGAAGGGGGCGGGGGTGCTGGAGTTCCGCATCCTGGCGGACCGCGACCCAGCCCAGCCGACGATGACCAAGTCGAATGATCCGCAGTTGAAGCAGGACATCGGGCGGTACGTGGAGCAGTTGCAGCGCGTCGGTCCACGTCCCAAGGCGGGGGACCGTTACCGCTGGTTCCCGGTGCACAACGTTCTCGACTTCATGCACGTCGACAACCTGAGCCAGTTCGAGCAGGCGAAGACCAACCCGGCGAAGCCGATCGTGGAGGCATACGCGGGGCGCCACTACGCCCTGACGCACAACGATCCGGAGTTTGGGATGCTGACGGGGCGCCAGGGTCAGGAAACGCGCTGGAGCCTGCGGCGCGCCTATCCTGACCGCGACCCGCTGAGCGGCAAGAACGTGGTGCACTTCATCCTGGACCCGCGTGGGGGGAGCCTGTTCGGCGAACTGACGGGCGCGAACGTCCAGCGGCAGCTTTGCATCTTCCTGGACGGCGTGGCCATGTCCCACGCCACCATTCAGGAACGCATCGGGGAGAGCTGTCAGATCAGCGGCAACTTCTCCGTCGAGCAGGTACAGGACCTTGCCCGCACGTTGCAGGCGGGAGCGCTGCCGGCGCGGTTGAAAGAGACGCCGTTGATGGAGAAGACCATCGGGCCCAGCCTGGGCCTGACCAACCGGACCAAGGGTCTCAACTCCACGTTGCTGGCGTTCGTGCTGGTGATCGGCTTCATGGCGTTCTACTACGGGATCGCGGCGGGCGGCATGGCCGACGTGGCGGTGACTTTGAACGTGCTGTTCATTCTGTGCGTCATGGCGCTCACGCAGTCCACCTTCACGCTGCCCGGCATCGCGGGCGTGATCCTGACGGTGGGTATGGCCGTGGACGCCAACGTGCTGATCTTCGAGCGGGTGCGCGAGGAGCGCGACCGCGGGGTCACGTTCCGCAAGGCGCTGAACGCCGGGTACGACAAGGCGTTTTCGACGATCTTGGACGCCAACCTGACCACGCTGATCACCTGCGTGGTGCTGGGCTTCATGGGCAGCGAGGAGGTCAAGGGGTTCGCCACGACGCTGGGGGTGGGGATCACAACGAGCATGTTCACGGCCCTGTTCGTGACGCGGCTGGCCTTCAACTCGCTGATCAGCATCGGCTGGTTGAAGGACTTCTCGATGCGCCGGATCATCGGCGTGCCGCAGGTGAACTGGCTGGCGCTGCGCGCGAAGTTCTGGCCGGTGTCGCTGATCTGCGTGCTCGGCGGCGCGGGGCTCTTCGCCTGGGTGAGCAGCTCGAACCGCGAGGCGCTGTACGACATCGAGTTCCTCGGGGGCACGACCGTGCAGATCGACCTGCGCGAGGGCGTGGAACTGACGGACGAGCAGGTCAGTCAGGCCGTGACCTCGACCGCCTCGGGGACGCCTTCTGCCGTGAACTGGCTGCGGCGGGCGGCTGAGCAGGTGCAGGCGGCCCGCGTGGAGGCGGGGGACACGGCGGGACAGTTCGTGGTCAGTTCACCGGACCTGACCGGCGAGGAGTTGGCCACGCTGCTGCGCGGCGTCCTGGAGGCGGACCTCGAACGGGGGGGCATCCAGACCTCGGGTCGGTCGGCGACGTTCACCGCCAAACCCGGAACCTTGACCGTAGAGACGTTCCAGCAGCGGTTGACGGACGCGGCGACCGCGGCCCGGCGGGCGGCGGACCATCTGCGCAACGCCCGGGTGCAATCGGTCACGGACCTGATGGTCGAGGGGCGTCCGGCGTCCTCGTACGAAATCGTCACGGTGGAAACGAATCGCCCGCTGGTGCAGGCGGCGGTGGTGGCGGCCTTGAGCGACAAGCTCAAAATCGAACGCGCCCTGAGCTTCACCCTGCGGGAAGACACCGAGACGACTCGGGCCCGGTATTTCGTGATTGAGTTCGACGATCAGTATCTCTCCGACGTGCTGGGTGGAGACGCGGGGTTCGAGGTCCGGCGCTTCAAGGGCGGGGTGGCCATGCAGGTCACGCTCGACCCCAAGGAGGAGCCGGTCACGGTGGCCGAACTGGAACGGCGCTTGCGGGAGATCCGGCTGCAGCCGGAGTTCGAGCAGTACCAGGCGCGTGACTCGGCCGTCATTCCCCTCGGTGCCCCCCTGAGCCGGGCGGACGGGCAGCAGGGCTACCGCGAGTTCGCCGTGTGTGTCGGCGATCCCGCGCTGCTCTACGACGACGACCCACAAGCGTGGGAGTCTCAGCTTGCCGAGGTCGAGCTGGCGCAGGTGACGGCCGCCCTGGAACACACCCGCTCGCTCAACAAAGTGACCAACTTCGAGCCGCAGGTGGCGGGTCAGGTCCAGGAGCAGGCGATCTTCGCGGTGGCGGTGGCGCTGGTGGCCATCCTGGCGTACATCTGGCTGCGGTTCGGGACCGCCCACTTTGGGCTGGCGGCCGTCGTGGCTCTGGTGCACGACGTGTCGATCACGCTGGGGCTGGTGACGGCCAGTCACTACCTGCACGACACATTCATCGGCCGGGCGCTGGCGCTGTCGGACTTCAAGATCGACCTGGCGATGATGGCGTCCCTTCTGACGGTCATCGGGTACAGCCTCAACGATACCATCGTGGTGTTCGACCGGATTCGGGAGAACCGGGGTCGGCTGGGGGCGTTGTCACCGGCCATCATCAACAACAGCATCAACCAGACGCTGTCGCGGACGTTGCTGACGTCGTTCACCACTTTGCTGGTGGTGTTCCTGCTCTACGTGTTCGGCGGGCAGGGCGTGCACGGGTTTGCGTTCGCGCTGCTGGTGGGCGTGGGTGTGGGGACGTACAGCTCGATTGCGATCGCTGCGCCCCTGCTCTATCGCCCGAAGGCGTTGATCCATGTTACGCTGATCATTGTCCTGCTGGGCGCTATTGGCATGATCATGGTCCTGGCGGACAGCCCGGCGGTGCGGTTGGTGCTGGTGGGGTTGGCGGTGCTGGCATACCTGATTGGTGCCTTCCGTGCCCAGCGCGGGTACGCCGTGACCGGGGCGCAGCCGGCGATGGGCGCCCGTTGACGCGGGCGGGTTGACCCGGTCACGCCGCGGACCGACCGGCGCTGCGGCGCGGCTGGCATGGCCATGCCCGGTGGGTGGCATGGCCAAGCGCAGCGCCGCCATGCCGTCCAGACGGGTGCATGGACGTTCGAGCAGCATGCCAGCGCTCGCCTGCGGCGAGCTTGGGCATGGCGCCCTGCGGCGAGCTTGGGCACGGCCCCCGGGTTTTCCCGTTGCGGGGTGCTCTGCAAACGTTTGCCGGCGGTCGGGCAGGGATGCCCGCTCGCCTCCGCCAGGGCTCGGATGGGCCCACTCGCTTCCGCTCGGGCTCGGAGGCGGACGTGAGGTGTAAGAAGTTGACGGGGGCGGGGTCGAATGCGGCTCCGCCCCCGCTGCTTGGTTGACCCGTCGCGGAGAATGGTTTACACTTACGCCGGGTTTGGCGCCCAAGGTACGGAGAGTCCGGCGGCGCCGACGCGGAGCGCGGGCGTTCGATTGCACATCGGGTGAGCGGTTCCAGGAAAGGGTGTGGCCATGCGCACGGATGTGAAGGTCGGCATCGTGGTGGCGTTTGTTCTGGTGGTGGCGGGTTGGGGGTATTTCGCGTTTCGTGACAAGGAGGAGGCGCCCGTTGCCGTTGGCGATAGCGCGGCTTCGCCGGCCAAGCCTGCGCCACAGACCCCGAGTGAGGCGACGCGAGCGGCCACACCGATGCGTACGGACCGACCCGGTGCGCGGGTGGCATCAGCGGAGCCGCGGGCCCCGGGGCATCGAGCGGCCCCGGCAGGTTTGCCGACAACACCGGCTCCGACCCCGGTGACAGCCGGCCCGGTTGCCCCGAGCGGCACACCGGAGCGGACCGTGCGGGCGCCGGCGCGCGGCTCGTTGCCGAGCGAGACGGACGGGGCGTCGGCCCGGTCAGGTGCAGTGGGGGGGCAGCCGTCTCCGGCGCCGCCGGAACCGGCTTACCCCGTCGGACCGGAGGCAGCGATCGCGACCGCGCCGCCGTCACCGACAGACCCGCCGGCTGGCCCGCCCGCGGTCGGTCCACGAGCGGTGCCCAACCCCGTGGTGACGGGGCCGAGTCGGGCGGTGGCGGACAGTGCTTCAGCCGCAGGCCCCCCGGCCATGGACACCCACAAGGTTCAGCCGGGTGATACGTTCGCAGCGCTCGCCCGCAGCTACTATGGGTCCGAGCGTTACACGCAGTATCTGATCGACCAGAACCCCCAGGTGACGAACCCGTCTCGATTGTCACCCGGCATGTCGATTCGGATTCCGGCCCGCCCGGCCGAGCTGCCCGCCAGCGCGGCACCCGCGTCGACGGTCGCCGGCGTGCCGGCAGCGCCTGCGAGTACGACACCGACGGGCGCGCGCACGTATCGAGTGCGCGCCGGGGATACCTTCTACGGCATCGCGCGGGAGGTCCTGGGCTCGTCGTCGCGTTGGCGTGAGCTTTTCGAGCTGAACCGCGCGCTGGTGGACGGTGATCCGCGCAACCTGCGCGTCGGGCAGGTGCTGACGCTTCCGGTCAACGCGGGCCAGCGGTAGTCTGCGAGACGGACGGTTGAGGAAGCGGGCGGCTTCCCAGGGCCTTCCAGGCCCTGGAAGCGGGACTACTCTCGTCGATCCCCCCTTCGTTCCCAGGGCGCACGCCGTCCCGACCACGACGCTGATTCCACCGCGTGCTGAAGACGTGGAGCGCGCCTGCTTCTCCGCTGGCACAGGCCGGTTGTTCACCTCTTGATTTCATTACAGGCCGGATAACCGTCGCAAGCCGGCCTAGAATTGGTCGCGGGGCCAAGCGGCTCCGGCGTACCTGACGTGTGCGCGGGAGTGGGCTTGTCTCCCGGTCGTTCCGACGGCAGAGGGTGAGAACAGTCTGCCGGCCGCGGGGTTCTCCCCCCAATCCTGCGGCAGTAAGTACACCGCTGGTGACAACGCAAGGCAGTAGCGCCACCGCGTCGCGCGGTCCGGCACGCCCGGTAACGACGCGGGTAAGGGTGCAGGAGTCGCGTCTGGGAAAGCGGCGCCCAGCCGAAGCCCAGACGGCCCTCAAAGCGAGCGCGCAAACTGCCGATGCGACAAGCGTAACCGCTACGGTTGGCGCCGTCGGACCAAGCGTTGAGTCCGGCCCAGCCGGTGCGGAACACCAGCGCGTGTGCCGTTGGGGTGGATCATGCCAGCGAACAAGAAGAACGTGCTGACGACGGGCCAGGTGGCCAAGATCTGCAACGTCGCGCCACGCACGGTATCAAAGTGGTTCGACTCCGGACAGTTGCCGGGGTATCGGATTCCCGGCAGCCGCGACCGGCGCATCCCCCTGGACCAACTGGTTCGTTTCATGCGGGCTAACGGCATTCCCCTCAACGGGTTGGACGCCGGCGCCACGCGGGTGCTGATTGTGGACCACGACGCCCAGACTTGCGAGGCCATCTGCCGCGCGGTGGCCCGGGATGCCGGCTACGAGGTCAGCGGCGCCAGTTCGGCCTTCGAGGCCGGCATGCTGGCCCAGAGCCTGCAGCCGCAGGCGATTGTCGTAGACCTGGACCTGCCGGGGGTGACGACCCGCGGGCTGAGTCGGGCGGTCCGTTCGTCGCCGGAGGTGGCGTCGGCACGCCTCATCGGCATCGGTCACGTCCTGGGTGACAACCGAGGTCAGGCCTTGCTCCAGGACGGCTTCGACGCCTACCTGCCTAAGCCGTTTGAGGTACGCCGCCTGATCGAGTTGATCGAGGCCGCTCCGGGCAACTCGGGCGCCCATGCGTAGGCCGGGAGTGACAGCCGACCAGCCGGCGGCCGGCGTGCTCTTCTGCTGGTTCCTCGTCGCGACTCGCCAAGCTGATTCAAGATGACGGCTCGGTCGTTGCCTCTGGAGGAGGCTGCGCGCGGGCGGCGCCCGGCGCGCGGGTTGATGCGCGCGCGGTTTCTCCGCCGGCGTCCGGCCGCTATGATGGCCGCGGGTCGGGGGCGGGAAGTGCAGGCATGATCATCACGATCGACGGTTCGGCGGGGTCCGGAAAGTCCACCGTGGCGCGCAAGCTGGCCGCCCGGCTGGGCATTGCGTACCTCGATACGGGGGCGATGTATCGCGCGATCGCTTGGGTGGGCTTGCAGCAGGGCATCGACTTCGAGGACAGCGCGGCCCTGCTGGAGATTGCCCGGCGGATTACCCTGGAGGTGGACTGCGGTCCGACGCACACGCGCATCCGCGCCGACGGTCAGGACGTCAGTGAGGCCGTGCGGTCGCTGGCGGTGAGCGAGGTGACCCCTTACGTCGCGCGCCACGCCGGCATCCGGGCGTTGCTGGTGGAGCGGCAGCGTGCGCTCGGGCGGCGGCTGGGCTCGCTGGTGGCGGAGGGGCGCGACCAGGGCAGTGTCGTGTTCACCGACGCGGACGTGAAGTTCGTACTGGACGCCGACCCGAAGGTGCGGGCTCAGCGGCGGCTGGCAGACCTGACCGCAGACGGTGAGTCTGTGAAAATTGCCGAGGTAATGGAAAATCTGATTCGGCGGGACCAGGATGACTGTGTGCAGTGGGCGCCGCTGCTCAAGTCCGGGGAAGCGATCGTCCTGGATACGAGTCACATGGAGTTGGCGGAGGTTGTGGATCGTCTGGTGGAGCTGGTGTCCGACCGGGTACGGGCTCCGGCCGGTTTGCGACCGGATGCTGACGGAAACGCCTAGCGTCCGTGGGGGTGGGTTCGGCTGGGTGGCTTGAGGGTCATGCAATCGAGGGCGGCGGCGGGTGTACAAACCTGCGAGGCGACGTGTGCGACCGGGCCCGGCGCAGGCTGCTGCGCGGGGACGGGTGTGTGCCTTCGAGGTGGACCCGACGGCCGAGGGCGGTGATTGACCCTGGCTGAAGAAGCGGATACTTTCGGGTCAGAGCTTGCTGCGGGCTGTCGCTGAGACGGCTCGATCCGCCGTGGACCAGGGAGGGTCCCATGTCGTGTCGGTGTTCCTCGCCGGCCTGCACGCCTGTCTGCGGGGTGATCGGCTTCGCAACGCCTGGTGAATCGACCGCGCTGGTGGCGTCGGATGGCGTCACGAGCGTGACGAGGATGGAGTAATGCCCAGCTACACCTACCGAGCGCTGAGCAGTGCCGGGCAGACCGAGGAAGGGGTCCTGACGGCCGAGAACTACCAGGTGGCGTTGCGCCAACTGGAGGAGCGGGCGCTGTTTCCGGTGAAGGTGGTGGAGGGCACGGCCGAGGCGACGGTTCCGTTCAGCCGGCGGCGGATCAAGACGCAGCATCTGACGACGTTCTACAGTCAGTTGGCGGACCTGCTGCGGGCGGGGGTGCCGATGCTGCGTGCCCTGGACGTGCTGGGGCGCCAGAGCGGGCAGGGCGGACTGCCGCAGATGGTCAAGGAGTTGCGGGAGGACGTGGCCGGCGGCATGTCGCTGGGCGACGCGATGGCCAAGCACCCGCGGGTGTTTCAGCCGCTGCATTCGTCGATGGTGCGGGCGGGGGAGCAGGGCGGGTTTCTGGAGGACGTACTGCAGCGTATCGCGCTGTTTGCGGAGAAGCAGGACGAACTGCGCAACAAGCTGATCGGGTCGCTGATATACCCGTGCATCCTGGTGGTGGCGGGCAGCGCGGTGGTGACGCTGCTGATGGTGGTGGTGGTGCCGAAGCTGCGGGCCCATCTGCGTCCCGAGACGTTCAACATCATGACGAAGCTGGTGTTCGCGGTCTCGGATTTCCTGCAGCATCACTACCTGATGATGGCGGGAGGGATCGTGGTCGTAGTGATGGCGTTTCTGGCCTGGAAGCGAACTGCGGGAGGCAAACTGGCGCTGGAGCAACTTAGCCTGCGGGCGCCGTTGCTGGGTCGGATCGTGATGATGACTGCGTTGTGCCGGTTTTGCCGGATTCTGGGCACGCTGCTGCACAACGGGGTGCCGATTCTCCAGTCTTTGAAGATCGCCCGCGACTCGGCGGGTTACTCGACGCTGGCCACGGTGATCGACCAGTCGGGCGAGAGCGTGCGCAAGGGCGAGAGCCTCTCGGCGCCGCTGGGACGTTGCGGCATGTTCCCGCCGGCGATCATCGACATGATCGCCGTGGCGGAAGAGAGCAACAACCTGGAGACCGTGCTGGTGCAGATTGCGGACACCAACGAGGCCCGCACGGCCCGGGCGATTGACCTGGGGGTGCGGGTGCTGGAGCCGATTCTGCTGGTGATGATGGCGATGGTGGTGTTCTGCATCGCGGTGGCGTTGCTGTTGCCGATCCTGACGATGGGCTCGGCCGTGCGCTGAACAACGAAGCAAGACAAGGTCGCGGGGCGCCGGGGCGGAAACGGATTCGCGGCGGCTTCCGGGCGACGCTTGAGGAGATCGTGTGATGGGTAGCAAGAGACGAACGAGGAGGTCGGGTTTCACCCTGATCGAGGTGCTGCTGGTCGCAGGCATTCTGGCGTTGCTGGCGGCGTTCGCCATTCCGCAGCTTTTCGGGCAGGCGGAGAAGGCGCGCCAGGACCTTGCCCGGGCGGCCGTCGGTCGTAATGGTCCGATCGGCAAGGCGCTGGAAGCCTACAAATGGGACATGGGGCGCTATCCGGAGGACGACGAGGGGCTCGGAGCGCTTTACAAGGCTCCCCGCGGTGAGGACGCCGAGCGCTGGAAGGGGCCCTACATGCAGAACCCCACGACGCTCGAGGAACTCAAGGACCCCTGGGGCAAGGCCTTCCTGTACAAGTGTCCGGGGCAGGTTAATGAAGACAGCTACGATCTGTGGAGCTGCGGCCCTGACGGCAAGGACGATGGCGGCAAGGAGCGCAGCGACGACATCAAGAACTGGGTCGAGCAGTAGCTCGGCTTGGGTACCCGGGTAGCTTTTGTGGGTCCCCGGGTCCTCCGGACCTGGGGGTGATGATCCGTGGACATGCGCTGCCAAACCCCTCTGCCTGCCAGGGAGAGGGGCAGAGGTGAGGGTGGAGGATGCGACGACGCACACCCGAGCCACGAGCATGCCTGCCCGCGACGCCCGGCGCGGGAAAGCATGGTACCCGACGGACGAGACCCTGACTGATGGGGCGGCAACGACGATGCGGACGCGGGACCACCATCATCGCGCAGGCGGCTTCACGCTGCTGGAGGTGAGTCTGGTCATCGCATTGCTGGTGGTGCTGGCGGGGCTGGCGATGCCGGCGTTCTTCCGCGAGTACCGCGAGCAGCAGTTGCCGGAGTCCGCCCGGCGGCTGGAGGCGTTGCTCGGGCTGGTGCGGGCCAACGCGGCCTGGGACGGCAAGCGGTATCGGGTTCGGTTCCCCGATCCCGAGGAGAACGAGAAGGACGCACTGGGCACCGATCGGCAGCCGCGGATCGAGCGGGAGAACGAGCCCCTCGAGGCCCCGGAGGTCTGGACGCTGGTGACGGCCCCCTGGGCGGTGGGGGACACGTTGCTGGGCGACGTCTGGTGCGCGGAGGTGCGCCTGGGCCGTCCGACCATCGACACCCTGCGCGAGGCGCGGGAGCAGCGGAGTGAAGTCAGGGACGTGCTGATTCGCAAGTTCCGCGACCTGAACCCGCGCTGGCCGCCGCTCTACGTCGAGCCGGACGGCTACTGCCCGTGGGTGACGTTCGTGCTGACGGACGCCGACCGCAGCCTGGAGCCGGATGAGCTGGCCAAACGAGCGGAGCGGGATGCCGACGAGCCCGCGCGGGTGATCGAGGTGATCCTGGATGGTGACTTGGGGCTGTCGTGGCTCCAGCGGCCGTTTTATGAGGAAGAACTGGATTTGTTCGAGGACAAGAACTGGCCGGTGCTGTTGCGGCAGGACTTCCTCGAACGACGGGTGCTGACGGAAGACGATGTGCTCGAACTGCGTGAATACAACGCCCTGCGCCGGCAGGCCCAGCAGGCAGCGGCCGCGGACGCCGGCTCACGCTGACGCGACGCCGGCTCCCGATTGTGGTGGGGCAGCGCCTGGGGGTGGCATGGCCAAGCGCAGCGCCGCCATCCCGTTACCTGCCGTGGGCGGGGGTGGGCATGCTCGCCCGTTGCGACGGCATGCTTACCCGCGACTAACGTTGCGGGAAAGCATGGCACCCGGGCGCCGATGTCCCCGTCGGCAGCGTGCGTCGGGCTACGTGCTGCTGGAGACGGTGATTGCGACGGGGATGCTCATCGTCGGGCTGGCCGTGCTGGGGGCGATGGTGCAGGGTGCCGACACGTCCATCCACCAGATGCGGGTCAACATGCAGGCCAAGGCCTTGGCGGAGCAGTTCCTGGCCCAGTTGGATACCGGGCTGATCGAGCTGAAGTCGGTGGACCAGGTGCAGGAGCAGACGTTCGGCCCGCGCTTCCCGGAGTGGGGGTGGCGGCTGACCATCGACGAGACGGGCAACGACGAACTGTACCTGCTGACGGTGGAGATTCTGCGTGATCCTCTGCGTCGAGATGACGAGGACGAGTTCAAGTTTGACGACATCCGGAGTTGCTTCACGCTGCGCACGATGCGGGCGGTACCACAGCGGGTGGACCTCGAGGAGTCGTTCGGGCTGACGGTAGAGGAGGCGGAGCAACTCGGCACAAAGCTCGGCGGGCTGGGTATCGACGGACTTGACCCGCAGGATTTCGACCCTGCCCTGCTGGGCAAGCTGGATTTCGAGGAACTCATCGAGGTCCTCCCGACGCTGCTGGACGCGTTCGGGATGGACATCAGCACGTTGCTGGCCCAGTTGCCGGCCGACGTGCGGCAAGGCCTGCTGGATGCCGGGCTGGGGGGTGGGGAAGCGTCCGAGGAGGGCGAGGAAGGCGAGGAGGGCGAGGAGGGCGGCGGGGGCCGCAGCGGCAACCCGTTGTGGGGACAGGGGCCATGAGACGCTGGCGTTGCCATCCCGTGGGACGTGGCTTCACGCTCCTGGAGGTCGTCCTGGCGATGGGCATCCTGGTGCTGGTCACCTCGATGACGTACTGGTTCTACTCGTCGAGCCTGGACACGCGGCGGACGGCCACCGAGGTGGACCGGCGGCAACAGCTTGTGCGGCTGGTGCTGGATCGCATGGCGACGGAGATCCGGCAGACGAGCCTGACGGCCACGCTGGGGCAGGGCTCCCTCCGCGGCGAGCCGGAGCGTCTGACGATGGTGACCCATCGCCTGCCCGGGCGGAGCGTGGCTGAGGACTACTTGTACGACGCTGAGGTTCCCGCCCAGGAGTACGATCTGGTCAGCGTGGACTATCACATTGTCCGGCATCCGGAGGCGCAGGACACCGAGGGGTGGGACCTGCCGCTGGGGCTGGCCCGCGTCGAGCGGCGGATGCCGTACCTGCCGCCCCAGGATGAGCTGCTCAGTTCGACGGCAGAGGCGACGGGGGACGAGACATCGGGCGGCGAACTGGCGGGCGGCGGCAC
This sequence comes from Planctomycetota bacterium, assembly GCA_029558835.1. Lineage (GTDB taxonomy): Bacteria > Planctomycetota > Phycisphaerae > UBA1845 > UBA1845 > JAKQDH01. Next base: position 26,355 of record JAKQDH010000114.1, on the reverse strand, counting down.
GGAGGGGGAACTGACGGGGGAACTTGAGGAGTTGCTCGCGGGCGACAGTGCGACCACGGAGGCCGAAGCACAGACCCTGGAGGAGGTGGACTGGGACGCGCTGTACGCCCCGGATGTCGTGTACCTGAGGTTCTGCTACTTCGATGGGTTGCGCTGGTGGGACACGTGGGACGTGCAGAGCGAGAACCCGTTGCCCCAGATTGTGCAGGTGACGATCGGGTTCGAGCCCCGGGCACCGCTGGGCGAGGGGCTGGGGTACGACCGGGCGATCGAGGAGTTCTGTACCTGTCAGAATGAAGATGCGGGGGCGGATGAGTGCCTCCCGCTGGCGGCAGACCTGTATCAGATTACGGTGCGGGTGCCGCAGGCGGATACGTTCTTCCGCTCGCGGGTGGCCCGCGAGACCCAGGCGCTGGCGGAAGAGCTGGCCGGTCAGGCAGCCGAAAGCGGGGAGGCGACCCCATGAACACACAGCGGGCGCAGGTGTCCGGCGCGGGTGCCATGACCCGGTCGCCATTGCATGCTCGCCCGCGACTGCGGTCGCGGGAAAGCACGGCACCCCTGCGCCCGCATATGCCCCGTGCGTACCAGCCCGCGTTCATCCTGCCGGCCGTGCTGTTCATCCTCATCATGCTGGGGGTGCTGATTGCCACGTTCTCGTTTCGCGTGCACGCGAACGTCTCCAGCGCGCAGGCGGAGGTGGACCGACTGCAAACGCGGCTGGCGGCCGAGGCGGGCGTCGAGACCGTCAAGTTGATGCTGCGCACCGCCCGGCTGGACGTGAATCGGTGGTACAACAACCCGGATGAGCTCAACCGCATCGTGGTCTGGTCGCCGGAGGTGGAGCCGACCGAGTGGGGGACCAACGCCAAGCTCGAGGAGCGGGCGGTGGCCTACCGGTTCAGCATCGTCGCGGATGACCCCACCGACGATGAGGAGTACATGCGGTACGGGATCACGGACGAGGCGGCCAGCCTGAACCTTAACACGGCCACGGCGGAGCAGTTGCTGGCGCTGGTCACCGCGGCCGTGGCGGACGATCCCCTGATCGACCCGCAGCAGATTGTGAATGCCATCCTGGACTGGCGCGATGCGGACGACGAGCCGCGGGACGCCGAGTACGCTACCGAGCGCGACTACTACGAAGGGCTCGACAGGCCTTACAAGATCAAGAACGGTCCCTTCGAGAGCGTCGAGGAACTGCTGCTGGTTCGGGGCGTCACGGGCGAGGTTCTGTATGGAGAGGATTTCGACCGCAACGGGTTGCGCACGCAGAATGAAGAAGACGGCGACGAGACGTTCCCTTTCGACAATCAGGACGAGGTGCTCAACAAGGGCTTGTACCCGTACCTTACCGTCTTGTCCTACGAGAGCGACGTGGCCAACAACAACCGGCAGCGGGTGTACCTGTACGGCGGCGAGAGCACGCTGCGGACGGAGCTGGCCGAGGCCTTCCCCGACGAGCCGGAGGTGGTTGATTTCATCGTGGCGGTGACGCGGCAGCCGCAGGGGGGTGACCAGACCGGCGGCGGGGGCGGCGAAGGGGGTGCCGCCGGCGGCGGTGGGGTACGCGGCGGGGGCCGGGGAACGGGAGGCCGCGGTGCGGGTGAGCGTGGCGGCGCGGGCGATGCGTCCGGTTGGACGCGCGGCGCGGGCGCTCCGGGCACCGGTGCCCCTGAACGCCGGGGTGGTGAAGCCAGCGGTGGGCGACGCGGCGAGGGTCAGGGCAGGGAAGGCGCGAGCGGTACGGGTCAACGCCGTGGGCAGGGGGACGCTGGCGCCCAGCCTGGCGCGACCGATCCGCGCGATCGTGGCGTTCCCAGTGCTGAGGAGGCACTCGAAGCATTCGAGGAGCTGCGCCGGCAGGAAGGTGGCGACAAGGACGACCGTCGGCGACAGGTGCGTCCGGGCTCGGCCGGAGGCGATGCGGGTGACGTACCGCCGGATGCGCTGCCGGAGGACGAAACCGGATCCGAAGCGGATGGCGCCGCGGCGGCGGCAGGGGAAGACAGAGGCGGAGACGAGCAACTGGACGAAGAAGAGGAAGGCGAGCCGACGGGCGAAGAGGAAGGCGGAGGAACCGGCGGCATGGAAGGGGGGGGAAGCCAGGCGCAGTCTTTGACGACCCCCGCGGGCCTGCTGACCCTGACCGCCACGGACGGCGGGGTTAACCCGTTAACCGTCGAGCACCTGCCGGTGCTGCTGGACCGGCTCACGGTCCATCCGGCCACGGAGCAGAAGATCAACGGGCTGGTCAACGTGAACACGGCCCCGCCGCAGGTGCTGCGGCTGTTGCCGGGGCTGACGGCGGAGCAGGTCAGTGCCATCGTGGAGACCCGCGGTGGACTGACTTCGGAGGCGAAGGCGACGACGGCCTGGCTGGTGCAGGAGGAGATCCTTGACCTGGAGACGTACATCCAGGTGGCGCCGCTGATTACCGCCCGGGGGCAGCAGTTCTCCATCGAGTCGGTGGGCTTTGCGGACCACCTGGGTATGATCACGCGGATTCGCATGGTTTTGGATATGACGGGTCCGATCCCGCAGACGATTCTGTATCGGGATGAGTCGCAGTTGGGGGGACGGTTTCTGATCCGCGAGAAAGACGAGGACAAGATTCGTGTCCGGTAGAAGACCGCCCAAACGTGTCGTGGTCGTGGATTGGGACACCCGCAACCTGCGGGTGGTGCATGCCCGGGTGCAGCCGCGCGCGCTCAAGATCGAGCGAGTGCTGGCGGCCCGTATCCCGCCGGAGGTTGACCCGGCCGATCCCCAGCAGATGGGCACGCACCTGCAGCGGGTGCTGCAGCAGGAGGGGATCACCACGCGGTACGCGATCGCCGACGTGCCGCGGGACCAGGTGGTGCTCAATACGCTGCACCTGCCGGTCGTTGCCCCCGAAGAACTGCCGGGGATGGTGCAGATTCAGATCGCCAAGGAACTGTCCTTCCCGGTCAGCGAAGCGGTGGTGGACTTCACGCTGGGGCCGCGGGCGGCGGATGGGAACACGACGGACGTGCTGGTGGCGGCCGTGCGGACCGAAGTGGTCCGGCAATGGGAGGCCACGTTTGAAGCGGCCGGGTTGAAGCTCCTGCGGCTGGGATTGCGTCCCCATGCCAGCAAGGTGGCGATTTGCCGGATGCTCAGCGCGACGCTGCCGCAACGGGTGGTGTTCATCGACGTGCGTCCGACGTTCACCGAGGTGGATGTGCTGAAGGAGGGACACCTGGTGTTCTCGCGGGCGGCCTCGGTGATGGTTCCCGAGGCCGGCGCGGACGCGGGCGGCTTGACCGTGGTCGGTGCGGACGAGGACGAGTCGCGGTCGCCCCGCGGCGGGTTGACCTTGAACCTGGGTGGCGGTCCGTCGGCGTTCAGCACGGAATCGGCGGTATCAGCCCTGGTGGTGGAGCTGACGCGCTCGTTGGAGGCGTATCGGGCTCGTGACCCAGGGGCCCGGATCGACCACGTCGTCATCGGTGGCGACACCGGCATCGAGGAGCGCCTCGGGGAAGTGATCGGCGAGAAGCTGGGCATTCCGACGGAGTTGTACAATCCCGCCTCGACGTTCGGCTGGGAGCCGGACGAGGGGGCGGCCGCGTCCGGGTTCAGCGCCGGGCTGGGTCTGGTGCTCTGTCAGTCTGAGCCGGAGGGGCTGCATTACGATTTTCTGCACCCGCGGCGGATGGTATCCCAGACGCGGGAGAAGCTGCGGAAGGCTCCGCTGGTGGGGGCGGTGGTGGTGTTGTTCGTGGCCTCGGCCGTGGTGTTCTCGTACGAGAGTACTGCGGCGGACCGCAAGCTGTTGGCTGACAAGGACAAGCGCATCTCCGAGTTGAAGAGCGTGGAGGATGAGTACGACGACTTCCTGAACCTGACGGGCCTGGTCCAGGCGTTTGACACGCAGCAGTTCGTGTGGGTCGATCTTCTGCAGGAGCTGCTGTCCGTGCTGCCGTCCAACGAGGAAATGGTGCTCGAGGCGGTCGAAATGAGCCATGATAAGAAGGACTGGCGGAAGGACACGCGGGCGGAGGGGCGGATCGTGCTGAAAACGCGGACCAAGAACCGGGACACCGCGCTGCAAGTCATCGACGCTCTCGAGGCGTACCGTCGGCAGGGACAGGCCAGGGCGCTGTTCAAGGTGAGCATGGGAACGCAGTCGGAGAAGAAAGGCGAGGCTTACGGTTTCTCTCAGGACCTGACGGTGCAGTTGTTGTCGGGGGCCTTGCCCCCGGGGAAGGGACCGAGTGAGGGCGCCGGTGCTGGGGCATCGGCAGCGCCTGCGTCCCAACCGTAGGAACCAGCAATGGACAAGCGGACGAAAGCGTTGGCGACCGTCTTCGCAGTGCTGGTAGGCGGCATGGTGCTGTACGCCGGCGTGTACCCGCGCTGGATCAAGCCGCTGCTGGAGATCGACAAGCGGATCGCGGAACGGTTGGAGGTGCTCGACGCCCTCGAGACAAAGGCGGCGCAGGTTGAGCTGGCGGGCCGCCAGTACCGAACGTACGTTGCGCGCGTCGGGTCGATGGATGCCGGTAAGGTGGAGAACAACCTGCGGGCGCGACTCTTCGGGCTCATCGAGAAGCACCGGCTGGCCCAGGCGACGGTAAGCAAGGGGCGTGTGTCCGCGGACAAGAAGATCGGCTGGCAACAACTGACGGTCAGCGTGAGTGCCACGGACCAGCTTGAGCGGATAGTGGAGTTTGTGGAGGACCTGTCGGAGCTGCCCGACGTGATGCAGCTTGGCAGCCTGACGCTCTCGCCGGTCAGCTCGACCCGGCGGGCCAAACAACGCAACGAGGTGAAGATCGACATGGCGTTGACGGTCCTGGTGCTCCCGCAGCAGAAGCTGGCGGGCGAGCGCTTCGCGGATGCCGGTCTGAAGCAGCCGGAGACGCACGTGCGGCATGCGAGCCTGGACTACTCCACCATCTGGCGGGCGGACCCGTTCTCCGAATACGAGGAGCGCAAGCCGCCTCCTCCCAGGCCGACCGTAGTGGCCGAAACGGAGCCAAAGCCGGTGGAGCCACCTCCGCCCGTGGATAACCGTTGGCAGGACCGCGCCCAGTGGCAGGTTTGCGTGACCCTGCTGGGGGGTGACGGTGGTACCCCCCTTGATGAGCTGATGATGGTCAACACCCGCAACCAGCAGCGGCGCTACGCGGCCGTGGGCGAGGACGTGGACGGCGGGAAGCTGCTTTTCGTCCATCAGCGCGGGGCGCTGGTCAACCGGCAGGATGGTGACTGGGTGTATCCGCTGGGGGCCCGGCTGGATCAGGCTGTCCGGTTGGCGGAGGCGGTGGAGTATCCGGAACTGCGGAGGGCGCGGGAGCGCCTGCCCATGCTGGACATTCCCGTCGGTCCTCCCGACCTGGAGCCGGTCGGCCGGGCGGGGACGAGCGGGGCGCCGGCGCCGCGGAGCATCATTGGATCGCGGTTGCGGGCCGGTAGAAGTGCGGCGATGAGCGCGGGAACGGGGATTCCCTACGGTCCGCCGGACCCGCCGGAGGTCCCGCCGGTGTTCGAAGCGGCCGTGGCGCCAACTACGCCCGCAGCGCCCCCGGTGGAGGGTGAAGGTGAGACGGAGGTGGAGCTCCCCCCGCCGGATTGAACGACGGGTGTTGCCTGTTATCGCTTGGTGCAGGACGCTCAGAACGCGGATGAAGGCAGGGGCAGTCCGCCGGCGCTGAGTGAGATGTGCGCGCCATCGCCGCCGCCGATGGAAGTGACGCTGAATGTGGGAAGAAGGGCTGAAGCCGACCGACTGCCCGGCGGTACAAGGTGGGGAGCCGGCCGACGGCGTGCGTGACGGGGCCGCCGGCTGGATGCCGCAGAGGCGTCACTGATGTCCGCGGCTGCGGTTGCGGGAGAATGGGCACCCAGGGTCGGCGCCGGAGGGCATGCCGACGACACACGCGGGTTGCAGCCCGGGCGCGAACCGACGGACCAGGAGAGCAGTGCAATGACCCGGCAACGGACAAGTAACCAAGGTCAGCGGGGCACGGGATTGCCCCGCGGCGAAGGGACCAGCAACGTGAGAGCAACCTGTCTGATCGGTGCGGTGCTCGTGGTATGGGCGGCGCTGCCGTTGGGCGCGGCGGCCGCAGCGCGGCAGGATCAGCCGCAGGCGTCCCCGCCGCCCGCGGAAAAGGCACCGGCCACCGGGAAGCCGCGGGCCGGGGAGAGCACGCCACCGACGCCGCAGAAGCGCCGCGTCGAGGACTCACTGGACCCCGAAACCCTCAAGAAAATCGACGATCTCTTGCAGCAGGAGGGCAAGGAGCAAGCGGAGAACGGCGCGGGGAGGAGTCCCGGTCGGTTGCAGCCGCCTGTGAATCGCAGGACCCCGACGCCTCGGCATGGCGTCGCCAGACCGCCGCGTCCCGGTACGACGCCGGAGTTGCCGGGGTCCGAGATGGTGGGTCCACCCGCTCCCGAGGGGCCCGAGATCGCCAAGCCCGGGGAGCCCGCCGGGGGAACCGGCGAGGCCAACAGCGTCCACATCGTGCCGGAGCAGACCAACCTTGCCCCCGAGCAACGTCAGTACGGTTTCAGCATCGCTGACGGCAGCTACGAGGACCTGCTGGAGGGCTTCTCGCGGCAGACGGGGCTGGGTGTGCTCGGCGACGTTCCTAAGGGCAAGGTGAAGTTCGTCAGCACGGAGATGATGGACTTCAAGCAGGCCCTGGGGCGGATTCGCATGCTCCTGTTCAAGTACAAGCCCCTGGAGCCGTACTGGCTCTGGTACACGGGTGATCACCTGGAAGTCATCCGGGTGACCGACTTCTACCGTCTGCTGCCTCGCGAGCAGATGTTCAAAAGCGTGGAGGAGTTCCGGGCGGCCCATCTGCCGGAAGACGAGTTGGCGCTGGTGATCTACTGGCCTAAGGCCGGCTCCGTGTCCGACCTGAGCCCGGTGCGCGACTTCATGCCCGACTACGTGCGCATCGCGCCGCTGCAGGACAAGAACGCGATGACGATCTTCGCGCTGGCCAGCGACATCGAGAAGTACCTCGGGCTGATCGAGTTCTTCACGGGGGCGGAGATCAGCGATCCGCGGCCGTTGGTGAGGATCCCGCTGCGCTACGTCCTGCCGAGCCAGGCGCTCGAGAAGTTGCGGATGCTGATGGATTTGCAGATGGACGTGACGGAGCGGGGTGGGGCGGCGGTCTCCCGGCGGCGCGGCGCCCAAGCGACCCCGGGGGTGGAGGGAGTACCTCCGCCGCCCGTCAGCATCCTGCCCGATGACGCCCAGATGGTGCTGATCGTGCGGGCGATGCAGGACAAGATCGACGAGATGACGACGCTGCTGGCTTACATCGACGTGGAACCCGGCGCCGAACCCGGGGTCACGCTGATCGAACTCAAGCATGCCGATCCGACCGAGCTGGTCGCACAGATTCAGCAGATTCTGGCGAGCACGGCCGTGGCGGCGCCCGCGGCAGTAGCTCCGGACGGGCAGCCTGCTCCGGCGCAGCCGAGGCGTTCACGCCGGGGCCGAGCGGCCGGCGCGGCGGGACCGCTGGCGGCCGGCGGCGTGACGTTAATCCCCGTGCCCGCCTCCCGTTCCATCGCGGTGATCGCGCCGGAGGAGGACGTGGCTCGCGTCCGCGAGCTGGTCGCGGTGTTGGACGTGTCCAACGTGCTGCCGCCGCAGCGTCATGCGTTGAAGTACGCCACGGCGGCCGAGGTGGTCGGGGTGGTGCTCCAGCTTTGGGAGGCCGGCGGCAAGGCCGCGGAACTGCGGGCGCCGGCCCGCGTGATCCCCGATCCGCAGGGCAACGCCATCTGGATTTCCGGCACGCGACAGGACGTGGACGACATCCTGGCGCTGGTGGCCACGCTGGACGTGGAGACCGATCCGGTCGTGCTGCACGTGTATCGCCTGCTGCATCAGAAGCCTTCGTTCGTCGCCAACATGCTGCGGCAGTACGAAAGCGAGGCAAGCAGTCCGGCCGTGGTGACGCCGCCACAGCCGGCGGGCGAAGGGGGTCGTCGGCGCGTGCGCCGGCCCACCCCGGCAGGGGGAGGTGGTATCGCGGCCGCCAAGTTCACGCCCGAGGATGAGACCGGGCGACTCTACGTGTTGTGCACGCAGACGGAGTGGGACAAGTACATTCCACTGATCGAGCAGCTTGATAAGGAAGCCGCCGGTGCGGGTGACGTGGTACGCGTGACCCTGGAGCACGTGGCGCCCGAGGCGGCCGTGGCGGCCTTGAGCAATCTCGTGGACTTCATTACCCCGGAGCGCGTGCGGCTGGTACCGCTGGGCGGTGACCTGATGGTGCTGGGGGCGAGCGACACGGAGCTGGCCCGATTGCGGGAACTGCTCAAGGAGGTGGACCAGGCGGGCAATCTCATCCGCCGCACGTTCGAGATCAAGTACGCCGAGCCGACGGAACTCATCGCGGTCATTCAAACGTTCTTCGGCGAGCAGGGGGCCCCCGTCCGACAGCCGCGGCAACCTCGGCGCGGACGCCAACCCGAAGGTGCCGCGCCCGCGGTCGAGATGCCCGTCGCCGGCGAGAGCCTCTCCATCATGCAGATGGGCAACAGCCTCATCGTCCGCACGACCCCGGAGAGAATGGAGGAAGTGGCCGCCCTCATCGCCGAGTTCGACGTCGAACGCAAGACGACCGAAATGCGGGTGTATGACTTCCCGCCGGGGACCGACTTCGACAACATCGTGACTACGTTGACGGCCGTGTTCCGCGCCGGTACGCCCGGCACGCCACGGGGGCAGCGTGGCGCCGGTCAGCGCGGGGCGGCGCCGACGCTGGCCGCCGGCGGGCCGACGTTCATTCCCCAGCCGGCCGCCCGCAAGCTGGTCGTGGTGGCCGAGAAGGAGACGTTCGCCGAGATCGAAGAGCTTCTCGATGTCCTGCGCTATCAGACGGACACGGCCATCGAGACCGCGTTCCTGCCCGTGGAGCATGCGGAGCCGCAGGAAGTGATCGACCAGATCGAGCCGCTGCTGCGCTTCAAGGTGCGGCTGCTGGTGCAGTCGGGCGAACTCGAGCAGCCGGTGCTGGAGGGCGGTGCGCCGCAGCCTCCGCAGCGTGGTGGCCGGCAGCGCGCTCCGACGCAGAGTGGCGGCGGATTCCACCTGTCGGCTGACACGCGGAACCAGCGCATCGTGGTGGCCGCTCCGCAGCTCGTGATCGACGAGGCGCGGAAGCTGGTGGCCGAGTTCGATCGTCCCGCCACCGCCGACGAGCCGGTGGTCGAGACCGTGCTGCTGAAACACGCCAGCGCGACGGAGATGGTGCGGACCCTGCGGGAGATGATGGGCGCGCCGACGCGCGTGGCGCGGCCGGGCGGGCAGCGCGGACAGGGGACGCCGGCAGCCGGCGTGGACACGCTGCCGCTGGCCGTGGCGGAAGCGCCGGGCGGTGGCGCACTCGTGCTGCGCGGTACGCTGGAAGACGTGACGCGGGCGAAGGAATGGATCGCCCGAGTGGATACGCCGGAGGTCAGCGGCAAGCAGATCAAGGTGTACCAGATCAAGTACGCCGATCCAAAGGGTCTGGCGGAATTGATTCTTCAGGCGGTGGACACGGCGCCGGCGGCCGGTGGTCGAGCGCCGGGGCAGGCGCCGGGCGGTCGGGCCTCGCGTGGCGGGCGGGGGTCGTCGTCGACGACGGAGGAGGACAGTCTCTTCGAGACGCAGAAGAAGTACGTCGGCAACGAGCTGTATATTCAGGCGGACCTGATTAGCGATACGCTCATCGTCTGCGCTACGCAGGCGAAGCTGGACCAGATCGATGCCGTGGTGGCGCAGTTCGACTGCGAGGACGGCGAGCTCAGCGGATCCGGGGACGTCCTGCCCAAGATGATGTACGAACTGAAGTACGCGGACGCCTTCGACGCGTCGTTTGACCTGGACACGCTGCTGAGCTCAGTCTGGGAGCCGCGCAACCAGTTGCCGAACGTGGATTACCTGCCGTTCGACGACGTGCTCGTGGTGAGGTACACCGACGAGAGCCGCTTCCCGGAAATCGAGGAGCTGATCCGCAAGTACGTGGACAAGCCGCGGAAGGTGGACACGGAGCCCAAGAGGGCGACCTTCCTGGTGCCGGGCGGCATGACCGCCCAGGAGGCGGCGGCTTGGTTCAAGCTCAACAACCCGGACGTGGAAGTGGAGCTGGTAGAGACCGGGAAGGTGGAGGACGAGACGCACGGCATCGAGCAGGTCCGCCCGCGGGCGCAGGCGCATCGCTGCGTCCTGCCGATCGGGTGGGCGCGGCTGGGCGAAGCCCTCCTCGCCGAGACGCTGGCCCTGGAGCAGAGCGCGGCCCTGCAAGTCCCGCCGGGTGAAGTCAAGCCGGACGACGAGCCGCCGCCGGAGGATCCTACCGGGCATCCGTCGGTGGAGGATGATGCGGTGCTTGACGATGCGGTGCAGTCGCTGAGCCCGGCGGTCATTGCCCTGCCGGGTCCGCAGCCCGTGACGGGACAGACGTCCAGTTCGTCGGACTCGAACAGCAGCACCAGCCGGCTCCCCGCCGGGAGCAAAGTAAAGGTCTATTACGACGAGAAGGAGGGCGTCCTGGTCTTTGACGGACCGAATGCGGCGGTCAAGGCGCTGCAGGACTCCGCCAAGGACCTGGAGAACGAGATCAAGACGCTCGGCGTCAAGCCGGACATCCGCGTCTTCCGCGTGCGCTACATCGACGTGAACACGGCCGCGGAGATCATCGACGACGTGTTCAACGCCGGTCAGCGGGCGGCCGCTCAGCAGCAGCAGCAGATGCTGCGGCAGCAGCAGATGGCCCAGCGGATGGCGGCCCAGCAGGCGGCCCAGGCCCGGCGGCAGGGCGGCCAGCAGGGTCAGCCCGGGCAACCGGGCCAGCAGGTGCCCGGCGGACGGGTCGGCATCCCGCAGATTCCCGGCATGCCCGGCTTTCCCGGCATGGGCGGCGGGCGACCCGGCGAGCAGCAGGGCCAGGGGGCGGAAGCCCAGGAGCAGATGGAGCAGATTCAGCAGCAGATGATGGCCCAGATGCAGACGATGCCCAGCGGCGTGCAGATCAAGGCCAATCCGCGCGACCGCACCCTCATCGTCCGTGCCAACACCCGCGATTACCCCGCCCTCCTCGAGCTGCTGGCGACCATCGACCAGCCCCAGCCGATCGACAGCGAATTCAAGATCATCCAGCTCAAGAAGCTCAATGCGGAGGAGGTCGAGCAGACCCTCAAGACGCTGATGGGGCTGGACGAGCGCGCGGGGCGCGTCGGGCGCACCGGTCGGCCGGGCGGCGGCGGCGCCGTTTCCGCCGCCGGCGCGCTGCCGCAACGGCTTATGCAGCAAACTGAGGTCGGTGAACTGGGCATCTTCAAGGACGACCTCACCATCACCAGCGACGCCGAGGCGAACACCATCCTGGTCATGGGCCCGGCCGCGGGGATCGAACTGGTGGAGAAGCTCGTCGCCCAGCTCGAAAGCCACGAACTGCCGGAACGCACCACGAAGTACTACGAGTTGCGTTACGCCGACGCCGAGGAACTGGCCACGCACCTGACCACTCAATATACCGAGGGTGCGACGCCTTCCGGCTCGCGTCGGGGACGAACGACGCCCCGGCCGGCAGCCGCGGGTACCCCGACGCTGAACAAGCCCACGTTCCTGGCCTACGCCCCGCTCAACCTGCTGATTGTCCAGGCGGTGGCGGAAGACGTCACCGAGGTCGACGAACTGGTCGCCCGGCTGGACGTGGCGGACAGCAGCGGCGGACGGTATGAGCCGGTGGACCTGGTGTACGCGGACGCGGCGGCCGTGGCGGAGACGCTGACGACCATGTTCGCCGGCGGGACGGCCCGCGGCGGACGCGGAGCCGGGGCGGCCGCCGCCGGTGCCACGACGAAGTTCATCGGCGAGGCCGGCGGCAACGTCCTCTTCTTCAAAGCGCCCGCGAGTCTGCGCGAGGACATCCTGGCGGCCATTCAGAAGATCGAGGCCCAGTACGCCGAGGCGGGCAAGCTGCGCGTCATCCAGTTGCAGCATGCCAAGCCCAGCAGCCTGGTGGAAACGATCCAGGCGGCCTACGGGGCGCGGCGGGGCAGTGCCGGCGCCCGCGGTCGGCGCGGCGGCACGACCACGCAGTTGACCATCACTGCCCACGACGCCAGTAAGCAGCTTTTCGTCATCGCCGACGAGGGCACCTTCGTCGAGATCGAGTCGCTGGTGCAGACGCTGGACAAGTCGGACATCGGGCTGGAGTTCCGCATCTACAAGATGCAGTACGCCAGCGCGCGGGCGGTCTACACGACGATGACCGCCCTGCTCACCGACTACCTGCGCCGGGCGGGCGGCAAGTCCGACATCGAGAACTTCAGCGTGCAGGTGGATGACAAGGCCAATGCCCTGATCGTGCTGGGCAGCCCGACGGTGTTTACGTTCCTGGAGGAGCAGCTCGCCAAGGTGGACATCCCGGCCAACGCGCCGAGCCCGCCGGGCTTCCTGATGGTGGTGCTCAAGAACGCCCGGGCGACGGACATCGCGGGGACGATCAACCGGCTCTGGAGCCAGCGGAACCTGGCCCCCGGTGAGACCCCGCCCCAGGCGGAGGCCAATGCCTCCATCAACATGCTCATCGTGCGGGGCACGCAGGAGCAGATCGAGCAGATCAAGAAGGAGATCATCGACCCGACGGAAGCGTATGCCCCGCCGGCGTTGCTGACCGAGACGATCACGCTGCACTTTGCCCAGCCGGAGGCGGTGGCTTCGTCCATCAACCAGATTTTCGAGGACAAGCGCCGCGCGGTGCAGACGGTGCGGGGGGCCAGCGCGATCGACCCCGTGGAGTTGACCGTGGTGGTCACGCCGGAAGTGAACACCGGGCAGATCGTGGTGCAAGCCTCCGCCGCCAACATGGAACTCATCAAGGCCCGGGTGGCGGAACTCGACAAGGCGGACGTGGCCGCCAGCGCCGCCACCACGATGAAGATCTACCCGATCAAGTACGCCGACCCCGGCTCGGTTGCCACCATCATTACCCAGTGGGCGCGGACGCGGACGACCAGCGCCGGGCGGCAGATGAGCGTCTCCAACCGGGACATGGTCAACGCCGTGGCGGAGCCGGGCACCCAGACGGTGGTGGTTACCGCCAGCGAGGCCAATCACAAGATCGTGGCGGAGCTTATCAGCGGGTTGGATGACGAGAAGTTGGCCTCGCGGCAGCGCGGCCATCATGTCATCGCCCTCGCCCACGCCAATGCCACCGAGGTGGCCAACCAGCTTGCACAGGCGTTCCGGCAGGGGCGCGGCGTGCGCGGGGACGCCGGGCCGCAGTTCCTCCCCGACGTCAAGACCAACTCCATCGTCGCCTCCGTCAATGACGACGAGATGGTGCAGGTGCAGGAGCTGCTCACCGCGCTCGACGTGCCCTCCACGGAGGAGACGAAGCGCACGATGGTCGTGTATCCGGTCAAGTTCGCGGAGCCGAACTCGATCGTCAACATCATCAACCAGACGTATAACTGGCAGCGCCAGACGCAGCCGCGCCCAGAGGATCGCGTGGTGGCGCTGGTCGAGGGAGCCACCCAGTCGGTCATCGTGACCGCCTCGCTGCCGAAGCAGGAAGAGATCAAGCAGCTCATCGCGGACATCGACAACGAGGCCACCAGCACGGAGGCGTACGAGAGCGTCCCGCTGAAGTTCGCCAACGCCGACGAGGTGGTCACCAAGCTGACGGAAGTGTTCAACCGGCAGCGCTTCGGCGTGCGCCGGGCCGAGCAGCAGCTCATCATCGCCTCCAACCCGCGCGCCAACGCGGTGATCCTGCGCGGCAGCGACAAGGACATCACGGCGGTCAAGGACATGATCACCGTCCTGGACGTGGAGGAGGCGGCGGACGCCGAGCGGACCACCAAGGCTCATCCGCTCAAGTTCGCGGACCCCGGCAGCATCAACAACGTCATCATGAACATGTTCCGCTGGGACCGGCGGGTGGCGGCGAGCCCCTCCGAGCAGGTGACCTGTGCCGTGGACTGGGGCACGCGTTCCATCATTGTCACCGCGTCCGCCAAGAACCATGACGTCATCGGCAAGATGCTCGAGCAGGTGGACGTCGAGTCGATCGACCAGAAGCAGGTCTACACCCAGAAGCTCAAGCAGGCCAACGCGGACGACGTCGCCCGCGCGCTGCAGAGTGCCTACCGCGGCCGGCGGACCACGGGGCAGGGGCAGCAGCCCGTGCAGATCACGGCCGAGCCCAGCACCAACAGCCTGCTCATTTACGCGTCCGCCGACGAGATGCGCGACCTGCTGACGTTGATCGAGCAACTGGATGTCGAGCCGGAGACCGCTCGCCAGCGGCAGATGCAGACGATTCACCTGCTCTACGCCAACCCCTGGAGCACCCAGGACGCCATCAACCAGATGTTCCGCAACCTCAGCCGCAACCCGCGCGACCAGGTGACCGCGGTGCCGGAGTATGGCACGAACTCGGTCATCGTCTCCGCGTCGCCGGAGAACATGACCCGGGTCGAGGACCTCATCACGGCCCTGGACCAGGCGGGCACCGGGCAGCAGCAGGTGCAGGTGATCAGGATCGAGAACGCCGACGCCTCGGCCATGGCGCGGGCGCTGAATGACATCTACGTCCGCTCGGCGCCGCGGCAACAGGGCCAGCAGGCCCCTCCGATCACCATCTCCGAGGTGCAGGGCTCGCGGGCGATCATAGTGAAGGCCAACGAGACGGACATGGCCCGCGTTCTGGAGAGCATCAAGGAGCTGGACCGGGGGGACATCGGCGTCGGCAGCGAAATCCAGGTCGTTTCCCTGCTCAACAGCGGGGCGGAGGAGATGCTCAGCGTCATGCAGGAGTACCTGCGCAAGCCGGGCAGCAGTTCCGGTCGCGGCGGTGAGTTAGTCGGCGACGTGCGCCTCAGCACGCTTACTCAGGGTAACGCCCTGGTGATCAGCGGGGATAAGGCGGAAGTGGAGCGACTGGTCGGCATCGCCCGCGACCTCGACGTGCAGGGCAAGGAACTCAACGAGCCGAAGCTCATCAAGCTCCAGCACGCCAACGCGGCCGTCGTGCTGCCGGCGCTGCAGGAGATGTTCACAGAGAGCCGGGGACGGGGCGGACGTACGCCCTCATTGCCGCCCGTGATTACCGTGGACGAGAACCAGAACGCGCTGCTGGTGCGGGCCAGCGCCGCGGACATGTCGGCCATCCAGAGCGCCATCGGCCTGATGGACACGCCGGAGGCCGGCGCGAAGGAACTGCTCCGCATCATCCCCGTGCCCTCGGGGATCAACGTGACCGACTTGGCTTCGCTGCTGGAGACGCAGTTCAACGAGAGCGCCGACGCCCGGGGTGGAACGGGCAGCGGGCGCGGCGGCTCCGCGCGGCGGGAGCGCATCTCGATCCGCGGTGACACGCGGACGCATGCGCTGGTGGTGGCCGGTTCCGCGACGCTGTTCGACGAGGTGGACAAGGTCGTACAGCGGCTCATCGCCCAGGGCCCGGCCGGCGGCAAGGCCACGGTAATGCTCCGCCCGACCCACCTGTCGGCTGACGAGGCCCGGCAGCTCATCGAGCGGCTTAAGGAGCAGTCTGGTTCCAGCAGCAGCAGCAGCGGCGGCGGTAGTCGGTCGAGGGGCAGGGGCAGGTAGCGGTTGCGACTGGCGGGCTGGGCCCGCCTGGGATACGCTGAAGGCAGGCCCTGGATCTGGTAGAGGTCCAGGCGGCACGTACAAAGGGTAGTGCAATGAACGAGCCAAGACCGCGAAGGCGAAGGACGCGATTCCTCTGGTTGCTGTTCTGCGCGTGTGGAGCCGCATTGCCGGGGTGTCCGGAGTCGGCCAGTGCCCAGGCGCCGCCCACCCAGGAGCCGGCCGCTCCGGAGCCGGCGATCAGCAATGCGGAAGCGCTGGCCCTAAGTAACCTCGCGTTGGCCCTCCTCGACGATGACGATCCAGGCGCCGGTCCGGCGTCCGACACCGCCGGGGACACTGTCCTTGTGGCCGCGGCGTCCGTCGCGGCGGACGCTGACCCGCCGCCGCCCGAGCCGGCCAAGGACAAGAAGCCGGCCGACAAGCGGCCCGCGAAGAAAGACAAGGGGCAGAAGCCCTCCGACCAGCCGGGCGCACAGCCGGACCAGGCCCCGAAGCCCGCCGAGCGACCGGCGCCGAAGAAGGAGAAGGAGAAGGATACCAGGCCGGAACCGCCGGCGGCCCAGCCGGCCCGGAGCCCGGAGCCGAAGGCCCCGGCGGAACCCAAAGAGCCGCGCGCGAAGCGGGCGACGGTGAAGCCGGAGGCGCAACCCGCTCCGCGCCGTGGCCGTGCGCCCGCCGACCGCCCCGCGCCGGGTGAACCTACCGAACCTCGCGCCCCCGAGCCCGCCCGTGTCCCGCGTCCCAGTGCGGAACTGGGGCCCGCGCCCGTGCAGGCTGAGGGAGCCGAGTTGTTCGTCAAGGAGCTCCCGGCGCCGGTGCCAGGTGCGCCGCCGGTACGTCGGGGTCCTGCTCGTCCCGGAGAGGTCGAGCCGGCTCCCAGCCTGAACGAGCTGCTCGGGCAAGTCGATCCCACCATGTTCAACCTCTCCGGAGCCGAGCTCCAGGTTGAGGTTGTGGGCGACACGGTCGTGCTGCAAGGTGATCCGGAAGACCTGCGCCGGCTGCAACTGCTCATCGACCTGCTTGATGTCAGCCGGCCCAACAAGGTACTGCGCGTGGTGACGGTCACCCAGCGCGACGCCAACGAGATCGCCCGTTCGGCCCAGGAAGCCCTCCGCAAAGTGTGGCAGACCGCCAACCAGCGGACGGAGGATGAGGTCTCCATCACCGCGTTGTCGTCGAACATCCTGCTGGTCGCGGCCCTGCCCGACCAGATCGACTTCGTGGTGGAGGTCATCGAGCAGGTGGACGCGGTGCCGCCGGCGTTGGGCAAGGTGGAGCAGATGGTGTTCCACATCAAGAACCGCCGGGCGGTGGAGGCGGCCGAGCAACTCAAGGAGATCATCGACAAGATCCGTGAGCGCCAGGGTGCCCGCGGGGCCGAGGCGGAACTCCAGATCATCCCCAACGAGTCCAACAACAGCATCATGGTGCTCGCACCGGAATCGGAGCGGGAGACCATCCAGAAACTGCTGGACGAAATCGACGTCGAGCCGATCAAGGGCTTCGGGGAGGTGGAGTTGGCCTTCTATCCATTGCTGCATTCGGAGGCCAATGAGTTGGCCGACGTGATCCGCGAACTGCTGGCCACCGAGCAGGCGCGGGAGGAGACTACCGAGGCCATCAAACGCCTCTGCATCAACAAGGTGGACCCCACCACCGGGCAGAGCGTCGAGCTGCCGCCCATCAACCTGGAGCGGAACCTCAAGATCATTCCCGACGAAGGGACCAACAGCCTCATCGTTGCCACCGTGCAGGAGAACATCGACCCGATGGGCGAGCTCATCCGGCTGCTCGATGGGGTGCCGATGGCCACGGACATGGGGGTGCGGTTGTTCCCGCTGCGCTTCGCGGACGCGGCCACCGTGCGCGACCTGCTCAGCGACCTGTTCGACCAGGGCAAGGACCTGCCGCAGGAGGCGGACGGCAGTGGCGACGGCCGGGTGCCCAAGAGCATCATCGGCCAGGCGCTGGTCTACAACGTCAGCATCCTTGCCGATGAGCGGACCAACGTGCTGATCGTTTCCGGTCGCCAGGAACAGATCGTGCTCGTGCAGATGGTGGTGGACGAACTGGACGTGCCCGCCCGGGCGCTGAAGTTCCCGCTCCGCTTCGTGCCGCTGCAGTATGCCGACGCCACCCGCGTGGGCAAGGTCATTACCGACCTGGTGGACAAGCGGATCGAGGCTCTGGAGGGCACGAACGCCGGCGACACTGCTATCGAGCGCGAGCGCGTGTTCCTGACCGTCGATATCCGCAGCAATACGCTCATCGTCTCCGCGTCCGACGAGAACTACGACGAGATCGTCACCATCGTGGAGCAGTTGGACAGCAAACCGACGCCGCTGTTCGACCAGATCCGGGTGGTGCCCTGCGGGCGGCTGTCGGCCACCGACCTGAAGGACAAGATCGACGAGCTCTGGCAGCGCAAGCAGCAGTTGCGCCAGGAAACCGAGCAGGTCGAGGATACGCCGGTGCTGGTCGCGGACGGGCGGAGCAACGCCCTGGTCATCGCTTCCAGCGTCGAGGACTTCGAGGAAATCCAGGCGCTGGTGACGACGCTTTCCGCCCAGCCGCTGATCGAGTCCACCCGTATCTTCCCGTTGCAGTACGCGGATGCCACCGTGCTGGCCAACATGCTCGATGAGCTGTTTGACGGCATGCAGAGCGCCTCGGAGTCGGACTCCTTTCAGGCCCCCACGATCATCCCGGACCCGCGCGGCAACTCCCTGATCATCGCGGGCATGCAGGACGTGATGGAGCGGGCCGCCGACCTGATCTGCCGCCTGGACGTGGAGGCGGGGCCGCTGACGGCGACGTTTGCCATCTACCCGCTGCAGTTCGGCTCGGCCGCCAAACTCGCCGCCCGCATGCAGGAGTTGTTCGACACCCGGCGCGAGGGGCGGCAGACCGAGCAGACGCCGGTGGCCGTGCTCGCCGACGAGGCGACGAACAGCCTGATTTGCCTGGCCTCCAAGGATGATCACGCCGTGCTCATCGGTCTGCTGGAACTGCTCGACAAGCCCTCGACGCTGGCCCGCCAGTTCGAGATTTTCCCGCTCAAGTACAGCAAGGCGGAGACGCTCGCGGAGAAGATCGAGAGTCTCTTCACCTCGCAGGCGGAAGGCGCCAGCGGGCGGACCGATGCCGCGGGCGTTGAGGCGGACCTGCGTACGAACGCCCTGATCGTCTGGGCGTCCCCGACGGAGATGGAGAACATTCGCGAGGTGATCCACCGACTCGACACCGCGTCGCCGGTGCGCGACATGATGGTGAAGATGGTCCGTCTGCAATACCAGTTGGCCGAGGACTTCGCCCAGCTTCTCGAGGAGACCCTGCTCAACCCCCAGGGCGGCAACGACGAGGAAGCCGTCATCCTCAGCTTCCAGCAGACGCAGCCCGACGGCAGCAAGACGACGCGGAAGCTGTTGCGGCAGGACATCCAGTTGAAGCCCGATCGCCGGACCAACGCCTTGATGGTGATGGCGCCGGCCGAGAGCATGGACCTGCTCCAGAGCATGATCGAGGATTTCGACCAGACGCGGCCCGTCCAGTCCGAAATCCGCCTCTTCCCGCTGGTCAACAGCGACGCGGAGGCCATGGTGGAACAGCTTACCAGCCTGTTCGAGGGTGAGGGCGGCGGCGCCGAAGGCGAAACCGCGCAGCAGCTTGTCTTCGGCCTGGAGGGCGCCGAGCAGGGTCTGGCCAACGTCGGCCAGAAGCTGCGCTTCAGTCCCGACCGGCGGACCAACACCATCATCGCCGCGGGGGCGGAGGTGGACCTGCGCATGGTCGAGGAACTGGTACGCTACCTGGACGGGCAGGACACCGAGGAGCGGATCAACGAAGTGGTCAAGGCCCGGTTCCGCAAGGCGCCGGAACTGGCAACGGCCGTGCGCAGCTTCGTTGAGCAGGAGCAACAGCCGCTGGCGGAGATCGACGACCAGATCTCCCGCCTGCGCCGGGCGGAGAAGATGGTCTCTGTTGAGGCCGTCGGTGACGAGGAAAGCAGCAACTCCCTGCTGCTGGGCGTCAGCCCGCGCTACTACCAGCAGACCATGCGGCTGATCGACGAGCTGGACCGACCCGAGCCGCAGGTGATGCTCCGGGTGCTGATCGCGGAGGTGCAGCTCCAGGAGAACCTGGCCCTGGGCATGGAGTTCGCGGGGCAGGACCTGCGCTTCAGCGAGCACGCGGTGCTGCATCCCAACACCGGCCTGCCGATCGGGCCGGACTTCGACTCGGTCATCGGCACGACGCTGGGGGCCGCCGGCTTGGGCGGCGGGCAGGGGCTCAGCTTCACCATGACCGGTGAGGACTTCAGTTTCGTACTGCGGACGCTGCAATCCAACAGCCGCCTGGAGGTGCTCTCGCGCCCGGTGGTCATGGTTCAGAACGGCCAGGAGGGCAAGATCACCATTGCCGACCAGATTCCCATGGTCACGAACACGACGGTCAACACCCAGGGGGGGCTCCAGTCCAGCGTGGGGTCGCAGGACGTGGGCATCGTCTTGACGGCGAAGCCGCAGATCAGCCCGGATGGGTACGTTACGATCCAGATCAAGCAGGAGATCTCCAATTTCAGCGGGGACACCGTGCAACTGACCGAGGGGCTCTCCCAGCCCATCATTAACGATCGCACGGTTGAGTCCTGGGTGACGGTGCGCGACGGAGAGACGGTGGTCATCGGCGGGCTGATTACGGACCGCAAGTCCCAGGGCGAGACGAAGGTGCCGCTGCTGGGCGACGTGCCGTTGTTGGGGGCGTTGTTCCGCACCACCAACATCACCCACCAGAAGACGGAACTGCTGGTGGTGTTGAACGTCAACGTTCTGCGCACCGACGAGGATCGTCGGCGCTTGTCCCTGGAGGAGCGGGACAAGACCGGCCTGCTGGGCAACATGCGAAAGAGTCCGCTGATGGAGGGCCTGCGGATCGTGCCGGATGAGACCTTGCTGGGTCCTGGGCGCGCGAAAGGCCAGCCCGCGGGATCCAGCGCTCCCGCCACCGGTGCCGTCCCGGCGTCCCCCCCCGTGCCGGCCACGTCGTCGCCGAATGGCGCTCCCGGCCAGTACGGGCCCAAGCCGAAGCGGTACGGCCCCGCCGTTGAGCCGCCCCCCGCCCCGACGACCCAGGCATCTGCCGGGGGTGCAACGCAGGAGCAGGTGCAGGCCGTCCTAGCCCAGGTACGCCGGGTTGCCGAGCGACTTTAACATGGATCAAGTGAGAACGTACGCGCGGGCCGGTGGGATGCTGCTGGTGTTGCTCGCGGCAATCAGCGGGTGCCGGGCTGCGCGCGAAGCCCGCACAGTGCGCGAGCAGAGGCGGGACGACGGCCGGCCTCCCGTTCGCCGTGTAGTCTGCCTGTACAGCGATAACCCCTGGCTGAACCTCGACAAGGCGGGGGATCGTGATCCCGAGGGTTTGTGGTATTATGTCTACCTGTCCACCGGCTCCGAGCCCGGTCAGCTTCGGGATGGGCTCATCGAAGTTGAGATGTACCGGATTGAGCACTCTCTCGACGGTACCACGAGTAGGACGCTGGACAGCGAATGGCGTTACGCGACGGAAGACCTGCCCGCCATTCGCAAGCCGGGGCTGCTGGGCGACGGCTACGCCCTGCTGTTGTGTTGGAATCGTAAGGACACTGCGGGACACGAGATTGAGCTGATCACGACGTTTGAGGACACCCTGGGACGGCGCACCCGTTCGGAAACCAAGAGCATGCGCGTGCCGAAGTACACGCGTTGACCCCTGGCGTGTTTGGCGCGGTGGTTCCCGGCGGATCGGGGTGCGGGTCCCGGCGGAGCGGGAGACGCACCATGCGGGCGGGTGGTGGAAGCGCGCTGCTGGGGGTGTGGCTGGTGTTGGCGGGGTGGGCTGTGGCCGGGTGCGAACGCCGCTCCCCGCCGAAGCCTGCGTCGCCGGTGGCCGAGGTAACCACCCTGGCCCCCCCGAACGCTTCTCTTTCCCCCGCCGACGTGGTTCGTCGCGTCAACGAGTATCGTCAGGCCGGACGCGTCGCCCTCATCGAGCACTACATCGTACCCGAGCAGCGGGCGGCTATCCTTGAACTCATCCAGGCGGTGGACCGTCTGCTGGCCGCTAACGAGGGGCTGCGCCAGGCGGTGCGGACGCATCTCGGCTCGGCCCAGGTGGATGCCTTCGACTTGGCGGCGATGGCCAACCGCCTCGGGCCGTTCTCGCAGGACGTTACCGTGCTGGACGAGCAGAGCGATGGGAACCAGGCGTCGGTGACGATCCAGATTGCCCAGCGGCTGCCGTTGGAGTCGGTGCAGCTCGTGCGGGTGGCGGACCGCTGGCTGATCCGCGAGTCGCCGCCGGTGCCGGGGCTGGCGGGCGAAGTGCACAGGCTGGCCCAGGCCTTGGTGGACGGGGCGAAGGCCCTGCGGGAGCAGCACTGGTCGGCCGCCCGCCTTCATGCCGAACTGGCGGCCCGGCAGGCATCCGTCAATCGACGGATCGCCGCCTTGATGGCCGCGAGAGGGGTGACCGAAAGCCCGCCCGTCGGGTCCCCGTCCCCCCCCGGCGGTTAGCGACTGCCGGCTTCTCGGGTCGTCGCGGCGCCGGGTGCCGGTTCTGCAGCCGGTGCGGGAGTGCCGCCTCCCAGGTCGCCCGCAAGGGACCGATGCCCGGGTTCCGCGTGGGGTGCGGCCC
Organism: Planctomycetota bacterium; assembly: GCA_029558835.1. Lineage (GTDB taxonomy): Bacteria > Planctomycetota > Phycisphaerae > UBA1845 > UBA1845 > JAKQDH01. Next base: position 4,058 of record JAKQDH010000114.1, on the reverse strand, counting down.
GCCTGATTTGTTGCCCAGCCGACGGCAAGCGCTCGTCCGCGGGCCCTTTCCTCCGCGGGCCGCATGGGGATACGATGGTCCATCTGTAACGGAATACGTATTCCGCGTGCGCGACGCCGAGGGTGCCATGCTTTCCCGCGACAGCGGTCGCCGGTAAGCATGCGGCGGCGTCCGACTCCTATGCCCACCCCCGCCTGCGGTGGGTGAGGGCGGCGGAGGCGGAGACGCCCCCCGGATGCAGCAGCAGTGCTTCCCCGCGACGCGGGAAACGCTGAACACGCGCGTGACGGAGCCGACTCGCTCCGTGGAGCAACACGACGTGGCATCACCGGCCGCCAGAAGAAGCATCTACCTGCTGGGCAACCCGGACAAGGCCGAGGTGCCTGAGGCACTGGCGACGCTGCGCGCGCTGGCCGAGGGGCAGGCAACGATCGTCGGTGCCGACCTGGCGATCGACGGGGGCCCGGCGGTGGCGGCCGGTGCGGACCGGCTGGCCGTGGTCGGCGGCGACGGAACGCTCATCGGCGTCGCCCGGTCGCTCGGGGCCCGGCAACTGCCGCTCATCGGCATCAACATGGGCAAGCTCGGGTTCCTCACCGAGTTCTCGGTGGAGGACATTCGGGCGTGCTTGACCCAGGCCTTGCAGGATGACGACCTCATCGACCGGCGCACGCTGCTCGAGGCGGCCGTGGATCAGGATGGGCAGGTACGCTCGCGGACCGTCGCGGTGAACGACTGCGTGGTGCAGGCCGGCCCGCCGTATCGCATGGTACGCCTGGGCATTGCCATCAACGGCGAGCACTTCACCGAGATTCGCGGCGATGGGATCATCGTCTGCACGCCGTCGGGCTCGACCGCTCACAACCTCTCCGCCGGCGGGCCCATCATGCAGGCCGGCGTCGATGCCATCATCCTGACACCCATGAACCCGCACTCGCTCACCCACCGCCCGCTGGTCATCGAGCGCTCGGCCGTGATCGACGTGCACGCGGACGTGGTCAACGAGGGCACCACGGTCATCATCGACGGGCAGGTCTCCTCGCCGCTGCACCCGGGCGACCGCGTCACTATCCGCCGCTTCGACAGCGACCTGCTGCTCGTGCGCAACCCCCTCTACGCCCGCTGGTACAAGCTGGTGACCAAGATGCACTGGGGGCAGGCGCCCACGCTGAAGTAGGGCCGGCGTGGACCGCCCCACTCACCGCGCCCGGGGCAGGCAGCGCTGGCGCCGAACTACAACGGCAGTCCCTCATCGGCAAGCACCTGACGAACCACGGTCCGTACGCGAGTGGCGACGCCCCCAGCCGGTCCACATCGCTGTGGTGATTGGCGGTAGCGCGCGCTTGCGAGCCGAAGAGAAGGACCCGCTAAGGCTGAACGCCGGCCACCAGCCGGCGGACCGCTTCCTGTAAGACCTGCTCGGACACCATTGTGCACGTCTCCGACGCAGGCTCCCGGTTACTCCATGAACATGACTGCCCGAGCCTATATGGAAACGGGCGGGGAAGAGAGGTCCGGCCGGGCAGTTGCAGCTCCCCGGGAACCAGGCGCGGCAAGCGGTGCGGGGAGTCTCGTCACCTCTGTCCCGCTTCCCGCTGCCGCTTGCCCGCGAACGGTTCGCATCGGTAGGATACCCGTCGCGGTTTGACCCATGGGAGACCCCCACAGCAGGATCGCAACGCACCGGAGCTGCGCGCAATGGACCAACCACCTCAGCTTCCGCCGCCGGGGGCCATTGACCAGAATGGGCTCGTCAGTTTCACGCTCTACGCACCTCAGAAGCGGTCGGTGCACCTGATCGGGGACTTCAACGACTGGAAGCACGATGCCGACCCGATGAGTCAGATCGACGAGGGGTTGTGGACGGTCAAGAAGGAACTGCCCAGAGGCGCGTTCGCCTACCAGTTCCTGATCGACGGCGAGTTGGTAGTTTGCGACCCGTACGCCCGGTACGTGGAGAAGGACCCCGGCGACCGTCCGCGCAAGGCGATCGTTAAGCCGAGGCAGGACCCCTACGTATGGCAGCACGATTCGTGGCCGCGCCCGCACTTCCGGGATCTGCTCATCTTCGAGATGCACATTGCGGACTTTACGCCCCAGCGCGACTTCCGCGAGGCCGTTGAGCGGCTGCGGTACGTCAGCGACCTCGGGATGAACGCCATCGAACTGATGCCCGTGTTCGGCGTCCACGAGAACAAGGGTTGGGGATACACGCCGACGTATCTGTTTGCCCCCAATGAGGACTACGGCACGCCCGACGAGCTGCGGTGGCTGATCGATGAAGCGCACGGCAAAGGCCTGGCCGTCATCCTGGACATGGTCCTGGCGCACACCGGTGAGAAGCACCCTTTCAACGAGATGTACCCTTATGAACAGAGCCCCTGGTACGGACAGGGCCCGGCCGGGGGCAACGAATTCGGCCTGCCTCAGTTGGACTACGCCAGGGCGGCTACCCGAGCCTTCGTCAAGGACGTGTTGGAGCACTGGGTGAAGGAGTATCATGTTGACGGTTTCCGCTTCGATTACGTCAAGAGCATCGGGGTCACGCCGGACGGCTATGGCGTGCCCACGCTGGCCTGGGCGGCGCGTCAGGCCCGCCCGGATGCCTACGTCGTCGGCGAGCACTTGCCCGAAGATCCTGGGTTGATGCTCATGGCGGACATGGACGGGGCGTGGCACGTCCGTTTCTGCTACGCGCTCCGGGCCCTGCTGTGTCAACGGGAGTTCGGTGGATACACGTGGGAGGATTTCGAGGGGGCCGTTCGCACGCTTGATCCCGCCCACGAGGGATATGGCGACCGTCCCACCTGCATGGTCAACTACCTGGAGAGCCACGACGAGGAGCGGGTCATCCTCGCGGTCAAACAGGCCGGCTTCGACGAGGAAACGGCCCGGCGGAAGAGCGCCCTGGGAGCGACTGTCCTGTTCACCGCCGTGGGTGAGCCCATGCTCTACCACGGTCAGAGCTTGGGCCAGGACACGCCCAAGAACATGGACCACAACTTCATCGCTTGGGAGGACCTCGGTACTCCCGGTGGCGGCGGGCTTCATGAGCACTATAAGCGGCTCGCCTGGTTGCGCCGGGAGCGTGATGCCCTGAGGACGACCAACATCGCCATCGACGGCGTCCTGGCGGACCAGAAGTCCGTGGCCTACCATCGCTGGAACGACGCGGGCGACGAAGTGGTTGTCGTCGCCAACTTCTCGTCAGACGATCAGAAGCTCTCCGTACCGATGCCCAGCCCGGGTAAGTGGCGGGAGTTCTTCTCCGGCCAGGAAGTCGAACTGGGCGGAGCGGTTGACATCGATGTGGAACGCTGGGCGGCGAAGGTGCTCCTCAAGGCTTGACGATCGGTGACTCCGACCTGCAACAGAAGCAAACCAGACAACGGGACAGAGTCGTCTCTCCCCACGAGGAGCCCGCCCGTATCGGATACACGGCTGCTCGGAAGCCTGACAACGACCCCGTCCCATTCTTCAGGCAAGATAGGCGAGAGCCTGATCGGTCTCGTTGTCCATCGCCAGGGTGACGGCGGCTGGGCCCCAAGCGACGAAGAGGTCGGTGGGCAGCCCCGTGGACGGGGGTGCCGGCCGGCGACCGCGACGCGCCGGCAGGCGCGAGGCACCGGCTGCGAGGGGGCCCGGGGCAGCCCGCGACGTACTGGGCGAGATTCCGCGGGGGGCGCCCGACGCCCGCTGGTCATCGAGCGCTCGGCCGTGATCGATGTGCACGCGGACGCGGTCAACGAGGGCACCACGGTCATTATCGACGGACAGGTCTCCTCGCCGCTGCACCCGGGCGACCGCGTCACCATCCGCCGCTTCGACAGCGACCTGCTGCTCGTGCGCAACCCCCTCTACGCCCGCTGGTACAAGCTGGTGACCAAGATGCACTGGGGCCAGGCGCCCACGCTGAAGTAGCCCAAGTTAGACACCTGTCGAGCCTAAACGGCCCTAGCGACCCCGGGAAGGGGGTTGGCGGGCCGAAGTTTCCACTACATTTGTGCGACTTCCTCCAGGTAGCGGAGCCGTTGCGGGATCGTCAGTCCCAGACGGTG
>JAKQDH010000107.1 GCA_029558835.1 Planctomycetota bacterium | reverse complement strand
AGACGGCGTTGCTCGCTTCTCACAGATCTCTGCGGATATGCTCGTCGCTCGCGCGGCTCGACTGAGCTCGCCGAAGTCCTTGTCTGGCGGCAAAACTCCTGGCCGCGAATGTCCACCCATTTGAGGGACACCACACTAGCGGGCTTGGGGGATCTGGAGCGTTCGCAAGTCCACCGGCTCGAGCGTCCAGAGTTGCAGTTGGTTGTACCAGTCACGTCGGCAGTCCGCGTAGGCGGCCTTGGGCTGGCAGGGGAGACAGTCGCCGGCCGGCGGCGTCTCGCCCGTGCCGCAGCAGCGGCTGCAATCGCTCTCGTGGGTGATGTTCGAGAGCGGGATGACATGGCCTTTGCGGAGGCAGATCTCGCTGAAGAGCTCGTTCGCGCGATGTTTCAGGAAGAGCGTGCACATGCCGTTCAGCAGTTCCGCGGCGTTGATTTTGACTTGAGCGCTCCACCCGTCGCCGCGGACCCAGACATCGGCGACCCAGGGAATTTCGCTTGTGCTCAGGGACTGGATGATCTGGGCCAGGTTAGTGACGCTGACGGGGAGGTAGGTGTGGCACTCGTCCATGCTCGGCAAGGCTTCCTGGTCGCCCAGCGGCGGCGGGATGAACTCCGGCACGGTCACGCTCTCGGGCCAGGGGGCTTGCGGATGGGCGTAGCGGTCGCGGAGGACGGTCTGGAGCGCGCGGAACAGGGCGGTGAGCGGGAGGTATCGGCGCTCGGTGACGATGAAGCCTGGGGGGCGGCCATGCCAGTTGCGGAGCAGATAGCGCGCGCCTTCCTCGAGGTCGATCATCGAATAGGTGCGGTCGTTCCGGCTGGGATCCACCAGGGCCGGCAGTTCGGACGCCGAGATGAACCGGCAGCCGGGGTTGTTGGTGATGAAGCGTTGCACCAACTCGAGGTCGGCGCTCATGGCCCGGTTGTAGCCATGGACCATGACGATGTGCGGCCGGTCGCGGGGCAGGAGGGCCAGCATTTGCTCCTTCGCGAGCAAGGGCTGGGACGGTTCGATCCATGCCAGCGACGTGGCGCGCAGGCGGTAGAGGCCCATCATCTTGTACACGTAGCGGTAGGGATCGGGCGACAGGTCCCAGTTGGCCCGCCAGCTATGGGGCAGCAGCGGGCTGCAAAGCAGCGTATGCACGGCGGCGCCGCCCGCCTCGGTGACCAGATTCGGGTAGTTCGCCTTGTACACCAGGGCTTCCGGTGCGCCGCAGCCGCTGTCCACCACGCACGGTTTGCCGAACGCGGCCTCCATGACGGCGATGCCGCCGCCGGTCGGGTTGTCGCGGTCCAGCCGGCCGCAAAACACGCAGTTCGTCGAAGGCGGCACGCAGGGATGCCAGTCATAGTAGGCGCGTTCCCAGATCGGATACGTCGCCACGGCTTCCCAGAACTCGAGGTTGCGAATCTGGTCGCTGCGAATCGTCACATCGCCGCTGGCGGGATGGAAATGGTAACCGAGCCGAGTCATGGGACTGTTGGCGAAGACGGCGAAGAGCGGATCCGGGATCATCGGGCTGTGGTAGCGGATGACGTCGACCATGTAGTCGCTGAGGTACTGGTCGGAGACGATGCCGCGCAGGTCCAACTCCGCCACTTCCTCGAGGAACCCGGTTCGCCATTCCTGGAACTTGGGGAAGGGCGGATTGGTGCAGAGCGTGCCGACCCCTTCCTGGTGGTAGAAGAGGTTGAAGTAGACGGGCGCGCCGGTGGGCGGATTGGTGGGGATGACGCCGCCCCCGACGGCGCGGTAGTAGCGATTCGTCGCGCTGGCGGCCGTTTCATCGACGTAGGGCGTGGGATGGTTGGTGAGGACGATCTCGGCCAGCAAGTGCCAGGCGTTGGTTTCCCGGAGAACCGGGGTCCAGTGGAGCTGGTTGGTCGAGCCGAGCGGGCCATCCACCCACAACAACGGGATGCGCTGGTTCCATCGGTTGGTGAGCGTGATGCCCAGCGATGCAGCCCAAAGGGCGCCACCGGCAAGGCCGAGCCCGAGTGCGCTGCACACAAGGTGCTTTGTTTTCATAGGAAGACGGGAATGACGAGCGGGCCGCGTCTGGCCGTGGCATGGGAGAAACGGAGGGTGCAATCTTCCCGGGGGGCGTCAGGCGGGGGAACCGTGCGTCCTTGGCACCGGCTTTCCCCAATCCCGGCGGCCTCAGGTCTTCCGCTCCTCAAACGGAGGCGTGGCATGGAGACCCCCCGAGAAGTCTTACGCATCACCGTGACGTCGCACGCCGCAGTGCGGGGGAACGGTTAGCTTGAGGCGAGTCTAGTCTCAGCGCGTTCGGCAGTCAACGATTGTCCCGGGGAGGCCAACGCGACTTCGGGTCGGATTGGCATGCAGTCCTGACTTGGCCTCAGGCATCTTCACGACCCGGCGCTGGCCGGTCTTGACGTTGAGCGTGACGCCGCTGACCCGCGTTCCATTGAGCGCCTTCGCGACCGGCTTCTGCGGCGCGTCATCCACAAGCAGGACCGCAGGCTCGCCGGGGAAGAGCGCCTCCCACGTGAGGTCCGGGCCGGCGTTGTTCACCAGCGTGGTTGTCCGATTGCCGTCCTCGTGCCGAACCAGGATGTCATTGGCGCCCACCGGCACGTGATCCAACTGCGCCCACGCGACCCCGGCCGGCAACCGCCCCAGCGTGGTGATCGCGCGCCGGGGAGCATCGGGTTCAATTCCCATGATGCGGGCGGCGATGTGACTGACCACCGTGAAAGACACCTCAGGATAGCCGGATCGGCTGTCGAGCACGTGCTTGAAGTAGCGCCAGCCGCGGTCGTTCTGGTGCCAGGCATAGAAGACGTCGGGCAGGTAGGTCCAAGCCTCGATGTTCGGGCTGGGTTTCGCCTGGAAAGCGTGGTGGATGAAGTCGAGATAGGCCGCTGCGCGGGGGCCCGGTTCGCACAGGCCGGTGTAGGGGATGAACCAGCTCGTCTCGTAGCCAAATCCCGCCACAGGGCGGCGGCCTGGATGGTCGAAGCCGATCCGGTAGCGGCCCAACATGCCATCGTACCAGGTGTCGTTGAAGACGCACTGCAAGCGCCCGGCCTTCTCGGCCCACGCCTCGGCGCCGGCGTGGTCTCCGCGTGCCTGCAGAAACCTCGCGTAGGCGACGAAGGCCCGCCGCTGCGTGCCCAGGCTGTCGGCGGACTCGGCCAGCACGATCCCTGGCATCTCATTGTAAGTACAGGCGATGTCCCAACCCGTTGCCGCCCGGCCCTCGACGATGCCGTTGCCGTCGCGGTCGTGCGCCGCGACGAATTCGTTGACGGTGCGGGAGTAGAAGCGATGCAGGACCGGGTCCTCGACCAAGGCGGGGTTTGCCGTCCAGAGATACTGCCGATACGCGCCATGGATCAGGTCGAACATGCCGGCGGTGTTCCGCCAGAAATGCTGGTCGTCACGGTAGTCGCAGGCCATGGGCGTGCCGTCGTAGTTGATCTCCCAGAGCGTGAACCAGCCCCGGGCCTCGGTCTGGTGCGAGGCGAACTGCCGGAGCATGGCGAGGTTCTCCTGGTGCAGGCCGAGGAGGGCTGCGCCGTCGATCTGGTGGACGAAGTCCCGCTGGCAATACCCGCCGCGGTCCGGCAGCGCGGCCTGGTAGCAGCCGCCGTTGTCGGGATGCACCTTGCTCAGCGCCATCCGTTTGGCCCAGGCGAACCCTTCCGTGAGATAGGGGCTGCTCGATGTCAGTTCCAAGGAACCGGGAGATGGCGCTGCGCCCACGATCCCCGGTGCGGTGGCGGGGAGAATCGAGACCGCCACCCGGGTCACGCCGGGGGCGAGCTCCTGGCGGTCCATCGTCGAAGCGCCGGCCGCGAGCTGCGGCAGGACGGAGACGATCCACAGCAGGGTCACGACAGTGGTCGCGGGGCGCGGCGGCAGATTCAGTGTCATGGCCGAAGAGAGGTTGGACGCTTTGGTGTGGCCAGGCAACCGGTTCGTGGCGCGGTTTAACTGAAGCACTGCCAGGCGATTTGGGGGCCGGCCTTTCTCAGGGCGTAACCGACCTCCCGCAAGTAGTCGCCGTACACCACCTGCGTGTGAAAGCCTTCCATCTCCCGCTGGAGACGTTGCCAATCACCGTCGACGAGGATTTCCATCTGCGAGCGGCAGGCCGGGTAGGAGGGCGAGCCGATCACCCTGCCGCGGAAGCCCTGCCACTTGCTGCAGGCGAGATTCGGAACGATGACGGTGACGACCTGGTCCTGCCTGTATTCGGTCTTGCAGGCCGCGCCGTAGTCCGACTCGTAGTGGGTCATGATCGTCGCCGGTTCATAGTCCCGGCCGTTCATGCGCCGCGGAGCCTGGCAATGGGCGACCAGGAGAATCCCCTCGTGCGGGTGGTGCGAATTGCAGACGAAGGTGGGCCGGCTCGCGATCCAGCGCAGCAAGACGCCGGGCATCGTATGCGACAGGTCGGTATGGCAATAGGCGGTGTAGCCTTCGTCGTTGGCGAGGCTCAACACGAAGCAGGCTGGCGTGTCCAGCATCGCGATCTGGCCGTGGCCCATGCAATGCGCGAAGCCGAAGTTGCTGGCGCCGGTCTCCTTGAGCAGTTCCCGGCAGACGTGCAGGGCCAGGTACGAATTGAAAACGAACTTCCGATCGGTTTCGAGTGTGACGTTCGGCAGCTTCAGCAGGGCAACCGTTTGCGCCTCGACGTGGCGTAGCACCTCGTCGCTTTCCCGCGCCGCTTTGAGCCGGGCGGCGAACGCCTCGTCGGTGACGTTGACGAACTCGTAGCCCCACATCTCCTTGGCCACGCGCGGTCCGTTCTCTTGGGCGAGGGAACTGTAGGCGGCCAGCCCGCCGATCGTGAGCATCTTGGTGCCTTTGGCGTTTCTGACGCCATAAAGCGCCCGCAACCGCCAGAGCAATTCGGCCTGGCTGTCGACCACCAGGTCGTCCGCATCGAAACCCGGCATGGCAGGAACATCGCCGCTCTGGCGCAGGAAACGCCAGTTCGCGATTTCGAGGCCGAGGTAGAACGGCCCTGACCGATGGCGGAGGAACATGATCATCGGCACCTTGAGCGGCCACTCGGTGCAGTAGCCGGCGGCATAGAGGACGCAGACATCCGTGTCCTCGACGGCCAATTGGCGGAGCTTGGCCTGGGAATCGAGCACGTCGACCGGGTGCACGTGGAGCGGGAACTCGGCCTGCTGCTGCAACGTCGCGAGTTCCTGCTCGATGCGTCGGGCCTCCGCGCGCGCGGCCTCGAGGGTGTGGATGCCCCCGTAGCTGCGCCACGAAGTCTGCGGTTGGCGCGACGGCGCATCATACACCAGCACCGGTTTGACCCGCACAGCGACCCCGCGGGGAAACGGGGCCCCGGCAGGCACGCGCTCGGAGGCGCCCTGCACCCGGGTGGCCGCGAGGGTCAACGCGCCAGCGGCCGCGCTGGCCGCTCCCAGACCCTGGATGAAGTGGCGGCGCGAAACCCCGCTGGGAGCCGGTGGTTCGGGGTGTGCGTGACAACGGCTGGCGGCGGCCTCCGGCTGGGGAGGGTGAGGGTCATGCGCGCGCGGAGATTCCTGGGAGGATGGGGTGGTGGAGGGAGGTTTCATGATTTCCTTGATTCCGGAAGCCAGACGATGGAACGGGTGGCGGTGGATTCGCCGGTGGGCGCCCGGTCGTCATTGCTGTAGAAGCCGAACACCGTTTCGCCCTCGGGCCGGTAGTAAAGGAAGTTCCCCGCGTTGCGGCTGGATCTTCCCCAGCCCAGAATGCCCAGGCCGAAGTCGTCGGGCGACGCCGCACCGGCGTCGGCCTTGATCCAGACGCTCATGGTCCACGGCGCATTGCCGGCGATGCCGATGTGGTGTGGGGTGACCACGGGGGCCAAGCCGTCGAGCGTGTAGTGGGTTCCGGCGAACAACGGCTTCCTTTCCACCCCGAGCGCGGCGGTGTCGGGCCTGGCGGCGGCAAGCCGGGCAACGCTCGCCGCGTCGAGCGCGGCGTCGAAGATGGCCGGTTTGGCGATGGCGCCTTTGAAGTGCCGGTTCTGGCCAAATGGATCGCTGCCGAGGGTCAAGCGCGTGTCGGCCAGGTCGAGGGAACCGGGCTGGCGCGACTTGGCGAGCCGGCCGTCGACATAGACGCGCTGTGTGACGCCGTCGTAGGTGTTGGCGAGGTGAATCCACTGCGACTGGTGCTGCGGCAACCGGTTCATGCGCGTGAAGTTCGGGATTGCTTGCAGCGGTGTGCCGTCGGCAAACGCGCCGCGAATGGCGAGCACGCCGCCTAGAAGTGCGTCGTCCCACTCGGCGCGCAACGGCGCCTCGGCGGCCAGCGCGAGCGCGTGTAAGGGCTTGCCCGGTGGCAGGTCCACGGACTCGACGTTGTAGACCAGCGGCCCGTATTGCAGGGCCACGCGACCCACGTTAGCAGCCACTCGGGCGTCGGCCGTGACGTGCTGGATTGCCATCGGCAACGACAGCTCGACGCGGTCGCCGTCCTTCCATTCGGCGCGCAGGGCGATGTAGCCCTGCTCGAGCTTGGGGGCCTGGGGCTGGCCGTTCAAGCGGACGGCGAATCGGCCGCCGAGATCGGGCGTGGCGGAATAGAGTTCGCTTTCGGTCCGGTCCGGGATGCGGAGCTTGAGGGTGAAAGCGGTCGTGCGGGCCGGGTGCAACGTCACCGTCACCTGGCCGTCCCACGGATAACGGGTGGCCTGGCGAATCCGCAGCGGGGCGCCGCCGATCTCGGGCAGCGCGGCCTCGCTGTCGACATAATGGCTGAGGTAGAGCTCGGTCCGCGCCGGGTTCACGGAATAGATGAGGTCCTTGATCGCGAAGAGCGCGCGGGGGATGTTGCCGACGCAGCACGGGCAGCCGTGCCACGGGTATCTGGCCCGCTTTTCGTCCAGCGGGTTTTGGTAATAGAAGTTGGTGCCGCTCAGCTCGACGGCGCCGAGGATGTTGTTATAGAGCGCGCGTTCCTGGACATCGCGGTAATGGCCGTCCGCGTGCAGGCGGTGCATCCGATCGGCCCAGAAGCTCAGGCCGCAACCGGCGCAGGACTCGCAGTAACCCTCATGGGGCAACTCGTAATCGCCGGCAAACGCCTCGCCGTGGTGGGACGCGCCCACGCCGCCGGTGAGGTAGTGCTTCCGGTGGATGGCGTTCGTCCAGAGGCGGTCGGCCGCCTGCTGGTAAGGCGCGTTGCCTTGGTGCAGGGCGATGTCGGTCATCGCGGTGTAGAAATACGCGCCGCGCACCGCGTGGCCCTTCGCCTCGCTCAACTGGACCGCCGGCATGTCAGACTGATTGTACTCGTCCGGTTGGCCGCCCTCGTGTTGGTGGTCGAGGAAATGCCGGGCGAGCTGGATGTACTGGTCGCCTCGGCCCGCGCCTTCGACCTCATTGACCAAGCGGCCCAGGCGGCAGAGCGCGTATTCCAGCCCTGGATGCCCGTTGCGCCAGGTCCGCTTTGGCGGCGGGCCAAACACGCTCCACAGATGATCGCCGCACTTCACCGCTGCGTTGTAGAGGCGCCGGTCCTTGCCGCCGGTCATGCGGTAGTGCGCCACGCCCATCTCGAGGAAGTAGCCCATGACATAGAACTCGTGGTCGCCCCCTTGGGTGTAGCGCGGCTGCTGCCGGAGCGTGTGGAAGGAATGGATGTAGCCGTCGGGCGACTGCGCGGCGAGGATGGTGGGAATCCACTCCTCGAGCTTGGCGCGAAGTCGGGCCTGCGCGCGGGCGAGTTCGGCGTCGCCTTCGGGCTGGATCGCCAGCGCCAGGCAGACCGCCTCGACGGTGTTGTAGACGTAGGCATCGCTCCACGGCGCGCCGGTGTATTTCCATTCCGGCTGCTCGCCTTGTTGCACGCGGGCCAAGGCCTGGAGATTCAGGTATTCCTGTCCGCGCCCGCCTTGTTCCATCTGGCGGATGCAGTGGGGGAGCCAGTGCTCCGTGAGCCGCTTGGCCTGCTGTTTCCAGAAGCCATGGATCCGGATGTCCTGGAGCCGGACCGGTTCGAGTGCGGCAGGAACGCTCTCGGCGGCGAAAGCCGGCAAGGTCGCAAGCAGCAGGGCGGTGAACAGGAGGCGGGGTTTCATGGCGGGGCGGTTCAGGGGGTTGGGTCGGGCGACTTGGCCAGGGGATCGGCGCTGCGGATCGCGGGCCAAGCCCGAAAATCGTTGCGCCGGTTCGTTGGTGAGATTTCCAGGTTAGGCTCTTTCCGCCGGACCCTGCGGATGAAAGCGACATGCGCCCCGTCGGTCGCCACAGCGGGCGCGCGGTGAGTGCCGCGATTGTTGTCGGACATCAGTGGCACCGTGCCAGCGTGCCGTTGGACGAGCGCAAAAGGCAAGTGCGTTTCGCCTGGTTTTCGCCCGGGTTCCTTCCCTGAGCCCAACGCCGGGCGTCGCGCAAGCCCGCCAACGCCTTGTGCATCGTGTAGAACGGCGCCCAATGCGTGTCGATCACTTCCATCTGGTTACCAGGCCAGCGATGGCCAAGAGCAAAGCGCGCCGCCCTGCGCCGAGGCTTCGGCAGGCAGGCCATCCCTCAGCCCTGGCGCGGCCTGGCTCCGGGCTCCCGCAACGACGCCGGCTTCTTCTCCGCCTCCGCTGGTTCCGCCCAAGCCATCGTCCTTTGCGAATCGGCCATTGAGGCCTTCACTTGCCACGCCCTGCATCCGGCCTATCGCTGCAGCTTGACGGCAAGGTGTGTATAACATAGTTTTACGCCGTGACGAAGACCATTACCAAAATCGGCAATTCGCAGGGGCTGATCTTCGATGCTGCCCTGATGGATCTGGCGCGCATCAAGGTGGGCGACCAGGTGACCGTCAGCGTGCATGAAGGCGGCTCGATTGTGTTGACCCCGGTGCGCCCGGTCATCCGGCCGGAGCAGGCGGCCGCGACGGCGAAGCGGCTGATCAAGAGGAACGCCGAGTTGTTCCGTCGGTTGGCGTGAAACGGCTGCTGGCACATCCCACGGTGGAGGCCGTGAAGGCGATTCACGCGGAGGTGCTGGCCGCGCATGGCGGCGGCGCGGGTCTGCACGAGGAGGCCCTGCTGGAATCGGCGGTGGCCGCACCGCAGGCCGCCATGATGGGGAAACCGCTGTTTATCGACCCGGTGGAGATTGCGGCGGCGTACCTTTTCTACCTGTGCCGCAACCATCCCTTCGTGGACGGGAACAAGCGGACGGCGTTGGCGACATGCCTGGTGTTCTTGAGCGAGAATGGACTGCTGCCGGAGGAGGACTTGGATGTCGAGGCGTGGGAAGCCCTGACGCTGGACGTGGCGGCCAGCCGGGCGGATCGGGACCAGACGACAACGCGGTTGCGCGAATTGCTGCACTCGCGCGGGTGAGCCTGGTATGAGACCATCTCCGGCGCTTCCAGGCCGCGTCGATGGTATCACTCGGCGCAGTAGGCCGCCCATTGCGCCCCCTCGCGCGGCGTGCCGGTGCCGACATTGACGGTGATGTGGGGACGAGTCCCGAGCTGCTGACAGAGTTCCCAGTACTGGTCGGTGCCCCAGGTGCAACCGATGCCCCGGCGGAACGTGGGGTCCGCGTCGTCGTGCCGTTCGTCCGCCGGGCGCACCCCTCGACGCCAGTGATAGCCGCTGGCCGGGCAGCCACCCGGCCCACGGAACGTTGGATTCCGCGGCCTTTCGATCGAGATCGCCTCCGGAACATCGCCGACCCATTCCAGATTCGCGCCGAACAGGTTCTCGCTGGCCTCGTCCAGGGTCCGGCCCGTCAGCCTAATCTGGGTGGAAGCAGCAGGAGGCGGCTTCTGGGGCAGACCGGCGCCGGCGACGTCGGCCGTTGCTGACCAGTTCGCAGACCAGGCGGAACTTGCTGGCCTACACGGACCGTTGCTGGGTACCGGCCTGGAACACGCGGCTATAGCGCCGCGCCGTCTCGAGCAGCACAATCCCTTCGCGCACCGTGATGGCCACGGGCTTCTCGCCATCGACGTCCTTGCCTGCGCGCATGGCCAACACCGCCATCGGCGCGGCCCAAGGAAAGGGCAGGGCGAGCAACACGGCATGCACATCCTCCCGTGAAAGCACGTCGCGGAAGTCGTTGTACGCCTTGACGCCGTCGTAGCCGGGCTGACCGAGTCTATCGGCGCAGCCCTGGTTGCACTTCTGCAGGGCGGCTTCGCGTCGATCGCGCCGCACGTCGCACACGGCCAGTACTTGGGCTTCGTGGCGGGCGAAGCAGCCGCCCTGCGAGTAGGTTCACTCGGCACCGAACAGTCGTCGGGTGCCGTGAGGCCCCAGGCCGACAAACGCCATGTTGATCCGCTCGCTCGGGGCACGCACGCCGCCACGACCCAACGCCGAGAGGGGAACCAGGGCCGGCGCCATCACCGCGGCGCCCAACCGTGATGGCGGCCTGCCGCAGAAACGCGCGACGCACTACAAGCGATCGCGTGGCATGCATGGCAGTCAGGCTAATGCGCGCAAGGGCCGCCGGCAATGCCGTCGGCGAGCCGCGCCCAGAGTTACCTGGGCAGTCTGGACAACGCACGCGCGCGAGTGGAGTAAGGCAAGACCTTACTACGCCACCTCAGAATGCAGCGGGTGCAGGCCGGCGTCCCCGGCCCCGGCTGGATTGACGGCAGAGATTGGACTGGAAAGCTCTCTCAGCCACCTTGGGCCGCCCACTCGTCGATGGCGACGACGCGGCTGCGGTGGGTCCGCTCCTGCCAAGTGAAATCCTCGTCTCCACCGGCGCCGCGCGTCAGGCACCAGGGGGCGTCACAGCGAAGGCCGGCGGCGGCTTTGACCGGCGCCCGGAACTCGCGGGCGGGGGTGCGCGGGTCGGAAAGGTCCCAGCAGACCTGGATCAAGCGGGCCACGCGCCCGCGTTCCCGGACGACAAAGTCCACCTCCTCGTGCGCGGTGTTCATCCAGAAAGCCACCTCGATTTCGCCCGCCCATTGGCGGCGCCACAGGGCGAGCGCGACGACGTTTTCGGCCAGTCGGCGCAAGTCCTGGCCCGGACGGGTTCCCAGGCAAACGGCGAGCGCCGGATCCACCACGTAGGCTTTCTTGTTGGCCGTGGCGCGTTCGGGGGCCTTGAACGTGAACCGGTTCAGCGTGAACAGAAGAAAGGCCTCGCTCAACAGACGCGTGGATTTCTCCGCGGTCGTGGGACTCGTGACCCGCGCCACTGCTGCCAGGGTGCGGAACGAGAATTTCTTGGCCGTATTGGAAAAGAACCAGTGGGCCACATCCTCCAGTCCGGCGCCGGGGCGAATCCGATGCCGGCGCACGACTTCCTTGAGCAGCGTGGCGCGCACGAGGTCACGCAGGTATTCGGTGCGGCTGGCGCCCCGCAGCAAGGGTTCGGGATGGCCGCCTTTCGCGAGATCGCGGTCGAACCGGGCCGGTCGCTCCGCGGTCGTTCCGGTCACGCCGTCCGCGGGCAGCGCTTCGGAAAACGAGAAGGGGAGGAGCGTCATCGCCTGGTTTCTCCTCACCGTGCCGACCGTCAGCGTTTCCGCTGCGGACAGGAAGATCGTATTCATTGCAGGTGCGCCCAGCCATGGCCCTGGCGAGCACGAGCACCGCGCGGGCTGCCTGCTGCGGACGAATGGTGCTTCAACCGGCGCTTTCGCGGGGGCATGAAGGCCGTGACGCCCATTCTCAGCGCCGTTCCGCCGGCAAGCACCATGAACGTCGAAGACGGACCGTTCACGGGGAATCCAGCGGTACGGGCGATGGTCGCGCGCGGTGACCCGCAGCATGTCGGGTGGGCCTTTGAACGCGAAGACGGCGGGCGCGGTTCTGGCCTGACCGGCGGGCATTACCATCGCAATGGGGGCAATGACCAACTCCGCAAGGCTGTGTCCATCGCGAAGAACGGGTTGACGAGTTGAGGCTTGCCCGGTGGGCGTTGGCCTGGTGGAAACAGGCGCCCAGCGAGAGGACAAGCCACTTGGTCCAGCAACAACAACTCGCTTTCATAGGCGTTTGAAAGCACCCTGGTCTGTCCTGGCACCGGAAGCGGGCAGGCGCCGGAGGCATTCGGTGAAACCGGCGCTGGCGAGTCCAACGAGGACATCTGCGCGAAGTCGGAGAAGGCGCGGTAACATCCGGTAATGTGTCGCCCTTGGGCCAGGAGGGTGGTCCGGTCGGCATCACCTGCTGCCTGGAAGGGCCAGTGGCGGGACGCTCCATCTGATCCAGCAACCGTGGCGCGTGGGCTTCCTTTTCCGCTAGCGAGGCGCGCCTCAGACCGATGAAACATGCAGTCCCAAAAACCGTGGGGCAGCGGGGCCCCCTGCCTCCGCGCCTCGCTCATCAGAGTCCTCGACGGAGGAAGGGGAGGCCGGGAACAACAGAGCCCCAAACTTGACCCAATCGCAACGACTTTCACAAGTCGAGGACTCTAGCGGGGGGTGGCGGTGCCGGCCCAATCGGCCGTCAGACGGCTTTCAGGCCAGGTGCGTCCGGGCGGACAGCATGCGGTCGTGCACCCTGACCTGGTTGGGGCAATCCGCGGTGCATCCGGGGCAGGATTCGCACTTCGCGACGGGGGCCCCGCCGACCAAGTCGGCATAGGCTCTCTTGGCTCTCGGTAGGTTTCCGTAACCCTCGGCATACATCAACGCCCGCATGATCTCGGGAATGGGGAGTCCTGACCGGCAGCCGGCGCTGCAAGTCGGGCAGAGTCGGCAAAGCCGCGGACTGGCTTCGCGGACTGCTGCGGCGAGCAATCTCATGTCCGCGTCGGTCAGGCCGCCCGCGGCCGCCGTCGTGCTGGCTGCCAGTTCCTCCTGGTTTTTGATCAGCAACGGAACCGTGTCGACCAGTGCGTTTTGAAGCACCCAGCGCAGGGCGGCGCTCATGACTCGCGTCCGTCCTGCCGGCGTCTTCAGTGCCTCGGCCAGCGCGCTGCGTCCCGCCGGGGTCTCGCCCATGCCCCCCATGAGCGGTTTCATCGCCACGATGCCCACGCCGTCTTTCCTCAGACGCCGGATGTCGGGCAGCGCTTCGGTCCAACCACCGGAGTCCCAGGCGGCGAAGTTGCAGGTGACCATCAAGGCCTGGATCGTGTCCGTGTTCTGGAGCAACCGGGGAAGGACGGCCGCGAAGCCGTGCGTGCTCAACGACGTCTCAGTTTACAGCGCTCGTTAGCGCTGGTGTGGCCTCGGGTCGATCTCGATCGCGCTGCCCAGCACCAGGACCCAATCCTGGTCCGCGACTGGCGGTTTGAACCCGGTGGTCTTCCACGGCGCGATCTCGACGGTGGGCCCGTCGCGGCGTTCGCCGGTGCGCGGATCGAACCACTGCGCGGCCAGCCTCGGGCCCTTGAGCAGAAAGGTCCGGATGATCGCCGGCTTGCCGGAAGGGAAGTAGATCAGGGCATACCGAGCGTCTGGTGCACGACAGGCGGCCACATAATCGGGTCCGGTGGAATTCGGCGGCGCGACCAGCGAGGGATCGGGCATGCGGTCGAAGCAAGTGCCCGACTCGATGAGGGCGCGGGCGTGGCGCATCTGGCCAGCGCCGGGAAGGTTGAGCGCTTCGTGCCAGGGTCGGTCGGCCCCGATCAGCGGCTCGCGTCCGGGCGCCCACATCTGCCAGACCTCATTGCAACCGTAGGTGTGGCCGAACGCGCCGCTGAACAGCGCCCAGTAACAGAACCGCCGCGCATGGATGGCTTCGAGCCGGCCGTTGGCCACGGTGAACGCGTGCGGGATGTTCTCGTAGCCGGGTTCTCCGTCCAGGACCGGTTTGACGGGTGTGCGTCCGTATTCGGCGAGGACGGAGGTGTGGTTGTCCCGGTCCCGCGTATGCCCTGTCTGCAGCATGTTGAAGTCGAGCCAGGGCGCGTTGTGGAACCAGATGGCCGAGCTGTATTGGCCGGTGGGATGGAACGTGATCAGGTGCGCCCCACCGTCGCCCTCTTTCAACCCCTTGGCCATCGCCTCGAGCGTGCGGCGCTCCTCGTCGTTGCCGACGAACTTGTCGCCACCCAGGATCCAGACCAGGCCGGCTTCACGATACCGTTGGCCCAGCCACTTACCGTAGGGGTGAGCGTTGTCGGGATTGAAGACGAGCGGGCCTTTGCCGCCTTTCTTGTGCCACTTGTCCCCCCACGTCGGGAGGAAACCGATGCGCAGGCCGAGTTCATTGGCGCGGCGCACGATGAAATCCACGTGGTCCCAGTAATCGTCGGCCGGCCCGTCCTTGACGTCGGGCTTCGTTGGATCGTTGTTCACGAGCGGCCGATGGCCGTAGGCGTTGGGCGTGTTCAATCCGTCGAGTTCTGCCAGGGCGACCGCCTGGATGACGGTGAAGCCCTTGCTGACGCGGTCTTGGAGGTAGCGGGTCGCCTCCTCGCGGTTGAGCCGGTGGAACAGCTCCCAGGCCGTATCACCCAGCCAGAAGAAGGGCCGGCCATCGGCGGTCACGAGGAAACGGTGGTTTTCACTGACTCGCAATCGAGGCAGTTCCTTATCCCCGGCGGTTGCCGGGAGGGCGACGATCAGGCTGAGGGCAAGCGCAGCGGCTTGCCCAGAGACGTTGGCTGTTGGTTCCAGTTTCGCGTTCATGATGGCGTTGGTTCAATAGCCACCTGCGCCGAGGGCCGAAGATTGGCTCTCTACGGCACTGCCCGCCCGCTCGGCTTTTTCGCGGCGCCGGTATTCATCGAGCATCGCGGCGGTGGCGGTGGCGCCGCAGCGGGTTGCCCCGAGGTCGCGGACCCTGATCAGGCCGTCGAGATCGCGCACCCCGCCGGCCGCCTTCACCTGGACCTTCGCGGAGACGCTGGCGCGCATGAGGGCGAGATCGTGCTCGGTCGCGCCCTGGTAGCCGTAACGGCCATCGGCCTGTTTCACGAAGCCGTAGCCGCTGGAGGTCTTCACCCAATCGGCGCCAGCACGCTCGCAGATCTGACAGAGCTTCTTCTTGAAGCCGTCGCTGTCCAGGCCGGCACCGCCTTTGGTGAGGTAGTCATTCTCGAAGATGACCTTGACCTTGGCGCCGCGTTGGCGGGCTTCCTCGCACACCGCGTGCACGTCACGCTCCACATAATCCCAATCGCCCGACAGCGCCTTGCCAAGATTGATGACCATGTCGATCTCGACGGCGCCGTCGCGGCAGGCCAGTTCGGTTTCGTAACGCTTGGATTCGGTGCAGGAGTTGCCGTGCGGAAAGCCGATGACGGCGCCGACGAACACGCCGGTGCCTTCGAGGATCTCGGCGGCGCGTCTGACGGCGTAGGGTTTGATGCAGACGGAAGCCACGCCGTATTGTGCGGCGAGCTTGCAGCCGTCCTCCAACTCCCGATCCGTCATCGTTGGGTGCAGGAGGGAGTGGTCAATCATCTTCGCCAGTTGTTCGTAGGTGTATTTCATAGAGTGCCTCCGGTGGGGTACAAGTCAGATTGGTTTGATTCCACCGCTGCTGGCCGGGCGCCGCTCCGCTCGGGGAGAGCCTCGATCATTCGAGGGATCAGACGTTGACCCACTTGCGGTTGTGGCTGCTCTTCAGGATGGCTTCGCACACGGCGACCTCCTGATGGCCGTCGCTCACACTGGCAAACAGGTGTTCGCTGGGGCCGCCGGCAATGGCCGTGTAGATGGCGCGGAAGTTCATCTTGAACGTGTCGGGAAAGCCTTCGACGTGGCCGGGCGGATAATCCATGAGGCCCGCTGCGCCATCGCCGAAGGCTGGGGTGGCGCGCACCGCCGTCTCGTTGGCGCCATCGCGGTTGCCGAAGTGGAGCACCTCCGGCTCTTCCGAGCACCACCACGCCGACTTCTGCGATCCGTAGATTTCGACACGGATGCAGTTCTTGCGCCCCGCCGCAACCTGCGAGACCGCCAGATTGCCACGCGCGCCGTTGCTGAACTGCAAGAGCACGCTGGCGAAGTCGTCGGTCTGAACCCGGTAGGTGGCGAATGTCATCTTCGCATCTGCCTTGGCGAACGTTTGCACTTCCCCGAGCGGACGTTTCCGCGTCTTGTGGAAGGTCTGCAAGTCCGCCAGCAGCGAAGTGATCTTCGCGCCGAGGATGAACGATACGGTGTCCATCCAGTGCGTCCCGATGTCCGCCACCGTGCGCAGCTTCCCGCCCTCCTTGGGGAGCAGCCGCCAGTTGTAAGGAGGGAATGCTCGGGTGTGATTTCATCGTGTGACCATGCTCTTCAGATTGATTTCGAGTTCAAGACCCGGCCTCAGGGCGTTGTCGCCGTGAACACCACCACGCGCGGTTCGCTGCCCGGGCCCGTTTTCGCTTGGGCGGACACCGTCTCCGGCAGCCGGCCTTCGCTCACTACTTCTCCGGTCCGTGGATCGAAGATGCGATACGCCCGGGGCACGTCGCGCGAGATGATGGCAACATCGCCGCCCTCGGGCAGATAAAGCACGAAGAGCTTGCCCGGCACCGCCAGGCCACGCCGGCCGTAGGTGTAGGTCCAGTTGGGCTGCATGTCGGCAAAGGGCAGGCCGTCAAAGATCCTCGCGGCGATGCCCGGATAGCGGGAGCCTTCGAAGTCGAGCGCCTCGCGCCAGCCGGCGCCGGGTGCGGTGCACCAGTCGGCGTGATCCGGTTCTTTGGCGTGCAGCCGCCACTGCCAGAGACTGCCGGCGCCGTAAACCAGTCCCATCGTCCCGCCGGCGGTGAGATTGCACCACGCCTCGTGTCCTTGCCACCAACCCGAACCTCGGCCGGTCTTGCCGATGTTCTCGTAGGTGGGCTCACCGTTGGCCACCGCCTTGAGTGGGGTGTTGCGCCACATGTCGGCCACGCGCTCCGGCACGTGCTCGCCATTGTGACCGGTCTGGCACCACTGGAAATCCAGCCAGGCTTTGTCTTGATGCGTGCGAAACAAAGAGTGCGGTGCATAGTGAATTCCCGTCGGCTGGCGGTAGGCGTCCCATTTCTCGATGGTTTGTCCCGCGCGATCCAACTGCTCGACGATCTTTGGATCGGTTCCCGGCCCATCGCCTCCTACCAGCCAGATCGCCGGACGGGCGCCGTAGCGGGCCACGAGATACCGGCAATAGCGAGCGTAGTCCTCGGCGCTCACGACGTTGCCGGCCGCGCGCCGTCCCTTCCAGCCGTAGCCGTGGAAGACCGGTTGGTAAACGGGGGCGATGCCATGCGCCACCAGGATGCCAGTCAGCCGGTCGAACATCTGGAAATACTCGGGGCGCAACTGGCGCAAAGTGCCCTTCGGCAGATCCTCGAAGCCCATGTCGAATCCCAAGTCCTCCGTGCGGGAGCGGGGACCTTTGCAGTCCATGTCCGGCTGCACGGACATGAGCAGGGTGGCATTGAAGCCCTTGGCTTGGCGATCCCTCGCGTAGACCTCCGCCTGGTCGACGGTGGCCCGCCACGGCAAGGCCCAGGCGGTATCGGCGCAGAGCAGGCGCGCGGTGCCATCGGCATGTACCAGATTCCGCCCGCCCGGTGGGATGCTCCAGAACCCGTGCCGCGTGAAGACGGTGGCGGGCTCCGACGCGGCGGGGCCGGCGCTGAGCGTTCCGGACTTTCCGTTCAAGCCAGGATCGCCGTCACGGTCAGAGCTCGTCCACCGCCACGCACCTGAAGACTGGGTCGAGGCGAACCGCACGCGGAACGTGCGGCCGCCATCCCAGAACATGGGCCGCCGGATCCTCGTGCCGTCCTCGTGCGTGAAGTCCGCCCAGGCTTCGACATCCGCGTAGGGATTAGCCGCATCGCGCGAGGCGTTGAATGTGAGTTCGGTCTCCTGCCATTGCGGGGCGGTGGCGGCCACGGCCAGCGGCACGAATATCAGGACCTTGAGCAAGGTCGTGATCTGTTTCATTGCATGATCGATCGTGGATTGACGCGTTGCGGACTTCACAGTCGCCGGTTTCCACCCGGGGCGGGAAACGGCGGATGACCTCGTCCTCGATGCTGAGGGGTGGCGCGGGGTTGGACAGGACGGCTTCCCATGTTTCGCGCAACACTGGTGTGCAACGGTAGTGAACAACGGGTTGCGCTGGAAAGCCGGGGCCAGCGGCGCCATCGGATTCAGAGAAAGGAGTTCACGACTTTGACGCCGCCGTAGTTTTGGCCGTGGCTGAGGGCTTCGGTGATCAGTTGGGAAGCGCCGGAGGCACGCGCAGCGGCCAGATGCCAGCGGTTTTTACGGTTATATGGCCACATTGTCAACTTGGGAACCGACCGATCATGGAACGACGATCGCAGCTTTGCCCGGCACGGCCCGCCGAGGCCTTCACCGCAGCGGAACGCTGATTCGGCCGCCTTGTTGAGGATGCATCGGCTTCGTTCCCCCGATGGGCAGATGCACCACCACCGCCTTGCAGTTGGCGTCCAGCGGTTTGACGGAGACCGTGAGTTGCCGCCCGTCTTTGTCCGCTTCCACGTGGAGGTGCAAGGGCCCAAAGGGGGTGGCGATTCCGTTGAGCTCCGTGACCATGCCTTGCCGCTCGGTGGCTTCGAGCATGGCGAGGTTGCCTTGCACGAGCGGGTCGTCCCTGGCGAAGAGCTGCCCGGGGTAAACGGCGTGCAGGAAGGCCCACTGCCCACGTTGCGGGAGCTGCTGTCTTCCCTCCGGGCCCATGAGGATCGGCAGGTACCGGTTGCCGTGCGGATCGACGGCCAGGTCAAGCTCGGCCGCCTTGCGGAAGGCGACCATGAAGGCGTCGTATTCCCTCTGAAAGGCGTCGGCCTCGTCGGCCTTGCCCAGCCAATGAGCGGCTTGAACGAA
Organism: Planctomycetota bacterium; assembly: GCA_029558835.1. GTDB lineage: Bacteria > Planctomycetota > Phycisphaerae > UBA1845 > UBA1845 > JAKQDH01. The sequence goes on along the minus strand of JAKQDH010000107.1, from coordinate 37,844 downwards.
GGCGCGCAGCCCCAGCAGGTTCCAGTACGGATTGGTGTATTCGAGATGGATGCCCCCGATGCCGCCATCGGGAAAGCCGGCCGGAACCAGGCCGTCGTCGAGCGGGGTATCGTTCTCCAGGGTCCGCTGACGCAGGGCTTTGACATACTCCGCCGCAGTAGAGCATGAAGAAGGTGGCGGTTTGGCCAGCCGGGACGGTCAGCGTCTCAAGCCGGATCGTCCGGCGCGGATCGGTTGCGTCGTCCACTCCGGACATCGTGAGCGACGAGAGGATCGTCTCATGGCCATTGACGACCACGCGCTGGGCCTCGGGTTGGAACGTGAATTCCAGCGTGCTGTCCACGATCAACCGGGGTTGAAACGCGCGCGATTCGGTGCCGGTGTTGGTGACGCGGACGAGGATCACGCCGTTGCGCGCGGGGCCCTCGGGCTGGGTCGAGAGGACGCTGCGGGCTTCGGCCCTGGAGTCGAGTTTGTCGGCCAGCAGCGCGTCGCTGTCCGGCGGCTGGTTGGGCTGCCGCAAATCCTTGACGGCGAAGGCCTCCTCGACGATCTCCCAGCCCTCCGCCGCGAGAAACGTGCGCACGATGGGTACGCGCGGCGAGAGCAACTCCTGCTTCCGCCAGGCGTCGCGGGCGGTCACTTCGACCCCGACGCGCGTGGCGAACTCGCGTCCGCCCTGGCCGTAGTGGCAGAGCAGATCGCCGCTGCGATCCACGAGCGACTTGTGCGGGTCGTCCGGCAGGCAGATGGCCGTCTGCCATTCCGGGGGAGAGTAAGGGAAGCCGACGGGGAGGGCCGACGGCGCACCGGTCTCGGCGGCCATGGCCGCGCGGGCCAGCCAGACTGCGAGAAGAACGGCGACGGGTTTGCGGTCCAGAATCCTCGAATTGTGGGCCATGGGGTTGGCAGGCGGAGTGTTGTCCGCTTTCATTCCGGGCGCAACCGTCTTCCGTCGAGGGTGCGGGTGTCGCCTTGGGGCATGTGCAGCGCGCGGATCAGAACCGTCGCGACTCCGACGCGATGGAAACGCTCAGGTTGGTATCCACCGTGGCGGTCACGCGATAGCCGCCTCCGGCCTCGAAGTAGCCCTGGCTCCCGGAGTCCACGTGCTGGGTGCCGGCATCGAACACCAGCCGGAGGCTGGAATCGCCGCTGGGGCGGACCGCGAGGCGGTGCTCGCCACCGGCCGCAATGCTTCCAATTCGGTTGGTGAAGCCGGAGCCTGACACCACGACATTGCTGAGCGCCTGGGAGGACAGGTTCCGGACCGTGATGACCGGCGCGCGCGAGCAACCCGCCGCGGCCGCGAGTACAGCAAGGAGGACGATTCTCGGAATGCGCATCAACAGCAGGATGGACCTTGGTTTCGTGGTCACTGTTCAATGCTCGAGCAGCTCCTCGAGTCACTCCTTATTGGCCGCAGGCACCTTCACGACCCGGCGCTGCCCGGTCTTGACGTGGATCGTGACGCTGCTGACTCGCGTCCCCCTCAGCGCCTTCGCGGTTGCCGTCTGCGGCATGTCATCCACAAGAAGGACGGCGTGCTCGCCGGTAAAGAGCGCCTCCCACGCGAGGTCCGGGCCGGCGTGGTTCGCCAGCGTCGACGTCCGATTGCCGTCCTCGTGCCGAACCTGGATGTCATGGGGGCCCAGCGGCACGTGATCCAGCTGTGCCCAGGCCACCTCCGCCGGCAACCGCCCCAGCGTGGCGATCGTGTGCCGGGGTGCATCGGGTTCCATCCCCATCATGCGGGTGGCGATGTGACTGATCACCGTGAACGACACCTCAGGATAGCCGGATCGGCTGTTCAAGACATGCTGGAAGTAGCGCCAGCCACGGTCCTGCTGGTGCCAAGCATAGAAGACGTCGGGCAGGTAAGTCCAAGCCTCGATGTTCGGGCTGGGCTTCGCCCGGAAAGCGTGGTGGATGAAATCGAGATAGGCCGCTGCGCGGGGGCCCGGTTCGCACAGGCCCGTGTAGGGGATGAACCAGCTCGAGTCGCACCCAGAGGATGCGCCGTTCGTCGGGGGACACCGCAGGCTGACCGTATCCTCTCATGCCATTCGCATAGCGTTGGACATCGTTGCCATGGAGATCGCAGGTAAACCATTCGTACCCCTGGTCGTTGTCTCGGAACAAGATGCGACGCGACTTCGGCAGAACCAGAGACCAACCCCCGGAGCGCAAGTCGTGGAGCACGCCCCTCAGATCGAGACGGCAGAGCATGCTGGGTTCGATGGCGTCCCTGGTTGTGGCCGGGAGTGTTCTTCTCAAGATGAAGCCGCCTCCGTCAGGCAGCCATCCCAAGGGAGCGAGAACCCCCTTGGGAGGCCCAATCGGCTGAACACGCATGGTCTCGAGCCCAACGGACACGAGTTGCAGGTCGGTCACATTGGTGCCTCGACCCATTTGGAGCAGGGCCACTCGTGTTCCGTCGGGTGACAGCACGGGAAGACCGGCAAACTGGCTGCCAAGTCCTTCCGGCGCGAACGGCGTGGCGTGACCCTTGGCAAGATCGACTTTGACGAGCGAGCTCTCGCCCTGCAGACCCCATGCGTTCGCGAGGACTTGGCGACGCCCTTGGAGAAAACAACCGCCCATCGTGGCAATCCCCGGGATGGGGAGTCTTCGGAGGCGGCCCGACTTCACGTCCAGCAAAAAACAGTCCGGTGCGGGGCTGCGGGACTCACCGTCGGCATGGGGATCGTGACCTACGATGAATGGAATTCGATCTCGACCTGCCACAAGGCCGTGTTGCTGGCCAGTCTGGCGGTCGTCGCCACTCCAGCGTGGTGCAACCTCTCCAACTCCTGGGGCGACGGACCAGCGCCTGCTCCGACGGCCAGGCAAGTCCAGGCGTGCAGCACGCAGAGAGCGAGGATTGGTGTCGTGCCATCGCCGGAGTGCTTCATCAACGCTTCACGGTATGGAGCCGAGCCGTGGGCGTCAAGGTGGTGTGGTGAGCTGCGCGCCGAGGTCCGGTCTTTCATTCCGGGGCTGGCGATGTCACGATCCACCCATGCGGGAGACTGAACCTGAACGAGCGGCATGGCGACGGCCGGACCGGTTGGGCTGGCGTCATGCGTTCGCCCTCCTGGTGCTGGCAGGGCCGGGATTGGAAGCGACGGAGCTCACGGGTGTCCTCGTGGACGGGGGTTCGGGCGCCACGGTTGCCGGTCGGGTGTATGTGCGGAGCGCCGGCGGGGCGTGGTTTCATGTGGTCTCCGCGGCGGCGGAGGGCTCGGCGGTTCCGTACGCCAAGACGAATTGGCTCAACCCCCGGTCCGTGGAGGTTCACACGACGGTTTCAGCGCATCCGTTCCGGGTGGAGTTGCCGCCGGGGCGGTACACGGTCACCGCGGAACGCGGCAAGGAATACGCTCCGCTTGTTCAACCTCTCGAGGTCGGCAGCGAGCCGGTTCAGCTCCGTTTACCGCTCCGCCGCTGGATCAACCTGGCCGAGCGCGGGTGGTTTTCCGGCGAAACCCATCTGCATCGCACCGTGGGCGAGCTGCGGAACATCCTGGTGGCCGAGGACCTGAATGTGGGTTTTCCGCTGTCGTTTTGGGTGACGAGAGGCTTCACGGCCCCTGCGGCGGCGGATCGCAACATGCCCGGCGATCATCCTGCCGAACTGGCCCGTGTGGACCGCACGCACGTCATCTGGCCGCGGAACACGGAGTATGAGATCTTCACGCTGGGCGACAGGAATCACACCTTGTGCGCGCTGTTTCTGCTGAACCATCGCACGCGGTTCGAGGCGGGCACGCCCCCCTGGGGCCAGGTGGCCGCGCAGGCCCGGTCGGAGGGTGGGCTCCTGGACATGGACAAGCTGGATTGGGGGGCGGCCCTGACGCTGCCGCCTGTGACCGGCGCGCAGCTCTATGAACTGGCCAACAACCACATGTGGCGCACCGAGTTCGCGTTCACCCGCTACGTGTCGTTGGCTCCCCCGTATTTGCATCCGCCCTACGGCAGCGATTGCGGGAACGAGCGTGATTGGACGCTCTACACCTTGGGCATGTACTACACGCTGCTGAACGCCGGGTTTCCCGTCGTGCCCACGGCCGGCACCGCCAGCGGCGTGCACCCGGTACCGGCCGGTTTCAGCCGCGTCTATGTGCATCTGCCCGAGGGCTTCACGTACGAGGGGTGGCTTGCGGGGCTGGCAGCGGGCCGGAGCTTTGTCACCACCGGACCCATGCTGTTCGCGACGATCAACGAGCGCGATCCTGGCGAGACCTTCCTGCAGACTGCTCCATCGGCGAGTTATCGCCTGCGGGGCGCCATCGTGAGTGAAGAGCCTCTGGCGTTCATCGAGGTGATCGAGAACGGCATCGCCGCGCGCACGATCATGCCTCAGAATCGTGAAACACCCGAAGGCGTCCACGAGTCCTCCTTCGACGCGGACGTCACGGTCGAGAGCAGCGGATGGCTCAGTGTTCGCTGTTGGGAAGAACGACCTGGCGGCCGGTTTCGCTGGGCGCACACGGCGCCGTGGCACATCAAGATCCCCGACCGGCCGCTCCCTCTGCGCCGTGAGGAGAAGGAGTTCCTCGTCGGGCGCATGAAACTCGAGATCGAGCGCAGTCGCGGCGTGTTGCCTCCCGAAGCCCGGGCTGAGAACGAGCAGGCGCTCGCCGCCTACGAGAAGCTGATTGTCACCGAGGACTCCGCCGAAGTTGCGCGGCAGGCGCGTCGCCCCAAGAACGACCCGGAGCTCCGCCGATGGCTCGAGAACATGATTGGGGATCACGGTTTCTCCCGGGAGGAAGTGCGGCGTGCCACCGGTTTGACGGCTGACGAGATTCGTGCGGCCCAGCAGCGCCACGGCATTGACGCGGCGAACCGGCCCCAGCCTGCGGCCGGCGCCGCGCTGCGTGTGCTGCCGTATCCCGGGGGAAGGCATCCGCGGACCGGTTTTTTGGAAGGCGCCCGGAATCCGCAGCGGGAGACCAAGATCAGCGTGTTCACGCCGTGGGATGGGCGCAGTTACGTGGTGGTGGATCTGCCCGAGGCCATTTGGTCCAACCTGGGACTCACGTATCTGGCCCATGAGCACATCGAGACCCTCTGGACCCGGGATGGCATCCGCCTCGACCCGGGGGAATGGCGTCGGCGCGACGAGGGTTCGCTGGATTACGAGCGTACGCTGCCCAACGGCATCGTCTTCGGCACCAAGGTCATTCCGGCCCGGGACGGCGTGCGGATGGAAACCTGGCTGCGCAACGGGACGGGCAGCCCGCTCACCGGGCTTCGGCTGCAGAACTGCGTGATGCTCAAAGCCGCCCGAGGTTTTCATGCGCAAACCGGTCAGAACAAAGTCCTGCGTCCGCCCTATGCCGCCTGCCGTTCAGAGGATGGCCGGCGTTGGATCATCACCGCGTGGGATCCGCTGGATGGCCTCTGGCAAAACCCGCCGGTGCCCTGCATGCATGCGAACGGCCGACTCGCCGATTGCGCGCCGGGTCAGACCGTGCGGTCGCGGGGTTGGCTCTCATTTTACGAGGGCGAAGATCTCGACGCCGAGTTGAAGCGTCTCGAGCAATCGGGCTGGCGACGATGAAGGACGAGACTCGAACTCCAACGTTCGGAAGCGGTGTCGACGGGCAGCGACGGGATGGGCACGCCGCCGCCGCCGGTCGCGGATCGCGACGACACCTCATTCTGTGCCGCAACAACCTCCCCTCGATGCAAGCGCTCCACATGAAAACCCACGGCTTCATGCCTTGTCTGATGGCGGGACTGCTGGCTCTGTGCGCCACGGCGTGGCCGGCTGACCTGCCCACCCTCAAGGACACCTTCAAAGACCATTTCATGGTCGGCACGGCCATCAACCATGCCGTCGCGACGGGCCGGGGCTTCCGCCGCAGTCCCGAGCAGGTCAACCAGGACGTGGCTCTGGTGAAAACGCAGTTCAACCACGTCGTCGCGGAGAACGAGATGAAATGGGCGCTGATCCATCCGCGGCCCGGGGCGGACGGGTACGATTTCCGCCTCGCGGATGCCTTCGTGAACTTCGGGCTGAGCAACGACATGGTGCTGGTTGGGCACACGCTCGTCTGGCATTCCCAGACCCCCTCCTGGGTGTTCGCCGGCACGAATCCGCCCACGGGCGTCGCCGACGCTGCGGCGGGTCCCTCGGCCGAGAGGCAAGGGCCCGCGACGAACCGGGTTGGGCGGGGGCGATTCGGTCCCGGGTTTGGCGGCGGCTTTCCGGGCCGTTACACCGGGCCGCGCGCGTCCCGCGATGAGTTGCTTGGGCGGATGCGCGATCACATTCACACCGTGGTGGGCCGGTACAAGGGCAAGGTTCGGGTCTGGGACGTGGTCAACGAGGCGCTTGCCGACCGCGGCACGAACCTGCTGCGCCCATCGCTCTGGCTGGAGATCATCGGTCCGGACTTCATTGCCAAGGCATTCGAGTACGCCCATGAAGCGGATCCGGAGGCCATGCTCCGGTACAACGACTACGGCTTGGAAGACCCCGCGAAGCGCCGCAAGCTCATCGCCCTGATCCGGTCGCTGCAGGCGCAGCAGGTGCCGGTTCACGCCATTGGCTCTCAGGCCCACGTCAACGTCTCGACGACCTTCGAGACGATGGACCAGGCGTTGGCGGACATCGCGACGCTGGGCCTGCCCATTCACATCACGGAACTCGATGTCACCGGCGCGCAAGGCGGTCAGCGCAGTTTCGGGGCGGACATCGCGGAGAACGCGGCGACGGCCCAGGGCGGCCTGGTGAGCGACGCCGACCGCAGGCAGGCCGAGGCGTACGCGGGTCTTTTCCGGGCGTTTTTGAAGCACGATCGTCACGTGGCGATGGTGACGTTCTGGGGGCCGAACGACGGGAACTCGTGGCGGGCCTCCGGCAAGCCGCTGCTCTTCGACGCCCAGTGTCGACCCAAGCCTGCCTTCCACGCGGTCATCGCGGCCGCGCCGGGTGCATCGCGGCTGCCTCCGGCCGCGATGCGGCACTGGACTGCGGACAACGGCAACGGCACCTACTCGAATCCCCTGTTCTACGAAGAGTTCGAGGATCCGGACATCATCCGGGTGGGGGAAGACTATTACCTGGCCGGCACGACCATGCACATGAACCCGGCGGTGCAGATCATGCACTCGAAGGACCTGGTGAACTGGGAATTGGTCGGCTACTGCATGGACCGGCTGGACCTCGGCCCGGCGTTCCGGCTGGAAGGCGGCGACATCTACGGGCGCGGCATCTGGGCGCCCTGCATCCGGTATCACAAGGGCACGTTTTACGTCTTCTCGAACGTCAACGGCGTGGGGCTTCAGGTCTTCCGGTCGCAGTCCATCCGGGGTCCCTGGGAGCGGAACCAACTGCCCGGTCGGCACGACCTTTCCGTCCTGTTCGATGACGACGGCACGATCTATCTGATCTCCGGCGCCGCCAGCCCGTATCCCATCGAGGAACTGGCGCCTGACGTGAGGTCCTTCAAGACCGACGCTCCGAAACGGGCGCTTGTGGGGCGTATGGGCGAGGGGCATCACCTGTACAAGATCAACGGCAAGTACGTCGATGTGTCCGCGATTCCCGGCGGAGCCGTGGATCAGATGGTTGCGATTGCGGACTCCATCGATGGCCCGTGGACAATCGAACGCATGGTTCAGGGCGAGTCGTTAGGGGTGACGGCCGCCGCGCCGCTTCGCGCCCGACCCGACGACCGCGGGCTTTGGCTGCATCAGGGCGGCATCGTCGACACGCCCTCCGGCGAATGGTGGAGCCTCATCATGTCCGACCACGGCAGCGCCGGCCGCATGGTTGCCCTGGTGCCGGTGACCTGGGACAACGGCTTCCCGCTCATCGGCCTGCCGGGCAACCTGCGCCGAGCGCCGAACACCTGGCTCAAGCCCGACACCGGCCACACGCAGGAGCCCAGGCCGGCCTTCATCCACGACGACCGTTTCGATGGCCCGGGGCTGAACCCGCATGCGCAGTGGAATCATGTGCCCGAGGACTCGAAGTGGTCGCTGAGCGAGAAGCCCGGCGTGCTTCGCCTCCATTCCCTGCCGGCGAACGATTTCTTCTCCGCCCGCAACAGCCTGTGCCAGCGGCCGCCCGGGCCGGAGTGCATCATCACCGTCGAGATGGACACCTCGGGTCTTGCGGTGGGGGACAACGCCGGACTGGCGTTGCTGAGCTGGCCCTACGCCTGGATTGGCGTCGTCAAGACCCCCGAGGGCGATGCGCTGCAGAGGGTGACCGGCGGCGGCGGCCGACGCCGCGGCCCCGGGGCCGGGGTTTCCGCCACTCCCAAGGCCCCCGCGATCAGCCCGGCCCCGCCGCCCACGCGCCTGTGGCTGCGCGTCCACTGCAACTTCGACAACGACGAGGCCCTCTTCAGCTGGAGCGGTGACGGGACGCGTTTCACGCCGTTGGGCGAACCCTTCACCATGACGTTTCAGCTGACGACCTTCCAGGGGGTCCGGCCCGCCTTGTTCAACTTCAACACCACCGGCCGACCGGGTGGCCATGCCGACTTCGACAACTACACCTGCGTGGAGCCGCGCGCCCGCGGGATCGAACGCGCGATTCCCATCGGCAAGCTCATCACGCTGACCAGCGGTGCGGACGGCAGCTTCCTGGCGGCCGACACTGCGGGCAACAGGCTGGTGACGATCGCGGCCGATTCAACCGGGAGCGCCCCGGAGCAGGCGACGTTCGTGGTCGTTGACCTGGGCAAGGGCCGGGTGGCGCTGCAGGCGGTCGACGGCCGGTTCGTTTCGGCCGCTGGCGACCGTGCGGTATTGACGGACCTCGGCGGAAAGCCGCCGGGCGACGCCGAGTCCTTCCAGTGGATCAACCTGATGCGCGGCGATACCATGCTGCTGTCTCTTGCCACCCATCGGTACCTGGCGAGCCAGCCCAATGAACCGGGGCCTGTGACGGTCACCGCGACCGGTCCGACACCGGCTCGCAAGGGCGGCGAGTGCTTTCGATGGAAGATTGCTCATTAGGGACTCGGCCGCGGGGTGTCCTTCAGGATCCGGACTGGTCCGAGCAACCCCGAGGGCAGCAGCGGGTCGCCCGCCTTGAACGGGCGATAGGTGGTCTGGGTGAATTGCCGGTCCGGCGAGGCGGCGTCGCCGATCATCCGGTTGGGCCACAGGTTGGCGACCTCGATTTCCAGGAGGTTCCCGGCCGGTTGGACGGCGCGGCTGATGTCGACCCGCCACGGGGCGGTCCAAAGGACGCCGCAATCCGTGCCGTTGACCCGCACGCGGGCGATGACCTGGACGCTGCCGAGATCCAGGTAAGTCCGGGAATCGGGGCCGGGCACTGATCCGGGCGGCAGGTCAAAGGCGGTCCGGTACGACGCGATCCCGGAGTAGTACCGGATGCCGGGCTCGGGACGTTGGGTCCAGTCCTCGAGCTTGTGGAAGCGCACATGGGTGGGGGCGCCGATCGTCGGATCCAAGGCCACATCCCAGGGGCCTGGCAGGGTATGCACCTCGATGAAGTCCTGGAAGTTCCGCCCCGCACGGGTGGCTGGAGCCGTTGCCATCGCTGCTGGCTTCGAGGGGAATGCGACGAAATAGCTCTCGTAGGGCTCGAAGCAGAGGGGCATCTCCGTGAAACCGCCTGTGCGGGTGAATTGCGGGAGGGATCGGATACTGCCGCTGACCGGATGCCACAGTTCGGGCGTGCCGGCGGCCACGCGGAAGGTGGCGGTGGTGCGGACGGGTTGGTCGGAGCGATTCGCCACGAAGTAGAAGTCGCGGTCTTTCGTACGCCGGTGTGTGTAGCGCAAGGGGCCGGGCGAGGCAAAGTCCTCGCCCACGCCCGCGTCGCGGAGAACGGCGGCTGTCAGGTCATAGTGCGGGTAGAGGGGTGGCGTGACCGGCGACACCTTGAGCCGCCACGGGCTCATGGCCGCCTCACCCAGCACGCGGGCGGGTTCTAGGGACGAGCCGCCTGCGGCATCAGCCACGTTCCAGGTCCCATCGGTGATGAGGGTTTGTTCCGAGTGATCCGCGAACCGGATTCGCAGCGCGCCAAGGAGCCCCGCCGGGTTGGGGTTGACCCCGCCGTTTTCCGCGGCCACGGTCAGGACGTTGGTGCCCTGGAGCAGGGCTTGCGTCACCTCCGCGACGCAGGTCAGGTTGAAATCGCTGCCTGCGAGCACGGGGTTGCCGTTGAGCGTGGCGCTGAAGGCGTTGTCGGCGGTCATTTCCAGTCGGGCCGAGGCAATCCGCGGGCTCGAGGGCACGTGGAATTCCCGGCGGAAGACCGCGGTTCCCACGGGGGCGGCGCTGGCGGCGCCCGGCACGTTCCAGATCCAGCGAGCTTCGAGGATGGGCGACGGGTCGGCGGCGGGCGCTTCATACAGCGCGCTGCCCCAGATGACGCGGCCCTTGCCGTGGCGACGGCGGTCGGGTCCGGCGGGTGGCTGCAGGCCGCCCCAGATCGCCTCCGCCCGCCGGGCCACGTCGCGATCACACGCCGGGTAGTTCACCAGGCTGGGGGACTGGCGCGGCGGATTGCCCACGACGGTCGCGCCCGCGGCGATCAGCGAATCCAGCGTGCGGACCAACTCGGGGGTCATTGTCTCGACATGGGGCAGGACGAGCAGGGCATACTCGGCGCCGCCGGGAAACCCGATTTTGCCCCCGCGCACTCTGGCCAGCTTGATGAGCGTGGCTGCCGAGCACCCGTCGAAATTGTAGCCCCGGCGGTCGGGCATTCGGGTGCTGCCGGAGAACGCCGACGGTGGCGGCTGGAAAACATTCGGGGCGCCCTCGGGCAGCAGGTACAGCACATCAGCGATCGTGCGTCCCTGCCGCAGCACCTGCTGGCATCGGGTGACGTAGCGGTGGTAGTCGCCGACCAAGGGCCACCACGTCTGGCCGCGATCCCAGTGCACGCCATAGGGACCCATGACCATGCCGGGCCGGCCTTCGTCGGGCTTATGGGCGAACGTGTGATAGGTCAGGCGGTTGATGCCGGTGGCGAACGCCCAGTCGCCTTGGTTCTTCAGCGAGCCGGGATGGAATCGCCAGTTTTCGCCTGGCGCGCCGGTGAACGCCTCCGCCGCCACCACGGGGCGTCCCAGGAGATGGGCAATGGAGGCGGCGGTGTGACAGCTGAAGGAGGTGTCGAAGCCGAGACTCCAGAACTCGCACATCGGCACATCGGCCACGGCGCCGAGGTCAAAGTCGCACGTGGGATTCATGTCGTAGGGTTCAATGGACAGCGTCAAGCCGTGCTGGCGGCCGAAGCGCTTGAGATGTTCGGCGTGGTTCTCGATGACCAGCTCCTGGGCCGTCAGGCGGAGGTCCCAGAGGAATCGTTCCGTTTGCCCGCGGCTGCCGAGGACGTAGCCGAGGTAAGCGGGGTACCAGGGCTGCGGATCATAGCCGCGCCGCTTCCGGAACTCCTCGCGCCACCGGGGCGTCCAGTTCTGGGCGCCCATTTCCCAGCTGTCGATGTGCAGCATCGTCCAGCCTCGGCCGGGCTGGCGCGGTCCCACCTTCTGCAGGAGTCTGCCGGCGTAGTCGGCGACGTGGGCGTCGAGCGCGGCGGCGTCGAACTTGTCGCACTCGAACCCGAGGCCCGGCTCGGGTGCCGGCCGGGTCGAGGCGCCGTTGTTGCGGCTGACGAAACGGAGCACTGTCCAGCGGCCCTCCGGGATTTGCCAGTCGAGCGTTCCGTCCGGTTTGAGGTGTTGTGTGAGGTCAATGATCCGATCGAGCGGAATGGTGGAGCCGGGGGCGTCAAGGGGAAACTCGGCGGGCGCTTCGAGCCGGGCTTTGACGTTCGGCTGGGAGGAGAAGGGGGCGCGGTAGACCAGAGCCTTCTCGTCGATGTCGGGAACGGTTGCGGGGTTTGGCGGCGTCGGGAATGCCAGGACGGCCACATCCCGAAAGAAGGTCTCCCAGGGTTTGCGCATGGATTGGGGCAGATCGCCGAAGAACGGCCGCCGTGGCGGGGCGACGGGGAGCGTGCCGGTGAATCGGCCCGGGCCTTGCACTTCGACCGGACTTGCCACGAGATGCTGCATGGACTGCTCGGGCTTGACCCAGGGCCCGCCGCTGCCGGTCCAACCCGGCCCCGAGCCGAGGATGATCTCGATCCCCAGGCGCTCCGCCTCGCGCACCGCGTGAACGAAGAGGTCCTGCCATGGGGCACTCAGGAAATCCACGGGCCCGCGTGGCACGCCGACGTTGACCTCGAGGAAGACGACATGCCCCATGCCGGCTGCCTTCATGGACTCGAGGTCCCGCGTCATGCCCTCGCGCGAGAGATTGCCGTCCATGAAATACCAATAGGCGCCGGGCCGCGCCGCCTCGGGAGGCTCGCGGAAGGAATGCGCGAGGTCGCTCTGGGCGGCGACGGGCAGAAGCCAGCCGAGGGATAGGAGGACGGTCAGGGTGCGATCGGTGGGTTTCATCGGCGGGATGGGCGTGGATGGGTCGTCGTGTGTGCAACCGCCGCAGTTGTCGCCCACGGCCCCGCCACGGGTCAATGCGGTTATTGCGGCCGTCACGGCTCTTTCTTCTTGCGCTTGGCTTTGGCTGACAGGCTCGGGGCATCGGTCCTGGGCAGCCAGTTCGCCAGGTCGGCTTTGACGTCCGCGAACTCGGGGTTGCCGGCGAGGTTAGGGTCTGTGCAAGAATTTTTGCACAGACCCTTAGTCCACTCGTTGGGATCGCTCCGATATGAAACTCACAGGGCGTTCCTTACGGGTGTGGTCGCGCGTCACGCCCGGAGCGACGACGATGAACGGCAGTCGCGTGGAGCGATCCCAGAGGGTGAACTTGTGCAGATGCTGCTTTTCGCCGAGATGATCATGAGAACGTTGGGCTGCGGCGAAGCCGAGCAGGCGGAATGCCGAACGCCCAAGGTCGCACCGAGAGCGACCGCCATGGCGGCGAGGAGGGGGAAGCGGGATCTCATGGTGTGGGGGTGTGGATGCCCTTGGTTACGACCGCGGGGTCCTGCCCGGATTGACGTTCAAGAGCGCCCGGTGGCCTCGCCCTGAGGAGGCTCACTCGGCGGGCTGTTTCTTGTTCTTCTTCCTGGCCGGCTTCTCGGCCGCAGGCGCGGTGTCGCGCGGGACGGCGGGTTCTCTGCCGAAAAAGTAGTCGGGGTAGCCCCAGTCGATAGCCTTGCCCTCGGCTTTGCTGCTCACGGCGTAAACCTCCGCTTTGAGCCGGGCGAGGTTCGTGGGGTTCAGGAGCGGGTCCCGGGTTTGCTCCCGCCAGGCGAGGAGACGCTGCTTGAGGTTCGCGAGCTGGGCGGCGTGCGCGGCGGACGCCGCGAGATTGTGGAACTCGCAGGGATCAGTCTGCAGGTCGTAGAGTTCGAAGCGCGGGGGCCGCTGTTGGAGTTCGTAGGCGGCGCGCACTTCCGGCCTGGCGGCGGCCACGGCAGAGGCCACAAACGGCAGTTCCTTGTCGATCTTCTCCATGTCGGGATTGGCTTCGTCCGGGAGCAGGTTTTCGATGAGCTTGTAGCGTTGCCCATGGGCGGCGCGTTGCGGAAAGAAATTGGCCCGGGCGGCATGGGTGTGGAATTCGGTGAACACCGTGTCGCGCCACGCCGGCCGTTCACCGGCCAGCAGCGGGACGAGCGATTGTCCCGGCAGGTTGGGCACCGCGGTCGCGCCGCTGATCGCGAGGAGCGTGGGCATGAGATCAATCGTGGAGACGAGCTCCGCGCGCACTTGCGGGCGGGCCTTGTCCGGCCAGCGGATGATCAAGGGAACGCGCGTGCCGCCCTCGTAGGAACTGCGTTTGCCGCGCAGCAGGTCGGGACCGTGGTCGCCGAGGTAGATGATCAGGGTATTGCCAGCCTTGCCGGAGCGATCGAGCGCAGCGAGCAAGTCGCCGATCAGCGAATCCAGGCGGCTCAGGCAGTTGTAGTAATCCGCCATGAGTTGCCGGAGTTCGGGCGGATCGATGCCGAAGCAGGGCAGCGATTGCACGTCCGTGCCCGTGAGCGGCTGCTTCGGCAAGCCGTCCACTTGTTTCAGGAAAGGATCGTGCGCCTCGGGATAGTTGATATGCAGAAAGAACGGCCGGGCATCGGCCTTGAAGAAACGCTCCGCATGCTGGGCATAGGCGGCCAAGTGCTTGCGCGCAAAGTTGCCTCCGGGGATTTCCTGCAGGTCGCAGGGAAAGGCGGATTCCGGATTGACGTGCAGTTTGCCGATCCTGCCGGTGCGATAGCCAGCCGCCTTGAGGCTGCGCGGGAGGCTCGGCGTGTCCTCGCGATACAGGCGGTAGCCCCAGGTTGCCAGGCCGAGCTGCCCGTTCTGGTGCGGATACAGCCCGGTCAGGATGCTCGAGCGCGATTGGCTGCACCCGGCCTGGGTGATGTAGGCGCGCTCGAAGCGCACGCCCTGGGACGCCAACCGGTCCAGGTTCGGCGTTTGAGCGTAAGGATCACCGTAGCAACCGAAGTGCGGGCCGTTGTCCTCGGAGATGATCAGCACGATGTTCGGTCTCTGCTCGGTGCCGGGGGCGCTTGCAGCCCGGCCCGGCAGCATCGAAGCCGCCAGCAGCGCCGCGGAGAGCGAGCTGACGGCGAGCATCGAGGGCGGCATTGGCATGACTCCGATCAGCTTCGGCTCCCCGGGCGCCGGATCAACGGCTCAACCCGTCCCGCGACGGCGGATGAGGAGCAAGCCGGCGAGGCCCACGCCTGCCAAGGCGAAGATCGAGGGTTCCGGCACCACGATCAGGTTGAGGCCGCCGACCTCGAAGTAGGCGCTCTTGCCACCGCCGATATCGGCGGCGTTAACCCAACCGACGTTGTCGAAGTTGCCAACCACCGTGCCCGTGATGAGGGTATACGTGCCCTCCGCTGTCGAGGAGTCCAACCCGACCAAATCGGCAATGCCAAAGGAAGCATGGCTGAAGGTGGTTGTGCCGGCCACGCTGAGGGTAAAGGCCTCATCGAAGTGCCACCGGGTGCCCGACGCCAGGCCCAGGTTGCCACCCAGGCTGCCGTTGCCGCCGAAGATCCCGCCACTGACGCCGGTCTCCCCGGAGTGAAGATGGTCGCCGACCATCAGCAAGGAACCCGAACCGGTCTTGGTGATGCCGAAGGTCCCCGTCAAGGGGTAGCCGAGAGTCACGCCGGCACCTGCGGCGACATCGAAGGTGATATCGGTTGTCAGGGCGAGGGAATTGCCCCCTCCATTCAGGAACCCATGCCAGCCATCGCTTGCGGTGACCGGCCCTGCCAGCCGCATCCCCAACGAGTTGTTGCCCACCGTGTTGAAGGTGAAGCCGTCGCCGCCCGATCCGACCAAGGCCATCGAGGCAATCGTCTGGTTGGCGCGATTCATGGAGACCGTGTAATTGGCTCCCGGCATGAGACCGGCCGGCGATCGGTCGTACACGTGATGGTAGGTTTCGCCGGCGGAGACCTTCTTCCAGTCCGCTCCCCCGGGCGTCAGGCTGAAGTTGTCATCGGCGGTGCCGGTCTGGCTGCCGCCGCCCCACCGGTCTTCGTTGCCGGTCCAGTAGACGGTTGTTTGGGCGAAACTGACCGATGTCAGCACCAGGCTGATCAGTCCCACGGCCACTTTACTCATATCGCTGGTCCTTTCGCATTCGGTGTTCCGTTGTCGCTCAGACGGCCGGTCATTCCGCATCGGCGTTGCGACCCGGGCGGCGCCAACCCGCAATCCGGGGATCCGCGAAGCCCAGGAGCGCCCTGACGCCGCCAGATGATTCCGTTGCTTGAAGAGACTTTCGGCTTGCCTGGAGGGGGGCTCAAGGGCAACGTACTGGTCAAACAGCCTGACCAGTGACACCCGACTCGACCCATGAGCTGGTGCTGCCGCACCGGCAGACCCTGGCGGAGAGCGCCGCCCAGGTGCTGCTGGCCCAACTCGATTCGGGGCGTTGGACGGAGTTTCTGCCGGGGGAGCGGGAGCTCTGCGAGGAGTTCCAGATCAGCCGCCCGACGCTGCGCCAGGCCCTGAAGGTGTTGGAACGCGAGCGCCGGGTGGAGGTGGCGCAAGGCCGCCGCCGGCGGATCATCGCCCGGCGCGGACGGCGGATTCCGGCCGCTCGGCAGAAGGTCATCGGACTGCTCTCGCCCGTCACCTTGAAGGCGCTGCCGCCGTTTGTCCTGTTTTGGATCGATGAAGTCCGCTCCAACCTGGCGAAGGTGGGGTACCGATTGGAGTATCACGCCAGTGGGCGTGCCGGCACCGCCGGCCATTCGCACCGATCCCTGGAACAAGTGGTTTACACCGCCCCGGCATCCCTCTGGATCCTCCTGCTATCGACTCCGGCCAGCCAGCAGTGGTTTCGCGAGCGCAACCTGCCCTGCCTGGTGGCGGGGTCGTGTGCTCCCGGGCTGCCGTTGCCCTCGGTGGATATCGACCATCGGGCGGCCTGTCACCACGCCGTGGGCGTGTTCCGGCGCCGGGGACACGAGCGTCTGGCACTGGTCATTCCCGCTTCGGGCACCAGCGGGGATGCGGAGAGCGAGGCGGGGTTGTGCGGGGGTGCCGCCGATGGCCCGCCGCCGGTCGTTTTGAGACACGACGGCACGCGGGCGGGGATTATTCGTCTTCTGGAAGGGGCGCTCCGGTGGGCCAAGCCGCCGACGGGCTTTCTGGTGGCGCGTTCAGCCCACGTGCTGACTGTGTTGACGCTGCTCCTGCAACAAAGGCGGCGATTGCCGGGCGACGTTGCGGTCATTTCCCGCGATGACGATTACTTCCTCGATTTCGTCACCCCGCGAGTTGCCCGTTACAGCAGCGATCCCGCCCGGTTTGCCCGCCAGCTGTTCCAGATGATCCTGCAGATGGTCCGCCTGGGGCCCACGGCCGGTCGCCCGGTCCGGCTGATCCCCAACTTCAGTCCTGGGGAGACCGTATGAGCGTGTGCCCGCAACGTGCGTCGCGACAGTCGTGAGCGTGCGCACCGGTCCGATCACTCGGCTTGGACCTTCGAGTCCGCGTGCATCGTGTGCAGGGTGAGTCCGTCGAGATTCCGGGTCGAGGCCGGCAGGACGAGGCTCGCCAGCCATCCGATGACGACCACGGAGATCAGCCCGATCGGTGCGTAGGCGTAGACGTTGAGGGGCTGAATCAGGCGGACCGAGGAGACAATCGCCGCACTCAGCACGGCTCCCACGAGCGCGCCCCGGGCGGAAGCCCGCCGGCTGAAAATGCCCAGCACAAACAACCCGCTCAACGTTCCGCCCAACAGACCGAGGATTTCGAGAAAGGCCATGTACAGCGACCGGATGTCGATGGCGGCCATCACCAGGGCGATGCCCGTGCCTGCCACGCCCACGACGACGGTGGCGAGGCGCGCGATGCGGAGATAGGCGTGGTCCCCCCGATCCGGTCGCAGCCGGCGATGAAAATCGGTGACGTAAGCCGTGGCGATGGAGTTCATGCTGCTGGCCAGGGTGGATTGTGCGGCGGCGAAAATGCCGGCCACGATCAATCCCGCCACGCCGACCGGGAGCTGGGAGACGATGAAGAACGGGAAAATGGCGTCGTTGTGCAGCGTGACATCGAGCAGGGGCGGTTGCTGCTTGTAGAAGACGAACAGCGCCGTGCCCATGGCGAAGAACACCGCCTGCGCAGGCACGGAGACCAAGGCGTTGAGCCAGATGCCGCGGGCCGCGGTCCGCTGATCGGGCGTGGTCACGTAGCGCTGCACGACATCCTGGCTTGCGGTGTAGGCCAACAGATTGTGAAACAGGCTTCCGAGCAGAATGACCCAGCCCGAGGCTACGGTGAGATCCCAGCTCCAGTTGATCGTTTCGAAGAAGTGCCGGCCTTCAGCGGCGACGCGGATGGCCTCGCCCAGTCCGCCCTGGACGCGGGACAGGATGAACCCGAGGCTGAACAGTGCGCCGCCCATGAGGACGAAGGCCTGCGCCACGTCGGTCCAGATCACGGCCTCGATGCCGCCGATCACCGTGTACAGGATGCACAGCACGCCCATGACGAGGATGCAGGTCCGGACGTCGAAGTCGCTCACGGTGGCGAGCGCGAGGGCGGGCAGGTAGAGCACGATGGCGATGCGTCCGCACTGATACACCATGAACAGGGTGCTGCCTGCCAGCCGGATGGCCAGATTGAACCGCCGTTCCAGGTACTCGTAGGCCGAGGTGACGTTGAGTCGGCGGTAGAACGGCAGGTAGACGAACACCACCAGGGGGGTGATCAGGATGTAGGTGTTGGCCAGGAACAGATTCCAGCCGTCGGTGTAGGCCGCGGCGGGGATGGCCATGAAGGTGATGGAACTGAGCATGGTCGCGAAGATGCTCAGGCCGGCCGCCCACCAGGGAATGCGCTGGCCGCCGCGGAAGAAATCGTTGGTGCTCCGGTTCCGCTTCGAGCAGACGACCCCGATCCCGACCATGGCCAGCAGATACAGGAACACCATGCTGTAGTTGATCCAACCGAACGCCGCCTTGCGGAAAGCGGCCTGCAGGGACCACGTCGCCGGCGACCGCACGCCGGGGCGGATTTCGCCGGTGGGCATGACCCAGCCGCCATTCCAGCGCGTCAGGGTGGTGGTCACGTGCGCCGCGGGCATTGTCCCCAGCGGTTTCCAGGTGTCGGTGATCGTGTGATAGGCCAGCATCGTCCGGGGGAATCCGGGGTGCTGCCCAGGCGGTTGGAAGTCGACGAGGGAGCCATCGTCGCCGCCGAGCACCAGGAAGGTGGATTGGCCCAGCGCGGGTGCGGGCGTGGGCGCGGCCACGGCGGGTCGGGGTAGATCGGCGATGCGCCTCCAACCGTGGCCCCGGGTGTAGCGGTAGGCGTCATTCAAGTAGCGGCGCACCGGTTTCCCCTGGGCATCGGCGCTCAACGCCGCGCCGCTCACCAGGAAGAACGACTGGTCCTGTACCGCCGCCACGGCCAGCATCCGTCCCGGGCCCGGCCAGGGTTCAAGCTCCCGCCACTGCGGCGGCGTCTCAGCGAGGTCGAGCGCCCAGAAGGATCTCAGCGCCGTCGTCGCGCCGGGTGTTTCGATGCCGCCGGCGACGACGATCGTGGTGCCCAGCAACCCGCCACTCAGGTTGGCGCACGGCTTGGGCAGGGGCGGCAACGGGGACGTCGTGATTGCCCCGGCTTGCCACCGCAAGAGGAATACCTCCGCGTAATGCCGGTGCGCGTCGCTGCCGCCGAGGCACACCACGCCGTCGTTAACGCTCAGCGACACGCCGTAGCCCAGCGGGCGCGGCAGGGTGCCGGCGGCTTTCCATGCGCCGTGAGCGGTCTCGAGCACGAAGACGGCATCAGACCAGACCTTGCTGCCGCCTTCCCACGGGAGCTGCCCAGGGAAATTCGCGCCGCCGGCGACGAGCAACGCCCCGTTGTGGTTGCCGACGAAGGGGCCGGCGAAGCCCAGCGGATCAGGCAGCGGCGGCAGTTCGGTCCAACGGATCGAGTCGGTCGGGGCCGCACCGACCGCGGCGTGCGTCAGCAACGCCGCCAACAGGGTGAGCCATGGGCGGTAGTCCATTTCACTCGCGTTTCCGCCATTCCCGGTTTGGGGCAGGCTCCATGACCGGCGGCGGGTTCAATGGCCGCCGGCGGTCTTCATGCCCACGATGCCTTCGGCCTGGCTGAGCTTGGACCAGCTGAAGCCGTAGACCAGGATCAACACGAAGCAGCCCAAGGGGATCCAGAAGCTGGTGGACATGTCGTAGACGTCGCCGAGCCGGCCCATGAGCTTCGGCATGAGCGCGCCGCCGGTGATGGACATGACGATGAAGGCGGCGGCTTTCTTCTTCGCCTGAGAGCCCAGCCCGAAGATGCCAAGGGCGAAGATGGTCGGGAACATCAGCGACATGAAGAAGTAGGTGAGAAAGACGCCGGCGACCGAGAGCCAGCCGAGCTTGGCAATGACCAGGGCGCAGAGGATCACGTTGGCCAGCGCGAACGCGCCGACCATCTTGTGCGCCGGCGCGCGGCGCATCGCCCAGGCGCTGATCAGCCGGCCGAGGAGGAAGAAGCCGAAGGCCAGCGACGAGAGGTATCCGGCGCCGGCGTCGCTGATGCACCACACGCCGTCACGGAACCTGACCAGGCCGGGAAGGGCTTCCGCGAGCAGGAGACGGTTGAAGCGGAGATGGTCGTTTTCCACCTCGAGCCGGCGTCCGGCCAACTGCCGGGCCTTGTCGCTCAGCGCCACGCCACGGAAGCGTTCGGCGTCATAGAAGGCGGGTTTGCCCTGTTTGGGATCGAGCTCCTGGCGCATGATGCCGTTGAGGTCATTCACCAGCGCCTTGCGCAAGGCGGCTTCCGGGGCCGTGCCCGGATCCTGGGCGAGCAGCCTCAGCGTGGTTGCGGGAAGCTGGGAGGCCAGGAAAGCCGCCACAGGGTCGGGCTTGTTCTTCAACCTTTCGGCGAGTGCGGAGAGATTAACAATATCCGCCCCGGAGAGGGACGTGCGCACTTCGATCCAGTGCTTGTTGGCGGCCATGCCGCCGGCCCAGGACGCGGGCAATTCCGGGACGATCGAGGAGCCGTTGTGCTTGTCCACCGTCATGCTGTTGATGAAGAAACTGAAGATGCCGGCTTGGGCAGCCACGTAGAAGAACTGGGCGAGCGTGGCGCCGCTGAAGTGCGGGTGCGCCCAGATGCTATGGGTGGTGACGCGCTTTGCGGCGATGACCAGGATCGGGATTGCAGCCACCACGATGGCGATGAAGGCCCACCAGTAAGCATCCACGTGCGCTTCGGTCACCGTTTTCGAGGCGGCGGGCAGAATCGTGTGCAAGACCAGATAGGTGGAAAGCGCCACCGCCCCCACGTTCAAGATCAGCATCAGCAGAACGAGCCCGTGGTTCTTCTTCCACCCGGTGTTCGCATGGTCGTCCGTGTGATATTCATCCTCGACCTTGATGTCGGGGACGTAGGCGCGGTGGACGAGCAGGGCAAGGATGAGCACCAGCACGCCGACGCCCAGATACGGGATGAACAGCTGGCCGTGCGCCTTCTGGACCCCGCCCTCCGAATAGAAGAAGGACGCGCCCGCGATGGGGCCGAGGATCCAGCCGATGCCGTTGAAGGACTGGGCCAGGTTGATGCGCGAGGCGCCGTATTGCTTCGGCCCCAGGACGGTCGTGTAGGGGTTGGCCACGGTCTCGAGGACCGTCAGGCCCATCGCGATCACGCACACCCCCAGCAGGAACGCCCAGAACTGCGAGATGCGGGTTGCCGGCAGGAACCAGAAGGCGCCGACGCCCACCAGCAACAGGCCGAAGATGATGCCGTACTTGTAGCCGAGCCGCCGTGTGACCAGGCCGGCGGGCAGCGCCATCAGGGCGTACCCCATGTAATGCGCGAACTGCACCCAGGCGGATTGCGCCTTCGTGAGGTTCAACTGATCCTGGAAGTGCTTGTCCATCGTATCGATCATCGAGTTGCAGAATCCCCAGAGAAGGAACAGCGATGCGATGAGGAAGAAGGTGAAAGCCAGGTTCTTGCCTTCGACGGTGAAGAAGCCCTGTTGGGAGTGGTTGTTCATATTCAGCTCTCGGGGCGACCCGGGGTGTCAGCCCACGCGCTGGGTCGAGTCTATCGTCGCGCCTGGCGGTTGTCCATGCCCTGCAGCAGGCCCGGATCCCCGCCTAACGCCTGGGGCGCGAACGGTCGCCGGCGGCTGCTGGTGGGTTCTGGCCTTGAACCGCGCTTGGGGTGTCGGCTTTGGGGTGGCCCGCCCGGTAATTGCCGACGGCTTCGCTGGTGCGCAGGGCGCGGTTGTAGATGCGCAGCGACCGGACGGCGGGCGCCATCTTTAACGTCGCCGAGCCGTTCGGCGCGCGCAGCGTCGGGCTGAAGCGGCCCCAGCCGAATTGACGTTCGTCGCCGCCGTCGCAGAGGGTGCCGTCGACGACGAAGGTGATGATCTTCGGCCCGCCGTCCACGGTGATCACGACGTGGTGCGGCCTCCCGGCCTGGATCACACCGCGATCGCTGTCCCAGCCCGCCTGCTGCCGGCCGTCGTGCAGCGCGATGGCGACCGCACCGGGCCTGGCGATGGCGACAAGGATCCCGGCGCCGGTGTCGTCGCGGCTGTCCAGGAGGGTCTGTCCGGCTGCCAGCGAGTCCAGTTGCAGCCACAGCTCGATGCTGAAGCCCGCGCGCGTCTCCTTCCCTGCGTGATCGGCGCGCTGGGGGTCTCGGACGTTGAATGCCGGCAGTGTCGGCATGGTGACCTTGGCCTCGCCGCCATGCGTTTCGAGCAAAAGCCCCTCCCGGGCGACGGTGCGATGGTCCCACTGGTTGAACAGACCCTGGACCAGCGGCGCCGCAATCTCGTGGAGACGC
Organism: Planctomycetota bacterium; assembly: GCA_029558835.1. GTDB lineage: Bacteria > Planctomycetota > Phycisphaerae > UBA1845 > UBA1845 > JAKQDH01. The sequence goes on along the minus strand of JAKQDH010000107.1, from coordinate 15,546 downwards.
GCGACGTGTTTTTGGGTCTCGGTCACGTAGAAGGCGCCGTCCTCCTCGACGAGGTCGGGGTAGCTCATGCGGATGTACGGGTCGTCGTCGTAGAGCAGGATCTCCGGCTGCGACCACTCGATGCGCCGGCCCTCGGGCGTGTCCCCTTCGCGTCCGGCCATGAGCCAGGCGGGGTTGCGGTCGTCGTAGGGACTGCGGCCGTCTTTGCGGGCAGCCCCCAGCTCGGCCACGAACCGCCCGCCGTGGTTGTGAAACCAGTAGAGGAACTTCCCGTTGGAACAGTTCCACGCGAAGTTCGCCGCGCGCGGATGCTTGACGCGGCGGCCGCCGGGCGTGTAGGTCAGGTAGGCGGGGGCGGTCCAGGTGTGACCGCCGTCCCGGCTGTAGGCGGAGACCGGCCAGCCGTCGAGGGTGCGATAGACGCAGAAGACGGAGCCGTCGCTGAGCCTCACGAGGTTGTGTTCCTCCGCCACGCGCCCACCCCCGGGAGGCGTGCGCAGGCCGATGTCGCCGTCGGGCAGGGTCTCGAAGGTGATCTTCGTTGGGTCGCGCTCGGTGAGGATGTTGGCACTTTTCAGGAACACGCCTTCGGATTGCGCGAAGAAACCTTCGCCCATCGCGCCGACCTTGTGCAGCGTCATCAGCGCCGAATCGCCGAGGACCAGCGGCCGGCCGACGTTCCAGAAGAAGCGCAGGGTGCCGCCATAGACGTTATTGCGGTCGCACTCGAACTCGCGCACAGGGATCTCGTGGCGCTGCGCGGACCACGTGCGCCCGTGGTCGTCGGTGTACTTGAAGACGTAGTGTCCGAGCGAATCGACGCGCGGGTAGGCGCCTTGGTCCTCGCGCTTCACTTCGCGCACCTGGTCCGTGTTGTGGTTGTAGAGTGCGTAGATGCGGCCATAGGTCGTCTTCAGAAGCACGGCGTAGCTGGCCTCGGGCCCGCTGGCGGGCTCGATGGCGACCGGTGTTTCCCAGGTGCGGCCGCGATCCGTGCTGCGCATCGAGAGGACATGCTGGCCGGCTTGGCCCTCGCGTCCGGCGCCGGTGGTGATCACGCACAGCCACGCGCGATCGTCGGTCTTCACGATGTAAGGCTGGTCCGCGTAGCCTTCGCTCGGGATGATGTGCCCGCGGTCGATGTGGCGCGGGTCCTCAGAGAGGCCCTCAGCGGCCATCGCCGCCCAGGCCAGCAGCCAGAGCAGAATCAGGACCCGAAACCCGCTGGACAGTCCCTCATCTCCTGGGGAACGCATGAAGGTCTTCATGGCGCGTTGGCTGCGGCTGCCGGGCCAGCAGGGCACGAAGCTGCTCGACGGCCTCGTTGGCGCGATGGGCCGCTGCCGACTTCGAAGGCCCATGCTCATTTGTCGTGCTTTGCCTTGGGAGGTGCGGCGGGCGCGGGCCATGGCTGTGTGGGGTCCATGCGCTCATGGTCGGCCGCGGTCGGGCCGCCGCCGAACTGCTCCCAATACCGGACGGCGAAGGGATTGAGTTTTGGTCCGAGGGCTCTTTCGTTGACCATCAGCGGCAGGCACTCGGCCCACCACCGGTCAAAGGCGGCCCCGAGTTCCCGGACCACTTCGGGATGCCGGGCGGCGACATCATTCCGTTGCCCGTAGTCGACCGCGAGGTCGAACAACTGCCAGTTGGGTTCGCGTCCGCCGTTCGGGCTGACCAGGGCCCACCGCGAATTCCGGACGGCGGCCATCTTGAATTTCGAGTCGTTGGGGTCGGCCAACTTCGGCCAGCGTCCTACATGCGTGATCAGACAGCGGTCCGCCCAGATCGCGCCGGGGTTCTCGAGCAGCGGCACGAGGCTGCGGCCTTCGATCTGCCGTTGCACCTCGACGGAGAGCGGCGCCCCGGCGATCTCGGCGAGCGTGGGGAAGAAATCCAGGTGCGCCGCGAGCGCCCGGGACGAGCCCGGGGTCAAGGTGCCTGGCCAGCGCCAGAAGGACGAAGCGCGCGTGCCGCCGAGCCAGGCACTGGCCTTTTTCCCCCTCATGCCGGCATGGAACACGGAGTCACCGGCGGCGGTGCCGTTGTCGTTCATGAAGATGACGAGGGTGTTTTTCTCGATGCCCCACTCGCGGAGTGTCGCCAGCACCCGGCCGATGTTCTCGTCGATGTTGTGGATCATGCCGAAGAAGTGCGCGAGTTGCGCGTTCGGCACTTTGCCCTCGTAGAGCGCGGCGTCCTCCGGTCGGGCGATGTAGGGCGCGTGCGGCGCGTTGGACGGGAGGTAGGCAAAGAACGGCTTGCCGGCCTTGCGTCGGGCGTCCATCCACGCTGTGGCCTGGCGGTAAAAGACGTCGGTGCAATAGCCGGCGGTTTTCACCAACCTGCCGTTGTGCAGGATGACGGGGTCGAAATAGGTGTTGCCCGGCGCGTCGCCGCACGAACCCGGGTAGACCTGTCCGATGCCGCCCCCGCCATGGATGAACATCTCGTCAAAGCCGCGCGCGCTGGGGAGGTATTCCTTTTCATCGCCCAGGTGCCACTTGCCGAAGATGCCGGTGGCGTAGCCGGCGTCGCGCAGGACCTGCGCCAGGGTGACGGCGTCCAGCGTCAGGCGCTCGCGCTCGAGAATGGTATGCGTGACGCCGTTCTTGAATTCGTGGCGGCCGGTGAACAGGGCGCTGCGCGTCGGAGCGCACGTGGGGCTGACGTGGAAGTCCTCGAACCGCACGCCCTCGGACCCGAGGCGGTCGAGGTGGGGCGTTTTGAGGATTGGATTGCCATGAGCCGAGATGTCGCCATAGCCCTGATCATCGGTGAGGAAGAAGATGAGGTTGGGGCGCTTGCCGGCGATGGGATCCGCAGGGCTGGCCAGCGCCGAAGCGAGCAGCAGCGCGGCGAAGAGTGCGAGGGTGCGTTTCATCTCAAGATCCACGGGCAACGGAATGAGGACGTGGTGCCGCCATCCGCGTTCGAGCCAAGACCCGGGGGCGGGTGACCGAACCATGGGATTCGAGCGGGCATGATGTCGCCGTTCATGGTTCCCTTTCTTGAAGCTGCGGGCAAGGATCTTCCTGCCGAACTGGGGGCCAGGGCGGGCTCCGGGGCGTTCCCCGGTCTGACCTACCCCAAGCGGGGTATGTGCAGCGCTTGCCGTCGCGTGTCTACTGGCACCGGGACATCGACATGGGATCCATGTCGATCAGGGCGGATGCAACCGGCCAGCCGACGTTCATGGGTTTCCTGCTGGCTTTCGCCCGTCGGTCTCGTCAGCATGTCAGAGAACAAGCCTATGAAAGAACAGACGCGCAATGGTTCGGTCCCTGTTGTAATGGCCATCCTGGCGGCGTTGTTGCCGAACCCGGTGCACGGGCAACTTGAGATCAACTCCGTCACGAAAGACGGGACGCTGAGCTGGAGCGACCCGGGCGGGACGGGGACCCACTACGCCGTGCAATGGTCTGCGGCCAGTTTGACCAATTGGTATTCCTGGCAGGATGCGCAGGCCCTGCTGAGCGGCCTGGGGCCGACGGGCATCGTCTCCGTGCCCATGTTCTATCGGATGGTCTCCCCGGACCCGACCTACCAAGCCGCCGCCAGCTACAGCTACTACCAGAGCCTGGAGGCTTTCAATCCGCTCACCCCACTCGAGACCAACGAAATGCGCATCACGTTCATGGGCTCGATGATTCCGTTGCCGGTGCGCCGGGCCCAGGCGGAGATGAGCCTCTTCGTGGAAGTCGGCTGGAATGCGGACACGAATGACCTTGTCTACAAAGGCCGGGCGGTGGACCAGTTCGTGTTCGACTGTGGCGCCGGGGTTTCGGCCAACTACGCGGCCGCGGTGGTGGGATTCCGCCGGATGGACAAGGTCTTCATCAACCATCTGCACGGCGACCACATGAACGATCTCACCCACATCTACTGCTTCGGCCCCTCGTCGGATCGCAAATCGCCTCTGTACGTGTTCGGGCAGAGCGCGTCCGGAGTGCCGGATCCGGTCACGGGAGTGGTATATGACGACGGCGTGAGCAATTTCTGTGCGATGGCGCGATCCGCATGGCGCTGGCACTCGGAGAGCTTTGGCTTCCAACCGACCGCTTACACCAATTACGTTGCTCCCACCAAGGAGAGCTGGGGGCTGCCGCACGAACCCCTGCCCGTGGGGGATGACCCGCCCGACGACGGGTATGCGCTGGTGCCGATCACGCTGGACTGGCCGAAGATCGGCGGGGTTGCGTACGACAACGAGGCCACGGGGGTGAAGATCACTCACTACCCGGTCATCCACTGCCGCAAGGGGGCGATGGGCTACAAACTCGCGTGGACCCCGCCGGGCGCAACCAAGCCCCTGACCATGATCTACAGCAGCGACACCAAACCCGAGACCAACAGCGTCAACGAGGCGATCAACGGCGGCCAGGGAGTGGACGTGTTCATTCACGAGATGGTCGTGCCCGCCGAAGTGTGGGCCTACAAAAACATGGGCCTGAACGCGCCGCCACCCGCCGACAGCCCGATATACCCTACGTTCCTGGCCACGGTCGACCAGTTGACCGACGTTCAGGACAGCTCGCATACGCCGCAGGGGGCGTTTGGTTATCTGCTGAGCCTGATCGAGCCCAAGCCCAAGCTGACGGTGGCCACGCATTTCCCTGTGGCCGATGACACGGTGGCCTCGGCGTTTCAGAGCGTGAGCGAACATTGCCCGGGCATTCAGATGGGGAAAGACATCGTCTGGTCCTTCGACCTGATGGTGCTCCGGGTGTTCCCGGACCGGATCGAGCAGCGCCGGGCGGTGGTTTCGGACTACAGCTTCAACCCGCCCGTCCAGTTGTCTGGGGGCATGAAGCTGCCCAAGTACAACAACGGCACCGGCGGCGATCCCGCCGCGCAACTCGACTTGACCACGTCGATTTCGCGGACCAATCTCGACGGGACTATCAACTGGCGCGCCGACGGCTATTGAGATGGAATCAAGGCACAACGTCGTTCCGCCTCGGGTTGGCGGAACGTGCCCGGCGGGCACGTTTCCGCCGCGGCTCCGGCGTTGCGGCCGTGCCCTGGCGGGCAAGGGTATCCCTCGATGAACATGAACATCACGATGCGTTTCCTGATCCGCCGCTGGAATGCGGCGGTGCTCGCCGCCGGGATGGCCCTGCTGCTCGGCGGCTGCCAGTCCGCCGCGAGCAGCCAGGCGACACGGGCAGAGTCGGCCGCCCGTGGGACGAAGGGCGCGTTGGCCGCTCAGCCCCGACCGGTCGCGGTGTGCGATTTCGCGTTCGCTCTCGCTGACGTGCAAGCGGACCACGGGTTGCTGTCGGGCCGCGAGGGACCGATCCGGCGGGTTGGAGCCAGTCTCCGCGGACAGGAAACGCCGGCCGACAAGGCGGCGCGCCTGGCCAATTTGCTCTCGGAGACGATAGCCGCGGAACTCAACTCAAGGAAGATACCGGCCACCCGCCAACCGAACACCGCGTCATGGCCCACTAACGGCCTGGTGGTCAAAGGGGAGTTTGTGCAAGTGGATGAGGGAAACCGGCTCAAGCGGGCTGTGATTGGCTTCGGGGCCGGCGCCACGGAGGTGCTGGTGCAGGTCGAGGTATTCGACCTTGCCCAGGGCCGAGACAAGCCGATTCTCGTCTACGGCACGGGCAAGGGGTCGAAGCCCATGCCGGGTGGCATTATCACGATGAATCCTTACGTCATGGCGGCCAAGTATGTTCTCTCGCACAATGCCACCGAGAAGGACGTGCGCAGCTTGGGCAAGCGAATCGCCAAGGACCTGGCCCAGGTGGAAGCGGGCGCTGCCGCCCAACCGTGAGGCATGATGGCTGCGCACGTGCAGGTGCCGGCGCAGGATATTGCCGAAGGCCGGGCCACGCCGGGCCTGGGCGGGGCGTCGACCCTGCGCATCGGCTGCAGCCAGCGCCAGCCGTCCGATGCCTTTGCCGCCGTGGCGTACCGGGGCCGTTATGACGCCGGCCACGGCCTGAGGAAGGTCAACAAGCCATGAATCGGCCCATGCAACACGCACTGTCCGCTCTCCTCGCCGCCTGCGTGGCGGCGTCGAGCGCCGTCCGCGCGGCGGAGAGACCGAACCTGCTCATCATCATCGCCGACGACCTCGGCTATGGCGACGTATCATGCTACGGTGCGAAGGCGGTTCAGACGCCGGCCATCGACCGGCTGGCGAGGGAAGGCGTGCGGTTCACCAGCGGCTATTGCAGCGCGTCCACGTGCACCCCCACGCGTTTCTCGCTGCTGACGGGCACCTACGCCTTCCGGCGGAAGGGCACCGGCATAGCGCCGCCGAACGGCCCGGCCATCATCCAACCCGGCACCGAAACCCTGCCGGCGATTCTCAAGCGCGCGGGCTACGCCACGGCCGCCATCGGCAAGTGGCATCTGGGCCTCGGCGATCCCGCGCCGGACTGGAACGGCGAGCTGCGGCCCGGCCCGCTCGACATCGGCTTCGACCACTGTTTTCTCCTGCCCACGACGAACGATCGCGTGCCGCAGACCTTTGTCGAGGACCGTCGCGTGAAGAACCTCGACCCCGGCGATCCGCTGTGGGTCGGCGACACGAAACCCTCCGACGACCATCCCACCGGCCTCACGCATCGCGACACGCTCAAGATGGACTGGTCGCACGGTCATAACCAGACCATCCATAACGGCATTAGCCGCATCGGGTTCTACACCGGCGGCACGAAGGCGCGCTTCCGCGACGAGGACCTCGCCGACACCTGGGTGCGCGAGTCGAACCGCTGGATCGAGGCGAACAAGGACCGGCCGTTCTTCCTCTACTTCGCGTCGCAGGACATCCACGTCCCGCGCATCGCCCACGAGCGGTTCCAGGGAAGAACCACACTCGGGCCGCGCGGCGACTGCATCGTGCAGTTCGACTGGTGCGTGGGCGAAATGACCAAAACGCTCGACCGCCTCGGCCTCGCGGAGAAGACGCTTGTCGTCGTTTGCTCCGACAACGGCCCCGTGCTGGATGACGGCTACCAGGATGGCGCCGTGGAGAAGCTCGGCGACCACCGGCCCGCCGGCCCGTTTCGCGGCGGCAAGTACGGCGTGTGGGAGGGCGGCACCCGCACGCCGTTCATCACGCGCTGGAAAGGCCGGATTGCGCCCGCCGTCTCCGATGCGATCGTCTGCACGGTGGATTTCGCCGCCAGTTTTGCCGCGCTCACCGGCCAGACGCCCGCGGCGGACGGCTGCCTGGACAGCTTGAACGTGCTCGACGCCCTGCTCGGGAAGCCCGGCGCGAAAGGCCGCGACCACCTCCTCCAGCAGGACAACGGCAGCGGCAACTTCGGGCTCCGCGCCGGCGAATGGAAGCTCGTGCGCCTGGACCGGCGATGGAGGCCGCAGTCCCGCATGTACCGTGACGACTGGCCTCTCCCGGCGGCCAGGCACACGCTCTACAAGCTCACCGACGACCCCGGTGAGCGCACCGACCTCTCCGCCGCGCACCCCGAAGTCCTCGAGCGCCTCACCGCACAGCTCGAGCGACTCATCCAGGACGGTCGCAGCCGGCCCGCCGGCGCTCCATGACCCGCTCCTTCGTCGCAGGGCGGGGGAAAGACCGGCGCGTCCACGGCGAACCAGCGTTGCTGCGGCGCGTTGAGGACAGCCCGCCCTACCGGCGCACCGGCCCCAAATCCGCGCGTAAGCGTCCCTTGCGGCTCAACCTCCCGGGCTTGACCAGGCGCCTTGAGCCGCCCAGTCCGGTGGTTTCGCGGATTGGGAAGCCCGCCCTCGGGGCGGGCCACCCCGGAGCCGACACCCCACGCGCCTTCAAGGCGAAAACCCACCAGGAGCCGATGGCGAACGTTCGCGCCGCACGCGTTAGGCGATGATCAGGGCCGGCGCACCGAGCTTGACCGCCGTTGGTTCCTGAGCGACAATGGTCACGCTGGTTCTGGGGGCGTACTGGTTTCGACCTGGAGGACGCGCCGGAGGCGGCATGCCGAGGATGATCCGTTGGCCTCGTTAATCATCGGGTCAAAAAATAACAGCCAACGAAGAATTGGCTCTCGCGGCCTAACAATGCTGCGACGTTCTCCGCCTGACACCTGCTGGGGTGGCGGAACGCTGTTAGCAGGTTAGGTTCTCCGCGGTGTCCACTGCGCGGGGGACCGAAGATTTTTACAGGGGGCTGGGCACCACCGCTCGAGTCGGGTCGTGACGGCGGCGCCGAGACCTTACACCCGACTAAGCATGTAGTCGCGGCCGGTGCCGATTTCAGGGACGCGGGTTCAACTCCCGCCGCCTCCACCATTTACAAAAGACAAACCCGTCCACTAACCACGTCAGGTGGCCAGCATTTTTTCCTGCAACCGCTGCTCGGCGATCTCGTCTGCAAACTGGTTGATACTATTCATGATTCCGTCAAACAGGTCGTTGATGTCCATGGTCAGTCGCTCCTCGTTGTGAGTTCTGCCCTTACTTACCGGAGAGACGTAGAAAGTGTCGGGTGGTGGCTGAAATTTTTTTCGTGATGGACTTCTGGGGGCTTTCTTACTGGGTGTCGGCGGGATGTGTCGGAAAATTCTGAAATAACCGCCAACTTTCCGCTTTCCACATGCGTTGTCACCTGCTATATTGAGAGCCGTAATTGTACGTTGGGCAAATTACGTTCGCTCGCAGTCGGTGAATTGGTGGCGCACCAGGAATTGAGGCAAACCGATATGGCAAAGGCACCGGAAAATTTTGCGGAGACGGTCAAAGAGGTCCGCCAGCAACTCGGGCTCAGCCAGGAAGAACTGGCCCACGAGTTGGGCGTGAGCTTTTCCACGATCAACCGCTGGGAAAACAGCAAGACGGTTCCCTTTAAACTGGCGAGAAGGCAATTTGAAGCCTTCCGTAAGCGGATGGCGGAGCAAGGCAAGCTGAATCTTGATACCAAGGATATCCACTGAGAGATGCGTGATCAGCATGGCGGTTGAATCCTGACGTTTTGGCCGGGTGTTTGAACGTCTGCTGCTGAAAACCGATGCCGGAGAGCAGAACCGGTACAAGAGCCAGTTTCGCTGATTCATTAAAAAGGTCAAAGAGACTATTGAGCAAGCGGATTGAGAATCGTAAAGTCAGCGGTATTTAAGGGCGGGATAGAAGTGTAATGACAATGTTCACTGAACCACGAAAGAGACTCATCGACTGGGTTCGCCAGCAACTGATCGGTCCACCTGAGTCGGCGCCTGACAGCCCGGTTCTACGTGCTGTGCTGCCTACGGAACGTTTCCCCTGCGGCGCGCTTTACCCCACATCCCAATGGGGCGAAGGTATCGATCCTGCCGCTGAAGATGTCGATGAAGCTGAGGGTACTACCGAGATTGCGGGTGAAAGCTTAGCTGAGCCTGCCGTTGTGCGACGTTACATCCCACCATCGTCACTGGGTTTCTCGTTCTTTATTAAGGGTGAGGATATCCGGTTCCAAATGTTGTGCCGTGCCGTCAGGTATGAACGTACAGAACGAGATGAACGAGGACAATACACAAACAATTGGACACGCAAGGACTTGGTTTCCGGGCAAGGAGACGACGAGGAGTTCGAGAACATTAGTTGTCTTGGTAAAGACCAACACCAGAGCTTTCGCAAACTGGCAGATAAGGCACGCGTGGACGTTCAGTGGCGTCACTTCGTCGATGGCTGGATTGTCACAGTTTCTCTTTGCAATGCGCAGGAGCTTAAAGACAGCGCCACAGGTAGAGAATACGTCAAAGAACGCGCGGAAAAGACCCTGTTCGAGGCCAGTCTCCGCTGCGTGATCGATGCTGGCGATGTCGGTGTCTATCCCCGGGTCGACCGAAGTCTGTTAGACCAGGAAGAACAGGAAATCGAACTCCAGTACGCCCACCGGCACATCTACGCCATCGGGCATGGCTGCGCCGCCAACTGGAAGATAAAGGACGGGAAGGTCGTCGAACTGCGCTCCGAAACGATGCCGGCGGTGGAGGTGCCGCAGATGACTGCGGATACTGGATCGGGGGGCGAATTTGTACTGTCGCTGGCGCGACTGACTGACATCGGCAACGATCACGCAATCCTCCTGCCTGAGTTGGCCGATTTCATCAGCGGATACGCGAGCTGGGTTGCCAGCCAACAGGGAAATATCCCAGGCCTTCCAGCCGACGACCATACAGCCGCAAGCCGCATGGTAGAGCGCATGAACACAGCCGTCTCGCGTATGCGTGTAAGTTTGCGCCTGCTGGGCAACAATGCGCAGACTAGACTGGCCTTTGCTTTGGCCAATCGCGCCATGTTGGATCAGATGCGCCAGCATGATAGTCTTAAGGGCAAGCCCCGCGCCGATGATGCATATCGTTGGCGTCCGTTTCAGTTGGCCTTCCTGTTGACCGTGCTGGACTCTTCGGCGAATGAGGACAACGAATTCCGCGATACAGTTGACCTAATCTGGTTTCCAACGGGCGGCGGTAAGACCGAAGCTTATCTCGGCCTGATTGCATTTCAGATAGCGCTGAGGCGTCTTCGTCATTCTGATACCGGAGGCGGAACTGCTGTACTGATGCGCTATACCCTTCGCCTGTTGACCCGTGACCAGTTTATGCGCGCCACCCGACTGATCTGCGCGTTGGAGCTGATACGGCGTGAACGCGATGATCTCGGTTCCAAGCCGATTACCATAGGCATGTGGGTGGGAGAGGCCACCAGCCCCAACACCTTTCAGAAAGCGGCGGAACTTGTAAAGAAGGCGATTGGCGCCAGCGAAAAGCCCGAACTGGTGCTCGAACACTGCCCCTGGTGCGGGCAGGACTTTGACGCCGGCCGTAACTACGACAGCACCACGAGGCATTTCCATTTTCTTTGCCGGAATCTGGACTGCAGCTTTGGCGCGACCCCGAATGGCGTACTGCCTTGTAATATCGTTGATGAAGCCTTGTATGACGAACCTCCAACCATGCTGGTCGCAACGGTGGATAAATTTGCGAGGCTGGCCTGGGAAGAGCGTGCGAATAAGTTCTTCGGCGGCACACAGCATCGCCCGCCGGAACTCATCATCCAGGATGAATTGCACCTGATCGCCAGCGCGTTGGGATCGGTGGCTGGTCTGTATGAAGCCTCCATCGACACCGTACTTCAATTGCGTGGGATGTATCCGAAGTACATTGCATCGACCGCCACCATCCGCATGGCAGATCAACAGGTGAAACGACTATATGGACGCGATGTTGCCGTGTTCCCGCCGCCGGGGTTGAACTGCGACGATGCTTATTTCGCGCGTACCGTGCCTCTGGAGCAACGCCCGGGCCGAATCTACGTAGGCTATCTGGCGCCGATGCTGAACCGTCAGCAATGTCTGGCGCCGCTGGCGGCGGCATTGCTGTTGGCCCCGCACATGCTGTTCGAGGGTGATCAGCAGGAGCAGGAATTGCTGGATGCCTGGTGGACGCAGGTGGTGTATCACGGCAGCCTTAAGGGGGTAGGAAACAGCCACACGGCTTTTGCGAGCGATGTGCGTGATTTCATGCGATTGTTGTCTGGTACAACGGACGCAGAGTCCGATGAAAGAGAAAACGCGAAGAAACAAGAACGCTCGACGCCCAGCATTGCGCAACTTACCAGCTTACAAACGGCTGCCCAGAATGCAGAGATTTTTTCCCGGTTGGGCAGGTCGCGCGAAGAGGATGGTTGCCTGGATGCCGTTCTGGCAACCAACATGATCTCGGTCGGGCTTGATGTGGCTCGATTGGCACTGATGATTATCAACGGCCAGCCCTTGACTACGGCGGAATACATTCAGGCCAGCAGCCGCGTTGGGCGCAGCGAGACGCCAGGCGTGGTGTTCGCAAACTACTACCGTGAACAGGCACGCAGCCTGTCGCATTACGAGAGCTTCCGCCCTTACCATGAAGCCTTCTACCGTTTCGTCGAACCTACTAGCGTCACGCCTTATACCTACCAAGCCCGCCTTCGTGCCCTGCCGGCGGCGCTGGTCATCGTGATGCGACACGGTGGGATTGGATTGTTGAATAACGGTGCAGCTTCTAATTTTGACTCGAACGATTCGCATGTTGCCAAAGCCATTGCACAATTCAAACGACGTTGCGTACTGTCAGCACCCGATCAGGTTGATGAGGTGAGCGGTCATATCGACGTCCTGATTGCTGATTGGCAGACCGAGGTCGAACGCTGCCGGTTAGCTCGAAGACAATTGGAGTATCAAGTCCCCGAAAAGGACAATGGGCGAGATCGCCTGTTGTATAACCATGATGATCGTATTCGCGGCCTGTGGCCGACTTTGCAATCCCTGCGCAATGTCGAAAACACCGCCCTGCTCAAGGCACTATGAGCTATGACTAATGAACTGATTCCGATACGCTTGTCACACCTGCTCGGCCATAGTGGCGTCGGCGCCATCGTACGAGGGGCAAATGGGCTGGTGATCGTTCAGGATACCCGGCAATGGACTGATCGCTCTGGTCTTTGCGCGGGCAAGCTGATTCCGTATGTGGAGCGCGTGCGTGCCGCGCTGGGCATAAAGGAGCAACTGCGCGAGCCGCCTGTGGCGAAAGGGCTGGCGAATGGACAGGTCGATGGTACCTGTGTGCCGGCGACGCGATTCCCGTCCTGGATGCGCTGCCCGTCCTGTGGCGCCTTGTATCGTTGGCCGTGGCGGAATGATCAGCCCGATCACGCACCCCGTTGCAATCATAGAAAGTGCGAGCGTCACCCGAAGCTGGAGCAGGTGACCTGGGTGCTCGCGCATCCTTCAGGTTACCTTGCCGATGTGCCGTGGTATTTTCTCGTGCATCATGGCGCACGAGACCCCAAACAGTGTAACTGCAAAGTACAGGATCAATTGCGGTTGATTGAACGTGGCTACGAAGAGCGCATTTTACGGTGCGACGCCTGTCGCGCTGAAACCCGGTTTTGTGGTGATGAACGAATACGCTTTGGTGAGGGCCGGATGCAGCCATGGACCAAAGACGATCTGGTCCCGCCAATAGAGGCCGCGGAACAAGGAGACAAAGACCTCGCGAAGGTGTTGGTGATCAATGATACGCGGGTTTACCTGCCAGTCGCTAAATCCGCTCTGGTGATTCCACCGGAATCCCGTGTGCGCAAGGGAACCGTCGTGGATCGCTTGTACCGCAATTCCGGTGATCGTAGTCGCATAGACGACGCACGAACGCCACTGGCGAAGAAAGGCATCATACGGACGCTGGCGACGGAGTACCGCTGCAAGCCCGACGATATCGAAACCGCATTGGGTGATCTTGCCCGCGGCTATCCATTGTATGGCGAGAACCTGACACCCGGGCAATTGCGGGAAAGCGAGTTTAAGGCATTCTTGGAGGTGCTGCCCGACCAACGCGAGGACGAAGACCTCGTGACTCGCAACAGAAGTGGAGAGTGGCGTGACCTGGGGATGGCGTTAGACCTGAATACAGATGAACAGAAAATAGTCCACGGTGTTCGCCACCTTGTTCGAGTGGATCGCCTCAAGGCGGTGAAGGTATTCAAGGGCTTTACCCGCTTGGATGGAAAAGAAATAGTGCCACCGGACATCGTGGGGAAATCCGATTGGTTGCCGGCCATTGAGTTGCACGGAGAGGGTATCTTCCTCGCACTCAATGAGGACCGGCTCAAGTCGTGGGAGCAAACACCGGCGGTTGTTTCGCGACGGAATCGACTTCTTCCCCGATTTGCTCAATCCGGTCGCGATGCCCCCAATACGTTGACAACGCGCTTCATGTTATTGCATACGTTGTCACACCTGCTGATGCGACAAATCGAGTCCGATGGTGGTTATCCCGCGGCGTCGCTGATTGAGCGACTCTATTGCGCCAATGCTCCGGAGCCCATGGCCGGCATCCTCATCCATGTCGCTGTTCCCGACATTGCCGGCTCGCTGGGTGGCCTGGCTGAACTGAGTGAACCCCGGCGCTTTCTGGGCATCCTGATTCGAGCACTGGAGCATTCATGCTGGTGTTCGCTTGACCCAGTTTGCAGCGAGCATGAAGGTCAGGGGCCTGGCTTGCTGAATCGTGCTGCCTGCCATGCCTGTGCGCTGGTACCCGAGCCTGCCTGCGAATACGGCAATACTTTGCTGGACCGCGGCTTCGTCAAGGGCGATACCGCAAGTGGGCTGCCTTCATTCTTTGGGATGGCCTGAACATGCCAGTTGACCGTACCCGCCGATTCAGCCTGCCCGGCATCCATGACCTGAACAAGGATCAGGATGAGGCGCTGGCGCAACCTTTAGAGGGGCAACATCTGATTGTCGGCGGCCCTGGCACAGGCAAGTCAGTTGTGGCGTTGTTACGGGCGCGACGGCTTGCGCAGAATGACAAGACGTACCGAACTCTCGTTTACAACCACTTGCTGGATCATTCAAACCGTCATTTGTTTGGTAGTGGACAAACTTTTTCCGCCATGACTTGGGAAGCTTGGTTTTGCAGGCTTTTCGGACATTTTTTTAACGAGGTACCAAAACTTCCACCAAAACGAGATGGATACAGACCCATAGATTGGGAGTCTGTCGAACAACAGGTTCAATCACTGGAAAACGTCAAGAGTCAAAGAGATAAGTTTATCGTTATCGATGAGGGGCAGGATATGCCACCAGCTTTTTATCGAACGCTGACCCATCTGGGCTTCGAGAATTTCTACGTGGCGGCCGACCAGAACCAGCAGATTCACCCTGACAAGTGTAGCTCACGCCAAGACATCGAAAACACGATAGCAATTGAACCCGGTGACACGGTGGAACTAAAAACCAACTACCGGAACACGCGTCCTATAGCGTTGCTCGCCCAGCACTTTTATCCAACTGACCCGGCCAGTCCAAAACCGGACCTGCCCGATCTCATACCTGCTGCTGCGACCCCGGAGTTATGGACGTATGGTACGGCAAACACAGCAACATTGGCTGCGATTACGGACAATATTCTCCAGTTGAGCGACCGTAATCCACGTAAGCTCATTGGAATAATTACTCCAGAAAATAAAGTGCGGACGAAATTCAATGACGCACTTCTTCGTGCCAATCCAAAGCTAGACAACGGCAGACCACCGATCCAGACCTTTGTTTCTGGCCAGCGGGAATTACCGGACTTCGGTCAGGGCGGCATCATGATCATAAACGCTCAGTCCTGCAAAGGCCTGGAGTTTGATATCGTCATTTTGGCTGATATCGACCAGCACCAACCCAAACGCGATCCGTATACGCTCAAGGCACGATTTTATGTAATGGTGGCGCGTGCCCGAGAACAGCTCATACTGCTTCGTACCGGCAATATTTGTCCCGTCGTCGATGGATTACTGCCCACCGATCCAACTATTCTTGTCAGGAAGTAGGACATGACCACGAAAATAGGTACTCAAAAGAAGCCACGACTTCGACGAAAGTCGGCGAACATATGGCACCTGGTAACCAACCATCAAAACATGCTTTACATGCTGGCTGCCGGTATGGTGATGGGACCCGCTGGAGAATCCGCTGCAAGGCAGCACCCTATTCCGGTGGAAGCCAGCACCTGATTCCGGATTAAGGCAGCACCCTAATCCGGGGCAAGGCAGCAGATTTTTGTGAAGTAGCGGAAAGAC
>JAKQDH010000085.1 GCA_029558835.1 Planctomycetota bacterium | reverse complement strand
CGACGTCACGGGCGACAGCCGGCCCGACCTGCTCATCGGCGACAGCGACGGGCTTCTTAGAATCTACGACTGGCAGGACCTGTTCATGGCGCAGAAATCGGCCGGGCCGCTGCCGCCGGCCCGGACGCTGGCGCTGGCGGGGACACCGTCCGACTCGCTGGTCCAGGACGTCAACGGCGATGGCAGTTCCGATTTTCTCTACACCGACCAGGCGGGCAACTCGCTCAACCTGCTGCTCGGCAATGCGTTCACCAGCGGCGCCTCGTACGCCACCGGAAGCGGCCCCGTGGCGCTGGCCGGCGGCGATTTCGACGGCGACCTGGACCCGGATGTGGCGGTGGCCAACACCGGCGGGAACACGGTCTCGGTGTTTCGGAACTCCGGCGGCGGCAGTTTCAGCCGGGCCGAGTACGCCATCGCGGGCACCCAGCCTGTGGACATCCAGTCGGCCGACTTTGACCGCGACGGCCGCGGCGACTTGTGCCTGGCGCTGCAGGGCGACAAGTCGATCGCCGTGTGGAAAGCCCAGGCGGGCGGAACGTTCAGCCCGGGCGCGGGCCAGAAGGTTTTTTTCCTCAACCGTCCCAGCGCCCTCCAGGCGGAAAACTTCGACGGTTATCACGGTCCCGACGTGCTGGTGGGCTTCGCCGACTACTACAAGCTGGCCCTGTGCGTCTCCGACGCGGGCGGCGCCGTGGCTTACGCATACAGCATCAACACGCTGGGCGATGTGGAACTGGACCCGGTCAACCACGTCACCCTGAGCGAGGATAACGTCCTGTCGGTGGCCGGCGGGAGCACCCTGGGCGGCATCTCGGACCGGACCGGCGCGGCGGCTCTGGCCGACCAGCCGTTCAACCTGGTCCACTTTCCCCGCAGCCAAGATCTGTCGTTCTCGGTAGTGAACTTGGACACGCAGTCCGCCCTCCTGAACCTCGAGCTGTACGACGACACCGGCGCGTACCGCAAGAGCGTCACCGCGTCCATCGCCGCGGGCCACCAGTACGCTCGCTACCTGGCGGACCCGAGCGTGCTGGGCAGCGACGCCGACAACTCCGCCCGCTGGGCCCGGGCGTTCATCACCCAGGCGGACACCTA
>JAKQDH010000083.1 GCA_029558835.1 Planctomycetota bacterium | reverse complement strand
AGCCAGCCAGCGGTGCCGGGCCGTATTCGGAGTGCGTCTTCCAGAAGCCGGGGGTGAGGCCTTCGCCACCGCCGCCGGCGTCCTGATAGACGCCGCGGACGAACTTCTCGATATCGATCGCCACGCGCGCGCCGAAGTGGTTGTCCACGTCCGTGTCGGTCGGCTGCGGCAGGGAGGGGACCGGGTTGCCGTCGGCATCGACCGGGGTCCCGGTCACGGTGCCGAGGTTGGTGTATTGGCCGGCGCTGACGACCGTGGAGGCTTCGTAGATCCAGGTCTCGCCGATATCGAGCAGGCCGTCGCCGTCGGCGTCGCCGCCGATGAAGACGGGCGTGAAGTCGTCGCTCGTGTCGCCCGGTGTGCCATGGTCGTCGGAGAGCACGATGTCGGACAGCGCGACCATGCCGTCGTTGGTCACGAGGTACTGGAAGGTGGCGGTGCTGCCCACCGGGACGTACGGTCCGGTGGGCGCGTTGTTGTCGGTTCCGTTGGTGAGCTTGACCAAGTCGATCGACGGCACGACGCCACCGTCGCCGAGCTTGAAGATGCCAGCGTCGGCGCTGTTGTCGGTCTCGCCCGCTTCGAGCTTGTAGCAGCCGGTGAAGCCGGTGGTGGCGTCAGCGTCGCTGTCCGCCGCGTCGTTGGCGCCCACGTTCTGGTTGGTCAGGAAGAAGCCCGAGGGGGTGATGAACTTGACGAGGTAGTCGCCCGGCTTGAGCCCGGTGAAGCTGTAGTTGCCCGCAGCATCGGTGAAGGTGGAGGCACCGACCTTGACGCCGGGGGCGCCATCGATGCAAGTGTAGAGCTCGACCTCCACGCCGGCCACGCCGGCTTCGCCCGCGTCCTGCTGGCCGTTGGCGTTGGCGTCGAGCCAGACGCGGTCGCCGATCGCGGCGGGACGCCAGAAGCCGGCGTCGACGGTGTTGTTGGTCTCGCCCGAGGCGAGCGTGTAGCAGCCGGTGAGGCCGCCCAGGCCGGCGTCGGAGTCGAGGCCATCGTCGGCGCCGACGTCGGCGGTGCTCAGCGTGTAGCCGTTGGGCGTTTCGAAGGCGACGACGTAGTTGCCGGGCACGAGGCCGCTGAAGGCGTAGTTGCCGCTCGCATCGGTGGTGGCGGTGGCGACCAGGGTGTCGGGCACGCCATCGACGCAGGTGTAGAGGCGCACGGTGGCACCCGCGATGCCGTTCTCGCCGGCGTCTTGCTGGCCGTTGGCGTTGCTGTCTTCCCAGACGCGATCGCCGATCGCGGCCGTGGCCTTGAAGTAGCCGAAGTCCAGATCCGTGTCGCTCTGGCCTGACAGGAGCGTGACGGGGTCGGTGCCGGTCGGCGAGGCGTTGCTGTCCAGCGCGGCGTCCGTGCCCTGGCCGATCGGGCTGGACTGGAAGCCGGAGAGCGCGCCGGCGGGATCGAAGTTATCGGCATCGACGCTGACCTGGTAGATGCCCGGGGGCAGGGCGTCGAACAGATAGCTGCCGTCGGCCGCGGTAAGCGTGTTGCGGACGATGACCTCGCCGCTTCCTGTGGTGCCGGTCAGCGTCAGGCGGACGCCGCCGATCCCGGCCTCACCGACGTCCTGGATGCCGTCGGCGTCCTGGTCGTTCCAGACGAAGTCGCCGACCGAGACCGGCTTGTAGAAGCCGGCGTCGATCGTCTTGTTCCATTCGCCGGCCGAGAGCACGACGACGTCGGAGCGCGCGCCGTCGCTGTCGGCCGCGTTGCTGGCGCCCTGCTGGCGCGGGCTCGCGGCGTCGAAGCCGGTGGGGGTGAAGAACTGCACCTGGTAGTCCAGGCCCGGCGCGAGGCCCTTGAAGACGTAGTTGCCGTCCGCGTCGGTGGTCGTGGTGGCGAGGACCTCGCCCGCGCTGGTGAAGGCGCCGTCGCCGTCGCGATCGTGCACGAGGCGCACGACGGCGCCGGCGATGCCTTGCTCGGTGTAGGCGCCGTCGCCTCCCACGTTCTGGATGCCGTCGGCGTTCACGTCGTGCCACACGCGGTCGCCCAGCGCGGCGGACTTGACCATCACGATGAGCGGTTGCTGGACGACCTCATTCGCATCGCGCACGCCGTTGTTATTGCTGTCCTTCCACAGGTCCAGCAGCAGGCCGATCTCGTCGTTGTTCGGGTTGTCGTCGGTGATGTCCGGCGCGAAGCCGTCGTTCTGCAGGGCCAGATCCACCAGCGTCTGGACGCGCGTCGCGTCGGTCCCTGGCAGCAGGGTGGCCACCCGGTCCTGGTCGCCGAGCAGTGTCCAGCGCGGCCTGTACTTCGTTGGTCGTGTAGGGGCTCGCACCGACCGTGAAGTGCTGGTTCAGCAGCCAGTTGGCTTCATCGAGGTGACCAGGAAGCTCGATTGTCGGGAAGGCAGCGGGGATCGCGCCGTAATCGTAGCTGGAATAGAGTCCCGCCTTGAGTGTGAGCGAGTAGACGCCATTGACGGGGCCGACCACATCGAGAGGGATGTCGGCATCCGCGCACCAAGCATCGTAATAGCCTGACCCGAAATCCGATGCTCCGAGGAACTGGAGGTCGAAAGTGCTCGGTTCGAGGAACTGGTCGGGATAGGTGACCTTGATGCTGAGGATGCGCGAGGTGGACATGATGA
>JAKQDH010000079.1 GCA_029558835.1 Planctomycetota bacterium | reverse complement strand
TGACCGATGCAATCGCCATGAGCGCTGTCAGAATCCTACGTCCGTCCATCGAAACCTCCTTGCCCGATCCGATCGCCTGTTGAGTGCAAGCGTATTGTATGCGATTCGGAGAAAAAAATCACGCGGCCACCTGCGGACTGGATACCCCTTGACATTCCGTTCGATCCCCTTACAGTGGCAGACAGACCGGTTTCTGCCTTGAATGTCGCTTGTCGGGCGATGAACTACAGGTGGCCTTCCGGCATCGATAGCCGCAGGGCAGCGCTTCTGTCGACCGAATGGAATATTGATCGGCTTCCACCATGAGGAGGTGTGGCATGCACACTGGACGTACCGTCGCACTGGCCGTGTTCCTGGAACTCGTGATCACGCTGGGATTGGTGGCATTCGGCGCGCCGGCCGGTGATGGCGCACCCGCGCCGGCCGCAGTCACCGTGGAAAAGGTGGCGTTGTTCAAGGACGGCACCGCGTTTCTGATTTCCGGGGCGACTCTGCCTGCGGGTGCCGCCACCGTTGCGCTGGGTCCGCTGCCCGTACCCGTGCACGGGACGTTCTGGGTGGGCTACGGTCCCGAGGTCGCCCTGCGCCGCCTCGTGGCGGCACAGGACGAGGCGGCTGTCCCCGTCGCGGCGGTCAGCCTGGCCCAGCTTCTCCAGGCCAACGCGGGCCGCCGGGTGACGCTGCGCGTGGGCCCCGGCGAGCGGGATGTCGTGACCGGCGCGGTGCTGGCCGCGCCGCCGATGCCGGGGGAATCATCCGCGCCCAATGTCCCGGGCGGCGGCGCCGGCGATGACGGTGATGACTCCCGGCACCTGGTCGTTCCGGGGATGGACATGATCACCCTCCAGACCGAAGCCGGCTTGGTGGCCTTGTCAGCCGGCTCGATTCTTCGGGTTGAGTTCGACGGGACCGACGTCGCGCGGACCGCCAGGGTGCCGCAGAAACGCCCCGGCCTGCGCCTGGAGCTGGAGCGGCCGGCGGGGGGCAGCCGGGTCGCCGTGAGCTGCCTGGCCCGCGGCGCCGCCTGGGCGCCCGCCTACCGCATCGACCTCACCGACTCGCAGACCGCCCGCTTCAGCGCCCATGCGGTGGTGATCAACGAACTGGCGGACTGGCATCGCATTCAACTGGAACTGATCACCGGCTTTCCCAATATCCGGTTCGGGCACGTGTCCAGTCCCATCGCCATGGTGCAACGCCTGCAGGGATTCCTTGCGGCACTCGGCGGCGGGGCGTCGGGCGGCCGCCGGTCCGATGTCATGATGCAGCAGGCCATGCTGGCGAACGTCGCGGAATTCGACGCCGCGCCGCCGCCGGAGCTCTCGTATGCCGGCGTGGCGGAGGGGACGGCGGTGGAGGACCTCTTCCTGTACCCGGTCCCCGACTTCAGCTTGAAGCGGGGCGAGACGGCCTGGGTGCCGCTCTTCACCGCCGACATGCCGTACCGCCACATCTACACCTGGCGGATCGGCGACTACCTCGACCGGGACGACCAGTACCGCGAAGCCGCGGAGAGGGCGCACGAGGCCGAGGAGGTATGGCACTGCTGCCGCTTGAAGAACAACCTGACCATGCCCCTCACCACGGCGGCGGCGGAGTTCGTCACCGGCGGTGCCTTCACCGGCCAGGACATCTGTCACTACACCGCGCCGGGCGCCGAGACGACCATCCGCATCAACCGGGCGATGAACGTGCTGGCGGAGCAGGCCGAGGTGGAGGTGACGCGCACCCGCGACGCCGCCACGTTCCACGGCTATTCGTACGACCGGGTTAAGGTGCGCGGCGAACTGAAGCTGCGCAGCCGGCTCGACCGGGCGGTGCAGCTCGAGGTCGTCAAGGAGCTGTCGGGCGAGGTGCTCGAGGTGTCGCCCCAGGCGAAGGACGTTGTCACGGCTAAAGGTTTGAAACAGGTCAATTCGAAGCACGTCCTCACCTGGGAGCCCGAAGTGCCGCCGGGCGGTGAACTGAAACTGGTGTACGTGTACGACGTGTTCATTCGAAACTGAGGGAGGACAGCCATGCCACGCGTGACCGGTATCGGCGGCATCTTTTTCAAGGCGAAAGATCCGGCGGCCCTGCGCGAGTGGTACCGCCGCCATCTCGGTCTGGACATCCAGGATTGGGGCGGGGCGGTGTTTCACGGACCCGAATCGGCCGGTGCCACGGTCTGGAACATCTTCGCGGCGGGTTCCGACTATTTCGATCCCAGCCCTGCTCCGTTCATGATCAACTACCGAGTGGCCGACCTCGACGCCGTCCTGGTCGCCTTGCGGGCGGAAGGATGCGCCGTCGACGACAGGACCGAGGAGTCGGAGTTCGGCAAGTTCGGTTGGGTCATGGACCCGGAGGGGCACCGCATCGAACTCTGGCAGCCGCCGCCCGGCGGCATCCCGGGTTAAGGCGCGGCAGGACACGGGCGGGATCTCGAGGGAGCCGGCCGGTCACCCGCCCGTCCGCGGTGCGGTTATCATCCTAAGTCGGGACGTGGCGCAGATGCTCCTTGTGGGCATAGCAGTAGAGGCAGCCGTGGGCGCAGGCGCCCCCCAGCGCCTGGCGCTTGGCGATGACGCAGCGGCACCCCGGCCGCTGCCGCCCCGGGGCGATCCGCTTGAAGCGATCCACGCCGATGGCGGCGAGCAGCGCGTCGTCGACGCAGCCGGTGTGCTCGGCCCCTTCCACCTGGTAGGGCATCCCGCAGAACGAGACACAGCCGGCGAAATCAGGCCGGGACTGCAGCAACTCGCGAAGCCACCAAGCGGCCAGCTCCGGGTCCGGATAGAGGGCCCGCCCCGATTTGCGGGTGTACCGGTCCCGATTGATCCCCAGCTTGTGAAACAGGGTGTCGTGCCCTTTGTAGAACTGAATGATGGAGGTGATGGTGCGAACCGGTGCGGCGATACCGGCGAGCACCGCGGTGGCGCGGCGCAACCCCTCGGCGGTGGGGATGCCGGGGTCCACCCGCAATCGCAGCCGCTCCCGACCCATCGCGTCCACCATCCGGTTGCAATGCGCCACCAGGGCTTCCGGCGGCGCCACGCCCGGCTCCAGCCAAGTGCCGCCCCAGCCGGTAATGGTGAGCCCGAGAGCCACCCGCGGGTGGCTCCGGAAGAAGTCCACGGGGACGAGGTTCTTGGAATAGACCACGAGCGGCTGGCCGGATTCGGCCGCCTCGGCCACCGCCGGCCAATGGAAGAACGGATCCGACGTTTCCGTGACCCAGACGAATTCGGTGGTTGGATCGCTCATCATGCCCCCCCTAGTATAGCAACTGGACAGTGGAGTCCAGCGCGATTTGGGGAAGATGTTTGGTCAACGATCCGTATGATTCACCAGAACACATAATTCGAGGAGAATTCCATGAATAAACAGTGGACCGGTCTCTGGCTGGTGGTGATCCTTGGCGTGTGCGGCTGGGCTCTGGCCACCGAGCCGCCGGCGGCGCGGCACGTGCCCACGGTGGACGAGCTGCTGCAGCTGCGCGTGCCGCGCCTGGTCGAAATCTCGCCGGACGGCCGCTGGGTGGCCTACTCGGTGCTGACGCCCGACTTCAAGAAGGACGCGTTCACGCCGCAGGTCTGGCTGGCGGAGACGGCCACCGGACGCACCTTCCAGCTCACCCGCGGCGACGACGGCGCCGGCAACCCGAAGTGGTCGCCGGACGGCCGCTGGCTGTCGTTCGTGTCGAGCCGGGACGGCGGC
>JAKQDH010000071.1 GCA_029558835.1 Planctomycetota bacterium | reverse complement strand
ATGGCGTCGTTCCTTTCTGTTGTTCAGGCGTTGATGCCCAGGATCACGCGCGGCGTGTATCCGAGGCGTCGGCACTCGGCGTTGATCGATCTGCGGATCGGGCTGTTCGGGCGGTTGGCGCGGTAGATGCGGGCGAGCCGGGGCCATCCCAGCTTCTCGATCCGCCGGACGCCGTCGCGTCCGCGTGCCATCAGCCATTCGTGGGTCTCGGTGGTGTGCGTCTTGCGCATGGTCGTGTTCCTTTCTGGTTACCGGCTCTTGTTGATCATGGCCTCGACGATCTCGCTGCCCTCGACGCCCTTGAGGAACCCCACCGTCTCGGCCAGCAACTCGCGGACGTGGCCCAGGCTCCCGGCGACCGGCCAGGTGTCCTCGGTCATCTCGCGGTCGTTCAACTCGGCCTCGAGCATCTTCATGAGGCGGGCGATGTGCCCTCGCGTGGTGCGGCATGCGGCCTTCGGCGTCTCGGTCTTCGTGGTCTTCGCGTTCATCGTATCTCCTTCTGGTTGAGGGCCTTACGGCCTTTTTTGTTGAACACAACATTGCTCGGGGGGCCGGGAACATCAACTGGAAGGTTCGACTTTTCCGAACTTTCTGCACCCCGTAAGGCTTTGAAACAGCACGACTTACGGAATCGGGCCGTTTCCCCTATCAGATTTCTTACGCCGTGGGCGCGAAAGGTGGCGGCATGACCGATGAATCCACGCCCAGAATCACGGC
Source organism: Planctomycetota bacterium (assembly GCA_029558835.1). Lineage (GTDB taxonomy): Bacteria > Planctomycetota > Phycisphaerae > UBA1845 > UBA1845 > JAKQDH01. The sequence continues at coordinate 5,626 of JAKQDH010000071.1, read as the reverse complement.
GCTGACGCCCGCGCAGGCCGCGCGAATCCTGGCCGCCGCCGGGCAGAGGCGGATCACCGAGGCGATGGTGCGGGCCGACGTCGAGGCCGGTGCGCCCACCAACGCCGACGGCACGCTCAACCTGATCCACTACGCCGCCTGGCTGGCGCGGGAGGCTGCCCATGGCGATTGACGTGCGCCAACTGCGACCGTCGATGCTGACGCGGATGCTGAACTCCACACCGCTGGGCGAGGTGCTCGGCGACCGGCAGTTGCGCCGTCATCGCAACCGGGCGGGCTACCGGATCGGCGACGAGAAGCACGTCGATCTCCTACGCTACGCCGCGTGGCTGCTGTGGAACCGGCACAACCCGGAACCGGAACGGGAGCCGCGCGACTACGAGGCGATGAAGGAAGCCGCCCGCGCCCGCAACGCAGAGCTGTCAGCCATCGGTCGGGACATCGGCGAGATCCCCGAGGTGATTGACCCCGACCGCAAGGCCAAGGCCGCGACCGACTTCCGGTTCTTCTGCGAGGCGTACTTCCCCGAAACCTTCAGCCTGCCGTGGTCGGACGACCACCTGAAGGTGATCGCCAAGATCGAGACCGCCGTGCTGCGCGGCGGGCTGTTCGCGATGGCCATGCCGCGCGGCAGCGGCAAGACCACGCTGGCGGAGACCGCCTGCATCTGGGCCATGCTGACCGGGGCCCAGGAGTTCGTCTGCCTGATCGGGTCGGACGCCGGGCACGCCCGCAGCATGCTGGAGAGCATCAAGGTCGAGTTCGAGACCAACGAACGGCTGCTCGATGACTATCCCGAAGCGGTCTTCCCGATCCACGCGCTCGAGCGGATTCACAACCGGGCCAAGGGCCAGCTCTGCGGCGGCAAGGCCACGCGCATCGTCTGGACGGCGGACGAGATCGTGTTGCCGACCATTGCGGACAGCAAAGCCTCCGGCGCGATCATCCGCGTGGCTGGGATCGAGAGCCGGATTCGCGGCATGAAGTTCAAGCGTGCCGACGGTCGGGCGGTGCGCCCGTCGCTGGTGGTGCTCGACGACCCGCAGACCGACGAGTCGGCCCGCAGCGACATGCAGGTGCGGGCCCGTATGGAGACCTTGAACGGCGCGATCCTGAACCTGGCCGGGCCGGGGCAGAAGATTTCGGGCATCATGCCCTGCACGGTGATCCGGCCCGGAGACATGGCCGACCAGATTCTCGACCGCGACAAGCACCCGGCCTGGCAGGGCGAACGCACCCGGCTGGTCTACGTCTTCCCGACGAACGAGAAGCTCTGGGACAAGTACGCCCAGATCCGTGCCGACAGCTTCCGCAACGACGGCGACGGCCACGAGGCCACGGAGTTCTACGGCAAGCACCGCAAGGAGATGGACGCGGGCGCAGTGATCGCCTGGCCCGAGCGTCACAACGAAGACGAGCTATCGGCCATCCAGCACGCCATGAACCTGCGTCTCCAGGACGAGCGGGCGTTCTGGGCCGAGTACCAGAACCAGCCGCTGCCGCAGGAGGAAGGCGAGAGCGACCAGCTCAATGCCGACGCCATCGCCGCCAAGACCAACGGCCTGCCGCGCGGCGTGGTGCCCATCGGGGCCAGTCATCTGACCATGTTCATCGACGTGCAGGGCAAGCTGCTCTTCCACGCAGTGGTCGCATGGGAGGACGATTTCACCGGCTACGTCGTCGACTATGGCACCTATCCCGACCAGCAACGTCCGGTCTTCGCCTTGCGCGAGGTGCAGAAGACGCTCGCCCGCGTCGCGCCAGGCACCGGGATGGAAGGCTCGATCTACGCCGGTCTGGAGAAGCTGACCGACGCGTATCTGGCCAAGCGCTGGCGGCGTGACGACGGGGCCGAGATGGGGATCGAGCGATGCCTGATCGATGCCAACTGGGGCCAGTCCACGGACGTCGTCTACCAGTTCTGCCGCCAGAGCGCCCACGCCGGTCTAATCATGCCGAGCCACGGCCGCTACGTCGGCGCGTCGAGCGTCCCGTTCAGCGAGTACAAGCGCAAGAAGGGCGAGCGGGTCGGGCTTCACTGGCGCGTGCCGACCGTCCAGGGCCGACGCCAGGTGCGTCACGTCCTGATCGACACGAACTACTGGAAGAGCTTCGTCCACGCCCGGCTGGCCGTGGCGATGGGCGATCCCGGCAGCCTCTCGCTCTTCGGGCGCAAGCCCAGCGAACACCAGCTCCTGGCCGAGCATCTCACCGCCGAGTACCGCGTGAAGACCGAGGCGCGGGGCCGCATCGTGGACGAGTGGAAGATCCGCGCGGGCGGGCCCGACAACCACTGGCTCGACTGCATGGTTGGCTGCGCCGTAGCGGCGTCGATCTTGGGCGCGGTTTTGCCCGGTACTGACGCCAAGGCCGCGACCGCGCGTGCGCCGATCCGGTTATCCGAACTGCGAAAGGGCAAACGATGAAGCCTGCTGCCGACAACAGGGTATCCGCGCCCAAGCGGGGTCTGGAATGTCCGGGCTGCGGCTGCGCCCATTTCCGCGTGCTCTACACCCGCCGGTCCATCGGCGGCCGAATCCTGCGCCGTCGAGAATGCCGTCACTGCGGGCGGCGCGTGACGACGTATGAGGCAGCATCCGCTTGAGCGGTGGTCACAGGCCGTACTTCTGCCGGAAGTCGCCGATCCAGTCCGCATGCCGTCCTGAGTCCGCGATGTGCCTGGCCAGCGTCTGCATGCTCAATGATGCCACCCGGCTTCGCAACCCATCGGGAACGAACTGCATCACAAAGGGCATGATGCCGCCGGAATCGGAACCCGTGTCGCAGTGGAAGACCGGACTTCGCTCGTCGTGCAACAGGACAAAGATGCCGCCATACTCCAGCGCAAAAAGCAGTTCCCGGAAGAACTGGTAGTTCAACGCCAGCACGCATTGGCGTTCGCCCTTCATCAGATCGGCCAGCCCGTGCTTCTCGGCCAGCGTCCAGTACCGGCGTCCAATGTGGTGAAGGTAGCAGCCGGTTTTCGCGGGCAGAGGATTCTTCCCGGCACAATCGCCCATGCCGAGAACCGTGCAACTGCCGAACTCCGCCTCCATCATTTTGGACTCGATGAATACGAACGGCCGCCCAGACGCGTCGCGCAGGGCGATGTCGATGGACGTGGGTTGTCCCGAGTCCTCGTTGAAGACCTTGCGGTCCTCGAACTCGAACACAGCATCTTCCAACTGCTTCTCGCACGAGACCCCGACGGATCGCAGCGCGGCCAGCAGTGGATCGTAGTCATGGCGCACGATGAGCGGCCCGACGAGATTGAACGCCATCGCCTGACTGCTCAGGCCGTGGTGCAGGTACTTGTGAAGCGGAAACGGTTTTCCTTCGTTCTCGCAGATCGCTTTGTGTCGCTTGATGTACTTGACCACGTCCGGCAGGATCAGGTTGCTGGGCCAGTTCTCCCACTTGTCCAGGATGAACGCGTACTTCGGATCGCGCGGCAGATCCTTGCCGTCGAACCAGTGCTTCGCCGTCTCCCGCATCTTCCGCTGATAGGCATAGTAGCGGGGGAAAGGCCACGTCTGGGCCAGTCTTCGGCTACTGGGTGTCGTATCCGTCATAGGTGTCCACTTTCCATCAGAACGGGGGCCAGTCTATCCGATTCCGACCCAGAATACATGTGCTATCTCGCTCCCATGTTCTACCCGTAGAACCTGCCGCAGAAATCTTCATCCGCGCCCCGCCACTTTGCGATCTCGCCGCGTAAGTAACCCGTAGACGGCCGATGGTCGGCCGCCGACGGGAGAAAACCGTGGCCGAGACTCTCGACACACAGATCCGCGACAACGCCGCCGGGCCGAAGAAGGCGACCGGCGATTCCGGCAGCGTCGAACAGCACCCGCTGAACGACCAGATCGCGGCCGACCGGTATCTCGCCTCCAAGAAGGCAGCCCGGTCCCGAGGACTGGGCATCCGCATGTCGAAACTCGTGCCCCCGGGGAGCGCATGATGGTGCAGGTTGCCGACAACGTCACGAAGACGCCGGTCCGCCTGGGCGGGTTCCAGAAGCCCGCCCTGCGGCGCGTCGACGTTCGCGCACTGGCGCGGCGGCGGGTCCGAGCCGGGTTCGACTCGGCCGAGACCACCGACAACAACCGCCGCCACTGGGCGCGGGCCGACGCGCTCTCCGCCGACGCGGCGGCCAGTCCCGAGGTGCGCCGGACGCTGCGCAACCGCGCCCGCTACGAGGTCGCGAACAACTCCTACGCCCGGGGCATCGTCCTGACGCTGGCCAACGACAGCGTCGGCACCGGCCCCCGGCTCCAGATGCTTTCCGACGATCCAACCTTGAACCGCAACGTCGAGAGCGATTTCCATTCGTGGGCGCAGGCCGTCGGCCTCGCGCAGAAGCTGCGCACCATGCGCATGGCCCGCTCGCAGGATGGAGAGTCCTTCGCCGTGCTGGCCTTCAACCCCTTCGTCGAGCACGACGTGCAGCTCGACATGCTGCTCGTCGAGGCCGACCAGGTCGCCAGTCCGTGGCGGCACATCCAGGACGAGCACGAGGTGGACGGCCTCGTGCTGGATGACTACGGGAATCCCATCGCCTACCGGGTGATGAAGAACCACCCGGGCAGTGCCTACCGGATGGTCTTCGACGATTTCACCACCGTTCCGGCCCCGGCCATGATCCACGTCTTCCGGCAGGACCGGCCCGGCCAGCATCGCGGCATCCCCGAGATCACGCCCGCCTTGCCGCTTTTCGCGCAGCTCCGGCGTTTCACCCTGGCCGTGCTCTCGGCGGCGGAGGCGGCGGCCGACTTCGCGGGCATCCTCTACACCGACGCTCCGGCCAACGGCGAGGCCGACGCCGTCGAGCCGATGGACCTGATCGAGCTCGAGCGCAACATGCTCATGACCATGCCCGGCGGCTGGAAGATGAGCCAGGTCGAGCCGATGCAACCGGCCACGACCTATGCCGAGTTCAAGAAGGAGATTCTGAACGAGATCGCCCGCTGCCTGAACATGCCGTTCAACATCGCGGCGGGCAACTCCTCGGGCTACAACTATGCTTCCGGGCGTCTGGATCACCAGACCTACTTCAAGTCCATCCGCGTGGATCAGTCGTTCACGGCGTCGCGAGTCCTGGACCGCGTGCTCACGGCATGGCTCCGCGAATACGCCGTCCTGACCCGGAACCTCGGCCTGATCGGCATCATCCCCCCGCACCAGTGGTTCTGGGACGGCTTCGAACACGTCGATCCCGCCAAGGAAGCTAACGCGCAGGAGACGCGCCTGCGGAACCACACCACCACGCTGGCGCACGAGTATGCCCGGCAGGGCAAGGACTGGGAGATGGAACTGCGGCAACGCGCCAAGGAGAAAGCCCTCATGGATGAACTCGGACTCAGCGCGACGGAGACCGTTCCGTCCGCACCCGGCAACGAGACGGAGGAGAAAGACAACGATGAATAGGACGAGGAAGACCGTGCCCGGCGGGTTCTACATCCGCGCCGAAGCGGGCGATGTGAACCTCCAGGCGGCGACGGCCGACGACGGCAAGACGCTGCGGCGCTTCACCATGACCGCCTACACCGGCGGCGCGATGGCGCTCGCGGGCTGGCCGTACCCGGTGGTCGTGGACCTGACCGGACTGGCCCTCGGCAAGAAGTCG
>JAKQDH010000070.1 GCA_029558835.1 Planctomycetota bacterium | reverse complement strand
GTTGACGTTGGCCAACGACGAGACGCAGATCATTCCTGGTCATGGCCCGCTGGCCCACCTACCTGAGTTGCGGGCGTACCGGCAGATGCTGCAGACCGTGCGGGACCGCGTGCGGGAACTCGTGCAGCAGGGCAAGACGCGGGACGAAGTGATTGCCGCCCACCCCACGCAGGACCTCGACGCGCAATGGGCTCGCGGTGGCATGGCGCCCGATGTTTTCGTCGGCGTGGTCTACGACGGCATGAAGGCCAAGCCGACGCCGTAAGCCGCACTTCCCGTTGAGTCGAACTGGAAGCATACCGAGCGGATGCCAGTCCGCGGTCGCTACTCAACCACCGTGCGCAATCGTGGGTCGACCCGGGTATCGCGGCACCGCGCGGGCTCAAGCCCGCGGCTCAATGGCGGCGCGGAATCGCGCACGCTGACATAGATCGACTCCGCCGGGAGTGTTGACCACATCGAGTGGTGCCGGCGGGAGCCAAGACGTGGCAAGGGGCGGTGTTCAGTTACCCGGGGGCCCAGTGCAACGTCGCTGGAAGTCAGCGAAGTCCGCGAGGTCGACGTCGTTGTCCATCGTCAGGTCGGCGGCGTTGCAGCCAGCGCTGGGGCTTACGTCCGGCCCACTCACGCACGCGGCGAGAACGACGAAGTCGTCGAGGTCGACAGCGAAGTCGCCGTTCAGGTCCCCGGGAATCGCCTGGAACTCGTAGGCCCCCATGTCGACCACCTGCGGGTACGTCGGCGGGTCGGCCACGCCGGTGTCGGGGGTGTGCGGGTCGTCTACGAAACGCGGGTTGCCACCCAGGTCGAACGGCATTCGCTCGCTCGTATCGCGGTCACCGTCCAGATCGAACGTGTCCGCCGGCACATAGGTGTTGTGGGCCGCGTCGATGCACGGCGAGCCGGGCCGGAGGTGGAGATCGCCGTGGTCGTCGTCGTCGGTGCCCCACTCACCGTCGGGGCCGGGATCCGGCGTTTGCACGAACAAAGGATCGGCATCGACGTTATTAGAACCGTATCCCGCCCAGCCCCCCAGCACGTCGGAGTAGCTGACTTCGAATACGAGGCAACCGTCAGCGGAAATCGCGTCCGACTCCCAGAAGATGGAGTTCCGCAAGCGAATTTGGTTCACCTGCCCGTTCACCGCCACACTGCGACCCGCCGTGGCGCCGTTGCCCGCAAACGTGCAGTTGATCACATACAGTTTCTCGGCGTACCCATTCCACAACGCGAGGCCGCCCCCGTAGTTGGCGGCATGGTTACCGACGAACGTGCAATTGGTCAGCGTGGTTTCCAGGGGCTGGCTCGTACTGGAGATGTCAATTCCACCGCCACGCCCGGAGGAGTTCTGGATGAACTGGCAGTTGGTCAGGGTCACCCAACCATCGGCCGCCAAACCGCCGCCGCGCCCGTTGGGCACGCCGCTCGAGTTTTCGCGGAACACGCAGTCCACCAGTATGACGTTACCGAGCGTTGCCCACATCCCGCCTCCGCGGCCAACCATGCCGGTTGAGTTCCCCACGAACGTGCAATGCTCGAACAGCACCGGGGGGCCGGACGTGCTGACGAGCGCTCCGCCCGCTCCGCTAAGGTACCAGCAGTCTCTGAACACGCAGTTCCGCACCGTTGGCGAGCTGTTTTGTTCAATCCGGATGCCCGAGGCGCTGCCGTTTGTCACCGTGAAGCCCTGCACGACGGCCGCGGCGGTCTCGGCGGTGTGGAAGTAGAAGCCGCGCCCGGCGCCCTGGCAGTCGATGATGCAGACGTCCGGTCCGTTCGCGCTGCGGGCCGTGATCAACCGGCCGGCGAGGTCGAGGTCCTTGTTTCCCGTCCCGGTATACGTCCCGTCCGCGACCAGCACGGTGTCGCCGTTGATGGCCGCGTTGATCCCTTCCTGGATCGCGTCGAACGGATGCGCGGCGCTGCCGTCTTCCAGCGGGTCGCTGATGGTAGAATCGCCGGGACCAGGGTCGCCCGGCGCATCGTCGTCGATATGCCACGTGGTTTGCGCGCTGGCGACAGTGGTCGCCGCGAGTGCGATGGTGCCACACACCAACACGGTCCGCAGGGTGAACATGCGTGACACGGTCGATCTCCCGTTGCCCCGCCAAGCCAGGGCGGCTATGGCGAATCCCCGCGCTGAACAGGAGTGGTTGGGTGGACGTGTGGCGGCCTCGAGAGACCACCTGGGCACTAGCCGGCGTCACACGACGGCGATCGCAGCCGCCGCGCCCGCCATGGCCACGACCTTCTTCGGCGCTCGCCGGTTATTGTACCGTTTCCAGCGAGGCACTTGCAAGGCAAAACCACAGTGGCTCGTGTGGCAGGTCGCTTCTCATGATTCGGTGAAGCCCCCACCGGTTCGCCTTCAGCTTGCCCAGCGCCCGGTGAAGAATCAGCGGAAGTCGCGGACGTGTTCTTCAACGGCTTCTATCCGTTCATCGACGTCAACGCGGGCGGGTCGATCGACGGCATGCTGGCGGCGGTGGACCGGGCGTTGACGTTGGCCAACGACGAGACGCAGATCATTCCTGGTCATGGCCCGCTGGCC
>JAKQDH010000011.1 GCA_029558835.1 Planctomycetota bacterium | reverse complement strand
GCGACGAGCGCCGACGTCTCCCACGGGGTGAGCGTGACGGCGTCATCGGGCATGGATAACCTCCTCAACCTCGTCCAGCCATGACCGCAGGCGGGCCAGCGCTGTCGTGCTGCCCCACGCCAGCGGCACACAATGCACTGGGACGCCGTGCTCGTCGCACCAGGCGACCTCGGCGTCAGCACCGGCCGATGCACCGACGGGCAGGCGCACCAGGCCGTCGCAACGGGCGAGCAACGCCAGATCGAGGTCGATCCAGTCCTGGTAGGGCCGGGGTGCGATCAGGTGCCAGAGGTGCGTCAGGTGTGGGACCAGGGGCCACGCCCAGCCCCGGTCCATCAGCATCGACGCGAAGTGGACGGCAGCGGCGACGTTCTCGGCGGGATCACCCTGGCTGTACGGCCCGGCGACGTAGACGACAGGGCGGGTCACGATGCCTCCCCTGGCTGGCTGCCTCGGCTCAGGGGCCACCAGGTGCCCGGTCACGTCGGGCGCTCCCACTCTTCGTCGAGGCAGGCCACCGCGGCGCGAGGTCGACCCTTGTGGTCGATGGCGACGAGCTTGGTGATCTGGGACGGTTCAGGTGGTGTCACTTTCCAGGTCAGGCCGGGTGTGAACCTGTCGATCGTCGCAACGATCGACAGATTCGCGGCATGAACGGCCCCGGCGGCCGTGGTCACGAAGCAGCGCTGTCCGTGGACCATCTCGTCGGTGACCGAGTCGATGTCGTCGGCGACGATCGGAGGCTCGGCCACCGGTTCGACCGGGTCGTCGGCTCGGGCGCAGACGTGGACCATGAACGCCGACAGGTCAGGCCAGCGTGTATCAGCGAGGCGTTCGGGGCCATCGGCGGTGAACCGCCACAGGCCGTTGAGGGGCAGCATCTTGGCGATGCTCGCGACGGCGGGGAGCGACTCGTGGATGCACCAGACCGAGTCGCTGATCCATGGCCGTGACCGGATCAGCGGCATCCGACACGGCATGCCGGTCGTACCGACTTCCGGGGCCGTCATCGTTCGACCTCCGTCCCGACGGCCAGACCGTCCAGCCACGACCGCAGCTGGACCAGCGCTGTCGTGCTGCTCCACGCCAGCGGCAGGCGATGCACCGGGACGCCGTGTTCGACGGCCCAATCCACCTCGCCGTCAGCACCGGCCGATGCGCCGGGCAGGCGCACCAGGCCGTCGCAACGGGCGAGCAACGCCAAGTCCAAGTCGATCCAGTCCCGGTGGGGCCGGGGGGCGATCATGTGCCACAGGTGCGACAGGTGCGGGACCAGCGGCCACGCCCACCCGCGGTCCATCAGCAGTGACGCCACACGGACGGCCGTGGCGACGTTCTCGGCTGGGTCGCCCTGGCTGTACGGCCCGGCGACGTAGACGACAGGGCGGCCAGTCACGCGTCCACCCTCCGAGCGTGTCCGCAGGAACTCGACCCACGGCTCGTTGTAGACCCATTCACCCGGATCCGACTCGTCGAGATGACGCTCGATCATCTCGACGATGTTCGCTCGCTGATCGCCGAGGTCGCCCCACGCGTCGATGAGGGCATCACGCATGAGCCCCGGCATGTAGGAGCGGCGGCCCAACGCATACCGCACGGCACACGTCACGATCACGGGATCCACAGACACCCGGTCAGACATAACGGAACCCAGTGGGAGCGAACTCGACCCGTGGTCGCAGGTGGGACGGCAGACTCGCTGCCACCGCATTGGCCTCCGCCTCCGATTCGCGGCGGCTGTGGAACAGCTTGGTCCCCTGTGGACCGGCAATCCACACCCTCCACGGGCGCAGCGCCAGCCCGCCATCCATCTCGGCGAACTCCGCATCTCGGTCAGCCCCCCATTGCCGAACGTGCTCGGACACGTCGATCGGCGACCACTCGGCGCCGGTCCACTCCCAGTACGACGTTGACCCCTGCTCGCCGCGCTCCTCGGCCCACAGACAATCCGACACCAGCTCGACCAGGTCGCCGTCGAACGACACCTTCATGTGACCGTAGACGGGGTAAGTGGCGGCGAATCGGAACTTGTCAGTCATCGCCCACCTCCGTCGCTGGTCATCTGGTCGAGAAGTCGGGCGGCGTCGAGGATCAGGAACTTGACGAGCTGCTCGTCGGTGAAGCCGTCAAGCACGGCCAGCTCGGGAATCTGGGCACCCTTGCGGCGGAGGGCGAGGGCGTCGGCGGTGACGCGGATGCGGTTGAGCGGGTCGCCGCTCATCGTCGCCCCCGATCCAACGGGCGGGGCGGACCGAGCGGCGCGTCGCAGCGAGGGCACCGCGGGCGGCGAGCCTCGGCCCGCTCCCGCTCGACGCCACCACGCAACCAGTAGCCCATCGCGATGAGGGCGCCCATGACGATGAGGACGGCGACGACGTGCAGACCCCAGCCGGAGTCCGTCCCCGTGTAGGACGAGACAGCCTCGGCGATCATGCGTCGAACCTCCCGCCGCTCGACGGGTGGTCCTGCCGGGAACGCTCACGGCTGCCGGCGACGACGGCGAGGACGACGACGATCGAGATGCACCAGGCGAGGAAGGCGAGGGCGCAGAGGACGACGCAGGTCATCGCTCGACCTCCACCAGTCGCCCGTCCTCGCAGCGGTACGGCGTGTCGGCCTTGATGCCGATACCCACCTCACCGACGACCCAGCGGCGACGGCGGAGCTGGCTGTCCCACC
>JAKQDH010000010.1 GCA_029558835.1 Planctomycetota bacterium | reverse complement strand
CTGGGGCGCGGCGTGGAGCGCCGACGGCCGGAAGCTGGTCGTGGCGCTGGCCGGCACGCATGAGCTTAGCGTGACGGACTTCCCGGCCCTGCGGGAAAAACTGGCCCGGCTCACGCCCGTCTTCCAACCAACCGTTAGCGGTGCCTACCCGACCATTGGCTCGCAGGCGCCCTCCGACGTGCCCAACGATTTATCTCTGCTTGCCGGTTTGCGCGAGCGGCGGCTCTTGCCGGACGGCGACCTGGGCCCGCGCGGGGTGCGGGTGATTGGCCAGACCGCCTACACGGCGAATTATTTCTCCGATACCCTCAGCGTATTCGAACTGGACGGCCCGCAGCCGAAGGCTGCCACGATCGCGCTCGGCCCCCGGCCGATGCTGACCGCCGCGCAGCAGGGGGAGCTCTATTTCAACGATGCGCGCCTTTGCTTTCAGGGCTGGCAAAGCTGCGCCAGTTGTCATTCGGATAATGCGCGGACGGACGGCTTGAACTGGGACTTGCTCAACGACGGCCTCGGCAACGCCAAGAACACCAAAAGCCTGCTGGGCGCCTTCGCGACGCCCCCGGCCATGAGTCTCGGCGTGCGGGAAAACGCCGCCGCGGCCGTCCGCGCCGGTTTCACGCATATCCTGTTCGCCACCCCGCCGCCAACTGTCAGCGCGGCGGTGGATGCCTACATCCAGTCGCTCCGGCCCATTCCCAGCCCGCATGGGCACCCGGGCAAACTCGCGGCCGCCGCCCGGCGCGGGCGGCGGGTCTTTCGGCGCGCGGACACCGCCTGCGCGCATTGCCATTCCGGGCCGTGGTTCACCAATCGGAAGAGCTACAACGTCGGCACGCATGGGCCTTGCGATAAAGCCGACGACACCTTCGACACCCCGTCACTCATCGAGCTTTGGCGCACCGCGCCGTATCTCCACGACGGCTCGGCCCGGACGCTGCGCGACGTATTAACCACCGCCAACCCGGACGACCGGCACGGCAAGACCTCGCACCTGAGTGCGGATCAGCTTAACGACCTGTGCGAGTATTTATTGTCGCTCTGAATCTCGGGATTCGTTGGCCTGCCGATGGCACGGACTGGGAGGCGGGCGCCTCGTGCCGCCGTGCTTGCGCCCGGCCGAACATTTGCCTTTTGGCCGGCCAGGGCCCGGCGATACACTCCGGGCGATGATCGTCGAACTCATCAACACGGGCAGCGAACTGATGCTGGGACGGGTGCTCAACACCCATCAGCAATGGCTTTGCCGTCGCCTGACGGATCAAGGATACACCGTCAGCCGCCAGGTCGCGGTGCCGGATACCGGCCCCGACATCCGCCAGGCGGTTGGCGAAGCGCTGGCGCGCGCCGACCTTGTGATCACCACCGGCGGGCTGGGGCCAACTTCGGATGACCTGACGCGGGACTTGATCGCGCAGTTGCTGGGCAAAGCGCTGCACGAGGACGCGGCCGTCCTGGCGCACATCCGGCACTTTTTCGAATGCCGGCGGCGGGAAATGCCCGCGCGGAACCGGGTACAGGCGCTGGTTCCCGCGGGCGCAATCGTCCTGCCCAACCCGCACGGCACCGCGCCGGGGCTGGCGATGGAGGTTCGGCCCAATCCTTTTCGCGCCGGGGAGCGGGC
>JAKQDH010000054.1 GCA_029558835.1 Planctomycetota bacterium | reverse complement strand
CTTCCCAGGGGCTTGGGCTGCAGGAATCCGGCCGGATCTCCGCGCCCACAGCATCCTCTGACCTGTACACCCCCGCGGCCGGTGTCCGGCCTGCGCTGAGCGTCCAGCCCGGGCAGGTCGTCGATCTGAAGGTGTGACCTGCGCCCGGCGGGTGGGCGTTGCCGGGTTCTGGCCTCAGGTTTCGTCCCGCTTCGCGACGAACTCCGCCGCCAGCTCCGGATATTCCTGCCTGAGTGTGTCCCCGTCTTGCCGCCACGCCGCGCAGCCGCCGACGAAGCCGACCGCGCGGCGGTCGGTCCATTTTCGTGGGTCCGGCTCGGCGGCGAACTGGCGGGCGATCAGCGTCGGCCAGATCGCCTGGGTGTAGGTGTTGCCGACCTGCACGAGCAGGTCGGTGAGGTGGGTGCAGCCCTCCACCCCGCCCACGCGCTCACGCACCTCGCGCATGAAGCCCGCGCCGATCTGCAGCCCGATCAGGCGGCGGTAGGCGGCCTGGCTTTCCGGACAGGCCGCCCAGGGCACGGTCTGCATCCGCGCGGCGACGTCGTGGATCACGGCGTCGTCATCGATCAGCACGGCGATCGTGATGTCGTGGAGGGATTGCCCCGGGCGCACCATCGGACGAGAGCGGAAGGGCATGTCCTCGCCCTTCTCGTCGATCACCGTCGCCTCGATTTCCCACAGCCCGTCGCGGCGCCGAAAGGCCTCGCACACGATGCGGCGCGTGTGCACCCGTTTCCGTTCGCTGTTTCCCAGCATGTCGTCCGCCCTCTGATCCGTTCCGCCTTCGTGGCCCGCGCGCCGTGGCGCCTATACTGCCGTGGCTGGGAGGTGGACGATAACAAGAGAGCGAGGAGGCTAAAAGATGGATATCGAACAATTCATGCAAGGGTACAAGAAGGCCTGGGAGGAACGCGACGAGGCGCAGTTCTGCGCCCTGTTCGCGGAGGATGGCGAATACCACAACACCCCCTTTGCGGTGCAGCGCGGACATGCGCAACTCGCCGCCTACTGGCAGCGCGTGAAGCTGCAGGAGGACGTGCAGGTGCGCTACGAGATCCTCGCCACCTCGCCCGCCGGCGGCATCGCGCACTGGCACGTCACCTACCAGGTGGCCTC
>JAKQDH010000224.1 GCA_029558835.1 Planctomycetota bacterium | reverse complement strand
AATCATGCCGAAACGAGCACAGGAACTGACCGCGCTGGAAGTCGGGCGCATCAAGAAACCGGGTATGCACGCAGTGGGGGGTGTGCCTGGGCTTCATCTACAAGTGACCGACACGGGCGCAGGCTCGTGGCTTCTACGCGTACTGGTGGGCGGCAAGCGCCGTGAAATCGGGCTAGGCGGCTACCCTGCGGTAACGCTGGCGCAGGCGCGCGAGAAAGCCCGTGCAACCCGCGAAGAAATCGTTAAGGGCATTGACCCTGTCGCACAGCGCAAAGCCGCCAGAAGCGCCCTGATGGCGCAGCATGAGGCGCGCAGCACGTTCGACGAGTGCGCGCGCAGGTTCATCGAGTCCAAAGCCGCCGAGTGGAAGAACCCGAAGCACCGGGCGCAGTGGGCAGCGACGCTGGAGACATATGCAAGCCCGACGATAGGCACGCTGAACGTGCAGGACGTGACCTTGGCGCACGTGGTGAAGATTCTCGAAGCCGGCAACCTTTGGACCACGAAGACCGAGACCGCCAGCAGGCTGCGGGGGCGGATTGAAGCGGTGCTCGACTGGGCAACCGTCAGGGGCTACCGCACTGGGGACAACCCCGCACGGTGGAAAGGTCACTTGGACAAGTTGCTGCCCGCACCGTCGAAAACGAAGGTCGTCGAGCACCATGCAGCCCTGCCATACGCCCAGATCAACGACTTCATCACCGAACTTCGCCAGCGCGCAGGGATGGCAGCTAGGGCGCTGGAGTTCGCGATCCTGACCGCCGCACGGTCGGGTGAAGTGCGCGGGGCGTGTTGGGATGAAATCGACCTTGATGCAGCACTCTGGACGATACCGGCCACGCGAATGAAGGCGGGCAAGGAACACGTGGTCCCGCTCGCCCCGCAGGCGGTAGCGGTGCTGAAGTCATTGCCGCGTATCGAAGGCAACCCGCTGGTGTTCCCCGCACCGCGTGGTGGCGTGCTCTCGGACATGACCCTGGGGGCAGTGCTGAAGCGCATGGGCAGGGGTGATCTGACCGCGCACGGGTTTCGCAGCACCTTCAGGGATTGGGCCGGCGAGACCACCGCATACCCGCGCGAAGTCATCGAACACGCGCTGGCGCACCAATTGAAGGACAAGGCCGAAGCCGCGTATGCACGGGGGTCGCTGCTGCTGAAACGTCGGCGCCTGATGGCCGACTGGGCGGCATTCTGTGAGGCGAAGCAGGGGAGTGTGGGCGAAGTCGTGGCGATCCGGGGGGCAGCATGACGGTGAAGCTGCCCCAATCGATCCTCAAGCAAGCAGCCGAGGCCGACGCACTGCTCCGTGAGATCGAGCGGGAAACGGCAAAGCGTGGGGGACGACCAAGGACCACTGCACCGAAGCCCCTGAAATATGTAGGGTTCATCGCTGACACGCAGGAAGAAACCGACGCTCGCATGCAAATTCTGGAGCGTGTAGCCGGCGCGCGCGGACCTGGGAAGAAACGCCGAGGACAGGAACGCATGGCGTTCTGTGCCGACCTGATCACCTGCTTTCTGGAACTAAGGCTCAGGGGCATCAAGCCACCGCAAGGTGGCAGCCTGTCCGTAAAAGCGTTCGTGTTCGGTGTGGCCGACGTACTGATCAGGCACGGTGAAATGGACGAAAACGACTACGCCGCGACCGTGAAAAACAGCGACAGACGCAGGGCACTCGGACGTAAGCACGCTGATCTATTTGGCGACATCGTCCGCGCAATCGAAGAAAGATACCCCAGTTAAATAGTGAAACGCTTATAGCGCGGGGCGCCGGGTTCTATCTTCCTCTCGTCGATATGACGCTACACCTTGAGGAACTAGGACATGCAAACCGAAACGACCGGCGCGACCCCGCGCCACCACAACCCCGCAAAGAACGGCGCGCAGCAACTGCGCGAATGTCTCCGAGTGCCCGACGTGGCCGCATTCCTGGGGTGCGGAGTCGCCACCGTGTGGCGCCGTACTAATGACGACCCCACGTTCCCGAAGCCCATCAAGTTGTCGCCAAGGGTGACGGTGTGGAAATTGTCGGAACTCGAAGCCTGGATCGAATCCCGCCGTGTGCAAAGCACGGTCGCTGCTTAACACCCCGCCAACAAAAACAAACCCGCCGTGTTTCCACGAGCGGGCGAGGTACTGCTATGTCGAATGAAATTATACCCCGCACCGACGAGGAGAAACAGCGCCTGAAGGACGCGCTCGCCCTCGTGCTCGACAACCCCACCAACGCCGAAGCGATTGCAGCTAACTACGGCATCGACCCGGATACCCTGCTCGAAACACTCGCCACTGACGCCGGCATGCGCGCGGCACTGGTGCGCGCCGAAGAACTGCGCCAAGACGGCGAACTGCTCAAGCGGAAAACGATCCCCCTGCTCGAACGGCTGACCGACCAGATCGGCGACATGATCGACGCGGGGCAGATCAGCCCCACCGCTGCGCCGAAGGTCGCAGAAACCCTGTTCAAGCTGTCCGGGCTGGCCGAAGAACGCGCCGCACGTCTGCGCGCGCAGACCGAGGACGACACGCCGAAAGCCGCGATCCACATCCTGTACGGCGACGAGCCCGAGCCGATCGACCCGAAAGGCAACAAGTACCGGATCGTTATCCGCCTGCCGAACGCACAGCGTGAAGCGGGGGACATCATCGACGTGACCCCGACCGAGGGCGAAGGGGGCGGCGATGGCGCTTGATATTCGAGCCCTTCTCAGCAACACCGCACCCAGTGCGCGAATCTTTGCCGTGACCTTCTTTCGTGGCCCGTTCGCCACGATCCCGAGCACCGAGGAGGCAGGGCTTACCGCGTCGCAGATCATCGACCGGACGGCACCCGAGGACGGCCCGCTGCTGGCAGAGGACAAGGCACGTGTGCCCTACTTCGTGCCCTGCGCGCTGAAGGTCGCACCTTTCGTCGGCAAGACTGCGGAGCGGTATCCGGGGCAGTCGG
This sequence comes from Planctomycetota bacterium, assembly GCA_029558835.1. GTDB lineage: Bacteria > Planctomycetota > Phycisphaerae > UBA1845 > UBA1845 > JAKQDH01. Next base: position 3,964 of record JAKQDH010000224.1, on the reverse strand, counting down.
GCAAGCAGCGCAGCGCGTCACACGTGCCCGCAGGGGCGGGGTTCGCCATCGACCTGGACGGTATCACCCACGAGGACAAAGCGCGGATTCTGGGGCGTCTGGTGGCGTCTGAGGGGCAGTTCTGCGCCTACTCCACGTACTCCCACGGCAAGAACCCCGACGAGGTGCGCATGCGGGTGCTGCTGTTCATGGATCGCGCCCTGGAGCCGCTGCAATGGGCCGACGTGTGGCACGTGTTGAACCGGGTTTTCTTCGATGGGCTGGCTGATGTGGCAACGGCGAAACTGTCGCAGCAGGCAGGCGTCTGGGCCACGCACCCCGAGCGTGAAGGGGTGGCATTCAGGAGCATGAATCGGGGGGCGCTGCTCAGTGCTGACGCACTGCTGGCCCTGGTCCCGCCAAAGGCCGAACGCCCCCAAAGGGTACGCCCGAAGGTTTCCGGCGCTGCGCTCACCGGACGCTATGCCGACGCGCTCGCCATGATCGGCGCGGACAAGTTCGCCCCTTGGATGATCGGCCTATCGGCACTCAAGGCGGGCGTGGTGCTTGGCGAACTGCCCGAGGATGACGCCGCAGGGCTGTGGTTCGCCTTCTCCGACAGCGGCAGCGACGCCGCGAAGGCCCACAACGACGATAAGCGATATGACCCCGCGCACCTGTGGGAAACCTGGGAGCCGACCGCCGCACCTGCTGAGGGTCTGGTGGGCAAGCTGTTTGCCAGTGCCCGCGATGCTGCGTTGAGTGCGTGCCGTGCCGATGTTGCACGTGTCGGGCACCTGACCGCCGAAGGGCTGCGCGCTGCGCGGTATCTGGCGAAGTACCACCCCCGCGCCTTCGATGAACTCACGAGCGAGGTGCAAGCATGAGCGCCATTCAACAGAAGACAGAGTATTTCCGGGACATGCTCAACGCCCGCAGGGCTGGCAAAGCAGCCGCCGCGCCGAAGCAGCCCGCCCCCGAGGCGAAAACCGCCGAAGTGGTCCAGATTCAGCCTGACGCACAGGGGGCACCTATCACAGCAGCGGCGCAGCTTGCCGAGGTGAAGGAGACGGCAGACAAAGACCGAGACGACGCCGCAGCCGAAAGCCTGGATGCGGCCATCGAAGCCGAGAACCGCGAGTTCTTCGTGTCCATCGAAGGCGGCAAGGCGGGCGTATTCCGCGAAGGCATCGACCCCGAGATGGGGCACCGGGTGATCGTCGGCATGACCCAGTCCGAATACCGCCTGATGCGCGCGAACCGCATGGTTCAAGTCACGGACGGCAACGGCAACACGAAGGCGGTTTGCCTCGCAGACGCGTTCATTCGATCCCCCGCACGTCGTGAGTATCCGAACGGTTTCGCCCTGCTGCCCGGACAGGACGCCCCCGAAGGGGTCTATAACCTGTGGCGCGGCTGGGGTATCGAACCCAAGGAAGGTGACGTTAAGCCCGCCCTGAAGCATCTGCGGAACGTGATCTGCTCGGGCGATGACAAGGTGTTCCGCTACCTGCTTGGATGGCTGGCGCACTGCGTCCAGAGGCCCGGAGACCCCGCCGAAGTCGCGGTCGTGCTGCGTGGCGGGCGTGGCACCGGCAAAAGCACCGTGGGGCGATGGATGGCGCAGATTTTCGGCGGTCACGCCCTGCACATCCTGCACAGTCGGCACCTGACCGGAAACTTTAACGCGCACCTGCGGGGCACGTGTTTCTTGTTCGCAGATGAGGCGTTTTTTGCCGGGGATCGCGCCGGGGCCGACGTGCTGAAGGGGCTGGTCACTGAACCCACCATCACCATCGAGCGCAAGGGCGTGGATGCCTTCACGGCACGCAACCGGCTCAAGATCATGATGGCGTCAAACTCGGACTGGGTCGTGCCCGCAGGCACCGACGAGCGGCGCTATCTGGTGCTGGACGTGTCCGACGTGAAGAAGCAGGACCACGAGTATTTCGCCGCGCTGAACGCGCACATGGAAAACGGCGGGCTCGCCGCCCTGCTCCACTTCCTTCTGAGCTACGACCTTTCCGGGTTCAACGTGCGTGACGTGCCCCATACCGCCGCACTCGATCAGCAGAAGCTGCTTTCTCTCCCGCCGCTGCACTCGTGGCTTTACGCCCGACTGTATGCGGGGCACCTGATGACGCACGACAACGAGTGGATCAGGGAACAGAGGCGTGACGCCGTGGTGGAAGCGTTCGCAGAGTACGCGGGGCGCAAGGGGGCGCGGTTCGAGCACACCGACGCAGCATTCATCGGTAGGTCACTGCGCAAGGTCTTTCCCGACATGAGCGACACGCAGCGGCGCACCGGTGTGGGCCAGCGGACACGGTTCTGGGTCTTCCCGACCCTTGAGGAAGCACGTCGTCAGTTTGAAGCTGCTGTTTTGTCGGGTGCAAGCACCGACTGGCCCGCCGACGAGTGAGGCACTGGGGTGTCACAGGATGGAACAGGCATTTTCGGGCACCTGTGACACATCCTGTGACGCCAGAACCCGCGCCGTTACTGGGATTCAGGCACGTGGAACAAGTGTCACACCTTTTTTAATAAGTTCAGTGGTTAAAAAAGGATTGCGTAAAAATTAGGCAACTACCCCCCCCCCGTGCTTACCCAGCAATTTGCACCGAAAAACGTGTGTTACCTGTGACGATCACCTTCAGCCCGCGCCGTTACTGGGATTCAGCGTCACAGGTAGCGTCACAGGAGGCCTTTTTTACCTGTGACAGAGCCCGAACCTGTGACACCCAGTGCCCGACCCCCACACCACCACCCTGTAAAGTACCTTACACAACATGGACCCGCTGACCCTCTCCCGCGACATGTCCGCCGCTGCGCTGTGGTGGGCAAGCCTCGAACCCGACCAACGCCGCACGTGTTACCGACCCGCCGAACTCCAAGCCGCGACCGGCATCGCCCGCGCCAACCTCCCCCACGTGCTTGAACTGCTGGGCTGGCACCGCGCACAGCGATGGACCCGCGAAGCCGGACGCCGACGCATCCGCACCTATTACGCACCCCCTGGGCACCACGTGCCCAAGCCCCCACGGGGGCGCCCAAGCCTGGACGTGCTCGCGCTGCTCGCCATCGAACGCACCGACCCTTACGACCTTTTCCCCCGCTGAACCGCACCACCCCAACGGAGACCACCACCATGCACACCCAGACCAACCAGCACGCCTGCACCATCGTCGTGACGACCACGAACGTGGACGGCACCGCCGAGACCGCGACCATGAACCCCACGAGCGCGGTCTATCCCCTTTACGCCCTGCACCTTGCGGCGCTGCTGGAGCAAATTCCCGGCGTTCAAGTGACGTGCTCGGCAGGGACCAAAGGTCACCCCGCACTGGGGGCGTATAGCGGCCCGCTTCAACCTTCCTTCGCTTCAGTCCTGCTGACCTTCGCCGCCGAAGAACGCGCTCCCGGCTGCACCGACAACGTGCCCGGAATGGAGCACTACGAGCTGGACGGCGAGCACATGGTTACGTGCTGGGAAGCCCTCAACCGCGCGGACCCCGCCACCCTCACCCACGCCGTGTTCGACGCACTGCCCCCGCAGGGACAGCAGACCCTGCGCACCCTCACCCGTAAGGCACTGCTCGCCAGCCTGACCGAACACGCCGACGCCCTCAAGGACAAAACCCGACCGTTCCCGCCCGAACTCGACAACGTGCGGCGCATCGCTGAAACCGTGCTTGGCATCCCCGAGACTGCGAACCTGTTCTATGAAGCCACGAAGGACGGCTGCAAGGTCCATTAAGCACGAAGGGGGCGAAAGCCCCCTATGCGGCGTATGCGGAGGCGCTAAGGACTACTTACCGCAGACCTGCTCAAGCAACGCAGCGCCCACCGTGCTCGGGGGTAACACCCCCTCAGCGATCAACCGTGCTTGATCGGCCTTGAGTTGCGCCGCCATGCGCTGCGCGCGTGTGGGTTCGCTGTCCTGCATGACCTCTCCCTGTGTCGTGGCGCCTATTGTCGGGCACGA
>JAKQDH010000187.1 GCA_029558835.1 Planctomycetota bacterium | reverse complement strand
ACCGCGCTGTCAACGGCGACGAAGTGCCCGTCTTCCGAACTGCCGGCGGTCTCCGCCCTGCTCTACGCCGCCGGCTGACAATTGACGGCACCGCGTTCGCCAGCCACACTGTCGCAGGTCATCCAAATGGCCAAACACCAGACGTCGGCCACGGGGGCCGACGCTACTCCGCCAACTGGCTGCCAGGAATGCCGTAGCCGAAGCCGCCCCCGCACGGCGCTCCGCAACACTGTGTACACGCAGGAGGTGCCGCCGGGTGCGGTCACCATGTGATCCGTGCGCAGCCAGCACTACGACCCCGTGAACGCCCGCTGGAACGCGGCGAAGTCGGCCAGGTCGACGTCGGAATCGCCGTCGAGGTCGGCGGCCGCGCAGGGTGGCGGGCACGCCATCCGGGGGCCGGTCAGGCACGGCTGGAGAATGGCGAAGTCGTCGGCATCCACGGTCCCATCGCCGTCAAGGTCGCCGGGGAGGGGCGTTGCGGGCACGCCGAATACGTAGACCGCGCCGGAGGCGGGGCCGTAGTCGTCCCTGCCGATGGCGCCGACAACCACCCAGCGGGACTCCACGTCGATGCTGCGGCCGAGGCCGTCCTCGGCGAGCGCGTCCGAGGCAAGCAGCTTTGCGCCCGGCATCCAGGAGTCGCCGACGAAGCGGAAGAGGTAGGCGGCCCCCGCGCGCAGGCTGCGTTCGGAGTCGTGCGGAGCACCGACGGCGGCGACGGCATCCCAGACGCCCACGGACTGCCCGAAGCATCGGGACTGGGCGTGCTCCGGGGCAAGCAAACGGGCCTCCTGGGCCCAGGTTCCCGCGCTGCGACGAAAGACAAAGGCAGAGCCGGCGTAGTTGCCGTCGTAGGGGGCGCCGACCAGCGCGACATCGGCGTGAAGCCCGGCGGACAAGCCGAACTGGCCGTTGGACCCCACTTCGGGCGGTGCCAGCGTCGGCTGCCTCACCCACGCAGTGCCGTTCCAGTGGTAGGGGAACACGGACCCACGCTCACCTCGGGCATACGGGACACCCGCGATCAAGGCCTCGCCGGCCAGCGCCACGGACGAACCCATGCCGCACCACTGGTCAGGACACCACGCGTAGAGCGCGGCGTCGAGCACCCAGTCCGGCGCACTCCGGCGGAATATGTAGACCGCACCGCTGCAAGATGCATAGCCGGGTGCCCCGACGGCCAGCACTTGTCCATCGATCCCGACCGCCGTACCAAAGCCGGATGACACCGTACCGGAGACAACAAGCTTCGCCTCCTGCACCCAGGAAGAACCGTCCCGCCGAAACACGTACACGGCGCCGGCGCAGTCCGGGCAACCTCCGCCATTGCCTGGCGCTCCGATGACGGCAACATCGTCACCCAGGTCAACGGATTCACCGAACCGACTGCCGGCGGCGCCGTCCGCAGGCTGAAGCTTCGCCTCCAGCTCCCACCCCGCGCCGTCGAAGCGGAAGACGTAGACTGAACCCGATTCGTCGCCCTGATCGTCGTCGCCGGGGGCGCCCGCCAGCACGGTATCACCCCGGATGGCAACCGCGTGACCGAACCAGTCGAGCGCCGCGCCGTCCGGCGGGAGAAGCTTACAGTCCTCCGGCAACTCGCAGGCGTCACCGATCCCGTCTTCGTCCTCATCCTGTTGGCCGGGATTGGGGATGGTCACGCAGTTGTCACAGACATCGCCGACGCCGTCAGCCTCGAGGTCACCCTGATCGGGATTGAAGACCGTCGGGCAGTTGTCCGGCAGGTTATCCAAGCCGTCCCCGTCGATGTCGTCGTCGCACGCATCCCCCATGCCGTCGCCATCGGCGTCCTCCTGGCCGGGATTGGTGTTGAGGGGGCAGTTGTCGCAGGCGTCGCCGAGCGCGTCACCGTCCGCGTCGACCTGGTCAGGGTTCGCTACCTCGGGGCAGTTGTCCTCCCCGTTCAGGAGCCCGTCGTTGTCGATGTCCTCGTCGCAGGCATCGCCGAGGCCGTCTGCATCCGTGTCGCGCTGATCGCTGTTCGGGGTGAACGGGCAGTTGTCCGTGTCATTCGGGACGCCGTCACCATCCACGTCGTCGTCACAGGCATCTCCCGCGCCGTCGCCGTCGGCGTCCTCCTGCTCCGGGTTGGCAACGGTGGGACAGTTGTCCTGGAGATTGGGAACACCGTCGCCGTCCACGTCCGCCCGCAGCCAGAAGACGTAGGCGGCACCTGCATTCACGGCGTTGCCGTCATGCCCGTACGCCCCGATCACGCCGAGATCACCGGACGCGCTCACGGCGCAGCCGAAGACGTCAACGGCCGCGCCGTCGGAAGCGAGCAGCTTCGCCTGCTCGATCCAGTCCGCTCCCTCCCGGACGAAGAGATAGGCCGAGCCGGAGTTCGTCCCGTGGTCGTCGTCCAGCCGTGAGCCGACGATGGCCGCGTCGGCCGCGAGGGTCACCGAGCACCCGAAGTAGTCACCGGCGGCAGCGTCGGCGGGCACCATCCTGGCCACCTGCGTCCAGAGCGATCCGGTGGCGTGGAAGATGTAGGCCGCGCCCGAGCTGCCCCCGACAACGTCTGCCTCGGGCGCCCCGATGAGCAGCGTATCCGCACCCGCGGCCACGCAGGACCCGAATCGGTCTCCAGAGAGGCCGTCCGTTGGCAGCAATTTCGCTTCCTGGACCCAGGTTCCGGCGGTGAATCGGAACACGTACGCCGAGCCGGAGCCGGAGCCGTTGTCGGCGTCGCCCATGGCGCCGACGACGGCCACGTCGGCATGAACCGCCACCGACCAACCGAAGCCGTCCCCGGCTTCCCCGTCGTCCGCCTGAAGCGTGGCTTCCTGTACCCAGCCGCTTGCGCCGCGCCGAAACACGGATGCGGCACCGCGCCCGTTGTCGCGGCCGTCCATGCCGACGATTGCCACATCACCGGCCACGGCCACCGAGCGCCCGGCCGTGTCGCCGGGCGCTCCGCCGTCCGGCAGGAGCTTGGCCTCGCACGTCCAGTCGAGCTCCAGCCGGCGGAACAGGTAGGCCGCTCCGGAGTTGCTTCCCTGGTCGTCGTCGCCGGGTGCGCCGACGATGACCAAGTCACCCGCGACGCCTACCGACGTGCCGAAGGAGTCACCGGAAGCCGCACCCGAGGGCAGCAACTTGGCGTTGAAGAGCCATGCCGGTCCGAACGGTCGAAACACGTATGCCGACCCGGCGCCGCTACCGCCATCGTCGTCGCCCGGAACGCCCACGACGACCAAGTCAGCCGACCCCGCCACGGACAGCCCGAAGAAATCGCCTTGCGACCCATCGTCGGCCCGGAGTTGGTAGTCCTCGTACAGCACGGACGCGCCGGCGGGCGTGGCAACGCTCACCAGCGTCACCACAGCGGTGACCCACGAGTGCCATGTCGCTTTCACGATCGGCTCCCTCTCGCGGCGAGGAGTGGAGTGCCGGCCTCGCACGGCCGCGCACCGCCGCATTCTACGGCCCGGCAAGTGTCCGGCAGAGCGGCCGGCGATGAAAGACCGGGCTCGGGCCGGTGGACTGCGGAGGCACAGCAGGCTGCGGTCCGGTTCCAGCACCGGCGGGTGCTGCCCGACTCTGTGCCTGCCCCGTAGGCCCGTCTCGACCGTCAGCCCGGAGCGCCACCCCTGCGGTGGCACCGGCGTCCCCTCGGGAGTGGAGCGGCGGGATCAGGGTGCCGCGAAGCACCCGCAGCCGGCCGAGGACGCCGGAGACCGGCTGCAAGGGCAAACGCTGGCGCGGGCGTCAGGTCCGATAAGAAGGTCCCTAGACACGTGCGTACACACACGCGTCACCGGCGTGGGGAATCGGGCGTTCCCCTACGGTCGCGGTTCGGATCGCCGGCGCCGAATCGCGCACGGTGATGCAGGTCGCCCAGCAACGGGTTGCATCTCGCGCCGCTTCTGCCTCGTGGGTGCCAAACCCTGGCAACGACGGGGAATGACGCTTCTCGTACCCCACCGTGAGTTAGAGCCTCGCTAATTCCCCCCTCAGTCCTTGCTTTTGCGAATCAGAATTAGGTTGACACGAACGTCCTAAAATCATAAACTGGAGGAGCTTCGTCTTGCCCAAATTACGAGGACCTCCTTCGGCGGTGCGAGGGGCGTCGGAGGTGCGACATCGACGCCGAATCCGCCGGGAGAACGTGGGGGCTATGGAGTTCGAACCTCTGCACCCGACCCGGTCGTGGGTGTCGAGGCGGGAAGGAGTTGCTCCGCCACGTTGAGGACGGGGCAGGCGAAGGGCGGGGTCGGTCGGGCCAGCCCTGCGGGTTGCGTGCAATGCGCCGACGCCCCGGGTTACGGCAAACCGTGGCGGCGGCGAGGCAGAGATCGTGCCGGCATGTCGTGAGGCAGTGGCATGCCGCAACGGACCAGCTTCGATTGAGCGTCGGTTCGGGTCGGCGTTTGACCCTTGATGGAGGAGGCGGGCAATGACACGCGAGAGGAAGAACAAGCAAACGGTTTGGCGCAGCGCGCTGCTGGTGGCAGCGGTCGCCATGGTGTGGACGTTGTGGACACCGACGTGGGCAGTCCCGGCCGGACAGGCGGCGCCGGCGGCAAGCGCGGCCGGCGAAGGTTCGGGTGGCCGGGGCCCGGTGGCGCCGGTTCCCACACCGCCGCCCAGGGTGGACGCTTTGCGCGGCAACGAGCCGCCTCACTGCGACGCGGGCGGGCCCTACGACGCGGAGTGCGCGGGGGGGACCACGACCATCCACGTGTCCGGGGCGGGGAGTTGGGACCCCGACGGTGATCCCCTGACCTACGACTGGTCGACGGACTGTCCCGGGGGGTGGTTTGACGATCCGCAGAGCCCTATGCCGCTTTTCACCCTGGACACAGGTGGGCGCTGCGAGGTCGACTGCTATGTGTACCTCACCGTAAGCGACGGGGACCTCAGCGAGTCGTGCAGTGCCCCCGTATACATCGAGGACAGCACGCCGCCGACCATCGACAACCCGGCACAGGACGCGACGGTCGAGTGCGACGGGGGCGGCAACCAACCGCAATTGCAGGATTGGCTTGACGCTCACGGCCACGCGGACGCGACCGACTACTGCAACGGCATTGCGGGCTGGGGGAACGATTTTGCGGGGCTCTCTGATGACTGCGGTGAGACCGGCTGGGCCTACGTGACTTTCTCGGCCTACGACGGGTGCTTCTGGTCTGCCGACACGTGGGCGACGTTCGCCATCGAGGACACCCAGCCGCCCAGCTTCGACAGTACGCCGGACACCGGAGTGTTCGAGTGCGACGGGTCTGGAAACACCTCCGACATCGACTCCTGGTTGCACTCGTTTAATGGCCACGACCAATGCTCGGGCTACGTCTATGCCACCACCAACTACGGGGGCCTCTCCGACGACTGCGGCGCGACCGGGCACGCCTTCGTGACGTTCACGTTGACCGACGACTGCGGCCTGTCCGTCTCCGAGGATGCCAGCGTGGCTGTGGTGGACACTCAGCCGCCGCACTTCGACAACTGGCCGGGAGACATGACCTTGGAGTGCGGGACTCCGGACTTCCTCTTTCAGCTCAACTCCTGGCTGGATTACCCCTCCGGGTCGGACGTGTGCGGCGAGGTGGACGTCACGAATGACTACACGGGTCTGGAAGACGGCTGCGGCAATAGCGGGCACGCCGACGTAACCTGGAGGGTCACCGACGACTGCGGCCTCTACACCGAGGCCTGGGGCACGCTGACTGTCGAGGATACCACGCCGCCGGAATGGACGTATCAGCCGTCGGACGTCACCGTGGAATGCAACGGCGATGTGGAGGCGCAAGTGCAGGCCTGGCTCAACAGCGCGACGGCCACGGACACCTGCGGCAACGTCACCGTAACCAACAACTACGAAGGGCTCTCCGACGGGTGCGGTCCGACCGGCTCGGCCACCGTCACCTTCTTCGCGGAGGACGAGTGCGGGATGACGGCCCAGCCGTTTACCGCAACCATCACCATCGAGGACACCACCCCGCCCGTCGTCGATGTCACCGTCAACGGCGGCGAGGTCGACGCCAACTGCGAGTTCACCCTCACTTTCTCCGCCACCATTACCGACAACTGCTGCCTCGACCCTGAGGAAGTGAGGTGCTTCATCACGGTCATCGGCGACGCGAGCATTTCGGCTCAGAGCGAATTGCTGGAGATCAGCCCCACCGAGATGCAGGTCAGTGGGAGCGTGCTGGTCTCAAACGTGACAAGTTGCCCGGTCATGATCAGCGTCATGGTGAGCGCAACGGATTGCTGCGCCAACAGCGCGGCCGCGAGTGACTCCGCCGACGTGGTTGATGCCATTCCGCCGACGATTGTCGACAGCGCCACCGGCGGCAACGTGGGCAGCACCTGCGAGTACGGCCTGCCGTTCTCGGCCACGATCACCGACAACTGCTGCATTCATCCCGAGGATGTCGAGGTGGTCGTGGACCTGGTGAGCGGTGGCGCCACGCTCGGCACGCCCGCGATCAACATCTGGCAGGACGGTGACGAGGTACGGATGGAAGGGTCCGTGCTCGTGTCGGACCTCACCGATTGCCCGGCCATCGTGCGGGTGCGCACAACGGCAACCGACTGCTGCAATGTGGTAACGGTCAGTGACGTCACCGCCGAGGTGTACGACCGCACGGTGCCCACCATCACCTGCAACGCCGTGGGCGGGAACGTGGATGAGAACTGTGAGTACCTGATGCCGTTCTCGGCCACCGTTCTGGACAACTGCTGCGTGAACGCGGCCGAAGTGGACGTGCTCGTCGAGTTGCTCACCGGTAACGCCACCCTGGGCACCCCGACCATCAACAAGGTCCAGGTCGAGCAGGGCGAGGTCC
>JAKQDH010000186.1 GCA_029558835.1 Planctomycetota bacterium | reverse complement strand
ACCGCGCTGTCAACGGCGACGAAGTGCCCGTCTTCCGAACTGCCGGCGGTCTCCGCCCTGCTCTACGCCGCCGGCTGACAATTGACGGCACCGCGTTCGCCAGCCACACTGTCGCAGGTCATCCAAATGGCCAAACACCAGGGGCGGGTTCCACCCGCCGCAGCCGGGAGTGGCTCCGCCCGGGGCAAGGGGGGCGGTTCCACGTTTCGCACGTACCGCGGGCGGGCCCAGTCCGACACGGGCCAAGGGGAGGTTACGCCTCCTGTTCGGCTGCGCGCCCGTGTCATCATGGGCATAGAACCCGTTTTGGCAGGCCCGTGGTATTGCACGGAGCGGCGCGGGGTGCTATTCTGGTGGTTTGGGGGCTCAGGGCGTGTGGGGAAGCGTCCTGGGGTGCGTGTTGCCTGCCGTTTGTCGGGAAGAAAAGCGAGATTGCCAAATGAACGGACGTAAGCCGGTTGCAACGGTGGGGCCGATATTGTCGGCCTGGGTGGCGATGTGTCTGGCGCTAGGTGGGGCGACCGTCGCCGTGGGGCAGGAAGTCGTCATTTGCGGTGAGCCTCTTGACCCGGCCACCTACGCGCCGGGTGTCATCGAGAGCATGGAGGAGGCGATCGAGCGTGACCACCTGGCCACGCCCCCCAGCGACTCGAAGGACCGCAACGGTCGCCACGGCGCCTGGGTCGTGCCTAATCTGCGGGCGACCGGTATCACCTGCTCCGGGACGCACCACGTCGTCAACAAGTGGGGCGACACGCGGATGGGGATCGGCTTCCCGCGTCTGGTGGAGGTGAGAGGGGCGTTCCTCAGCACGCCGGCCGACGCGGGCGCAGCCACGCCGGCCGTGCGCGCGATCGGTTATCGGCACGGCCGGCAGGTCGCCCGCACGGACTGGTTTGACCAGCTCGATACCGAGCCTCGCTGGTTCTCCTTCAATCTGGTGGACGTTGACCGGATTGAGATGGAAGCGGTGCCGGCCTATCAGGGCGCGGGCTGGTACGCCCTCGATGATCTGACCTTCGCGTACGTCGAGGCGGCAGGCGGGGAAGCCGGACGGCCGGTCGTCGTGAACTTCGATGACTTGGCCTATGACACGGACCTGACGGACTCCGGGTATGCCGGGCTGATTTGGGAGTCGGGCAAGGGGGACTTCCCCGCTGATGAAGGCGTGCCTGCGCCGCAGACTCCGGCGACGGGGCAGGAGCAGGGGGACGAAGAGGGCGGGGGCCCTCCCGTTTTGCGCGACTTGGGCACGCCGCCCAACCTCATCCGCACGTTTCAGGGTGTCCTGCGCGGGGACGCCGGCTCGATGACCTACCCGCCGGACACTGATGGCGCGATCGGGCCGAACCACTACGTGGAGACGGTGAACCGCAACTTTGCGGTGTATGACAAGACCAGCGGCGCGGAGTTGGTGAACATCCTGCTGGGCACGTTCTTGCCCGGCTCCAACGGCGACCCACGGGTGTTGTTCGACCAGTACAGCGGGCGCTGGATCGTCCTGGTAACGGATTTCAACGCCTCGGCCCGGATCTATCTGGCGGTCTCGCTCACGAGTGATCCGACCGGGTCGTGGTACAAGACCAGCTTCGTCACCGCGCAGGGGTCGGACGCAGGGCGGTGGCCCGATTACCCGACGCTGGGCGTGGACGCCGACGGCATCTACACGGCCGCGTACATGGTGGGCGCCAACGTAATGACCATCTTCGCCATCGACAAGGCCCCGCTGATCGCAGCTACACCGAGCCTGGGGACGGTGACGGCGTTCCGTAACCTGCCCTGGGAGGGCGCCATTCAACCGGCCCACACGTACGGCACCGCGGTCGGCGAGTACCTTGTCTCACGCTCGGGCTCCACCGGTCTCCGCGTCCGACGGGTAAACCCGCCGCTGACCGCGCCTACGCTGACCGAAGTGGGGGTGGTGACTGTGCCGTCGAACAGTGATCCGCCGGATGCGCCGGCGCTGGGCAGCAGCGTGGGGCTGAACACGGTGGACGCCCGCCCCATGATGTCGGTGTATCGTGACGGCTCTCTATGGACGGCCCACACGGTTGCGGTGAGCGGACGGGCCGCGTGCCGCTGGTACCAGATTCGTGTCAATCCGTTGGCGCTGGTGCAGTACGGCACGGTGGCGGACACGACGCTGCATTACTTCTTCCCGTCGATTATGGTGAACGACCGCGGCGACGCGGTGCTGGGGTGCACCGGCTCCTCGGCCGCTCAGTACGCCGCCTGCTACTACACCGGACGTCTGGCTGGCGACCCGCTCGGGGGAATGGCCACTCCGGTGATGTTCAAGGCGGGTACGGGCGCCCAGAACAACGTCGACAGCTACGGCCGGAACCGGTGGGGCGACTACAGCTACACCACGTTGGACCCCAATGACCAGAGGACGTTCTACTGCATTCAGGAGTACGGGCACGCCAGCAACATCTGGGGCACGTACGTGGCCGTGCTGACCTGCGGCTCCCTCGACTGCAACGAGAATGGCATCCCGGACGAGTGTGACCTCGACTGCGGCCCGGCAGGGGGCGAGTGCGACCTGCCCGGCTGCGGTGGATCGGGTGACTGCAACGCCAACGGGATTCCCGATGACTGCGAGCCGGACTGCAACGGCAACGGCTTGGCCGACGACTGCGACATCGCGGCCGGCACCAGTGCCGACTGTCAGCCGGACGGCATCCCCGACGAGTGCCAGCTTGCCGACAACGACTGCAACGGCAACCTCGTCCCGGATGACTGCGACATTGCGTCTGGTGTCAGTGCCGACTGCGAGCCCAACGGGGTGCCGGATGACTGCGAGCCGGACTGCAACGGTAACGGTATCGCGGATCCGTGCGACCTCGCCCAGGGCACCAGCCTGGATTGCCTGCCCGATGGCATACCAGATGAGTGCCAGCTTGGCGACGGCGACTGCAACGGCAACGGGATTCCCGATGCCTGCGACCTGGTGCCGACCGAGGAAATGCTCCTCTGCTTCGGGCTTGATACCGATCCCGGCTGGAGCACCGAGGGTGTGTGGGCGTTCGGTCAGCCGATGGGCGGTGGATCGCACATGCGGGACCCGGTCAGCGGCTGCACCGGGCCCTACGTGTACGGCTACAACCTCACCGGAGACTACGTCAACAACATGACGTCGACGATGAACCTGACCAGCACGCCCGTGGACTGCTCCGTCCTGACTGGTACGCAGCTACGCTTCCGCCGCTGGTTGGGCGTGGAACGCTTCGACCGGGTGTCGGTGCAGGTCTCCGCGGACGGACAGAACTTCACGACGGTCTGGCAGAACTCCACGACGGTATCGGTCAACGACTACCAGTGGTCGCTCCAGACGTTCGACATCTCGAGCGTGGCCGATGCCCAGCCGACGGTCTACCTGCGCTGGGGGTTGGGGCCGACCGACGGTAGCGTCACCTACCCCGGCTGGAACATCGACGACGTGGAGGTCAGCGGTCTGGCGGCGCCGAGCCTCGACGGCAACGGCAACGGCATGCCCGACGAGTGTGACGACATGGAGGGGGGCGACTTCGACGCCGACGGCGACGTGGACCTCGACGACTACGTGGATTTCGTCGCTTGCCTGACCGGGCCCGGTGGGTACCCGAGTTCATCCACGCCGGGCTGGGCGGCCGCGTGCCTCGCGGCGTTTGACGCGGACATGGACGGGGACGTCGATCTGGCTGACTTCGCGCCGTTCCAGGCGGCGTTTACCAGCGGCCGCTGAGGCCGGCGCCGACCCGGGGCCGCGAGACGAGGACTCTGGTCCGTGCCCAAGGGTGTCCACTCCCGCCCTATGCGGGTTGGGGGGGCAGTCGCCCCGTGTGTGTTCAGCGTCGGCGGCGTTGTGGGCGTCATGCAACGCCGTGGACCCAGGCAGTCGCCTCGGCATCGTAACCGTCTTGCCGGAAAGCGGATGTGTCTTCCGAGGCTCTGGGCTGCCCGTCGCAGCCGCGTGCGCAGCTTGGAATCGAGGCTCGCCGAAGCGAACGGGCACGCTAAGTTCACGGCGTTAGATGCCATGCTCTCCCGCGACTGCCGTCGTGAGTAAGCATGCCTCTGCCACCGCAGCCCATACCCACCCCCCGCCTGCAGCGGGTGAGGGCATGGCACCCTACTTGGGCGGCGCTGTGGGCGCCGGCTTCGTTGCGGGCGGCTCTTCCTTGGGGCCTGGGCGGCGGTCCGGGAAGGTGATGCCGCTGTCCTTGTCGTGGCATTCCCCGCACGTGGGCGGACGGTCGAACTTGCGCTCCGCGTGACA
>JAKQDH010000183.1 GCA_029558835.1 Planctomycetota bacterium | reverse complement strand
CCAGGCCAGCAACCGGATGCCATGACGTTTGAGCGCCTCCATTTCGGCATCGAACGTCGGAATGTGCTGCGCGCGATAATCGTAGGCGAACAGCTTGAACCCCAGCCGCTCGAGCATCGCCGCCCGTTCTTCCGGCCCGCGCGCCCGGGCGTCGAACGGCACAATGCACCAGGCCGCCAGGTTCGTCCGGGCAAAGAGCTGATACTCGCCCGACCGGCCTGGGGGCGGCTCGGCGGCACAGGACAGCAGCAGCACCAGCGCCCCGCTCCCCAGCCAAAGGCGGAGAAGCGCGCCCCATGCCACTTTCCTTCGCCGCCTCCCGGGAGCCGGACCTTTCAATCTCTCATGGCGCTCTTTTCGCTCTCTCAGGGCACCGTTGGCGTTCTGCATCAGGCTTCAACCTCCCTCATTCCCGGCAGCAATAGCCGCCGCAGCGCTGCCCATACGCCGTGTACAAGGGGTGTACCAGGGATGCTCGTCAGCTGCCCACGCTTTTGCGCCTTGTTCTCCCGGGGTACATCCCATGTACTCCCCTGGTACATGGCCTGATGCAAAGGGGGAGAAACCTTGGCGGCAGAGGCCGAGGGCTGGGGCTTGGCGGCGGGAGCAGATGCTGCAACTGTCGCTTTTAAAGGTACTTGCCGCTTTTCAACGGAGGGGGCCGGCGGGACGATGGCGCTGAACACGCTTTCGCGGGCTTTCCAGCCGTCTTTAGTTTGGCAGGTGGCGATAAAAATCTTCTGGCCGGGGGCGGGACGCCCAAACCGGGCGGTATACAAGTCTGTGATGTCGCGCTGACCGTCGGCCGCCGGGCCCAGCAGGCCGAGGTAATAGACTCGACGGGGCTTCATTCGGCCGGCGCTGCACGGTGCCTGTCCAAATACCATAATGTCTTCGCTGGCCGGGCCAACATTCAACCGCAGGCGCGTTCCCTTTTCCGGGTCGTGGTCAATTACCAGGTCGCTGACAGGGTTGGGGCCGAAGGTGACGGGAGCCGGGGGTTCGGAGACCGGCGGCAGGCCGATGCACTGCAAGGTGCTGTTGATCTGGACG
>JAKQDH010000180.1 GCA_029558835.1 Planctomycetota bacterium | reverse complement strand
GTAGCTGGCCGCCGGACGCAACACCCCCTGCGGCGTCCACAGGTCGAAATGCTCCAGCGGATCGTCCGAGTTGCCGGCAAACAAAAACACCTTGGCCGGCGCCGGGTATGGGATGGCCGCCTCCGTCCATGTCCACGTCACCGTCACCAGCACGTTTTTTTCGTCTATTTCGGTTACCGTGGCCGCCAGATCGGTGACGTTCACCGGCTCGAGGTTCGGGTTGATGGCCGAAAACGGCGTGTCGTAGTCGATGCCGTCCAGATCGAACAGCCCGGTGTCCCACTTCACCAGCCCCAGCTCGCGGTTGCCCAGGTTATTGAGCCGCTTGATGCTCCAGATCAGGTAGTTGGTAGCGGTGTACCCGCTGATGGTGGAAGCGTCCACGCTGATGATGTCGCCCGGTTGCAGGTGCATGGCCTGGTTGGTGAGCTGGATCTTCAGCGCGCCATCCTGCCGCCGGATGATCTTGGCCAGGTTCATGTGCCAGGCGCCGACGGCCTTTGCCTGCGCGATGCTGGTGATGCCGCCGATCTTGAGCGACATCGACTTCTTTTTGCCGCCCACGCTGGCGATGTGGTCCTCGTCGCTGAACGATACCGGCACGTCCTGGTAGTCGTAGTCGGCCGCCGTGACGTTGAACGTCAGGTAATTGGCGTCACGATCATGCGGTCCAGAGGTCCAAAACCTGGTCGAGTGAGCGATGATGTCGCTCTCGTCGTAGGCGTCGCCGGTGGCCGTGAAGTCGCTCTGAATCACCTTGAGGCCGATCTTGCCGTTGGCGTACACCGGGTACGAGCGCGTCGAGTCGCACAAGAGCTGCACGGCATCGGCCAGGCTCATCGTGCTCTCAAAATAATGGTTGAACGTGAACGACTCCTCATCGAACGCGGCTGCGGCAGCCACCATCGTTTGGAAGTCGATGTCGGTCAGGGCCAGCCCGGCGCCGTAGATGTCGTTGGTCAGCATGTCCACGAATATCCACGCCGGGTTCGCCGTCCACTCAGTGCTCGTCACGTTTCCGTCGGCGTCGTAGATGGGCAGCCGCCGGCCCTTCATGTACGCGACGATATCCGGCATCCCCTCTTCGGTCTGCACGTCGGACGGGAACGCCCCGGCGAAATACGCCAGGCGGCTGTACGTCTGCCCGTTGGTTTCATCGGCTTCAACGGTTGGCGTGCGGGTAGGCTCGTTCGCCCAGAGGTAGCTGTACTCCTGCTCGTCCCAGCCGTCGCCGTAGGCGTCCATCGCGTCAATGCCGTCCAGACCGCGCCGAAACCCATACGAGTGGTACGGGCGCCCGTTGATGATGATGGCCGGGCCGCCGCCCTCGCTGGACGTGTCGCCGTAGTGCGCCGGCGGCGGCACCGGCCCTTCCACGGGCCCGACGCCGACGGCCGCGAAAAATACCGCATGAGCGCCCGGGTCGCGCACGTACAGCGGCGTGGCCTGCACCCGCGTCTGGCCGTAGCACACGCCCCACGGGCTGCCGAATATGCCGTTATTGCCCTGCGCCTGCCAGCGGTTGGTGATCTTCTGGCTGATGAACCAGAACACCTTTTGCCGGTAGAAGTAACTGCCCTCCCGCGGGAAGAACTTCAGCCCGGCGAAACGCCAGGCCATGCCGCGGCGCACGCAGGCGTCGTGGGAGCCGTCGCATGTGTCGTAGGTGATCTGCGTTCCGGCGATGTGCGCGGCCTTGGTCGTGCCCAGCGCCCCGCGGGTCACGGCGCACGTGCCGCCCTCAACGTCCACCGTGCCAACCAGCATGATCTCGTCGCCGACGGTGATGTACTCGCCGGCGGCCACGCCGGCCGTGTCCGTCACCGGCAGCGTGGTGGCGCTGTCGTCAATGCCCGGCACGTCCACCCGCACATCGCGGCCCGTGGTGGGCGCGTCATACGTGCAGCGGGCGGCGTCGGCAAACAGCCCCTTCTGCTGCCACTGGCAGATCGGCGAGTAGAGCAAATTATTGAACTTCTCGGTGACGTTGTTCAGCACCTGGGTGCTGGTGAGCGTGATGGTCTTGCGCGACAGATCCTTCGGCATGTCCAGCTTGCCGGTGAAAATGCACACGCGATCCGTCAGCCCGGCGAACGTCTCGTAGATCTGGACGGTGGTCTCCTGCACCTCGGGCGCTGTGTACGTGTTGAACAGGTCCGTCCAGCTCTTGTCGGCGTTCTGCACCGTGAACGATGCGTTGTCAAATTTCGGGTTGAGCGTCCATTCGATGGACACGTCGCCGACCAGCTCGGCGGTGTACGTCTCGCCGTCGAATGTGTGTCCGACGCTGCCGATCCGCTTCACGTAGTCGTCCGTGAACGTCAGGACGATCTGCGTGATCGGGGAGTTAGACCCCTTGTTTTTTTCGGTTGTCAGTGCGGCGGCCAGCGTCAATGCCATGCTATGGCTGTTCCTCCAGCACCACCTCGTAACTGCGCCGGCGGTTGCCGTACCCGCCCCGGATCACCGGGTCCACCCGCTTCATTGACGTGCAGCGCACCGTGTGGCTGGTGAGGCTCTCGGGATGGGTGAACGTGTCGGTGCTGTAGTTGCCCTTGACGGACACGTACCACGCATCGAGCAGCACCTGGTTGGCCTCGGTGAGCAGGGTGTATGTCAGCCGCCAGGTGAGCAGCAGCTTGTCCTTGCGCAGATAGGTGTAGGTGGTGCCGTCCTCGGCCTCGACGGTCTCGACGATGTACCGGCGGTTCACTTCGTCAATGGTATTCGGCGCGGGTGTGGTCGGGTATGCCATCGTCGCCCCCTCACATGTTCATGTGGTCGCGCACCGGATGGTTCAGCCGGGCGGCGTTCACCACGGCGCCGGCCACGGCATCGGAGTTGCCGGGCTTGGCCAGGTAGTCGTTGAACGACGCGGCGTCCAGCGCATTGATGTTGACAACGGTTGTGCCGCTGCCGCCGCCCGGCGTGCCCAGCGTGTAATTGACGGGCTGCGGAGCGGTTGCCGCCATGTCGTTGCCGTAATAACTGCCACTGACACCACCGGCATAACCGCCACCATACCCGCCG
>JAKQDH010000178.1 GCA_029558835.1 Planctomycetota bacterium | reverse complement strand
CCGCGCTGTCAACGGCGACGAAGTGCCCGTCTTCCGAACTGCCGGCGGTCTCCGCCCTGCTCTACGCCGCCGGCTGACAATTGACGGCACCGCGTTCGCCAGCCACACTGTCGCAGGTCATCCAAATGGCCAAACACCAGTCCAGGGCCTGCAAGGCCCTGGCACGTTCGTGCGGCCCCGGGGCGAAGACGCGAGTATCCCCGCGGCCTGGAACCAACGCGCTGCGGGCAAAGAACCAGCGCCTTCCGGGTGAGCAACCGACGTCCTCCTCCGCTCGGAGGGCGGACGGTGGTTGCCAGGGAGTTCGAGTCCCTGGGAGGCCGCCCGCTTCTTTCCTCTTCCTCTTCTCCTGAGCCCGCCCGGAGGACGGACAAGCCCGCCGGGACCCTCCGCCCGTCCTCAGCGGATGCAACACATGCCGGCCTCGCGCAGGGAAATACGGACCCTCCACCACGCGCGAGGACGCTAAACACGTGCTCTGGACCCAAGGGACTGATGATAGCCGCGCCTATGCTCGGCTCCGCAGAACGTGCTTACCCGCGACTGCGGCCGCGGGTAAGCACGCAGCCACAACGCCAAGGACGCAGAACACAGACGCGACGGGTCACCAGCGTGCATGCGACCGTGTTCGCGTCGCATACCGACCCCAGCCCGGCGCGGGCGAGGGCACGGCACCCATGACGCCGGCGTCAGCCAACGCTCAGTCAATGACAGACGATGTCGCGGGCAATCGCCACAAGAAAAGGGACGACCGCTGAACACGTGCCTCAGCGGTCGTCCGCGATGATCTCGTCGCTACCATCCGCTCGCATCGAGCCGGACGGCAACGAACCTTGCTTCAGATGTCATCCCATCCTAGCGACGACGCAGCAGCGCCAGGCCGCCGAGGGCGAGCAGGCACAGCGTGCCCGGCTCGGGTACGCAGTGCGACAGCTCGAAACACCAGCTCTTCGTGGCGTCAGGCCCGTAAAGCGTGATGTCCTCCGTCCCGATCTCGGCGCTGTCGATTTCATAGAACCACTGGAACGTATGCGTGGTCCCCGTGGGCCGGCTGATCTGCATGATCCCAGCCTCAGGCACATAGAACTCCGTCGGGCAGTCACCCAGACCGATGGTCCAGATGTAGTTGCCGGACTGGGGTAGGGTTGCAGAAAACCCGGCAGCGAACGTCTGGTCGGGATAGAAGAAGCTGAAATTCAACGCGGCACCCGCTTCGGAGACGCCGCCGATGAACTTCACCGCGCACAGATGGATGTCACCACCGGGCAGGATCGAGTCGTAGTCGTCGTAGTGCGACGTCAGGCCCCCGTATCCCCCCGTGTTGTCCATGTTCTGGTAGACCACCTCGCACGTCCAATCCCGCGTGCCGCCGGTGGAGCCGAGCGGCTGCGCGGAAACCACAATGTCAGCCCAAACCGGGCTGGCAAGCAAGCCCGCCAAAGCGAGCACGAGTACCATTCTCTTCATGCTAACCTCCCTTTCCATTGCTCCCCCTGCGGAGAGCAGCCACGCACTGCGCGCACACACAGACCCCGCACTCCATGATGAGGCACGAGAGGGCAGAAGCTGGTCGGTGCGCATGCACAACGGGCGCACAGACCCACCCTCCGTCCGAGGGTGAAATCCTCTCATGACCTCCAGGGGTTGCGCGCAGCAACCTCTTTCCGCGTCCCTTCGTTTTCCTCCGAACCCTCTGTAGACACTGCAAACAGGACACTCGATGCGCGTGAGCCGTCAAAGGAACCATCAACTGCGCCGTTAACATTACCGGAAGGCACTGTTGTTGTCAATACACAAATCTCTCCCGCCACAGGCCCACCGGACAGAAGCGGCGACTGCATGCGCACGACACTCCCATAACCCCCGTGGTGCCGAAGGCGGCGCGGGGCATCCTGGGCCTGCGTCCACGCTGGTTGCTTCCGTTGCTGCAATTGCATAGACAGTCAAGGAAATGCAGCATACCCTGCCGCGAGTTGTTGGTTCCTTGGCGCCACGGCGCCATCCCGTCCTCGAGTGGGTGCCCTCTCCATCATTCTGGGTGCGGCTGCGGCCTGCCACCCACCACGGGCAGGTCCTTCGCAAACCCCGCGGAATCCCGAGGCGACGAGCCGTGCCGGCCGCGGTAACCGACCCCTTCGAGACTTGGCTTCGCGGGGAGTCGAGGCTGCGTTCGGGTTGCATTGCCCGGCGTGCTCTGCGGAGGATGTGGGGGGCAGCCCGTCCAACCCGCCGTGGGCGACTCAGCACCGCCGGTTCGAACCGCAGCGGTGAGGGACTACACCCACACCAACGCGGATGGAACGGAATGACCCACCCCGGTGGGCTTCGCCGCGCGGATTTCCCCTCCCACTCCGGGCCCAGCTTCAGCGGTGGGCATGTCCCAAGGGGTGGCGATACGGGCTGCTACCCAACCGCGATGGCGACGGCAGCCGCGTGCTGCCGGGTGTGGGTGATGGAAACACGCACGTCGCTCAGCCCCAGTCGTGCGGCCACGGCGGCCGTCTCCCCGTGCAGCGTGACGAGTGGTTGACCGAGAGCGTCGGGCAGGACCTCCATGTCCGTCCAGGCGATTTGGCCGCGCCAACCGGTGCCGATCATCTTGAGGATGGCCTCCTTGGCCGCCCAACGCCCCGCGACGAACTGCGTCGGGTCCTTGTGCCGGGCGGCCTGCGCGCGCTCGGCCGGCGTCAGCACGCGCTCGAGGAACCGCTCGCCATGCTTCGCCAGCATCCGCGCGATGCGCGCGCACTCGACCAGATCAATACCATGCCGCAGGTCGGTCATGTGGGCAGCATACTACCCGCTCGCGCCCGCACAAGCGCCGCCCGCGTCCGCGCGGCCGCTCTCCACAGGGAGAAGCTCCCTGGAGGCGTCCCGTCCAGAATCGATGTGCTCGCGCCGCCTGCGGACCTGCACCCGACGCGCTCGAGCCCCACCCCCGATCACCGGCACGGGAGTCCAAAGTCGCGTCGATTGCCGCGCCTCGCTGGGAACCGAAAGCGTCATCGGCCGCGGAGGTTCGACTGGACGACCGAGATCCGCAAGTTCATGGATGCCGTGCGCACCGGCGGCGTGGAAAAGGTGCCTGAGCGCCTCGTCGCGGTCACCAATAAGGCGGACCAGACGGCCGCCAAGCGCACCCTGCACCGCAACACGGCCGCCCGCCGCGAATCCCGCATGGCCCGCCGCCTCAACGCCCTGCAAGCCAAAAAGCAAACGCTCGCCACGTAAGCGCCCACAGTGTAAGAGCTGGCCGCGCGACCCCTCTCCCCCTCGGGGAGAGGGCAGGGTGAGGGGTGAATCCCGCGTCGTCTCAAGTTCCGTCAGTCGTTTCGCTGCCAGCCACGGGGAGTGCGTGAGACATTATAGGGGTCGGGCTGCGGCGCAGCATTGCCCAGCAAGGCGACGACGCGAGAATCGAGTCCGTCTCCGTGCAAAACGTCCTGCGGGCGTCTCGCCCGCTATTCTCACAACAGAGGGGCTCGTCGCTCGGTGCTCTCGCTGACGATCCGGGCGACGTCCTCCCTCCACTCTTGGCTCATTCCCTCAATCTGCTCTTCGCAGGATGTAACCGCGACAGCGGCTGTAATCGCCTGGAGATCATCCAGCGACTGGAAGGTTGTCGGCGTCCCAACGGCGGTTAGTGCCTCATGCGGCGGGAGGCGCGCAGGCAGCTTGCCAAACGGTTCGCAGATGGTCGGATTCTCCCAGTAGAGCCAAGCCTTCTCGGTACGACCCGTCTTCCAGAGGATCCTGTCGATCGTCACGGGGAATGCGCTGAGGTTAATGACGGTCACAACGGGGCGCGGGCGCGGGTCCTCGCCCTGTCCGACGAGGGACCTCATGCCGGGTTTAACGACAAGGCGAACCTGACCCTCGTCCTCCTGCATCTTAAGCGCCTTCGCGGCCAGTTCGTTGGCCTCCCGACTGATGCTGTTCGCTTCTTTCGCCGCCCGGTTCGAGCGGCTTGACTGAATCAGGGCGAAGAGTGCGGCGCACAGCCCGAGCACGGAGATGGCATTCGCCCAATCAAGCGCTTGCACGCCCTCGGCGACAATACGGAACATCCCAATACCTCCAACCACGCGCAACGCGGCGCACGCAGGCGTCAACGCTCAGATCTCGCCACCTCTTCGGCGCAAATTCAACACCGTCGCCACGCGATCCTTTCAACAACTTTCTGCGGGGTCCGGTCCACGGTGCTCATTCATCGCCCTCCACTAACAGATCAGGCGCGACAGTGGGCATCGCATCACTCCGCTGCGAATGCCAAGCACATTGTATCCCGACCGGGGCTTGCGGGCAACGTTAGGCAGGGCGGGCTTTGCCCGATCAGGGGTTTCGGCGTGCCTCATCCGCACACCAGCGAAAGAAGCGTGTGCCGAAGCCAACGCGGTATTTCTCGAGCGTGTCCGCGAGCTCATCAAGCTCGGCGGCGAATTCCGCGCCGGGACGCATTCTCTCCAGGGCTTCGTATTCAAAAACGGGCATGTGCGCGATTGTCCGCGCGTCGCGTTCGGCTTCGCACGGGAACCACCTGTTCTCGTTGGCGATGAGCACCTCCCACTGTCCAGCGCGTTGGCGCACAGCGAGCGGCTGCGGCGTAGACACAGACATCGAGTATACTCCTTGAAATAGCGTTATCTCGGGGGCGGGTTCTCGCGCCCACCCAAACCACTCATGCAACGTTTGAACAAAGCGTCAGCCTGTTCCTCCAGAATCGGCGGGGTCAGAGCGTCCAACACTCCTCTCCCTGACGGGAACCGAAGAACCGCCTTGGGGTATTTCGTCGCGTAATCGAGAAGGCAGCTGCGCCATGCGCCGTCCTCGACCTCTGCGTCGCTCACGTCAAGGTCCTGGCTGATCCCCAGTCGCTGGGCGTGCAGTCGGTAGGCAATGAAGAAGTTGATCTCCGACGACGTGAATGGCTGACCGATGACCCGATTATGCCAAGAAACAAACGGATGCTCCACGAAAAAGGCGACAATCTCGCTGAGGATGAGCCCCGCAACCCACCACATGGCGCCGACCCAAGACCGGAAGTACACCACAATCGGCACCTCTGCGACAAAGAGAACTCCGTAACCGCACACGTAGCTGAAGATGTGGGCAAGGAAGAGCAGCCCCGTCGAGCGAACCACCACGATGAATCCAAGCTGCGTGAGAAGGATGCCCGCCACCCTCCCGAGCACTAGGGCAAGTGGAATGGTCCAAACAGGAAGCTGCTCACCCCAAACCACAACGACGAACCCCGCAACAAGGGCGAGTACCTCGGGCGCTTCTTCAATGGCCTCGCAGGTTTTGAGAACCCGGAACGCATCCGTCTTTGCGTTCTTGATCCAAAGACGCGCAAGAAGCCCAAACGCCCAAGGCAATTCGAGACGAACCTTCAAACCACGTGGCGTCATGAGGCCCATGGTTCACACATCCCTTCAGCCTCCGCGCAGGAAACTGGCGCGAGCTTGGTCACAGGGCAACCTCAACGGGCTTGATCAACAAATCCTCTCGGGGGATGGGTTCGCCGTGGGCTTCGACGCTCTCCAGGTACGCTCCGATCGCCTCGCGGATGTTGTCGATCGCCTCGTCCAGGGAATCGCCCTGCGAATGACAACCCTTCAGGGCTGGGGAATAAGCGTGAAATCCGCCATCCGCCTCACGTTCAAGAATAATCGTATAGCGATAGGTAGCCACCGGTCTTACTCCTTACATGACTCTGGGCATCGCCTTCCCCCATTGCGGATGCCGAGGGCATTGTATCACACCGGCAACCACCGGACAACAAAAACGCGTGGCGATCTCGGCCCGCCGGGCGCGACGCAAGTCGTGCGGATTTCGCCACGCGACGCGCCGCTGCCGTTCGCTCCTACGGCGCCAGCCGTGGGGCTTGCGTGGGCACGTGGCGGTAGGCGTAGTCGGCGTTGGTGAGAAGCTGGTCGATGGCGGCCGGGATGGCCATGGGGTTCGCAAACACCTCACGCGCCAGCGCGAGCACGTTGTCCTTGTTCGTGAAGCAGCGCACCGAGCCATCGCGAAACAGGATGTTCACGAGCCGGGCCTCGTGGTTCGTGTGGAAGAGCTCGCCGGGCCCGAGGCTGTTGATGTCCAATACCAGCGCCTCGACCGGCACGGGCACGTCGTCGATCACGTTCGTGCCGAGCCGGTCCAGTTGCCCGGCGCCGGCGTCCGTCGGAAGCTGGTCGAGCTGCCGGTACAGGTAGGAGCAATATGCATCTGCGCCGGTGCCCAGCTTGGGCAGCTCCTCTTCGATATCGAGGTTGTCGTCGGCCGGACAGTACAGCAGCTTCGCTTCCGTCGTCACCGTCCGCAGCAGCACGCCGAGCCCGACGTAATGATCCGGTGGATGCGGCCCGGGCGGGTCTTCGTCGGCCGTCCAGATCTGATTGGTGGCCACGTGGTTGCCGCTGAAATCATAAGGGTGCTGCGGGCCCGGACCGCACGGGATGCGACCGTAACACGCACCCGCGTAAAGGTGGATGGCCGTGCCGATCTGGCGAAGTTGACTGCCGCACGCCACCCGCCGCGCCTGCTGCCGCGCCCCGCTCAACCCCGGCAGCAACACACTGAGCAACAAGGCCACGATCGCAATGACGACCAGCAACTCGACCAGGCTGAACGCTGCGTTGCGCTTCCTCACGATGTCCGCGTCCTCCCCCTCTCCCCCTCGGGGGAGAGGGTCGGGGTGAGGGGGCAGGCCGCGAGCTGTCGATGCTGCCGAACGCTTCATTGGCTTCACCAGTCGCGGACCAGGAGAGAGACTACCGCTTCGTCTGGCAAAACCCCGAAGTCTCTGGCCACCATCTCGCACCTTTCGGGAGGGTACGGAACAGTGAGACGATGGGCTTGCCTGCCAGACGCCCGGAGATTCCTCGCCACTGTCGCCCGCCCTCCGGGCGGAAAGGAAGAAGAAGAGAGTCCGGGTTCGCCCGCCAGGGACTCGAAATCCCTGGCAACAACCACGCGCCCCGCCGGGCGAAGCACTGGTGCTCTCCGGGCGAAGCACCAGTATTCTCCGAGCTGAGCATCAGCACTCTCTGTCAGCTGGGCGGTGCGAAACCCCCCGCGCCCGGAGGGCGAACGACTGCTGCCCAGGTCCACAAGCCGGAGCATCAGATCACTGTACCCGCCGCAGCCGGTAGCCGCCCTTGGCATTGCGCTTGCAACTTAGCCCGCGGGCTTGAACAATGCCAGCCCGGCGCAGGCGGCGCGCGACGCGACTCCCTGCCCTCAACGAGTGATGCGGGGGGTGGGTCGGGTCGCGGCGGCGTTTCCCCTCACCCTACCCTCTCCCCCGAGGGGAGAGGGGTCATGGGTGCCGCGCCGAGGTCTGGAGGGCTGAGGTCTGAATCGCTGGGGTCTGCAACGCCGACGTTTGGTGCGCCGAGGTTCGGAGCTGTGAGGCTCCGTAACGGGGCAGCGGCTGGTGACGCCTACATTCGACATCATCGTGATTGGCGGGGGGCATGCCGGGGCGGAGGCGGCCTGGGCGGCCGCGCGCCTCGGTGCCCGGACGGCCCTGGTCACCATGAGCATCCCCGCGATTGGCCGCATGTCCTGCAACCCCGCCATCGGCGGGCTCGGCAAGGGCCAGATCGTACGCGAAGTGGACGCGCTGGGCGGAATGATGGGCCTCGCCGCCGACCGCGCGGGCATCCAGTTCCGCCTGCTCAACCGCGCCAAGGGGCCGGCCGTCTGGGCACCGCGGGCCCAGGCCGACCGCGATGGGTATCCCGGTGTGGTCCAGCAGATGCTCGCGGTCACACCCAACCTCGTGGTCGTCGAAGGCATCATCGATGCCATCCTGACGACGCCCGCTGCCGATCATCCTGGCAAGACCCGTGTGACCGGTGTGGCGCTCCAGGACGGGCGCACGCTCCGCGCCGAGGCCGTGGTGCTGACGACGGGCACCTTCCTCCGCGGGCTGCTGCACACCGGCCCCGCCACCACCGTCGGCGGCCGCATCGGCGAGCCCAGCGCTGACGCGCTTAGCGTGTCGCTGCGAGCGCTGGGCCTCGAACTGGGCCGGCTCAAGACCGGCACACCGCCGCGCGTCCACCGTGACACGGTGGACTACGACGCCTGCGAAGTGCAGGAGCCCGACCCGGTGCCGGTGCCGTTTTCCTATCTGACCGACGGCATCTTCCAGCCGCAGGTGAACTGCTGGGTGACGTACACCAACCCGGTCGCCCACGAGCACATTCGCGCCAACCTGCACCGTGCCCCGCTCTACACCGGGCAGATTCGCTCCGTGGGACCACGCTACTGCCCTAGCATCGAGGACAAGATCGTTCGCTTCGCCGACAAGCCGCGGCATCAGGTCTTCCTCGAACCGGAAGGCTACGATCACGAGCGCATTTACTGCAACGGGATCAGCACGTCGCTACCCACGGACGTGCAGGAGGCCATGGTGCACGCCATCCCCGGCCTGCATCATGCCCGGATTCTGCAATACGGCTACGCCGTCGAGTATGACTTCGTCCCCACGCACCAGATCCGGCCGACGCTGGAGACGAAACGCGTCGGCGGGCTGTTCCTCGCGGGGCAGATCAACGGTACCAGCGGCTACGAGGAGGCGGCCGGCCAGGGCCTCGTCGCAGGCATCAACGCCGTGCAACACTTGCGCTGCGCCGAGCCGCTCCTGCTCGGGCGGGACGAGGCCTACATCGGTGTCATGATCGACGACCTCATCACGCGCCCGCCGGTCGAGCCGTATCGCATGTTCACCTCGCGGGCCGAGTACCGCCTGCACCTGCGCAGCGATAACGCCGACACGCGGCTCACGCCCGTGAGCAGGCGGCTCGGTCTGGTCGATGACGCGCGCTGGGCACGCTTTGAGCGCAAGGCCTCGGCCGTCGCCCGCCTGCACGCCCTGACGCAAACCGGGACCTTCGACGGCGTGCCGATTCGCTCCTGGTTGCGCCGCCCGGAAGTTGGGCTAGCCCAGGTCGCCGATGCGCTGGACGGCACCCGGCAGGGCCCGTTCGGCACCGACGACCTCTGGGAACTACTGACGACGGCCAAGTACGAGGGCTACGTCGTGCGACAGCAGCGTGAGATTGACCGCTTCCGCCGCCTCGAAGGCATGCGCATCCCGCCGGAAACCGACTTCGCCGCGATGGCGGAGCTGCGTACCGAAGCCCGGGAACGCCTCACCCGGCTTACCCCCGCCACGTTGGGCCAGGCTGCTCGCATCAGCGGCATCAGCCCGGCCGACATCACCGTCCTCTGGGTTTACCTGACGGGCCGCCGCACCGCCCGCCGTGCCGGCTGACCCCACCGTAAGTCCTTGCGCCAACGTCACCTCGGAGGCTGCCCGCCCTGCAGCCTCACCGCTCAAAGTCCTCCGCCCCCGATCCTGCGGGCATACCGAGCGTAGCGAGCCCCCCCAGGGCGTCAGCCCCCATTAGCTCACTTGCCATGGCTGGAAATCCCACTGTTTCCAAACTGACCGCTTGACCCCGACCCCATACATCCGGTAACGTAGGGGGAAATTGGGAGGTATGCGCAACCTGCGTAGTGCGCAGGGCATGGAGGCTTTCCTTTTTGAGGGGGTGTGGCATGGCGCGAACCACATCATTGGCAAACAAGACGGTTTTTACCACCGGCGAGGTGGCCCGTATCTGCAAGATCAGCCAACAGACCGTGATTCGCAACTTTGACAATGGGCGGCTCAAGGGCTTCCGGGTGCCGGGGTCCAGGTTCCGCCGAATCACGCGCGACGGGCTGATCGGCTTCATGAAGTCCCACGGGATCCCGCCGGACCAGCTTCAGAGTGGTAAGAAGCGTGTGCTTGTCGTTGATGATGACGAAGCGATCGTGGACATGTTGAAGGAGTTGCTCGAGCGGGACGGCCGGTTTGAGATCCGGACGGCCACCACGGGCTATGAGGCCGGCATCGCCACTGAGCAATTTCGGCCTGATATAATCCTTCTTGACTTTAAACTTCCGGACATCAATGGCGTGGCCGTGTGTCGAACGATCCGGGCGAACGCCGCCTACGAGCACATTCACATCATCATTATCAGCGGCGTCGCGGATCCGGATGAGGTCAAGCAGCTCATGGAAGCTGGTGCGAATGACTTCATCCGGAAGCCGTTTGACATTCTGGCGGTCATTGACCGGGTCGCCCAGGCTGTGCAGGTCGCCTAGCCCGGCTGGAGGCGGGGTCGCAGACACCTCCGGGTGGAGGGGGCGTTGCCGACGATGCATGGCGGCACCGTGACTGCGTCAGACGCCGCCCCGGCGGGGCGGGTTGCCGCGCAACTGCTGGAGGAATGCGCAGCCTTGGCAGCTCTGCCCCGCCTTGCCCGAGACCTGTTGCGCTGGGAGCCAGACGAAGCCGGGGGTGCGGAGGCGCTGCGACGCATGCTGCGCACCGACCCAGGACTTGCCTTGCTGGAGGCGCGCGTCGACGGTCTGGGGCCTTCTTCCGTGTTCCATGCAGCCCCGGCGGTGCTAATAAGAGACCTCGCTGTAGCCCATCTTGTCACAAGCTGGCTGAAGCAACAGACCTGGGAGCCGGAAGGCGGTTTTGATGCGCAGCCCTATCTGCGGCATTATGCGGCCGTAGCCTGCGCAGCGTGGCAGCTTCGCCTTGCGACCGGCGAAGCCCGGGATGCCGCCGCCTTCATCTGCGGGTTCCTGCATGACATTGGCAAGGCGCTTCTGGCCATCTGCTGCCCGAAGGCCGCCAAGCGCGTATCCGCGATATTACACTACAGCAGCGAGGGTTCCGTTACCACAGAACAGCGTGTGCTGGGGAGTGATCATGCGGCCGTCGGCTTCGAAGCGGCCTGCCAGTGGGGGCTGCCCGCGCCCATGGCGGAGGCGATCCGATTGCACCACCAGTCCCCAGAGGTGATCCGCGCGTTGGCCGAGAATCCAGGCGTGGTACTGGCGGTACGGGCGGCGAACCGGTTGGCCAACCGACTGGGCTTTGTTTCACGGGGACAGCAAGCGTCGGTCGGCGAGGCCGATTGGTGGGCGGGATTGGACCTATCCGCCGACCTGGCGGCGCAGGTAAGCGACAGCCTGCCGGGCTGGGTGACGGCGGCCGAGGAGATTCTGGGTTTAGATGCGTTGGCACCCCGCGGGTCGGTTGGGGTCCGCCCTCAGTGGGGTGCGGCCAATCAGCCCCTGAACGTGGCGGACTGGAGTGTCGCCGACGGGGGTGGTTCCGTGCTGGCCCAGGCACTGGAGGCTTTCGCTCAGTTCCCCGAGGGGTTGGGCTCGACGCACGTGGCGTTAGGCACGGCGGCCGCGGTGCTGCGTCGAGTGCTAACGGCTTGCGAGACGGCGGTCGTGTACTGGAGTCACCCGGACGCAGCAGTGCTGTTAACCGCCTATGCCAGCGCGGAGGCGCCAGGGGGACGCGTGCGCGAAGTGCCGGTAGGGGAGGACGCCCGCGCCCGGCTGCTGGCGGTACTGGCAACGCGTACCGGCCACGATGGGGGCGGGGCATCGGCGGCGCGGGATACTTGGCGTTGGTGTACCGGCGTTGAACCGCCCCACTCGCCGGGGCTGTTTCCGATCCGGCACATGGATCGCATCAGCGGCGCGGTGCTGTGGGTCGGCGGCGAGCAGGGGTTGTCGGCGCGGATGTTGGGTAGCGCCGCGGCGGCGGGCTTGGGGAATCTGCTGGGGCTGCTGCTGACCGGCGTCCGGGCGCGAGACGAGGCGGGCGAGGTGAGCGAGAGGGTGCTGGCGGCGGAGCGTCGGTGGCTGCCGGCGCAGGAGCTGCGCGTGCGGCAGCAGAGCGTAGCGATGATCGCGGAGATGGCGGCGGGCGCGGCCCACGAGCTGAACAACCCGCTGGCGGTGATCTCGGGTCGGGCACAGCTTCTGCTGAGCGAGTGCCGCGATGAGAAGCAGACGCGGGCGTTGCAGACGATCGTGGAGCGGGCGCACGCGGCCTCGCAGATCGTCAGCGAGCTGATGCAGTTCGCCAAGCCGCGGGCACCGCAGCCCGTGGTGCAGCGTCTGGGTGAGCTGTTGCCGTGCCGTTGTCAACGCTGGTACACGCAGGGCGGCGCCGGCGCCGGGCAGCTTACCTGGCAGCTCGCGGACGGCGAAGCGACGGTCTACGCGGATGCGGATCAGTTGCAGGAGATTCTCAACGCGTTGCTGGCCAACGCGTTGCATGCCGTGGCGGAGCAAAGCGGACAAGTACAAGTCAACTCGGTTTCCCTCCTTTCCGATGACACTGCGCGGATTGTGGTGGAGGACAATGGGTGCGGCATGGAGGCGTACGTGTTGCAGCACGCGGTGGACCCGTTCTTCTCCAGTCGTCCGGCAGGGCGGGGGCGCGGCTTGGGGCTCTCGCGGGCGTGCCGGCTGGCGGAAGTCAACGGCGGGCGGCTGGTGCTGGATTCCGCGCCGGGTCGGGGTACGCGGGTGCTCATCGAGCTTCCGGCCCGTCCGTCGTAGGCAACTCGTCGTTTAGTGCCACCACCTGACACCACAATCACTGTTCCGGTGTGGGCAGTGTCCCGCGACCGGCGAAGCGGCGGGGACGGGTGAAGCTCCGTGCCCTGCCGGAGGCCGGCGCCGCGCCGGGGCCGCAAGCCAGCGCCTGCGGCTTGGGCGTGCCGCCCCAATGCGTACCGGTTTGAGTGGTGCCAGGGAGAGGAACACGGATGGCCCGCAGCTCCTATCGCATTCTGGTGGTCGAGCCGGACCCGGACATCATGGAGATGCTGGTGGCGGCGTTGGTGGGGCGTTTCAACGCCCAGGTGACCTGCGTCGCGACGGCCGAGGATTGTCTGGACATCGAGATGGTGGACCCGCACGACCTGGTGGTTGCCGAGCTGAGCCTAGAGGACGGCAACGGGATTTCGCTGACGCGCAAGCTGGGCGAGTTGAGTCAGCGTCCGGTGATGCTGCTGGCGGATGCGCCCACGCGGGTGGAACTGCTGCGGGCGTTGCGGGCCGGCGTGTGCGACGTGTTTCCCAAGCCGTTTCGCATGATTCACTTCCTGGATTCAGCCGAGCGCGTGCTGGATGCGTATGCGGCCGCCCGGCGAGAGCAACAGCGCTATCGTGGGCTGCGTCGTCTGGTGCGGCAACTCGTGCAGGACCGGCGGCTGCTCAACAAGCGTACGGAGCTGGTGTGTCGTGACCTGGTCGGCGCGCATCGGCGTCTGGTGCACCGGGTGCTGGAGCTCGAGACCAACAGCGCGTCAGAGTCGTAGGCCGCGGCGGTCAGCGCGGCTCCCCGTGCGCCCAACCCGCAACCCTCGTCCACCGTCCACCCCTCCTGCCTTCCCTCGAGCGTTGTGCGTTGTCGCGTAGCGCGCCGCGGGCTTGCGCCCGCGCGGATTCCCGCAGGACTCAGGCGCGGCGCGGCTGCCCAGGACTGCGACACGGAACCCGAGAGTGCCATCGTCGCCGTCGCTGCGTTGCGTTATCGCCCCCCTGCCGAGTAGAGTGACCGGGGCGGCACGTTGGGCAAGCCGGGTCGGGCGTTCGTGCCGATACTTGCGGTGACAGCCGGTTGCAGGAGCGTCGGACTGCGGTTGGCGCCCGGAGAGCCGGCGCCTTGGAGCCCGTCGGCCGCGGGGGCCGACGCTACGTCTTCAACGTACCGGCAGGGTCGGGGGCAGGTCACGGATCATGAGTACGTTTCCCATCCTGGCGGCCGCGCGGCAACGCGTGCTCGTGCTCGATGGTGCGATGGGCACGAACATCCACGCGCGCAACCTGCGTGCGGCGGACTACGACGGCCACGACAACTGCAACGAGATCCTGGTGGAGACGCGTCCGGATGTGATCGGCGACATCCATCGGGCGTTCCTGGCGGTGGGCTGCGATGGCGTGCTGACCAACACGTTCGGCGCCAATCGGATCGTGCTGGGCGAGTTCGGCCTGGCGGAGCGCACGCGGGAGCTGAACTGCCGGGCGGCCGGCATCGCCCGGGAGGCGTGCGCGGACTTCGCCCGTCCGGACAAGCCGCGCTTCGTACTGGGCTCGATGGGCCCCGGCACGCGGCTGCCCAGCCTGGGGCAGATCACGTGGGACGAGCTCGTCGAGAGCTACCGGCAGCAGGCGGCCGGCCTGCTGGAGGGGGGCGTCGAGGCGCTGCTCATCGAGACGTGTCAGGACATTCTGCAAACCAAGGCGGCCGTCGTCGGCGCCACCGACGCGATGACGGCCACCGGGTATGCCGCGCCCATCTTCTGCACGGTGACGATCGAAAGCACCGGCACGATGCTGGTGGGCACGGAGCTGGCGGCCGCCCTGGTGGCGCTTGAGGCCTATGAGCAGGTCGTCGGCGTCGGGCTGAACTGCGCCACGGGTCCGCAGGAGATGAGCGAACACGTGCGTTACTTGAGCGGGCACAGTGAGCGGCTGCTCATCGTGCAGCCCAACGCCGGCCTGCCGCAACTGGTGGACGGCCAGGCGCGCTACCCGCTCACGCCGGCCGAGCTGGCCCGCTGGCTGACCGAGTTCGCGGAGGTCGATGGAGTCAACTTTGTGGGCGGCTGCTGCGGCACGACGCCGGCGCACCTGGCGGCCGTGGTGCGAGCGATCGGGGAGCGCGCGCCGCGGGTGCGGCAATTGGTCGGTGAACCGTCGGTGAGCAGCCTCTATCACGCGGTGCCGATTCGCCAGGACACCGACTGCCTGGCTATCGGCGAGCGGACGAACGCGAACGGCTCGAAGCGCTTTCGTGAACTGCTGGCGGCGGGCGACCTGGACGGCATGGTGGCCATGGCGCGCGAGCAGGTCCACGAGGGGAGCCACCTGCTCGACGTGTGCACGGCCCGGGTGGGCTGTGACGAAGTGCGGGACATGTCGGCCGTCGTGCGTCGGTTCGTCACGGACGTGCCCGCGCCGCTGGTGATCGACAGCACCGAAGCGGAGGTCATCGAGGCTGCCCTCAAGCTCACCGGCGGCAAGTGCATCATCAACTCGATCAACCTGGAAGGCGGCGAGGAGAAGCTGAACCAAGTCTGCCGGCTCGCCAAGCGGCACGGGGCCGCCCTGATCGCGCTCACCATCGACGAGGAAGGCATGGCCCGCACGTGTGCCCGCAAGATCGCCATTGCCCGGCGCATCTATGAGTTGGCGACGCGGCGGCACGGCGTGCGGCCGGAGGACCTTATCTTCGATGCCCTGACCTTCACGGTCTGCACGGGCAATTCCGAGGACCGGCGGCTGGCCGCGGAGACGCTCGACGCGTTGCCGCTGATCAAGGAGCAATGCCCCGGTTCGTACACGCTGCTGGGGGTCAGCAACGTCAGCTTCGGCGTCAAGCCGGCGGTGCGGCGCGTGCTCAACAGCGTGTTTCTGCACCACGCCCGGGCGCGGGGGCTGGACGCAGCCATTCTGCACGCTTCGGGGATCGTGCCGTTGTTCAAGGTCGAGGAGCGCCAGCGGCGCCTGGCGGAGGACCTGCTGCTGGACCGTCGGCGGGAGGGCTATGACCCGTTGACGACGCTGCTCAACCTGGCGGCGGAGGAATCGGCGGCAGCGCCGCGGACGGTCCCGCGCCCGGCACAGGTGGAGGAGCGTCTCAAGCGGCGTATCATCGACGGCGACCGGGCCGGGCTGGAAGAGGACCTGGAGGAGGCCCTGCTCACGTATCGGCCGCTGGACATCATCAACGAGATTCTGCTGGACGGCATGAAGACGGTGGGCGATTTGTTCGGGGCGGGGCAGATGCAGTTGCCGTTCGTCCTGCAATCGGCGGAGACGATGAAGGCGGCCGTGCGGTATCTGGAGGACTACCTTGACCAGGCGGAGCAGCCCGGCAGCCGGGGCACGCTGGTGCTGGCGACGGTGGCGGGCGACGTGCACGACATCGGCAAGAACCTCGTCGATATCATCCTGAGCAACAACGGCTACACCGTGCACAACCTGGGCATCAAGCAACCGATCAGCGCCATGATCGACGCGTTCGAGAAGCAGGGGGCGGACGCGCTGGGCATGTCCGGCCTGCTGGTCAAGTCGACGCTGGTGATGCGGGACAACCTGCTGGCCCTGAACGAGCGGGGCCTGACGCCGCCGGTGATTCTGGGGGGCGCGGCGCTGACGCGCAAGTACGTCGAGGAGGACCTGCGGAGCCTGTACCGGGGTCCGCTGTACTATGCCAAGGATGCGTTCGCCGGTTTGCAGCTCATGCAGCAGTTCGCTGTGGAGAAGGCGGCACGCCCGGCGGCGGCCATGGGCATGGCGCGCGTGGAATCGGTGCCGGTGGCGATCGAGGTCGGGGCTGAAGCGGCGGCCGGGGCACGCGCAGCCGGCGGCAGCCTTCATGCCCAAGCGCAGGTGGCAGCGGCGCCGGACGCCGGCGGAGCTGAACGCCCGGCGCGCCCGGTTTCGCCGCCGGCGCCGGTGGCCAGCGCGGGGGCGGTCTCCTGCGTGGCCCCGCAATCGGACATCAGCCGCGACGAGCCCGTGCCGGAGCCGCCGTTCTGGGGCGCGCGGGTGATCGAGCGGATCGAGCCGCAGGCAGCGGCCGCGCTGCTCAATGAGAACATGCTGTTTCAGGTGCAGTGGGGGTATCGCAAGGGCGGGCGCAGCAGCGCGGACTTCGCGCGCTACGTCAACGCTGAGGTCCGCCCGATCCTGCGCCGGTTGCTGGAGACGTGCGCGCGGGAGGACACTCTGCGCTTGCAGGCCATTTACGGTTTCTGGCCGGCGCAGGCGGACGGTGACCGGCTGCTCATCTACGACGCGCAGGACCGCGGCCGCGTGCTCGTCGCGTTCGACTTCCCACGTATGGGCAAGCCGCCGTACTGGTGTCTGAGCGACTTCTTCCACCCGGTGGGAAGCGGCACGATAGACGTAGCGGCGTTTTCGATCGTGACGGCCGGGCGGCGTGTCAGCGAGGTCGCGCAGGAGTGGCTCCGCGCCGACCGCTATCAAGATTACCTGCACCTGCATGGGCTGGGCGTGGAGATCACGGAGGCCCTGGCGGAGTACGTGCACAAGCAGATTCGCGTGGAGTGGGACATTGCGGGCAATGACGCGCGGGACAAGCAGGAGCTGTTCAAGCAGCGTTACCAGGGCTCCCGGTACAGCTTCGGCTACCCGGCGTGTCCGCGGCTGGAGGACCAGGTGAAGCTCTGGCCGTTACTGGAGCCCCAGCGCATCGGCGTCACACTCACCGAGACGTTCCAGCTCGAGCCCGAACAAACGACGACGGCGCTGATCGTGCACCACCGGCAGGCGAAGTACTTCAACGTGCGGTAAAGAGGTCCACACCAATGGGAAACCGGCCGGGTCGCATGCCCCAGCCCAGTCGGGTGGCATGCCCAAGCCGAAGGCGCCGGCATGCTGGCCCAGGGGAGAGCTTCGGGCACGGGAGAAGGCATGGTCCTGACGCGCCGGGACTTTGACCATGCCACCCCACGCCGTTGGTCGGTTTCCCTGTGATGTGGGGCCACTCAGCCCGTCAGGAGCCCGGCGCAGAGCATGATGATCGGGATGCTCCCCAGGGCCAGGCCGGCCACGGCGTAGCCCCGCCTCGGCAGCCGACGCAGGCCCAGCGCGGCGCAGATCACGGCGGCCAGGCCGCTGAGGATGGCCGCCAACTGCGTGAGGGATAGGAGGATCAGCCAACCGGGCGGCCGGCCGCTGCCTTCGTCCACCAGTTCCATGGAAGCCTTAACCACGCCGACTTCCTGGGCCCGCTCCTGATGGGCCTGAAGCTCAGCCGCGTGCGGCAGGGCGAGAAAGCCGCCGAGCACCAGCAGCGACAACGCCGTGCACGCCAGAATCAACGCCACGACGGCGATGGTGTTGGCCGAGGCAGGCGCGAGAGCGGTGAGCGGCATCGGCGCACCCCAGGCGGGTGCGCTGGTCGGCCCAAAGGTACCCATCGCGGGCGGCTCGCTGGCGGGGCGGGCCATCGGCACGGCCGTGCCCACCTCGAAAGTGGAGGCGGCCGGGGCCGTCACCGTCTTGCGGC
This sequence comes from Planctomycetota bacterium, assembly GCA_029558835.1. GTDB lineage: Bacteria > Planctomycetota > Phycisphaerae > UBA1845 > UBA1845 > JAKQDH01. Next base: position 123,940 of record JAKQDH010000178.1, on the reverse strand, counting down.
AATAGGGACAGCCCACCGGCTTCTGCGCCCACTCGTCGTCCACCTCGATCGGCTGGCCACAGGCCCCGCAGGGAAAGCGAATTACCATGATGGCGGATGGTAGCTGGGAAGCGCGGGAGGTCAACGGCGCACGGGAGGTGCGAGCTGGCCGGCTCTGGCACGCATTCTGCCGCAGGTCAGCCAGTTGAATCGTGCCGCCGCCGAGAGCGGCCGTGGGGCGGTGTGCCCAAACCGCGGGCGCCGGCAGGCGGGGCGACACGCAACGGTGCTTGGCCGGGGGTGGGCATGGCGGCGCTGCGCTTGGCCATGCCACCCGCGCTTGACCATGCCACCCTGCTTCGGGCATCAGTTTCGCCGGTGCGGGGGGAAGACGAGCGAGTTCGGGGCCGATCGCCCGAGGCGTGGGGGTGGCAGGGGGGGCCGGCGGGGGGGAGAATACGCAGCATGTTGTCCGTAAACCGGGAACGTCTCGAAGCACAGCTCAAGCAGGAAGGCAGTTGGATCGGTCCAGCACCGTGGATCGAGGTCGCGCCGCCGGGACCCCATGCCCGGGCGGTCATGGCGCGGGATCGGGTCGCCAGCGCTCCGAATTACCTGCGGGTGTATCCGCTGGTGGTGGAGCGGGCGGCCGGGTCCGTGGTCCAGGACGTGGACGGCAACCGTTATCTGGACTTCGCGGCGGGTACCGCGCTGAGCGTGGCCGGGCATTGCCATCCGAAGGTCACGGTCGCCGTGCAGCAGCAAGCGGCGAAGCTGTTGCACGTCGGCAGCAACGACTTCTATCACGAAGCGATGGTGGCGTTGATGGAGAAGCTGGCTCAGCTTGCCCCCGGGCACGGGCCCCGGCGCGTGTTGCTGACGACCAGTGGGGCGGAAGCGGTCGAGGCAGCGTTCAAGCTGGCGCGTTACCACACGGGTCGGCAGTGGGTGGTGGCTTTTCACGGCGCGTTCCACGGGCGTTCGATGGGGGCGCTATCACTGACGTGGCACGTCGCCGCGGGGGGGCAGCCGCCGCGCAGCGAAGGGCGACCGGCGTCGGGCTTTGAGCCGCTGGTGCCGATGGTGGCCCATGTGCCTTACGACGAGCCCGAGGCGTTGGAGTCGGAGCTGCGCCGGCAGCGGGTGGACGCGGCGGAAGTGGCGGCCGTGTTCGTCGAGCCGGTGCTGGCGACGGCCGGCTACGTGGTGCCGGCGCCGGCGTTCTTCACTCGTCTGCGCGCGCTGTGTGATCGGCATGGGATGCTGCTCGTGGCGGATGAGATCCACACGGGTATGGGACGTTCGGGGCAGTGGTTTGCGATTCAGCACTCCGGGGTAACGCCCGATATGGTGCTGCTCGGCGCCGGGTTGGCGGGGGGGCTGCCGCTGGGCGCGGTGATCGCCGGTGAACGCGTTGACCACTGGCCCACGGGGGCGCTGACGAGCACCGTCAGTGGCAACCCGCTCAGTTGCGCGGCCGCGCTGGCGACGATCGAGGTCGTGGAGCGCGTCGGGTTGGGCAATGCGGCTCGCCTCGGGGAACGGTTGCGGGCACTGCTGGGCGAGATCGCGGGGCGGCGCAAGTGCCTTGCCGGTGTCCGGGGGGTGGGCTTGATGGGGGGGCTGGACGTGGTGAACCGCAAGTCCGGTAAGCTGGACCACCACCTCCGGGACCGGATTCTGTCCGAGGCGTTCCGGCGCGGCCTGATTGTGCTTCCCTGCGGGGCGCACTGTATTCGCTTCTGTCCTCCATTGGTGCTCAACGAAACGCAGCTTGAGGTGGGCCTCCAGTTGTTTGACGAGGCGGTGGCCACGGTGGTCTGAGGACGCGGGGTGCGCGTCGCGGGGCGCCACGGCACGCGGAGCGATGGTGGCAACCCATGCGTTCAGGCAGCGTCGCCGGAGTTCCGCTTGACAGGACACGTTCGGGGGCCTAAACTCCAGCGGTACCTTGTGCACTCAAGGGTGCGGCTCTGCAGGTGAGGCCGCAGGGGTTGCGGGTGGTCGGGCCGCCATTCCGCGGGCTCTTACTCCGGTTCTGCAAGGCGAGACGCCGTTGGCAAGCGATGTCCGTGCGCACGCGCGGACGGCAGCGGTGTTTCGCACGCGGACCAGCAGGAGACACCCGATGGCACCCGCGACACGATCCAGTTCGGCCGATCTGACACCTTCTACTCCCGGCGCGCTGATCGCGCGCGTGTTCTGGTTCATGGCGGGACCGCTGTTGCTGGCGGTCACCGTCTATGGCATCGTCACGCATGGCGGCGGCTGGTCCACCCGCTGGGACGTGGCGTTCGGGGTGATTGTCGTGCTGATGCTTCTGGCGCGCTGGCTGGAGCATCGGGCGGCAAGCACACCGAGGGATGAAGACGCAGCGGTCCCCGAAGGCACGTCCGCGGGCGGGGGCGCCGCGGCCGACCCGGTAGCCCTGCGCCGTTACTGCCTGTGGTTGCTGGGGGTGGCGGTCGGCATGTGGGTCGTCGCCAACGTACTGGGCAACCACCTGCTGGCGTAGGTGCGCTCTTCGGACCAGCGGCCCTGGGCGCCACGGCTGCCGACCTCAGTGTGCGCCGGTTTCGCCCGGCCTTCCCCTGCGTGTTGCCGGCGCTCTACAATGCCGCCGGCCGGAGACCGCTGCCGGCGGGAGAGTGACCTATGAGCGCGCTGAAGTGGCTGATCGTGCTGGCGTTGGTAATCGTGGGCGTCGTCGTCGTGGCCCAGTATACCGGCGGTGACTCCGGGCCGGAAGCAAAGCAGAAGGCCGCCCAGAAGGCCAAGCAGCCCGCCGACAAGCCGGCCCTCGAAGAACGTTACGGTTTCACCAGCCAGCAGGCAGGCCCCTGAGAGGGTGAGCGTAGTCCCGCCCCGCCCTTGCCGCCTACTCAGCTCGCCCCGCTCGGCGGACACGTCAGGCGCCCCCCGAGCTGGACACGCCCACCCTCTGGGTACATGCAGCGTACGCTGTTTCGGTCCTGCTTGCTTTCGCTTTCCTCTCCCCCCCACTCTCTTTTTTCTTTGGTTCTCTGCCCCGAGGCGTTGGTGTACGCTTTGAGCGTGGTGGCGCGTCGCTGGGTATTGAGGTCGCGCGGACACGTTCTTCGTCTCGGACCGGAATCAACGGGTTGCGTTAGGACGGAGGCGGTCCTACACAAATCCACGGCCGCGCGGGAGGTCAAGTCATGCTCGCCTGTCGTCGAGGGGCGTTGTCGACGTGGGGCTGTCTCTCACTTACGTTCGGCGCCATCGTAATGCTGATGGTATCGGCAGCCGGGCCGCCGGTCGCGCTTTCGCCTCCCTCAACAGAACCCGTGGCAGGTACGGGTAGTGAATCGCCGCAAGTTCCGGGCACGCCGGGTCCGCCTACCGTCCGAGAAGTCGTGTGTGACTTCGCCTGCGAGACTTACAGCGGTTGCTACGGTACGAACGTGCCTTGCCCCGCTTGCGACGACTGGGGCAGCAGCACGTGCGGCGACGTGACTTCCAAGACGTACCCCGCGCCCGGAGGGCCCATCATGACGCACGTGGTGTGGTCGGAGTGTTCTGGACTGGCCTTTCGGACCACGGGCGACGTCGAATGCTACCGAACACAGGCATGCGCTGAGGGCCCATGGACTTCTTGGACTATGTGCAGCAACGGCGTTGCGTGCGTGGGGGTTCCCGTTCCGCTGCTGTGCCAGACGTGCGTCCCGGTGGGACCCGTTACGGTCTGGGCACACACCAACGTCGAGTGTTGGCACGACTCACGCTGCGACTGTGACGAGCAGGAGGAACCTTGATCTGGACCGAGGAGCGAATCATGAGCGCCAGAGTATTCCTTCGGCGGCCGGAGAGTGTACTGATTACGGTAACGGGGGCATGTTTGCTTCTGGGTACCACGGGTGCGGCGGGCGCGGTGGAGTGCGTCCCCCCCGCGGAGCAGCCCGGCGTGCTGCGCATGCTGGCCGCCGAGAGCCGGAAGACGTTTGACGGGCTGCGCACCTGGGAGGGTGTCTTCGAGGTCGACGACGTCGAGTTCTACTTCGGCGAGCGCGCCACGCGCTTTCTGGACGACCATGCACCCAATCTCACTGACCGTCCCGCAGAGTTCAAGAAGCTCAATCATGCCCGGGTGACTTTCGCTGTGGATTGCGCCCGGGACCTTCTCCTCTCCCGTTTCGAGTCAACTGACGTGTGCCTGGTGGGTCTGGACAGCGGCCAACGCCTCGACGTTACGCTCATTCCGTTCATCCAGACCACCATAGTGACACCGGAGTTCAGTCTGCAGTTCTCGTCCAACGTGCGCGTGGCGGCGGCGGAGGGACCTGGGCGTCGCCTGGCGTATCTGGGTGCCCGCGAAGAGGTCGCCCGGCAGGAGTGGGGCATCGTGGTGGACCCGCGAGAGTTTCCGCGCGGCTACGGTCGCCCCACGTGGGAGAACCTGCAGATGACCGCCGAGTTTGTCGAGCTGAACGGGCGGCTGGAGATCGACGGCCTGGCTCTGCGCGTCGAGAAGGAAGGCAGCGGCGACCAGCAGGAGTATCGCGTCGTCCTGCCCGGCAAGGCCGGTCCGGGACGCTACCTGTTCCAGGAGATGACCTTCCGGGCGGATGCCGGTTTCAACACTACCCAAGTGGTCATGCGTGAAACGACCGGGCCCGTGCGTCAGCAAATGCGCTGGGCATACCTCCGTCAGGACGACCTGTGGCTCCCTTCTTTCATCGAAAGGACGGTCATGACCGCCGACGGCAAACGCACGACGACCCAGCGCACCCTGCGCCTGGTGGATTCACGCGCTAATCGGGCTCTGCCTGCCGAGGTGTTTACTTACCGCAGTCTCGGACTGGCGGACGAGGACCAGATGCTGGATGAGCGCAGCGGCCAACTGAGCGTCTACCGGCAGGGCGAGTTGATCCCCCTCGACTCGAGCACGTCGGAGTCTCCGGCGCGCAGTGCGGAGCCCTGATGCCCACGGGTCTGCGGTTGCCGCGTGCCCGCGCTGTTGAGCACGCGAGGGAACCCCGATCGAATGGCACCACCTGCGATCTTCCCACGCGGTCCTGGAGTTTCTGTTCGGGAGAGTACTTCGGGCGCTGCCCAACGTCACTAATAGGACACGTACAACGGCGAGTGAGCACTAGTCGGCAGCAAGGCGTGCCAGCTTGTCGGCGGCTTTCAGGCCGTGACCGGTGAGGGGCACCACGATCCGCGCGTTCGGGGCGTTGTACTTGAGCAGTCCGGCCACGGCCGCGGCTGCGGTCGGCTCGATGAAGAAGCCCTGGGTGAGCATTTCCCGCAGGGCGTGGCGGATCTCGCCTTCACTCACCACGATGAACCGACCCTCCGTCTCGCGCACGGCTTGCAGGCATTGCCGGGCGCGGACCGGCGCGGCAATCGCAATCCCCTCGGCCACGGTGTCCCGCGCTGCCACCGGCCCGATGTCGGTCCGACCGGCGCGCCAGGCCTCGTACAGCGGGGCACAGTGCTCGGCCTGCACCGCGATGAGCTTCGGCAGGCGGTCGATGATCCCGGCGTCGCGCAACTCCCGCAAACCCAGCCACGTCCCATAAAGCAGCGTGCCGTTGCCGGTGGGGATGATGATGGCGTCGGGCGCGGTCCAGCCGAGCTGCTCGACGACCTCGAACGCGAAGGTCTTGGTCCCCTGGAAGAAGAAGGGGTTCCAGCAGTGGCTGGCGTAGTAGGTGGTCTGAGCAGCCTCGAAGGCGGCGCGGGCGGCATCGGCCCGGGTGCCGGGCACCTGATGCAGGCGCGCGCCAAACAGCTCGATCTGCGTCAGCTTGGCCGCGGAGGTGCCGGCCGGGACGTAGATATCGCACGCAATGCCCGCGCGGGCCGCGTAGCAGGCGATGGCCGCCCCGGCGTTGCCGGACGAGTCCTCGACGATGCGCTCGACGCCCAGCTCCCTCACCTTGCTGAGCAGGACGGTGGCACCGCGGTCCTTGTAGGAGCCGGTGGGGAAGAGGTACTCGAGCTTGAAGTAGACCTTCCGGCCGGCGAAGAGCGTGGGCACCAGCGGCGTCATGCCTTCGCCGAAGGAGACCATGGCGTCGTCGCGCGTGATCGGCAGGGCTTCGCGGTAGCGCCACAGGCTCGCCGGGCGACCGGCAATCCGCGCCGGCGCCAGGCGTGCCTCGAACTCCACGTCCAGCAGCCCGCCGCTGCTGCTGCGCCAGAGCGGTGCGGCCAGCGGATACCGCTCGCCGGTTTCCATGCAGACGAGACTCCCCACGGATAGTCCCTCGCTGCTCCACTCACGTTACGTCCGCCCCACCACCGGGGGAGCGTACACGCCGAGAAAGGCGGCATGGCCGGGCAGAGGGCCGCCCTGCCTGGCTTCCGGTCGAGTCATTGGTCCCTGCAACAGGATGCCGGCCTGCCTGTCGGCAGACAGGCGCCTTCGGCCTGGGCGTGCGGCCCCACCCACTTCCGCGCCGGGTGCTCCTGTTCCGTGCTCACGGCGCTGCCGGAGCCTGCCGGAGCTGCCCCACGACTTCCAGGATCCGCTTGGCGTCCGCGTTGTTCGGCCAGATCTGCAGGGACCGCTGGGCGTGCTCCTGGGCCGCCGCGAGGTCGCGCAATTCGACGCAAACGGCGCCCAAGTGGTTGTGCAACTTGGCCAGGTTCACGTCCCGCTCCTGCAGCCGCGCGATCGTGGTCATGTCATAGCGCGCCAATTCCTGCGGAGTGATATCCTGCGCCGCCAGTTCCTCCAGGATGGCGAGCTCTTTTGGATTGTTATAGTACATGTCCATGCTGCGCAGCAACATGTAGCGGTAGGACAGGGCCGGGTCGCTTTGATAAGTCATGCTCTTTTCGAAGGCATCGCGCGCGTCCTGGTAGCGTTGCAGGTTCATGTACGCCACGCCGAGTTTCCGGTAAACCTTCTCCTGCTCGACGCCGAATTGCAGCGCCTGTTGGTAGTAGGAGATGGCCTCGTCCCACCGGCCCTCCTCCTCCAGAGCGCCCGCCAAGTTGTAACAGACGGCGCACTTGAGCGTAGGTCGTTTCTCCTCCTGCAAGCGCTGACGCAGGATCTCAAGCCCGCGTGCCCTGTCTCCCACTTGCAGGTACGCACTGGCCAGGTTGATGTAGGCACCGCCCTCCTCGGGGTTGACCTTTACGGCCATGGCGTACTGGGGAATGGCAAGTGTATAGTTACCCTCCTGCCAGAGGACGTCGCCGTCGTTCTTGTGGTGCCGCGCCTCCACCGCCCGACCGGGACGGCTCAGCTCCTGCAGCCAGGGCGGGTTGAGGTAGCAGATGACTCCGAAAACCACCAGCAACACCCACACCAGCAGCAGACCCACCGTGACGACGGTCTGCCCGCCGCCGGGCGCCGGCTCGGCCACGACGGAACCCTCCGGCCGCGCCGGCTTACGCGTTGTGGATGACGAAGAGGACACTCTTCCCCTCCTCACGCAAACGGCGATACTCGCGGAAGGCCGCAGCGTTCGGGAGAATAATCACCTGCGTACCGCGGCGGGTGTACGGGTTGTAGAGGAACTGGCTGACGCCGGGCTCCGGGAACCCCCGGCCCCCCTGCCCGGCGCTGCCGCTGCCGACCAGCACGATGTCCGGCTCGCGTTTGAGGAAGAACTGGCGGTCGCGGGCCATGAACGTCGCTTTCTTGTCCACCGGGCGCCAACTGCCGTCGGGGAAGATCAGTACGTCGAAGAACGGGACGGCCACGCCGCGGTAGAAGATCAGGCCCGGGCGGGCGTAGACGTTCGGGTCATCTCTGTACTTCCAGAGCGACCAGCCCTGCACCCCCCCGGCGACGACGAGAAGCGCCAGCAGCGCGTAGCGCACGGCCGCGTAACGAGTGACGTGCAGCAGAACGAAGAGCACGGCCGATCCCGAGAGCCCCAGGACCAGCACCAGCCCCGCATACGCGATGTTGCTCAGCAGGGAACTGAACAGCAGCACCAGGAACGCCACCACGAACATCAGCAGCACCAGGCTGCGCGGGTCCCGGAAGTAGTCACGCAGCTTCTCGTGCCGCAGTTTGCGCCCGACGCGCCACAGGACGCCCGCTCGATTCGGACCGCTGTAGACCACCAGCATCCCCATGAGGCAGCCGTAGACGTCCTTGGCGACGTCCCCCATCTCGAACGCCCGCCCGCTCATCTTCAGTTGAAAGGACTCGTCGAACGTCGAGAAGCTCGCGGCCACCACGAAGGTAATCAGCATGATCCGATGCAGCGGGTAGCCGCGCGGGGCCAGGTCCCGGTACATCATGTAGGCGAAGACGGCATACGCCATGTAGTGCCAGTTCTGCTGCAAGTCGTAGAAGTTGTGGTCGAAGTAGTAGTCGTTGACCTGCTGGGCGGCGAAGTTCATGAGCAGCACGACGCCGGCCACGATGACCCTTCCCCACGTGATCTGCCGACGCAACAGCACCAGCCCCACCGTCACGACAACCGCCCCCACAACGGGGATGATCGGGACGCGCACCCCGAACGCGTCCACGCTCAGCACGGAGAGCTTGCCGATGGCTTCCTGGAGGAAGCGGCGCAGCATCAGGAACGGCGTGGCCACCAGGAGGAAGCTGTACAGAACGAGGTGCACGCGGGTGGAGTAAATCCACCGCCAGCGGCCACCGCCGGGCGCGGGGACGGCGCCGAAGTGGGTCTTCGCCTCTTTGGCACGCCGTCTCCGCGTCACGCCTCAAACCCATCTGAACCCGGTCAACGCCGACCGCACCTCCCACGCGTGGGTGCCCGGCGCCCTTGCTCGATCAACGTGGATTCTACCCGTCTTCGCAGCCCGGAACCAGAGCCGGCGCGGTCTCCCCTTGACGCCGAGTGTCAAGGGGAGCCCGCCCGGTGCGGCGATGCCCTGCTTGTTGCACGATGGCGCACACCCACATAAGCCCCCACCCGGCCGGTTCCGCCGGGCCCCGGCAGAGCATGGCGGCGCTGCGCTTGGCCATGCCACCCGCTGCCCGAGCGATGACAATGCACAACCCGGGAGGTCACAACTCGCAGCCGACGCGGTGACAACCCGCCCCACGATCGGAGGTTGCGTCCTACTGCGGGCCATCCTCCGGCGGCAGAGCGTCGATCCACCCCTGCACCTTCGCGACCATGTGCGGCATGCCGATACGCCGGCACAGCTCGACGGCCTGCTGCCACAGGCGCCGGGCTTCGGGAACATCACCCCGCTGCTTGCAGATCGGCCCGAGGTTGCCGACTTGGGCCCTTCCAGGGCCGGCCGGTCGCAGCAGAGCATCGCTGATACCCGAAGGCTGCCGGCTGAGAACTGACAACTGCGAGCTGATGACTGAGGACTGCCTACTCCCCCGCGCCGCCGTGCCGCTGCTCCCGCTTCTCCTCGGCCTCGGGTCGGCGGACGTAGAGCGGGAGCAGCGTGCGCGGATCGGAGAAGCCGCTGCGCAGCGCCTTCGCGCGACCCAGCGCGTACAGGGCGGCCGCGCTGGGGCGGGAAAACTCTTCGGGCAGCATGCGCCAGCCGGCGGCCCCGATGACCGCCCGGTGCATCTCGACGGCCTCACCGAGCACGGCCACGTTTGCAGTGCCCTCGCCCGGCGCGTCTGCGTCGCTGACGCCCTTACCCGTCGCCTCTGCGGCTCGTGCCGCTCCCTGACCAGCGCAGTTCTGCTCAGGCACTAGCGACGTCAGGCCATCCGCCGGGTTAACCTCCTCTGGCTCGGTCGTGGCCGTGAAGCGTTCGCCGTCGAGCTTGAAGAAGGCCGCGTAGACCCGCCCGCGCTGCGCATCGGTCATCACCACCACCCGCGTGGGAACCGGCTCGGCCGCCAGCGCGTTCTGCGCCAGCACGGTGAGGCTCGGCACGCCCAGCACGCGCGCGCCGTGCGCCAATGCCAGCGTGCGTGCCACCGTGAAGCCGATGCGCAGGCCGGTGAAGCTGCCCGGCCCGGCCGAGACATACACGGCCTCGATCCGCTCGGGCGACACGCCTTCGTCCTGGCAGAGCCCCGCGATCACGGGCAACAGGTCGGCCGCATGGCGACGCGGCCGGTCGAGCGCGCGGAGGCGCAGGACCTCGTCGCCACAGCCGAGGGCAACGCTGCCCCACAGCGATGAGGTCTCCAGGGCCAGGGCGAAGCCTGCCGGCGGTTCACTGGGCGTCGTAGTCGGCATGGCGAGCGCATCATACACGTTCCTACGACGCGGTAAGAATGCCCCCGGCCATGGCTGGGGAGCCGGTTCCAGCCCCGCTGCAACTCTCACCGGGGCGTGGCGGGCATTGACGCTTGGGAAGGTGGCCCGTACAGTGCGGAGTCCGGGTGGTGGCGCAGTGGTTGGGTGCCCACCAGCGGGGCTGGCAGCGGGTCGGCGTGGTAGCCGCCGGCTGGACGGGTCGTGGCGGGTCGCTACGCACGTGGGGAGCTTCAGGCTGTGTTCGCAGTGATCTCGGACATTCACAGCAACATCGAGGCGCTCACCGTCGCGTTTGCGGACATTGACCGCCGGTCGATTAAGAGAGTGTTCTGCCTGGGTGACGTAGTCGGTTATGGGGCCAGCCCGCGCGAGTGCCTGGAACTGCTGATCGAGCGGTGCGAGGTCATCCTCTGCGGCAACCACGACCAGGCGGTTTTCTACGAGCCGGCCAACTTCAACGTCGGCGCGGAGCGGGCGGCCTACTGGACCCGCCAGATGCTCGAGGAGGAGCCCAGCAAGGCGAAGCGGGACCGCTGGTGGGAAGTGCTGGGGCGGCTGCCGCCGCAGTTCGAGGCAAACGGGCTGCTGATGGTGCACGCCTCGCCGCGTCGGCCGATCAACGAGTACCTCTTCCCGGAGGACGTTTACACCAACCCGGGCAAGGTGCTGGAGAACTTCCGCCGGCTTAACGAGCAGCACATGGCCTGCGTGGTCGGGCACACGCATGTGCCCGGGGTGTTCCTGGACGATCCCTGCTTCGACCCGCCGGACGAGCTGCCCGACATGAACATCTACACGATCACGCCCGACGAGAAGGCGATCATTAACGTCGGGAGCGTCGGCCAGCCGCGGGACCGGGACCCGCGTCTGTCTTACGTCGTAGTCTACGAGAAAGGGGAAGCCCCCGAGGGCTACGACCCGCCGGAGGTGGGCGAGCAGGAGTTCTGCGCGACGGTGGAGTTCGTCCGCCTGGAATACGACGTCGAGAAGGCGGCCCGCAAGATCTTCGATATCCCGGATCTGGATGATTTCCTGGGACATCGGTTGTTTGAGGGGCGGTAGACGGTAGTCGGCCGGGCCCCCGCGGGCACGCCGGGACAGCACCGCCATCTCCTTCAGAAGACCCTGGCTCTTGCCTGTGTTGTCGAGCAAGTTGACCGTTTCTCATGGACGACCGGAAGGACTTACTGCGTAACCTGCTGGTGTCGGCCGCGGTCTTCGTGTTCGCGCTGACCCTCCTCTCCAAGTGGCTGCCGTCCACGCCGCCGAGTGCGCCACCGCCGCCGGCAGGCGCTCCGACCCCTGACCCCACAGCCGGGGCCGCGGGGCCGACGACGACGCAAACGCCGGCACCGCCGGCCGGAGACGTGCCGGCGGAGTCCACCGGGGCGATCGGGGGAGCCCTCACGGTGCGTGAGGCGGAGGTCGTCGTCCTGCGGGAGATGGGGGCACCGGCACCGGCGCTTGAGGTCGATGGACGCCGGCCTCGGCATCCCCCGGCGGGCCCGTATCGAATGCGTGTGCACTTGTGCAACCTGGGTGCCTCGATCGACACGGCCGCCATGGCCGACCACTGGCAGGACCTCGACGGCGCGGAACTCTACCACCTGCTCGAACCGGTCGGCTTGCCGGGCCCGAAGGAGGGCGGGGTGCACCGGTCACTCAGTGTGGACGCCGTCAACGTCGACAACCGCGGTGGGATTCTGCTGGCGGACAAGAAGTGGCACGTGCGTCCGGAAGAGGGCGTGACGACGGATGCCGAGGGGCGCGAGAGCCTCGAGTTCTACGTCGACCTCGAAGAGGACGGACAGCCCGTCCTGCGCCTCACCCGCACTTACACGCTGGCGCCGCAACCGAAGGCGGAGGGACGGTTCGACCTGCGTGCGGACCTGCGGGTGGAGAACCTCTCGCCGGCCGCCCATGAGGTCGTGCTGACCTGCCGCGGCGGGGTCGGGGTGCACATGGCCAACTCCCGCACCGACGACCGTTTTGCCGACCTCGGGGTGCGCACCGCGCGGGGGGTGCGCGGCGACCGGCAAGCCCTGGCGGCGCTGTCGAAGAAGCCCGCCCCCGCGCCCGGCGCACTGCTCAGTCTGCCGTTGTTCGCGCCGACACAAATCGCGGCGGGTGAGAAGCTCACTTGGGTCGCCACGGCCAACACGTACTTCACCTGTACCCTGGCTCCGCTCAACCGCGACGGCTCGGACGATGCCCTTTACCTGGCGGCCGCCGAACTGATTGACCTGGATCGCGAGCCGCTGACCGACAGCGACCGCACGGTCCGGCTCATCACGCGCAGCGAGTCGGTGCCGGCGGGAGGGACATTGCAGTACCCGTTCGACCTGTTTCTGGGCCCCAAGTTGCCGCGTTCGTTCCAGACGCTCGAACCTTACGCCGCCCGCAACTATTATTACCAGATTGCCCAGGGCTTCGGCTGGTGCACGTTTGCCTTCCTGGTGGAGCTGATGCTGTGGCTGCTCAACGGGCTGCACCGGGTGGTCTTCAACTATGGAGTTGCCATCATCATCCTGGTGCTGATCGTGCGCGGCCTGTTGCACCCGCTGACCAAGAAGGGGCAGGTGGACATGGTCCGCATGCAGCACCGCATGCAGGAACTGGCCCCCAAGATCGAGGAGATCAAGAAGAAGTACGCCAACGACAAGGCCCGCATGAACCAGGAGATGATGAAGCTCAACATCAACCCGGTTGGGCAGATGATGACCTGCCTGCCGATGTTCATCCAGATGCCGATCTGGGTGGCCCTGTGGTTGAGCCTCAGTAACAACATCGAGATGCGGCATGAGCCGTTCTTCGGCTGGATCCGGGACCTGACGGCGCCCGATGCCCTGTATACGTTCGTGCGGCCGCTGACCGTGCCCCTACTGGGCTGGCAGATCGTCAGCTTCAACCTGCTGCCCCTGCTGCTCGCGTTGTTCATGTACACGCAGCAGAAACTGACGCCGCGACCGAAACCCAGCCCCAACATGACCGAGCAGCAGATCCAGCAGCAGGAGGCCATGCAGAAGATGATGCCCATCATGAGCATCATGATGCTCATCATCTTCTATCCGGCGCCGAGCGGGCTTACTCTGTACATCATGACCAGCTCGCTGTTCGGAACGATCGAGCAGTGGGTGATCCGCAAGCACATCAAGGCACGGGAGGCGGCGGGCACGCTGCACAAGCCGGAGCGTCCCCGCCGGCCGGTGCCGCTGGAAGGCGCCCCCCGCCCGCGGCCCACCGGCTTCTTTGCCAGACTCCAGAAACTCGCCGAAGACGCCCAGAAACACGCTCAGACCGGCGGCTCCCGCCCGCGCCGCGAGCGTGACTGAGCCCGGCACCCGTGGTCATAGTCTCGCACCGCACGACCATGCCCCGGCTCGAGGCGCACCCCGCCGTGCGGGCCCCCGCGATTCCTTGCCGACCGGACGACCAGCTTCTCTGAATGCAGAAGGCAATCGTCATGGCGCCTTGCCGCACCCGGAGACCAGGAAAAGGCTCATGGCGTCGTCAGCCCGTACTGGCGAGGATTCCAACTTCTCGCAGCAGAAAGGGGCAACCTGAGCTGCGCTACGGGCCACGTTCTGCCCGGCCCTGGAAGGGCCGCAGTCGGTAGCCAGGGGGTGTCAACCCCCGGGATGAGGACGCCCCCGTTTGTCTTCCCCGCCCCGGCGGGGCGGCGGAGGTACCAAGAAGGCGCTGGACTCCGCTCCCCAGGATTGCCACCCTGGGCTGACGACTTCGACCCCTCTGGGGTCGGATCAGCGGTCTCGCAAGCCGATGCGGACGAGGATTCCGACTGTTCAGAGCAGAATTCAGACGGGGCCTCCCCCGGGGACGCGGCTGTTGGGGGAACGGACTCAAGGTAGCACGTCGGAGGCCGTGGAAGTCTCGACGGGTGTGGGAACCGCGGCCGGCTCCTGGGCAACCGCCACGGTGGGCAGTCCGTCGAGGAAGCGCATGATCTGGGCCGCGCAGGTCGGGCCTTCGAGCGTGTGGGGGGTGCCGTCGGTTTGCACCACAACGATGGCGGGCAGCTTTTGCACACCGAAGGGGCGGGCTCCCCACGCCGGCCAGGGCCAGTACCAGTCCCAGCGGGCGTGCACCCACTCCAGGCAGCGGGCGTGCAGGCCGGGGGCCGCGAAGTACTTCACCAGTCGGTCGCCGTCGCCGGACCAGAAACTCCCGCAGACGACCAGCAGGGGCTGGCCGCGGCGCTGTGCCTCTTCTCGGGCACGCGGAACGTTCCCATACCACGAGTACGCGACGCGCCGCGGCAGATGCGGGTTATAGACGGGCGTGGCGCCGGGCCCCGTCGCGGTAGTGAAGAAGTCACGTAGGGCAGCCTCGTCCAGCGGGCCGCTGCGGGCGTGGTAGGTGCCGTCCTGGCGGACGATGATGAGGGCCGGCGCCCGCTCGACGCCGTACTGGGCAACGTAGCGGCGGTCCGGCTCATAGGTGTCGAACAACATCGCGCAGACGTAGGGCTCCAGCAGGGGCTTGATCGTGCTGCCGGACAGCAACTTCGGCAGATGGTCCTCCTCCCCCGGGCGGGCGTGCCGATACGCAATCAGCAGGTCCCGGCCGGACTTGTGGAAGCGCTTCTCGGCCGCCTCGTAGTCGCCCGCCCAGGTGAGCTGAATCCAGTACCGCCCGGAGGTCTGGCAGCCTGACAGCAGGGCCAGACTCAGTACCGACGCCAGCACGCTTGCGGCCCGGGGGAGTCGGCCCGCCCAGGACCGCCCGCCTCGCGGAGGAGCGCTGGCACGGCACGGTATGGCGATGGCGTGATTCATGCGCGCTTGCCCAGAGAGACCATTCACCACGGCTAATGACACGCAACGGACCGCGCTGGTTGGCAGTTTAGCTGGTCCACGCGCAGGCGGCAACCGGTCCGGCCGCTCAGGCGCTGATGTGCACCAGTACCTGCCGCGCGGAGCCGTGGTGGCGATGTTCCCACAGATAGATGCCCTGCCACCTGCCCAGCCCGAGCCGGCCCTCCACGATGGGAATGGAGAGCGTGGTGGCCGTCAGGGCCGCCTTGAGGTGCGAGGGCATGTCGTCGGGCCCCTCGGCCACGTGCGTATAGAGGGGGTCGTCCTCCGGCACGAGGCGGTGGAGCCACGCCTCCAGGTCGTGGCGGGCGGAGGGATCGGCATTCTCCTGGATGATCAGACTGGCGGAGGTATGCTGCACCATCACGGTGCAGAGACCGTCGGTTGCGCCGGCGGCGCGCACCACGGCCGCCACCTCCGCGGTGATCTCGTGCAACCCCTGCCGCCGGGTGTTGACCGTCAGTTGGCGGGTCATGTGTCTCCCCCGAACGTGCTGATCGGCGCGACTGGACCGTGGTATCCATGCCGTGGGGATAGCTGTCAAGTGACCTGCTCCACCCGCCGCGCTCCGCCCTCGGCAGGTCTGTGGCGGCGACCCAGGGATGCCCTGGGGGCGAAGTTGAGCCGGGGGCTTGGGCATTGCCGCAGCGTCGGGGACAATGACGGCCGGGGGTAAGCAGACGGGTGCAACGGCGTGTCTCAGGAAGGTTCGACAACCGAGTGGAGTGTTCGGCGTCCGGCGGGCCGTCGTGAGCTGGCCCCGCTTGCCGGGGTGCTGCTGGTCGCGGCACTCCTGCGCGGGACGTACCTGGCGGAACTCGTGCACGCGCCTGATTTCGCGTCGCCGGCACTCGATGCCGCGTTCCATGACTACTGGGCGCGAGGGCTGGCGCTGGGGGACTGGTTGCTGGGCCCGGAGCATGCGGACCCGCAGATCAACAGCACGCCGTACTTTCGCCCGCCGGGTTACCCGTTCTTCCTGGCGCTGGTGTACGGGGCGACGGGGGGCAGCTATCTGGCGGCCCGCCTGGTGCAGGTGGTGCTGGGGCTGGGTGGTTGCGTGCTGGCGTGGGCGCTGGGGCGGCGCGTGTTCGACGCGGGCACGGGGCTGCTGGCGGCCCTGCTACTGGCCTGTCACTGGGCGCCGATCTACTTCGAGGGCGAGTTGCTGGAGCCCGCGCTGCTGTCGGCGTTGCTGTTGGCGCTGCTGTACGTGGCGGCGGGTTGGCGCGAGCGTCTGACGTGGGCAAACAGCCTGACCGTCGGCGTATGGATGGGCCTGGCGGCACTGGTTCGCCCGAACGTACTGGCGTGTCTGCCGGTGATGTTGGCGTGGGCGTTTGCCTGTGCGCCGCGAGGCGCGCGGTGGCGGAGGGGCTGGCGGCCGGCCCTGCTGTTTCTGGTTGGCGTCGCGGCGGCCATCGCCCCGGTGACCATCCGCAACTACCGGGTGGCCAGGGACTTCGTGTTGATCTCGTCGAACGGAGGGATCAACTTCTACATTGGCAACAACGAGACGGCCGACGGTCTGTGGCCCCGCGTGCCGGGGCTGGGGGACATCATCGGGCGGGGCGGCTGGACCAGCTTTGACCACGCCCGCATCGTGGCCGGCGTGGAGCGGACGGCGGGGCGGTCGATGAGGCATTCGGAAGTGTCGCGCTACTTCGCGCGCAAGGGATGGGAGTTCATCCGCACCCATCCGGGCCGCACCCTGCAGTTGCTCGGCAAGAAGGCAGTGGCCTTCTGGGGCCCCGCGGAGATATCCAACAACAAAGTGCTGGCGCTGGACAAGGAGCATTCCGCCGTGCTGCGGTACCTGCCGGGGTTCCCGCCGGTGGCCGCCCTGTTCCTGATGGGGCTGCTGGCGTGGGGCCTGGAGCGGCGGTGGGGTGCCGGGGCGTTACCCGCCGGCGGCGGGTCGTCTGCCGCGGGGCAAGCCCGCTTGCTGATCGTCGCGTTCGTGCTTGTCTACTTCGCGTCGTTCCTGCCGTTCTTCGTGGCTGGGCGGTACCGGGTGCCGCTGATGCCGCTGTTGCTGCTCTTGGGTGCCTGCGGATTAAGACAGATGGTGTTCTGCTTCCGCGCCCGGCGTCTGGCGGTGGCGGCGATGTTGTTGATCGTGGGTGTCGGCGGTTACCTGGCCGCGCAACACCCGTGGGTGCGCTACGAGCCCGATCGCGCCTGGTGGCACCTCCAACGGGCGGAGGCGGACGCCCGGCAGGGGCGGACCGAGTCGAGCATTGCCGAGCTGCGGGCGGCGTCGGCGTGCGACCCGCAGAGCGAGGTGGTGTACTACAAGCTGGGTCTGCAACTGGCGGCGGGCGAGCGGCACCGTGAGGCCGTCGAGGCGTTGCTGAAGGCCGTGGACCTGAAGCCGGCGTTCGCAGAGGCACACCAGGCTCTGGGCATCTCGTACGGGATGCTCGACGACCCCGAGCAGGCGGCAGCGCATTACCGGGAAGCCATACGGCTCGCGCCTCGCCTGGTCGGAGCGCACTACAATCTGGGCATCGTGTTGGCGCACCTGGGGCGGTTCGACGAGGCCGTGGAGACCCTCGAACACGCCCGGGAACTTGCCCGGCAGGCGGGGCGGTCGGAACTGGAGGCGCGGATCGACGCCCGCCTGGAGCAGTTCCGTGCTCGGATTCCACCGTCGGAGGGGCCGTGAGCGCGGTAGCCGCGGTCGGGGCGAGCTCGGAGTACTCGGTGGGCTCGGGCGGTGCTGCGCCGCGCGGGCGGTGGGGGGATTCGGTACGTGGCGTGGGGGCCCCGCTCGGCGTATAGTCTCGCGGTCGGCGTGCGCGGACGGAGGCAACGGGGAGTTGGAGGCGGCAGGGAGGCGGAAGCAGATGAAAGAGGTTGAGTCGCCATCGGACCCGCGGGCAGCCCAGCGTCAGGCGCGGGCGGAGGCCATCCGGGGGTTCCTGGCGCAGTACGCCCCGAGCCCGCACGACGATCTGCTGGCGCAGATGCTGGTGAACATCTGCCGGCTGGCGGCCGACGGTGCCGACCGCGGCGACCTGAAGATCCTCAACACCGCACTGGCGGAATTGCGTTACGCCTTCAAGGTGTTTCAGCCGTATGCGGAGGTGCCCAAGGTCACGATCTTCGGGTCGGCCCGCACGCCCGAGGAGCATCCGCAGTACCAGGCGGCCCGGCGGTTCGCTGCCCTCATGCGCGAGCACGGCTGGATGGTGATCACGGGGGCGGGCAACGGCATCATGCGGGCCGGGCACCACGGTGCCACCCGCGAAGCGAGCTTCGGCGTGGCCATCAGCCTGCCCTTCGAGCAGGAAACCAACACCATCATCGCCAACGACGCCAAGCTCATCAACTTCCGTTACTTCTTCACGCGCAAGCTCATTTTCGTGAAAGAGGCGGAGGCGATCGCCCTGTTTCCGGGCGGGTTCGGCACGCTCGACGAGTGTTTCGAGGCGCTCACGCTGGTGCAGACCGGCAAGGACTCGCCCAAGCCGATCGTGCTTTGTGACGAACCGGGTGGCACGTACTGGCGGGAATGGCGCCGCCACGTTGAGACGGTCCTGCTGCACGCCGGGATGATCGATCCGACGGACATGGACCTGTTTCATCTGACCGACCGGGCGGAGGATGCGGCAGAGGAGGTTCTGCGCTTCTATCGTTGCTATCATTCGTCGCGTTTTGTGGATGATCTGTTCGTGATCCGGCTGCAGCGGCCCTTGGCGGCCGCCACGCTTGCCGAGGTCGACGACACATTTGCCGATATCGTCGGCAAGGGGGGCTTCGAGCAGTTCCTTCACCCCGTGGAGGGTGAGGAAGGGGCGTTCCCGGAGCGGCCGCGGTTGACGTTCTATTACAATCGGCGCAGTGCGGGGCGGTTGCGGCTGCTCATTGACCGGATCAATCGGGACGTTTCATGAATCTCAATTTGCGGAGCTGAGTGTATGTCCACGGAGCCCGTCCTGGAGGGGCCCGGCGCGACGCCGGACGACGTGGCGCTCATTGAGAAGCTCGCCACGGCCTACACGCGCATCCGGACCCAGCTTGCCCGCGTGATCGTCGGGCAGGACGAGGTGCTGGAGCAACTGCTGATTGCGCTGTTCAGCAACGGGCACTGCATCCTGGAGGGCGTGCCGGGGCTGGCCAAGACGCTGATGATCAGCACGCTGGCGCGGTGCCTGTCGCTGAGCTTCTCGCGGGTGCAGTTCACGCCGGACCTGATGCCCTCGGACATCACCGGGACCGAGGTGATCGAGGAGGACAAGGCCACCGGCGCGCGCTCGCTGCGCTTCGTGAAGGGGCCGGTGTTCGCCCACGTGGTGCTGGCCGATGAGATCAATCGCACGCCGCCCAAGACGCAGGCGGCGTTGCTGGAGGCGATGCAGGAGCGGCAGGTGACGGCCGCCGGTTTTCCCCACCGGCTGCCCCAGCCGTTCTACGTGCTGGCCACCCAGAACCCCATCGAGCAGGAGGGCACCTATCCGCTGCCGGAGGCGCAGCTTGATCGGTTCATGTTCAAGATTCTGGTGGGGTATCCCAGCGCGGAGGAGGAGTTTCGCATCGCCCAGATGACGAGTGCTCCGCAGGAAGTGGCGGTCGAGCGGGCGCTGACGGCGCGGGAGATTCTGGAGTTGCAGGAGCTGGTCCGGCGGGTGCCCTGTGCCGACCCCGTGATCCGGTACGTGCTGCGCCTGACGCGTGCGACCCGCACGGAGCAGGAGGCCGTGCCGCAGATGGTCCGCGACTACGTCGCCTGGGGGGTGGGGCCCCGGGCGTCCCAGTTCCTGGTCCTGGCCGGCAAGGCGCGGGCCGCTCTGCAGGGGCGTTACTATGTGTCATTCGATGACATCCGAGCGGTGGCGTACCCCGTGCTGCGGCACCGGGTGCTGACGAACTTCAACGCCGAGGCCGACGGGGTGCGCAGCGAGCAGGTTGTTGAGCATCTGTTGAGTACTTTGCCGGCCGAGCCCGGCGCGCACCTGGACCCCGCCCTGACTCGCCGGGTCTTCGCCACCCCGTCGCCGCGTGCCCCCGAGGGAACCTGAATGTGCGCCCGGTGCCTGAACGGCGTCAGCCCACGGAGAGACAGCCGGGTGGCATGCCCAAGCCCGCCGCAAGCGGGCGCCGGCATGCGTTGGCGCAGAAGGCGTGGTTGCGTGCCGCGGAGCATGGCGGCGCTACGCTTGGCCATGCCACCCGGCGCCGAGGGTCGTTCTCCCCTGACGCGGGGCATCAAGGCGGTCCGCTTTCTGCATTCTTACTCCTGCATTCTTAATTCCGTTTATGCCTTCCACCGCCCGTCATTATCGTAAGTATCTCGACCCGGCCGTGCTGGCGAAGATCGGCGGCTTGCAGTTGAGGGCCCGGCTCATCGTCGAGGGGTTCTTCAGCGGCATGCACCGCAGTCCGCAGCGCGGGCTCTCCATCGAATTCGCCGACCACCGCAGCTACACCCAGGGGGATGACATCCGCCGCATCGACTGGCGCGTCTACGCCCGCACCGACAAGTACTATGTAAAAGAGTACGAGCAGGAGACCAACCTGGACCTGATGCTCGTCGTCGACGCCAGTGAGTCGATGCAGTATCGGTCGGCGCAGGCGGCGCTATCGAAGTACGAATACGCCACGGCCATTGCCGCGGCGCTGGCCTATCTGGCGCTACAGCAGCGGGACTCGGTCGGGCTGGCCGTCTTCGCGGAACACCTCGTGGAGTTCGTGCGGCCCTCCAACGACGCCGCGCACTGGCGCACGGTGGTGGACGAACTCGAGCGGCGCAGCGGGCCGGCCAAGACGGCGCTGGGTCGGGCGCTGGGCGAGTTGGCGGAGCGCCTGGCGCACCGCATGCTGGTTGTGGTAATCAGCGACGGGTTTGACGACGTGGCGGGCGTCCTGCGGGGGCTCAAGCTGTTGCGCTACCGCCGGCACGACCTGGTCGTCTGCCACGTCCTCGACCCCGCGGAGTTGACGTTGCCGTTCCGGGGGCCCACGCTGTTCGAGGGCCTGGAAGCGGGCGGCAGGCTGCTGGCGGACCCCGGGGCCCTGCGGCGGCGCTATCTCCAGGAGATGACGCAATTCCAGGCGCGCTTGCGTGCCGGTTGCGCCAGGCTGCGGGCCGACTACGTTCTGTTCAATACGCTCGCCCCTCTGGACGTGGCGCTGAGCACGTACCTGGCCACGCGCAGCGCGCGGATCCGTCAGCGTTCGTCCCGGGTCATGGCCGGACGCTGAGAGCACCGAGCGGAACCCGTCTCCCCTTTGGGGAGGTACGTGTTTCGCGTCTTCGGCGTTGTGGGTACCACGCTTTCCCGCGACCGCCGTTGCGGGTAAGCATGCCTCTGCCGCCGCGGCACATGCCCACCCCCGCCTGCGCGGGTGAGGGCATGGCACCCACACTAACCAGGCCCTTGGGGAGCGGGTAGGGTGAGGGGAGAAGCCGCAATGATTCGAACTTCTCCCGATATCCCGCCCTGCCGGGGCGTGCGGTGAGGGGCTTTGAGGGGAGCGGTGTCGGACGTGCTGCTGCAGAGCGTGCCCATGTTGCATCCGGCGCTGGCGACTTTCGGGTTGGCCGCGGCGGCCATCCCGGTGTTGATTCATCTCATCAGCCGCCGGCGGTACCGGCGGGTACCCTGGGCGGCCATGAGCTTCCTGCTGGCCGTGCATCGGCGCAGCGCCCGGCGCGTGTTCCTGGAGCAATGGCTGGTCCTGCTGTTGCGGGTGCTGGCGTTGGCATTGTTGGGGCTGGCGCTGGCGCGGCCGTACTTCTCTTCCGCCTGGGCGACGGCGCTGACCGCGGGCAGCGTTCAGCGCATCATCCTGCTGGACAACTCGGGCTCGATGAACGCCCGGGCGGCCGGCCAGCCGACCCGGTTCGAGCGTGCCCAAGCCGTCGCCCGGCGCCTGGTGGACTCGTTTCCGCCGCGTGATCCGATCAGCGTCATTACGGTGGCTGCCCCAGCCCGCGCGCACCTTGCCGACCCGGTGCTGGAGCGGCGGCTGGTGCGCGAACGGCTCGCGGCGGTGAGTCCGACGGCCAACGTTACGGACTTCGTGGGCGCGCTGACCTTGGCGCGCGACCTGGTCCGCGAAGGCCAGCACGTGCGGGGCAATCGGACGGTTTACGTGATCAGCGACTTCTCCGCTCCTTACTGGCCGGGCCCGGCGGACGATGCTCCGGCGGCACCGGCGGTCCTGGCTGCCAAGGCCCTGACGGCCGAGGCGGCGTTGACGCTGGTGCGCGTTGCCCCGGGAGATGAAGGCAACGTGGCGGTGACGAACTTGGCGCCGGAGGCCAGCTTGATTGGCCTTCAGATGCCGGTGCGGTTCACAGTGACGGTGGCGAACTACGGGGATACCCCGCGTCGTGATCTGGCGGTGCAGTTACGCCGGGGCGAGCAGATTCTCCGGCGCGAGCCGTTGCCGCCGGTCCCGGCCGGCGGACAAGTGCAGGCGTCGCTGGCGACCGCGTTTGCCACCCCCGGCACGCCGGTGCTGGAGGCACGCGTGGTTGCCGATGCCGCAGACGCCCTGCCGGAGGATGATGCCCGCTACGTCTCGGTGGAGGTGCGTTCGGCGGCGCCGGTGTTGCTGGTCGATGGTCGCCCCGGCCGGACGCGCCTGGACGGACAGGTGGGGTACCTGGCTACCGCCCTGGCGCCGCGCCTGGACCCGCACGACACCACGGTGCTGGAACCGAAGGTCGTTACGGAAGTCGAGCTGGAGGCGGAGCCGCTGCCGGCATACGACGTGGTGGTCCTGGGCAACGTGGAGCGCCTGTCCGCGCGGCAGTGGCAGTACCTGGAGCGGTACGTGGCGGAAGGCGGCGGGCTGCTGATCTTCGCCGGCGACCTGCTCAACACGGAAGATTACAACCGCAACGGCCATCGCGGCGGCGCGGGTCCCTTGCCGGGTCGCTTCGGCGGCCCGGCGCTGCCCCCCGGACAGGTGGAGGCGTTCACGCAGTTTGACGTCCGCAGCCTGACGCACCCCGGTGTGGTCGAGTTCGCCCAGGTGCCCGACAGCGGCCTGTTTCTCGCCCAGGTGCGCCAGTATCTCACGTTCACGCCTGACCTGCCGCGGGCCGAGGTTTTGATGCGCTATACGGACGGCGCGCCCGCCCTGATACTGAACGGTTACGGTGCCGGGCGGGTGTTGGTGTGCACGACGACGGCCAATCTGGACTGGACCAACCTGCCGGCCAAGGGTGACTTTGTGTCGCTGATGGCCAACCTCGTTACGACCCTGGCCCCGCCGCGTGGTGAGCAACGGAATCTGCTCATCGGGCAAACGCTGCAAGCGCCGCTCGCACCGTCGCAGACTGCCTTGCCGCTGCGGCTGCGCCTCCCGGAGGGCAACTGGACGGAAGGCAAGCTGGTTCCCGCGGGCGCGGGGCTGGCGTTTCAGTACGGGCCGCTGGAGGACCGCGGGACGTACGTATTGTCCGTGGGAGCGGACAACGTGAACTTCGTGGCCAACGGCGAGTCCATGGAGTCGGATACCCGCACCTGCGCGGGCGCGGCGTTGCGGGCGTTGCTGGGCCCGTCGGTGCCGGTGTTGAATGACGACGAGGCGGCCCGGCAGGGTGTTCCCGGCGGGACCGGCGCGGCGCGGGAGCTGGCGGTCCCGCTGCTGGCGATCCTGCTGCTCGCGTTGCTGGCGGAATCGTTCGCGGCGATGTGGCTGGGGTCGCGACGGGAACAGGCTTGAAACCGTGGCGTCGGCCCCCGCGGCCGACGTCGGCGTATCGAGGCGTGGTCACCGACTACGTCGCCCGCGGGGGGCGACGCTACCGCAGGCACCGTGGATCACATGAACCGACTGCTTCCTTGGCTGCTTGACCTGGACCAGATTCGTCTGGGACGGGACGCGCCGCTGCTGCTGAAGTGGCAGGGCAGTCTGCCGGCTTGGCTGCTGCTGGGGGGAGCCGTCGTCGCGCTGGCGTGCGTCGTGCTCATCTATCGACGCGAACGGGGATCGGCACCGCAGCGCGTGGTGCTGGCCGTGCTGCGTTGCCTGGTGCTAACGCTGGTGGGCGTGGTGCTGTGTCGGCCGGCACTGGTCCTCCAGCGCAACCGCATCGAGCGCTCCCACGTGGCCGTGCTGCTGGATACGTCGCGCAGCATGGCCATGCGGGACACGTATGCCGACGAGGCGTTGGCCGGCGAGTTGGCGCGCGGTGCAGGGTTGTCGCAGAGTCCGTCGGCGGGCGCTGGGCAGGCGGCGGTGGGCGATGTCCACCCTGTGGTGGGCGGTGCCCACCCTACAGTGGTGGAGCGGCTTGCCGAGCTTGGCCGTTTGGCGCTGGGGGTGCGGGTGCTGCTGCAGCAGGATGCGGCTCCGCTACGGGAATTGCTGGCGCGTAACAACCTGCGTTTGTACACGTTTGCGGAGTCGGCCGGAGCCGGTCCCGCGATCGCAGCGGGGGACAGCGTCGTCTCGGTTGCTGAGTTCCTGCGGGGGGCGGAGGCGACGGGGACGGCCACCGATCTGGCCGGGGCGCTGAACACCGTGCTTGCCGACAGCGAGGGCCGGCGTCTGGCGGGCATCCTGCTCATCTCCGACGGGCAGGCGACGGGCGGGGGCGACCTGCGGGAAGTGGCCGATCGTGCCCGCGCCAGAGGGGTACCGATCCACCCGCTACGGCTGGGCTCGCCGCGAGTGCCGCTCGATGTCGAGGTGGGGCCGCTGCGTGCCGAGGCGAGCGTGTTCGTGCACGACTTGCTGGCAGTCGAGGCCCAGGTGGCCGTGACCGGCAGCACCGCGCCCGTGCAATTGCCGGTGCAGCTTGTCGATGACCGGACCGGCGTGGTGCTTGTCACCCAGCCGGTGGAGTTGGGTCCTCAGCAGCCCAGCGCAACGGTCGAGCTGCGCACGCGCCCTGCGGTGCCGGGCGTGCAGCGCTATCGCGTGCAGGTCGAGCCGCGGCCGGGGGAGGCGGTGTCGCAGAACAACCTCGACCGCGTCGAGGTGCTCGTCGGCGAGGACCGGGTGCGGGTCCTGTATGTGGAAGGTTATCCGCGCTTCGAGTATCGCTATCTGAAGAACGCCCTGCTCCGCGAGCCGACCGTCCGGCTCAGCGTGTTGCTGCTGGAGGCGGACCCTGAGTTCGTGCAGGAAGGGGCGGAGCCGATTCGACGTTTCCCGGAGACGGCGGAGGAGTTGGACGCCTTCGACGTGGTACTCTTCGGCGACGTGGACCCGCGCCCGGCGGGTGATCCCGGCGCCGCGGGACTCGCCGGCTGGCTCACGGCCGGGCAGATGAAGCTGCTGCTCGATTTCGTCGGCCACCGCGGCGGCGGATTCGGCTTGCTCGCCGGGGAGCGTGCCGCGCCGCAGCACTTCCTGGGCACGCCGCTGGAGAAGCTGCTGCCCGTCCGCATCGACCCGGATTTCGCCAGTCACTATGCGGCTTCGCGTACCGGCGGGTATCGCCCGCAACTGACGCCCGAGGGCCGGGCGAGCCGGCTCTTCCGCTTTGCCGAGCAGCGCGACGAGAGTGAGCGTCTGCTGGACTCCCTGCCGGAACTGTTCTGGATCGCCCGCACGCAGGGTCCGCGTCCCGGGGCGGCCGTGCTGTTGGAGCATCCGACGCAGGAGACTATGGTGGGCAAGACGCCGCTGGTGGTGCTCGGTCGCTACGGCGCGGGTCGGCTCTTCTTCCAGGCGACGGACGACACGTGGCGCTGGCGTCGCCACACGGGGGAGTTCCTCCACGACACGTATTGGGTGCGTGTGGTGCGCGAGCTGATGCCGACCCAGCGCCTGGCCCGCGACCGGCGCTACGAGATTCGCCCCGACCGTCGGGAGTATGACTATGGACAACCGGTGCGGGTGCAGGTGGAGATTCTCGACACCCGCCTGGAGGCCGAGATTCACGATGGGCTTTCGCTGGTGCTCCGGGACGCGGACGATTTCGTGGCGGCACGGTTCGAAGCGTCTCGCCTCGCCCCGGGCCTGGAGGTCTTTGAGGGCATGTTGGTTCCGGCGCGGCCCGGTCGGTTTCTGCTGGAGGTGGAGAACCTGCCCCCGGCGGCCGGCGCGCCAACCACGGGGGTTCCCGTTCGGGTGCGCGAGGCGGACCTCGAGGCGCGCCGCCCGCAGGCCGACCACGAGACCTTGGCCCGGCTGGCCGAGGGCACCGGGGGCACACTTCTGCAGGCCGATCGCCTCCCCGAGCAGTGTGCCGCCCTGCGTGACCGCAGCGTCCAGATTCCCGATGATGTCACGGAGCCGCTGTGGGACTCGAAGCTGGTGCTGATCCTGTTCGTGGTGCTGACTACGATGGAGTGGGGGCTGCGCAAGGCCTTTGCCCTGTTGTGACAGGGCTGTGGACCAAAGCCCCCGGTCGATGAGGCTGACATGGCGGACCAGGTTGCCCCGGCACCGGAGTTGATCCGTCGGCTGCACGCGTTGCGGCGGCAGGTTCGGCTGCGCCTGGTGCTGTACGGCCTCGGCGCCGTGGCCGCCGGGACGGGGGCGGCGGCGCTGGGGCTGATGACGCTGGATTGGCTCGTGCAGCTTCCGGGTGTCCTGCGGTTGGCGGTCGGCGTCGCGTTTGTGGGCGGAGTGGGCCTGGCCGCGTGGTACTGGATCATTCACCCCTGGTGCGCGCCCCTGGGGCTGACGGAAGTGGCCAGTCGTGTGGACCGGTACTTCGCGGCTTCCACGTCCGCCGCGTGGCCGACGGACGAGTTGACCAGCGCGGTCAGCTTCCTCGAACATCCGCTGCCGGCGTCGGCGGCGCTCGTCGAGCGCACCATCGCTCGGGCGGAGCAGCGCCTGCGCGGTCACGCCCCGGTCACCGCGCTCACCAAGCGGCCGCTGACGCTGCGGTTCGTGCAGGCGGGGCTCGTGGCCGTCGTGTTCGGGCTGCTGGGTTGGCAGGTGCCAGAGTGGGTGGGCACCGGCTGGCGGCGCTACGCGGCGGCCCTCAGTGGGGTCGAGTGGCCGCGGGCGGTGGAACTGCGGCCGCTCACCGGCGACCTGCGGGTGCCCGTGGGGGAGTCGGCCACCGTGCGGGTGGAAGTGACACGCGGGCTGCAGGCCGCCCTGCGACCGGTCGTACACCTGGCCGAGACGACCGGCGCGGGGCACGCCTTGGCGATGGTGCAGGAGGAGCCCGGTCGGTTCGCGGCCACCCTCGATGCGGTCACCAGCGACCTGACGTACTGGTTCGAAGCCGGGGATGCCGACACCCGTGCCCGCCCGTTCACGATCCGCGTGGTGCGCCGCCCGGAGGTGGTGGAGGCTTTAGCCACGGTCGAGCCGCCCCCTTACGCCCGGCAGAGTCCGCCCCGGGTGCACGATCTGCGCGCGGGGCCCGTTCGCGCGCCCGTCGGTGGCGCCGTCGAGCTCGCCTTGCGGGTGAGCAAACCGCCGGCCGATGACGACGGGACGCCGGCGGCCGCCCTGCGCCTCGACCCGGAAGGGCGGGTGCCGTTGCGGGTCGCTGCCGACGATCCGCTCAAGCTGACCGGCAGGCTGCCGATCCGTGAGGACCTGGCGTTTGGCGTTGAGCTGCGCGACGCCGAGGGCTTCGAGAGCCGCGCCGGGGCGCGCTACTTGATCGTCGCCGAGGCCGATCGCGCGCCGACGGTGGCGCTGCTCGAACCGCGTTCCACCGTGGAGCTGACTCCGCGCGGCGCGTTGCCGGTACGCGTGCGGGTGGAGGACGACTTCGGCATCCAGGCGGTCGAACTGGCGGGGGAGGCGCTCGGCCGGGACACGGTCTTCAACCTTCCGTTGAATGATCGTTTGAGCGTGGAGCCCGCGGACGACGGCGTGCGGGCAGTGGTTTCCCACGTCTGGAACGTCGAGTCGCTAGGGCTCCAACCCGGCGACGCGGTAGTTTTTCACGCCGATGCCTGGGACAACCGCCAGATGCCCGAGGCCGGGCCGCAACGGGGTAGCTCCGCGCCTCTGCGGCTGAAGATCATCTCGGAGGTGGAGTTCGAGCAGCGGGTACGCGACGACCTCGCCCAGGTCGACGCGCAGGTTCGGCGCGCCTTGACGGAGCAAATCGAGCTGCGCGATCACACCGGGGAGTTGCTCAACGCGCTCGTGCCCCCCCAGCCTCTGAATGACCCACAGCGGGAAGCGGCGCTCGCCGACGCCGGGCGGCAGGGACGCTTGAGCCAGCAGGTCCAGGTGCTGGCCGGCAAGTTGGACGCATTGCATCAGCGGCTGGAGCTGAACCGCTCCGGACTGGCCGCGGACCGGGCGCAGTTGCGCGCCGCGGCCCGGGCCCTGCACGACGTGGCCGGCGGGCCCATGCAGGGGGCACGCACCCGATTGGGGACGCTGCGCGAGAGGACCGATGCCCCGGGCCAGCAACAGGCCCTCGCGGACGCTGCCCGCACCCAGGAGGAGGCGGGCGCCGCCCTGCGGGCGCTGGTCGAGCAGATGGGTGCCTGGGGCGATTTCCAGGCGGTGGTCACGCGGACGCGCGACCTGCGCAGCCGGCAGCAGGAGTTGCGCACCCGCACGGCCGAGCTGGGCAACCGCACCCTGGGGCAAACGGCTTCCGCTCTCGACCCGGCGGACGCGACCCAACTCGCCCGCCTGCGCCGTCAGCAGGAGCAACTGGTCGCCGACCTGGCCCAGTTGCTGCAACGGATGGAACAGCTTGCCACCGTGGGTCCCGGTTCGGACGAGGCCGCGGCGGCGGCTTTGGCGGCCGCCCAACGCGCTGCCCGCGCCAACGATGCCGAGCGGCACCTGTCCTCGGCGGCCGACGCCCTGGGTGACAACCGCATCGCCGCCGCCGCCCTCGCGCAACGTCAGGCGGAAGAAGCCTTCAGCCGCATGCTCGAGGCCCTGGAGGAGCGGCAGTCTCGCCAGCTCGCGCAACTGCGCAAGCGCGTCGATGACGCGCGGCAGCAGGTGGCCCGGTTGTTCGAACAACAACAGGCATTGCGGGCGGCCACCGCGGAGGCCGACAAGCTCGGCGCGCGGGAGCAGGATTGTCATGACCTGGCCCAGACGCAACGGACCTTGGCGCGTGACACGCGGCTCACCGCCCGGGAGTTGGCAGAGGCGGAGGGCGTGCTCACTGCCGCCCGTCTGGTGGACCGGGCTGCCGAGCCCATGAACAAGGCCGAGCAACGTCTGGAGGCGCGTGAGCCCGCCGCCGCCGCAATGTCGCAGGACGAAGCGTTGAAACTCCTCGAAGCGGCGCTCGCCGAACTGGAGGAACTTGCCCGCCGCCTCGAGGAACTTGAGTTGAAGCAGTCACTGGATCGCCTGCGCGCGCGGCTGGAGGAGGTGTTGACCGCCCAGGAGGCCATCAACGCCGCGCTGACCACCCTGGTGGAGGCGGTGGGGGCGGCCGGGCAACTCCGTCGCCCCCAGGCACGCGAGGCCGCCCGGCTGGCGCGCGAGCAACAGGCGGCGCGGGTGCTGGTGGACGAGTTGCGCCCGGACCTCAGTCGGGCCGTCGTCTACGACTGGGCCCTGACGCGGGTCCGGGAGTGGATGGGCACCAGCCGGGACCGGCTCGAGGAACGTCGGCTGGATGGGGCGCTGTTATTGCTCGTCGAACGCATTCCGCGGGAGTTGCGGACGCTGATCGCGGCGCTTGACCAGACGGCCGCCCTGCCGCCGCCGACGGAGTTCATGGAAGAAGGCGGCTCCAGCGGTGGGGGAGCGGCGGCCGCGGCCGCCCGCAATCCGGTCCCGGCGCTAACCGAACTGCTCGTGCTCAAAGCCCTGCAGCAGCAGGTCAACGAGCGTACCGCGGCCGTGGCGGCCCAGTTCGAGCCGGCGCAGGCTACCGAGGCGCAATTGGCCGTCCTGAAGACGCTCGGCGAGGACCAGGCCCAGGTGCAGGAGCTGACCCGCCGGGTCACCCAGCGGGCCCGGCAACCATAGGGGGAGAATTCGTTGATGTGGCTCCGGCGGGTGTGGATTGGTGTGCTGTGGTGTAGTTTGCTGGGCGGATTCTCGGTGCGCGCGCAGGAACCTCCGCCGCCGGACACCCAGTCGGCGACCGAGGAGGACCTGAGCAAGAAACTGGTCCGCCAGGTCACGTCCGCATCCGATGAGGACGTGATGGACCGCCTGCTGCGCCTGATGGACGAGAGCGCGCGACAGCTTTCCATTGAGTTCGATCCGGGCACGCAGACCCAGGCGGTGCAGGGGCGGATCATCGAGCAGCTTGACGAGGCCATCAAGGTGGCGGCCGCCCAACGGCGCAAGGGAGGCCCGGCCCGACCCCAGACCCATCCAGACAAGCGGCGCCGCCAGGACGCTGACCAGAAGCAGGGCGAGGACGCCCAGGCGGATGCCGCGCAGGAGGTGACCACCACGGCGTCGCCGACCGCGGCCGGCGATGAACAGAGCCGGCACGCCGATCAACTGCGCGAGTTCCGCCGCGCCTGGGGCAATCTGCCGGAGCGCGATCGGGAGGAGATCATCCAGGGCAGCTCCGAGGGCTTCCTCGAACGCTATCGCGCCTGGATCGAGCGCTATTACCGTGCCTTGCAGGAGGCGGACGAGAAGGAGTAGCGCACCATGTCGGAAACGAAGGCCAACGCCCTTTGCCACGGCAATCGGGGGTTTCGTTGTCGACGGGCATGGCGGTGCTGCGCTTGGCCATGCCACCCTGCTGCATGGGACGGAAGCGTTGGCCCGTGCTACCCACATCCCACAGGCGTCCCCCCGTCTGCGAGCGTCGCTTTTCCGGTGAGGTGGCGCCATGTCGTCCTTACGTTGAGCGTGTGTGCATGCCTATCGGGGGCCACGCTGCCGGCGGCCGCGCAGCAGGAGGTGACTGGGGCACCTCCGGGCGCGGCGACGCCGCGGGCTTCCGAGCTAACGGGAGAGACGCGGCAGGCCATTGACCGTGGATTGACGTGGCTGGCGTCCCACCAGCAGCCGGACGGCTGCTATGGGCCGTTATCCCAGTACGGTCCGCACGTGGGTCTGACGGGCCTGGCGGGCCTGGCCTTCCTGGCCGATGGGAACACCCCGGGGCGTGGGCGTTATGCCCAGCAGGTCGAGGGCTGCATTGCCTTCATCGTGGCACACAGTTCCGAGAGCGGGCTGCTGGCGGCGCAGAGTTCGCACGGGCCGATGTATGACCACGGCTTTGCCACGCTGTTCCTTGCCGAAGTCTACGGCATGTCGCCGCATTCTCAACTGCACGAGACCCTGCGCAAAGCCGTGCGCGTGATCGTCGCGTCGCAGAACGACGAGGGCGGCTGGCGTTATCAACCGGTGCGCGCCGACGCGGACATTTCGGTCACGGTGTGCGAGGTCATGGCCCTGCGGGCGGCCCGCAACGCCGGGCTGTACGTGGACAAGACAGTGATCGACCGGGCGGTCGAGTACATCAAGCGCGCCCAGAACCCCGACGGCGGCTTCCGCTACATGCTCAACTCCGGCGGCTCGCAGTTCGCCCGGTCCGCGGGCGGCGTGGCGGCCCTTCAGTATGCCGGTCTGTACCAGGGTGAGGAGATCGAGCGGGGCCTGGGCTACGTGCTGCGTTTCCTGCCGCCGTATGAGCAGACGCCGCCCCACTACTTCTACGGCCAATACTACGCCGCCCAGGCGATGTACCTGGCCGGCGACTCCTACTGGCAGCAGTGGTGGCCGGCCATCCGCCGAGAACTGCTGGAGAAGCAGGAGCCGGAGGGGCATTGGCCGACCCAGGAGGCGGGTCCGGAATACGGAACCGCCATGGCTTTGATCATCCTGCAAATCCCGAACCGTCTCCTGCCGATCTTCCAGAGGTAGGGGCCGCTGCGTCGGCACGACCAGGCGCCGTCTGCGTGTGTGGCGTGGCTGGCATGCGTGGCATTGCCCAAGCCAAAGGCGCCGGCATGGCGGGGTGGCCGTCTCCTGCCTCCGCCGGGAGGACCTGGCGCCGCCGCGCGTGGCTGTGTCGCGCGGCTCAGTCGGTCTGCACGGGGTGGGGGCGTTTAGGAACGTGTCGAATCCGCGGCAAAGCGCCGCGCGCGGGCGAGAATCCGGCGCGCGGGAAGGTAACAATGTAGTGGAGGCGTTGCGGAGGCCGAACATGGACCGCGGGATGCGAAACTACCGGGCGGGCTTACTGGCCGTCAGCGCGCTGCTGGCTGGAACGGCGTCACTCCGCGCGCCGGCTCAGCAGATCGTGCCGCCGCCCGCGACGGAGCCGGCCGCCCCGGCGACGCCCGCGTCACCGGAAGCACCTCCGGTGGTCATTCGTGTGCAGACCATTGCCGAGAGCAGATGGGAGGGTGTCCTGGAGGCCTTCAGCCTCCAGGAAGGCCTGCGCCTTCGCCCGGCGGGGTCCGCCGTGCGTTCGATCGCCGCGGCGGACGTGGTACGCATCAAAACAGGCAGCACGCCGGTGACCCCAGGGGCCGGCCACTGGATCGTCCGGCTTGCCGGTGGCGACGTGCTCTACGGTCGCCCGGTGGACTCCACGGCCGAGGGGCTCCGGTTGGAGACAGCCGAACTGGGCGTCCTTGACCTGTCGCTGGATGTCCTCTGCGGGTTGCACGCACCGGTGCCGGCGGCAGCGGCGGGGGCGGACCGCCTCAGCGCGTTTGAGCGGGCATCCTATGGGCGCGAAGACGCCGTGCTCATGGCCAATGGCGACGTGCTGCGTGGTTTCGTGACCGCGGTGAGCGGTCAGCACGTCGTCATCGAAAGCGGAACGGAAGCCCGGCAGGTGCCTCTGGGGCTGGTGGTGGCTGTGCGGCTTGCGGCCGGGGAGCCGGTGACGCCCACCGGCCTGTACGGCGTCGCCTTCCTTGCCCAGGGCGGGCGCGTGACGTTGACGGAAATGACCTGGGCCGCTGACCACGTGCAGGCGCGCCTGCGTGCGGGGCCGGTCGTGCGCTTCCCGGCGGGGGAGTTGCTCAGTCTCGAAGTATACGGCGGACGCTGGGAATGGCTCGCCCGGCGCGCGCCGACGAGCTTCCAGCATACACCAATGTTGGGGCTGGACTTCGGCTGGGCGGCCAATCGCAACGTCCTCGGTGGACTGCTGCGCGTCGCGGGGCAGGATTACGAGCATGGCCTCGGCGTGCACAGCCGCTGCCGCCTCGTGTATGACCTGGGCGGCGGCTTCACCGTGTTCACGACGAGTTTCGGCATGGACGACGATAGCGGCCCCCTGGCGGACGTGGCGGTCCTCGTCCTTATCGACGGGCAGCCGCGTTTCGAGCAGTCCCAAGTCCGGGTGGGCAAGCTCCACGGCCCGCTACGGCTCGACGTTACCGGTGCCCGGCGCCTGGAGCTGCTCGTCGATTTCGGCGACCACGGCGACATCCAGGACCGCTTCGACTGGATCGAACCCGCTCTGGTACGCTGACTCGCCCCGACTGCCCCGAAAAGCTGCACGACAGCCGAAAGTGCCGTGGTTCCACGACGGTCTCACATGCGCGGCAGGCGTTCGAGGGCTTGGATCGCTTCCTTCCGGTGGACGTATTGGTGGTCCAGGTGCAGGACGCGTTCCCAGGCCTGGCGAGCAACCGGGAAGCGACCCATGAGCGTCATCAGGCGTGCCCAGCCCACCCACAGCCCCATGTCCTCGTCGTCCACCGCCAGCGCGGTTTGCAGCAGGTCGCAGGCGTCAGCGTAACGCTGCTGGGCGATGGCCGTGGCGGCCGCGTCGGTCAGCACCTGGAGTTGCTCTTCCACTTCCCCCGGCACTACCCGACGCAGGCGGACCAGCATCCCCACCTGTGCTGCCACCCACACCACGCCGGCTGCGGTTGCAGCACCCGCCGCGAGTGCGGGCGGCACGTCGTCGGGAATCACCAGCAGACCCCAGAGGCCGACCTGACTTGTCAGGACGAACATCGCGGCCAGCGCCAGCCCGAGTCGTTCCCGGCGCAACACGATCAGCCCCACTCCGGGGGCGAGCAGATTCGCGGCCAGCGCCGCGCCGTGCCGGATATGCATCGGGCCGTCGCGCATTCGGTCTCCGCCGACCAGAGATCGATACCCACTCGTGCAGTCCGAGGCGAGAGTATTACCACGCCCCGAGTCCGAGCGAAACAGAGCCCGAGCGGAAACGGGGGGGAAGAAGGCAAGAGGCAAGGGGCAAGAGGCAAGAGCGGAATAGGCGTTGCACACCGGGAATTGCGAAGCGCGAGTGGGGAATAGCGAATGTAAGAGGGGCGGGGAACCGAGACCTTGCGCGGGAGCCGGTTGAAGAAGTAGCGTTGGCCCCCTGTGGCGGACGTAAGGGGCCTCGAACCCACCGGTTTTCAGGGCATCAACGGCCGCCCGACGAAATCGAGTTCGAGCGGCACCGGGCGAACCAGGCGCAGCGGATGAGGTGGCGTCGGCCGCGCTGCGGGCGGCAGGGTTGTCGCCCGGGGCGTGGTCAACGACTACGTCGCCCGCGGGGGGGGGTATGTGTTTAGCGTCTTTGGCATTGTGGGTGCCATGCTTTCCCGCGACCGCGGTCGCGGGTAAGCATGCCTCTGCCTGCCGTAGCACATGCCCACCCCCGCCTGCGGCGGGTGAGGGCATGGCACCCGCGCTAAACGCGTACGGGGCGCAACGCTACAAGGCGGAGCGACGCCACGAGCGGGGCGACGGTGCGAGTAGCGGCTGTGCCTCGCCGTCCGGCCGGCTTGCGTTCGCCGGAGGCGGGTTGATAATGCCGCCATGAGACCCCTTGTGTCACCACAGGTTTACGGCGTTGTCTTGGCGGTGTTGTGCCTGGTGCCGGTGGGTTGCGCCACGCCGCGACCTTCCGCGGTGAGTTTCGGAGTGGTGGAAGTGCCCAGCCGTGACCGGGCGGAAGTCTTCGACGCGGCCGAGGCCACGCTGCTGCGCCTGGGGTACCGCATCGACCAGCGCGATGCCCGAGCCGGGACTCTCTCGACTTATCCCGAACGCCTCAGCGCCGCGGAGGTTCCGGCCGGTCTGGCGGGCAGTCGGCGTACCACGCGGCCGCGACGCCAGCTTGCCCAGGTCCAGGTGCGGCCCACCGGGTCGGGGGCAACGGTGTACTGCAAGGTACTCGTCCAGGAGCTGGGCACCCCGGCCTACCAGATGCTCGCGCGGGACGCAGCCGGGACGGACGTGCCGTCGGAGACCGCCATCGATCGCGACGCCGCCCTCAACGAGGAGCAGAGCACGGTCTGGGCGGTGACGGGTCGGGACAAGGTCCAGGAACGCCGGATTCTGACGGCCATCGCAGAGCTGTTCCCTCCGGCGCCGGCCGCTACGTCCGCTCCACCGGGCTCGTAGGTCGTCCCCCCAGCCCGTCGGCCTCCCGGGCGGGCCCGGCGTCACCCGGTGACTGCGAAGATCATTTCGTCCGGCTTGTCGTCCGCCGGCCGGGGTCGATCGTCCTTCGGAATGGAAACCTGACAAGGGGACACGGGTGGGTGGCATGCCCAAGCCCGCCTCAAGCGGGTGCCGGCATGCTCTCCTGCGAAGAAGAGCGAACCGCAAACCCCAGCAGCATGGCGGCGCTGCGCTTGGCCATGCCACCCCGTCCGGCCGCCGGGCTTTCCCGGGGGGTGGGTCCGTTCAGACGAGCAACGACGATCCGACAGGACAAGCACAGGAGAAACGAAGATGACGCACGTACGGCTGGGTGGAGGTCTGGTCGTGATGGCGGCCGCGCTGGCGGCCGCAACGGGCTGTTTGCACCGGGCGGAGAAGATCACCATTGGCCGGGATGGCCGGGTAACCATCGAGGTCGAATACAAGGGAGACCCGGGCGATTTCACTGGTCCCGACGCGCTGCCCAGCAAGGAGAGCGACTGGGACGTCACCCGTACGGAGAAAGCCAAGGGCCCGGAGCCCGCGCAGCCCGAGGAGGGCAAACCGGCGAAGGGGGTCCCCCAGACGGAGGTTGAGCTGACCGCCACGCGCGGGTTTCCGCCTGGGGCGGAGCTGCCGCGCACGTTTGCGGCTCCCACGGACCCGGACCGCGATCTGTATCTGGACTTCCCGACCACTCTGAAGATTGAGGAGCGCCCGGACGGCACCTACTATCATTTCCGACGGGTGTATTCGCCGCGGCGCTGGGCGTACGCCAACTTCTGGAAAGAGGCCATCTTCGACGAAGACATGCAGAAACTCGCCGCGAAGGACCCCAAGGAGCTTAAGCGCAACGATCGGATCAGGGTGCTGAAGGCCTTCGCGGAAGTCGAGGCACGCAAGCAGGTCGAGTTCTTGCGCGAGGCGCTGGCGCAGTGCGACCCGCAGCTTGCCGCCGACCGTTTCCTGCGGGTGCGGCGTGCCCTGCTCGACGTGTACGAGCGGATCGACTGGGACAAGGTCCTGCCGCCCGAGCTCCTGACCCAGGACGAGGAGGAGCGCGACAAGCAGCTTCAGCAGGAGGCGGAGCGCCTCATTGCCGAGGGGCACGCGGAGGCGGTCAAGTCGCTGCGCATGCACGCCGGCTACGAGGATGCCCAAGTGGCCGCCTTCGAGAAGGCTTACGCCCGCGCCCAGCGCTACTACCAGATTACCGAGAGTCACGACGGGCACGTCTTCGGACTGGCCATCATCATGCCCGGGGAGGTCGTCGCTCACAACGCGGACGAGGTTGAGCAGGACGGGACACCGACCTGGAGCTTCGGTGGGGTCGCCTTCCGCGACCGCCCGCACGAGATCATGATCACGTCGCGCGTACCGCGGGAGAAAGAGGGCAAGTAACGGCGCGAGCAGCGCCGGCGGTGACTGCGAGTGCGAGGGGCGGCGCGCCCGGGCGGGCGCGCCGCCATGCACAGTGCCGGGTGGAATGCAGAATGACGAAGGCGGAATGCAGAAACGCGAACGGCATCCTGACTGTGCAGGGCGGGGCACTGAAATCGGCAGAGTACTGACATGACGTTCAGCGGCGCCACTTCGTCACCCGGTTTCGAGGCCTACATCCACGACGTGTACGGGTGGGCGTATCGGGTGCTGGGCCACCACCACGACGCCCTGGACGTCGTGCAGGACGTGTTTCTGAAGTGGAACCGGCAATGCGCGGCTGACTTGCCGGAGCAGCCGCGCGGGTGGTTGCGGCGGGTGACGCTGAATCGCGCCCTGGACGTGCGGCGAGCACAGCAGGTCCGGACCGCCGCGCAACGAGCGCAGGTGCCCACCGACGCGGGACGGGAGCCGCGTTTGGCGATGACGAACCCGGCGGAGGCCGAGGAAAGTCAACGGGCGCTCCGCGACCGGCTGACGGGCGCGCTGGCGGAACTCAGCGACATGCAGCGCAGCGTCCTGGTCGCCAAGGTGTATGACAATCTGACTTTCGCAGAATTGGCGGAGGAGATGGGCGTGGCCGTCTCCACCGTGAAGACCCACTATGTGCGGGCGGTCCAGGCCGTGCGCGACCGGCTGACCACCGGCGGGGTGGACGAGGTGCTGCCATGAACTGTGATGAATTCAGACTGCTGCTGGCGGAAGCGTGGGGCGGGGAGCTGGCCGGGCCGGCACGCGCGGAATTCGAGGCACACCGACAGGCGTGCACCGCATGCGGGCGCGAGTATGACTCCGGTCGGGCGACGCTGGATGTCTTGCGGGAGCTCTCCGGTCCGCGTGCGGTGCGGCTGCGCCGCGAGGGGGCACGACTGGTGTTCGAGGACGTCGCCGGCGTTGCCGCACCGGTGGGGGGCCGGCGGCCGCGTTGGGCGTCGGTCTCGCGGTATGCGGCCGGTCTGCTGCTGGCGTTTGTCGGCGGGTACGGGCTGCACGCCGGCCTGATGCTCAGCAGCGCCGGCCCCGTGTCATCGGCACCCGCAGAGGTGGGCGCGGCTCCATCCCCGCGGTTGGACGCGACGTTCGAGGCGGCCCTGGCCCGCGCGCACTACCGGAACCCCACCGCGTCCGGGTTGGCCAAGTGTGTGACCGCGCTGGCGGCCGTGGGGCGCGCGGGCTCAGGGGTCGCCCCGCAGTGACGCGGCGCGCCGGGATTCCTCTGCTGCTTGTGCGCAGATGGGTCAGGGGTGGTCAAGCTTGAAGATGGCCCCGTGGCGGGTCCGCCCGTCAAGCTGCACCAGGGCCGGGGTCCGCAGCCGCACGTGCCGCAGGTAGCGGGTCTCGCCGGCCGCCGGTTGCGCCGCCAGCCAGGTCCAGTCAATGAACCCCTCCTGCGCCGCCGGGTTGACGGCCAGGTAACCCACCCGCAGCGAGATGAGGTTCTGGAAGAAGTGCGCCCCCTGTGAGGATGCCACGAGGAAATCGCCCAGCGTCGTCTCCACGATGACCTTGGCGGAACTGATCTGTTCCCAGGTGACGGGAATCCCCAGCCAGCGGTCGGCCGTGCCCCAGCGGCCCGGACCAATCAGGATGCAATGCCGACCCGCGTCCGCAAGCTGCTGGTTCAACCGACCGATCTCGGCCGCGATGTCCTCCGTCCGGGCGGAATCAAACCGGTCCGGCGGCACATAGAGGATGTCCGTCAGTCCGCGGATGCGACCGTTGCCCAGCGTCTTGGGGCTGAAGCAGACGGCGCGCTGGGGCTCCACGCCCCTCAGCGGCGTGTATTCGAGTTCCTCGTCGGACAGGATCGGCCGGATCTGGAGGCAGCCGAAGGTCTTGGGCTCCGTGTTTAAGTCCACGGCGAACTCGATTTCAATCGGGCAGGCCATCGCCTCACGCCCGACGTCCAGCAGGACGCGCAGGATGTCCGCCAGGGGGAACACGTCGTGTTTCAGCACGTGCGCGAAGGTGACCAGGCGCGGTCCGGGCTGATTTAACCCGTCGTAGACCACGTCGTTCTCGGACGAATACACCGACCCCAGCGGGGCCAGCGTTCCCTGCCGCTCGGCCGCGTCGAGGCCCAGGCTGACCAGGTGCACGTCCGCGTGTGCCCGTGGAAACATGCCCGAGCGCGTCAGGTCGAGGGCAAAGAACTCCCGCTGGGCGTTGGCGAGCGTTTCCTCCGTCGTTGCAAACTGCGGCAGCACGTGCGGGTGCGCCGGCGAAAACATCAGACACCGCCCGCCTTCCACCACGATCTTGCCCAGCCCGAGCGCCACGCAGGCCACGCCCTCCTCCGGC
Organism: Planctomycetota bacterium; assembly: GCA_029558835.1. Classification (GTDB taxonomy): domain Bacteria; phylum Planctomycetota; class Phycisphaerae; order UBA1845; family UBA1845; genus JAKQDH01. Next base: position 85,047 of record JAKQDH010000178.1, on the reverse strand, counting down.
AGCATCCGGGCCGTCGGGTAGAAGTTGTACGAGCGGGCCACGCCGGAGAAGGTCGGATAGAAGTGGTCCTCGTGGCGGCTGCCCACCAGCTCCTGCACGACCACGGCCATGCCCTCCTCCTCGATGTGGTGCCCGGTGGCCTCCACGTAGCGTTTCGCCTCGCGGAAGAACGCGGAGGCGTAGACGAGCTTCACCGCGTCGCAGAGCTGCCCGAAGCGCACCTTCAGTTCGCGGTGGTTGTTGGGGATGATGTGGGTGGCGTAGATGCCGGCGAACGGCTGATCGAGCGAATCCTCCAACAGCGAGCTGGAGCGCACCGCCAGCGGGCACCGCACCAGGCCGAGAAACGCCTTCAGGTCTCGCCGCACGCTCGCCGGCAGTGGGGCCCGCACGAACGCCTCGGCGATCTTCGCGTCCTCCACGTCCTGCGCCGCCAGGGCCCGCAGCCCGTTCTCATCCAGAAACTCCTCCAGCACGTCGGTGCCCAGCACGGCGCTGCGCGGCACCAGAACGCGGACGCCCGGAAAACGCTGCCCCAACCGGTGCCGCCGCAGGAGGGCATTGAAGAACGCCAGCCCGCGACCCTTCCCCCCGAGCGAGCCAGCGCCGATGCGCACGAACGTTGTGGCGGCGTCGAACTGCGCCGGCGAGAAGTCCGCGATCACGCCGCTGCGGTGCCGTTCGCGCGACTCGCTGATCGTCTTCAACAGGTACTCGCGCACGGCCGACAGGCTGGGAAACTCATCAATCCGCCGCGGCCGGATGTGGGCGGCCAGCTCGAACTCCGTCCGCGCCATCAGCCAGTTGCTGAAGTGGTTGAGCCGGGCGTGGAAGTCCAGGGCGGGCTCCGGGATGCTCGCCAGCGCCCCCGTGAAGGAACGCAGGTCGTGCGCCCGGGCGACCTCGGTCCCGTCCGGCAGGCGGAAGACGAAATCCCCGAAACCGAGGTTCTCCAGCAGGAAATCGCGCATGTCCTGCAACAAGTGCGGCGAGCGCTTGTTGAGGAAGCCCGCCTGAAGCTGGGTCGCCCGGCGGGCATACTGTCCGTCGGAGGATTGCAGGAGCACCGGCATGTGCGGGGAGCATTCCTTGACCCGCCGGGCGAACTCCAGCCCGGCCTCGTCGGCAAGCTGCCCCTCGCGCGGGAAGCGAATGTCCGAAATGACGCCCAGCACGTACTCCTGGTACCGGGTGTACAGCTCCCAGGCTTCCTCGAACGTCTCCGCCAGCAGAATCTTGGGCCTCGCCCGCATCCGCAGCAGGCGGTGCATGACGTTGATCTCCTCCGCCATCAGCGCCTGCGTGAGCTTCATGATCTCGGTGTAGATCAGCGGCAGGTACGCGGAGTAGAACCGCACCGAGTTCTCCACCAGGATGATGACCCGCACGTCACCGTGGCGGGTGTCGTGCTCGACGTTGAGCTGGTCCTCGGCGAACTTGATGATGGCCAGCAGGATCCTGGGATCGCCGTTCCAGACGAAGATGCGGTCCGCCCCCGTCCGCGCCTCGGCCCACGCCTGCCCGCCGGGCTCCAGCGGCTCCAGCGACAGGACCATCACCGGCAACCCCGGGCGCAGGCGCTTGGCGGAGCGGGCGAACTCCCCCACCTTCCACTGCCCCACCCGCGGCATTACGATCGCCAGGTCGACCGGCTCCCGGCGGAGCACCTCCAGCGCCTCGCGCTCGGTCGAGGCCCGCCGTACCCGCGGGGCATGGGTCAGGTTGAGGTTCATGTACTCGCTGGTGATCAGTTCGGTGAGCAGCCCGTCCTCCTCGAGGATGAACGACTCGTACAGGCTGGAGACCACCAGCAGGTCCTCCACCCGATAGGGCATGAGGTTCTGGAACTCGGTGCCGCTGAGTTCCAAGTCGGCCATCCCTGGATTGCCTGCAACGTCGGGCATGCCTGCTCCTTGCTGATCCGTTGGCGGCAGCCGCATCACCGCCGCCCGGCGCATCGCGGCCGACTTCCCTTCGAGCCAACCGCGCCCCGCCTGCGCCGCGCGCCAACCCTGCCCGACGCCCGGCACCTGACGGCGGCCGAACGACGAGCCGATCCGGCCCATTCAAGCCCGCATGGCAGGTCGTGTCAACAAATCCCCGCCCTCGCAGCCTATCGAAGGGGCAGCGCCGGCCCCCCGTGGCCGACGTAGGAGCCGCAAAACACAGCGACTCCAGAGGCACCCCCGAAGTGCGGGGAGTTCTGCCACGGAATGCCCTGGCGATGCACCCTGTGCGCGACGGATTCGGCTGCGACAGAGCGGGCGACGCGTCGCAGCGCTCCGGACAGTTGGCGATGCTTCCGACGAGGTTGGGCTCGGGGGCGACGCGCCGCGCAGCTTGCGGGGGAGACGAAGGCGGGCTAACGTAAAGGCTCGGCGGTTCGGTGCCGCTCATGTTCAACCGCTGCCGGGGCCTGCACTGCGGCGACAATGCAGCGGGCCCGCGGCACGGCAACGCGTATCACCTATACGCAAAGGAGCCTCCGATGAGTGCAACTCGTCTCGTGGGCAGGTCTTGTGCCGTGTGCTGCCTCTCCTGCACGCTGCTCGGGGCGGTGTCATGCAGTCCGTGTGACTGCCCGTCCACGGGCCACCCTGCGCTGCTCGACGTCCAAGTCACGCCCAGCATAAGCGACTTGCCGCAGCGCGTCTTCGGCTGCGCCTGTGGCGGCGCGGACATTGATGTCGAAACGCTGGCGGACGATTACGAAGTCATTGTTTACGTTCAAACGGACCAGTGGTACATTCAGCCCTTCGCCTCCGATTTCCGCCATTCGGTGGACGCGAACGGCTACTTCAATGCCTACGCACACGAGGGCGACCGCGTCCATGTCTTCCTGGCGCGCGCGGGCCTCAACTGGTCCACACAGGCTGCGTCCCTCCCTGTTGTCGGCGGTGAGATCATCGCGGAGTGGGACTCCGCGCGCGAGGCCTGTGACGACGCAGACCTGTGCACGAACGATACATGGGACGCGGTCACCGGGTGTGTCTTCACCGCTGTCGATTGCGACGACGACGATGTCTGTACGGACGAGGACTGCGACCCCGAAACCGGCGGCTGCGTCTACACTGACGTAGATTGCGACGACGGGGATCTGTGCACGGACGATACCTGCGATCCGGCTACCGGGTGCGTGCACACCGCCGTGGTCTGCCTGACCGGCCAGCAGTGCGACCCGGCCACCGGTGAGTGTGTTTGTGATGAGGATTGCCTCCTGACTGGGTATGAGCCAACGGAAATGTCCGACGTGACCGTCACCGTCGACACCACAAAGGACCCCACGCTGACGATCACCTGGCCTGTCCGCGGCGGCGTCGGGGGCGTACCTGCCGCCCCTCAGGGCGACTACGTGCTCCAGATGACCTGGACGGGGGAGGCCGATCGCAAAGTCGAGATCCGGCACGACTGGGCGGGCTCGACGTTTGACCTGGCGCCCAACAGTGAGATACGCGCTGACGTGTATCTCGCCACGGCCTCGGCACTGCCCGGCATTGTCGGCATTTGGGATGATGTCTTTGGCTGGCTTGAGGGGTATCCAGTCCCGGCGACGACCGACGAGTGGGTGACCATTGAGCTGTCCATTGGCGATGTTGGTTACATGTCGCTGGATCACATCTTCGCACTTCTCTTCGAGAATCTGGCAGGCGAGGCGGGGACGATATACGTTGACAACCTCAGGCTGGTCGGTGAGGACAACTCGCGGCAGGTTGATTTCTCAGGACGGAAGTGGGCTGTCAAGAGCGGGAACAACCGCGGGCCAGGACCAAACAACTTCGCCGATGGTGACGAGGATGTTTGGGTCGACGAAGAGGGTCGACTCCATCTGACCATCAGCCAGCGAGATGGCGCTTGGTACTGTAGCGAGATCGTTGCTGCTGAGTCGCGAGGACATGGATCTTATGCATTCACGGTGGAAAGCCGCCTGGATTCTCTGAACGAGAACGTCGTTCTTGGCCTGTTCACCTGGGACGGCTACGCGCCGGACAACAACTACCGGGAGATCGACTTCGAGTTTGGGCGCTGGGGCGAAGTCGTTAATGACAACGCGCAGTTTGTGATTCAACCGTGGGACACAGCAGGTAACCTGCATCGCTTTAACATCGACTATGCAGGCGCTACGGAGAAGACCACGCACGTAATGGCCTGGCGGGCGGACGCCATAGAGTTTGTCAGCTACTTTGGAGAGTTGAGTGCGACGCCAGCACCGGACAACATCTTGGCGACTTGGACCTACACCGGCGCTGACAACCCGCCGTCCGGGGAAGGGCACGTGCGCATGAACCTGTGGCTGGTCAACGGCATGCCACCGAGTGATGGTCAGGACGTGGAAGTGGTTGTCAGCAGCTTCGAGTATCAACCCGAGAGTGCGATCACAAACTGAACAACCGAGGGGTCACGCGCGGGATCGCGAAGTCCTCACGGGACCGCACGTAAGCGCCGCGGGCGAGACGGAGCAATCCGTCTCGCCCGCGTAGTGTTTGCACGATGGGCTGCGCCCGCGTCGTCGCTCAGAGTCCTCCACACAAGGCCCTCTGCCTTGCGGGGAGGAGCAAGGGAGGGTTGAACCGTTCTTGAGCGTCCTCCTCACCCTACCCTCTCCCCCAAGGGGGAGAGGGGTCCTGTTGGGTGCTCCCAGGGGCCCTGTGGACGCGCTGGGCGCTTACACCACGCCCATGTCCATCATCGTGTCGGCCACTTTGACGAAGCCGGCGATGTTGGCGCCGTTGACATAGTTGCCGGGCGTGCCGTAGGCCTGGGCGGTCTCGACGCACGCCTTGTGAATGCTGCGCATGATCCCGTGCAGCTTCTGGTCAACCTCCTCGCGGGACCAGCTCAGCCGCATGGAGTTCTGCGACATCTCCAGGCCGGAGGTGGCCACGCCGCCGGCGTTGGCGGCCTTGCCGGGCCCGTACAGAATCTTCGACTCGATGAAGACCTTCACGCCCTCCGGCGTGGTGGGCATGTTCGCGCCCTCGGAGACGCAGGTGCAGCCGCTCTTCACCAGGTTGGCCGCGTCCGCGTCGTTAATCTCGTTCTGGGTCGCCGACGGCAGGGCCACGTCGCACTTCACCTGCCACAGCGGGTTGCACTTGGCACTCGCCTCGAGCGCCTGGTAATGGGCCTTGGGGTACTTGTCCACGTACTCTTTGATCCGCCCGCGCTTGACGTTCTTGAGTTCCATCACGAACGCCAGCTTCTTGGCATCCATGCCTTCCTCGTCCACGATGAACCCGTTGGAGTCGGAAAAGGTGAGTACCTTGCCGCCCAACTGGAGGACCTTCTCGGCCGCGTACTGGGCCACGTTGCCCGAGCCGCTCACCACGCAGCGCTTGCCCTTAATGGTCTGCCCGCGGGTGTTGAGCATCTCCTCGGCGAAGTAGACCTGACCGTAGCCGGTCGCCTCGGGCCGAATCAGGCTGCCACCCCACTTGAGCCCCTTGCCGGTGAGCACGCCCTCGAAGCGGTTGACGATCTTCTTGTACTGCCCGAAGAGGTAGCCGATCTCGCGGCCCCCGACGCCGATGTCCCCGGCCGGCACGTCACTGTCGGGCCCCACGTGGCGGTACAGCTCCGTCATGAACGCCTGGCAGAAGCGCATGACTTCCATGTCGCTCTTGCCCTTGGGATCGAAGTCGGACCCGCCCTTGCCGCCGCCCATGGGCAGCGTGGTCAGCGAGTTCTTGAAGACCTGCTCGAACCCCAGGAACTTGATGATCCCCAGGTTAACCGAGGGGTGGAACCGCAGCCCGCCCTTGAACGGGCCGATCGCGCTGTTGAACTGCACGCGGAACCCCCGGTTCACCTGCACGGTCCCCTGGTCATCCACCCAGGGGACGCGGAACATGATGACCCGCTCCGGCTCCACGATCCGCTCCAGGATCTTGGCCTTGCGGTACTCCGGCCGCCGGTCCAGCACGGGCATGATGGACTCCACCACCTCGTGCACCGCCTGGTGAAACTCCTTCTGCTCCGGGTTCTTGGCCACTACGGCCGCCATGAACTCATCAACAACCCTTGCCATGAATCATCTCTCCTTGCTTCAGCACCATCGGCTCTCAATACGCGTGGTTCGTGCGATTCCGCATGCCATGCAAACCCGCCTTGAGATCCAGTTCTTCCCGTCTCTGGTCCGCGGAACGTGGGATTCAACCGGCTTTCCCGCCGGCTGTCGAGGGGCACTGACGAAGGAGGGGCCGGCGAGGCACGACCCCAAGATCCGCGGGCCGCCGGGCGAGCCTCGTGGTTTCCCCTCTGACCGGGGCCTGCCCGTCTCCCGGTCCCCGGGGCTGCGCGCAGCACTACCTCTCCCCAGGACCGTACCTTGACCTAAACTGGCAAGCGGCGTGCCGCGGGCGATACGGCGGTGGGTCACCCCGTCTTGACGAATCGACGTGGCCCTTCTCCAATAGCACCGGCGGCCGACCCCCCGCCACGAGAGCCCCGGAATGGCCCCCAGTTGGGATGTCCAACGCACCGCCGGCCACAGCACCTTCAGCGGACGCCCGCTGGCGGAGGGGGAGGAGTTCTACTCCGCCCTGTTCGAGGAGGCGGAGTCGTTCCGCCGGGTCGATTACGCCCTGGACGAATGGACCGGCCCCCCCCAGGGCGCCTTCTGCCATTTCCGCACCCGGATGCCCATCCGCGTCAAGCAGAAACGCCTGTTCGTGGATGACGACATCCTGGTCAACTTCTTCCTCCGCCTGGCGGGCGAAACCGAGCCCCTCCGGATCCAGTTCCGTTTCGTTCTCGCCCTGATCCTCATGCGCAAGAAACTGCTGAAGTACGACCAAATGGAGCGGACTGACGGCCAGGAGGTCTGGACGATGGTTCTGACCGCCGACCGGTCCACCCATCGCGTCCTCAACCCGCATCTAACCGACGACCAGGTCGAGGCCGTCAGCCGCGAACTGGGCGCGATTCTCCACGGGGACGTGGGAGAATTCGCCGCGTCCGAGGGCGGCGGCGGTGCCGACCTGGGCGCGGGTCGCGACGCCGGGAAGCCTGCCGGCCCCACCGGCTGACCCAGGAGGCTGCGGATGCGGCAGCGCGAAGGACTGATTACCTCCACCCAACGGCGAAACCGGGCAACCGAACTGGGTGGCATGGCCAAGCGCAGCGCCGCCATGCCTTCGCCTGGGCGAGGGACTGATTCTCGCCGCAGCCTGCCGGTGCCTTCGGCTTGGGCATGCCACCCGGCGCCGTACATCGCCCGGGCGATGCTGCTGGGGCTCGTGCTGGCCGTGACTGGCTGCCCGCCGCGTGCGGTGCCGCCGCTTGATCCCCTGCCGCTCCAGGACGCGGCCCGGATCGTCAACGACAACCTGGCGGCCGTCGGGGGGACCCTGCGCGCCACCGGCAGCGTGGACGGGTACACGATGGACGCCCGTGGCCGGCGCGTGCACTACACGCTGGACGGCTTCCTCCTCTTTCTGCCGCCGCGTCACCTGCGCTTTGACCTCAAGAGCATCGCCGGGACCGAGCTGCTGTTCGGCTCCAACCAGACGTACTACTGGTACTTCAGTCGGCCGGATGATGAGTCATATTACTGCCGCCGCCATAAGCCCGGCGAGACGCTTGCCGACGTCGGCATCCCGATCAACCCAGCCCAGCTCGTTGACGCGCTGGGCCTGACGCCGATCCCCGTCTCGCCGATGCCACCCGCTGAGACCACGCCGGTGCAGCGGGTGGAGGAGGAGTACCAGCAGCTTCTGTTCATTGCCACCGACGACACCGGCCGGTCTTTTCTGGAGAGGGAGTACTGGCTCGACCGCCGCGCGCCGCGCCTGCCGCGCCGGGTGCAGTTCCGCGACCTCGAGGGCGTGCTGATTATGGAATCGCGGCTGGGAGATTACGCCCGCCTCAGCCCAAACGGACCGTGGCTGCCGCGCACCATCGACGCCTACTGGCCGACGTCGGACACGCATCTGCGTTTTCACATCTCGCGCTGGCAAGTCGTCCCCGACATCGGCCCCACCGACCCGCCGTTTACCCCGCCCCACCAGCTCGGCCTGCACTACCGGCAGGAGTACATTGAAGAATAGGAGTCTGTACCACAGCCCCGGGACCGGCACGCTTCGCTAACGGGCAGCCACGCCGCAGAACGCGTGGGTGCGGGTTGCGTCGTGTGCAGCGCACGCCACTCGCCCGAGCCGGCCGCCGAAGGCGGATACCACCCATGACGAGCCAATGACGCGAAGATTCCTATCGCCACGGGTGATCGCCATTGGCTTGACCGACCACCAGTGGCCCCCGCCGTGTGGCGTGCACTCGTCGCCGACCGCCCATGCCGCCCGCGCGTGGGCGGACCTGGAGAGCTGGCCCGAGACCACGCACTGGAGGGCTGGGGAGTAGCTCGCCCGGCAATGCCACGACGGTGGACCCGTTTTACATGCCGATATCACCGGTAAAATCACAGCCCCAGGTGGGCCGCATTCACGCGCCGACTACCAGCCGCGGCTGGGTGCAACCGGCCAAAGCGGTTCAGGAGAGACTTGGTATGGACGCACAGAAGAGCATTGCCCTCTTGAAGACGGAAACGAACGTGTTGTTGTGCTATGCAATCTAAATAGGACCACCCAAAGGGGAAACCGGTAGGGTGGCATGCCCAAGTCCCGACGCGTCGGGACGCCGGCATGCTGTTGCAGCAGCCCGGCGTTCGGCCGGGGGAGCGCATGGTCCCGGCGCGCCGGGACTTGGCCATGCCACTCCCTTCCGACTGTCAGTTCCCCTATTGCGTGGAGCTACTCAGGCAACATTGGTTGGAGCACAGGAAGCGATGGATACTCTCTCTTTAGCGGGTATCACCCGGTTGGTCATTATCATGTAGGCGGCCACGCTGGCGATAAGCCGGGATTTCCGTCTTATGATCCGGTGAATGCGCGTTGGAACGCGGCGAAGTCGACTATGTCCGCGTCGCCATCAGCGTCCAAATCGGCGCACGAACATTCGGGGACGATGCCGATTTCCGGTCCTGTCATGCACGCTGTGAAGATCAGGAAGTCGTCCAAATCCACAATGCCGTCGCAGTTCAAGTCACCCGGGATCAACAGCCGCAGGTAGATGTCATCGTAATAGACCGTCGTGGACGCGTTAGCGAAAAGATCGAGGGCGCCGATGGCGAGCGCGCCGCCGCCGCTACCGAAGACGCCGGCGGTCCAGGAGGCCGCCGTTCCCAGTTCGATCCCGTCGTAGTAGGTGCGGTAGAGGTCGGCGGTCAGGTCAATCAGAACGTCGATCCTCACCCAGCGGTCTGTGATGAGTGGGAGGGATGCGGGCGTCTGCTGGTCACGGATGAATGAACCCGTCAGAGAGTCGGCGTGAAGCTGGACAGACCAGTGGTACGGGCCGCCGTCCTGGTAGGTATTCAGCAAGATGAAGTACGAACCGCAGAACTCGCCCGTCGGATCGCAGCCCGACTGGAAGTCCGCCGGCACATACTGCCAGGTCGTAAACACGTAGCGGGCCGCGGGAAGGTCGAGCTCTTGAATGAGGTCCGTCGGCCCCTCGACCCGCAGCGAGTTGAACAGGGTACGAGCCTGAGCGTCCGCCACGAAGCCGTCGACGAGTGGGTTGCCGTCCCAGCCCTTCCACCCGTACTGGCCGTGCAGGCCGAGGCCCACTTCGTAGAAGTCAAACGCGTCGTGCCAGTAGTCGGCCCACCAGGTGCTGCTGGACATGGCGAAGTTGTCGATCGCCACCGGGCCGCTACTTTCACTCGCGGACAAGAACCAATGGAACTCCTGCCAGGCTGGGGGCGGAAGCACGTCGAACGTCAAGTGGACGCGCAGCCAGCCGTCCTCTAACTCCTCGATTTCTTCGTGGGTGTTCTCGATCAAACTCTCCGGCGGCACCACGGGCTCCCACCAGAGCCCCCCTCCTCCAGTGTAGTAGTCGAACTGATATGAAACGTGCTCGCGACCGCCAGGCTCGGCTTGATCATCAAAGTGGACCATGAGCTGCCCGTCGGAGGGGAACCCGCCCGGCAGGCCGATCGCGCCGTGATGATCCGTGACCTCGGCCAGCCACTCCGGCGGGTACGACCCGAAGCGGTCCCACAGCGTGCCGCCATGCCAAGTCGGCAGCACGTCGTAATGCGGTGCCGGCGGCCACTCCGGAGAGCTGAAGTAGTAATACTGGGATTGGCTCTTGTCCTGCTGCTCCGGCGGCACGTTCGGTTCTTGCAGTGGTTTGTCCTTGGGCTGGCCCACTGTGTCGATCGTCAGGTTGTCAATGAAGATGTAGGCGTCGCCGCTGGTGCCAGTCTTCAGTGTGATGGCGATGTCCTCAAACTGGACGAGCGGCGTGATGTCTTGCTCCCACGTGTACTTGATCGAACCGTCCGGATTCGCAGTCGCGTGCACTGTCTGCGGTTGGTGCGCGGCCGGCGGCGTCAGCTCGTCTCCGGAGGGCGGCTGGACCACTACGTTCCAGGCATTGCCAGTTGGATCGTCGGTCATGATGTCGGCTGTGATCACAACCTGCTGCTTCTCTGCCGGGCTGTACGTGTTGAACAATCGGGCGGTCAGGACGGCGGTTTGCTGCGGCCCGGATACGCCCCAGAAGCCCTGCTGGTCGGGCCAACGCGGCTCGCTGTAGTAGTACGTTAGCGGACCATTCTGCTCCCACGCCGGCAGGTTGACCTGCGGTGGAACCTGGAATGGGTTCGCCGACCCGGGAAACCAAGGCGCGGTGAATTCGTACCCCAGGGCAACGCTTACAGCGGCCTCAGGTACCGGATCGGTCGCCATGGCGACCGGGCCGCTGAGTAGTTCCATTGTGTCGAATACGAATGGGCCGCTCGGTTCGCCAACGGCGCTCACGGTCAGGTGGTTCTCGCCTTCGCGAAGGCTCTCCCACGCTACCGGAAGCTCCAGCTCGCCCACCAGGGGACCCGGCGGCAACGGGATGGGCAAGTCGTTGAGGCAGATGATCCATTCCTGGCTGTAGATGATGTAAAGCAACACTAGGTAGAGTTTCGGCTCATCATCCGGCGGCGGCGGCGGCGGGCGTTTGGGCCACGGGGGCCAGGGAAGCGGCGGCAGCCAAATCACGGTGTCCTTGAACTGGGGGATCGTGTAGGGTGGCTGCTCACCCTGCCATTGCAGGCGCTCGACGATGTCACAGGTGAAGCCACCATGGTCCGTGAAGTGCAGCAGCAGTTGCGTGTTGGCGTCGAGGTTCGCGCACGCCGTGCTGATACCGTCGAGCAGGTCCTGTCTCGTCCCGTCGGGAATGGTCTGGATGTTGCAGGGTGCGCCCCCGTACAGGTTCTGTAGGGCGCTTTGCATGTTCTCCATGTCGTTGTAGTACGCCGGCTGGTTCATGATGCCGCCGAAGAGGATGACCTCGTGGCTGGTTCCACCTGGGTTCCACGTGAGGCTCTCTCCTCCGTTGCCGACCGCAATCACGGTAGCCTCCCACCGCTCGTGATTCGGTCCCGCCTCGTCGTGCTGCCGTGCGGTGATGAGGTCGGCCTGGACGTTGTGCGAGCTGAGGTCCCGCATGGCGCCCGGCGTCGGATCCCAGTGTCCGCTGTGCGGTCCAGCGAGTGCGCTGGTGAACTTAGAGCCGAGGTTCGAGTTGGGATCACTGCACCACTCGGCCCGGAACGCCCAGGCCTGCTCGTACCACTCCGCAGCCGAACCGAAGACCCACGGCACGCCGGGGCAGGGCCCACTCGCGCCGAAGATGTAGGTGAACTCGGTCAAAAAGCCGCCGCCGTAGCAGGTATTCAGGAAGATCTTCACGTCCTGGACCTGACCGCCGTTGGCAACGATCTGATTGGCGACGTGGAGGGCCAGCTCATCGTCGCGAACGTAGCCGTCGGACGTGCAGATCGTGGAGTGCACGCCAGGCGGTTGTTGCCGCGGGGGCAAATCGCCGGCACGGGAAAGCGCTGGGTTGCACAACAGGCTGCCGGCGAGAAGGAGGATTACGCACGGCAGGCCCTCGGAACAGGTGGCTGATGATCTGAACATGATTCTCTCCTCCTTGGTACCCAACCGGAAGTGGCTTTGCGCCGGCGGCTCTTTTCGACAGGCGATTGTGCGCCTCGATAGCGCTACTTGACCTGACTTCTCCCAGATGACTTGGCCCAGCTCCGCTGCCGGATCGCGTAGCGCTATTGTACCGTGCCCCACCGCTGGAGGGCCCATCTTTTTCAGGCTTTTTCCGGGCGGCGGGGGCGGAACGAGGCCGGCGAGGCCCTTGTTGCAGGGGTAGGGAGCTCCCGACTGGTCCAGGAACGGCCCGTTTTCCCCGCTGGGCGCATGGAATCCGCCCGGCTTGTCCGAACAAGAGCGGGCTTGAGCGGTCTGCTGGCTCATCCGGAAGGCACCAAGCCAACTTCGGGCCGACGCAGTCGCTGGATGCGCTCCAGGATCGCGGCGAACAGCTTTCGCTGGACGGCCACCTCGGCCGTGCCGCGGCTCCAGCCAACGCTGCCGGTTTTCACCGGGCGGCCGAGATGATCCCCCCGGATTGCCACATGTGCTGCGCACTTGGGCAGGGAACTTGACGGAGATTGTCGTCTGCGGCGCTTGCGAGGCACCGCCCCGCCGAGTACGATTGTTGGGCTCGAAACGGCCTGGCAAGCACCGGAGGAACGAACCGTAGCGATGCGCGTGTACTTGATTAACCCCTGCAACCCGCTCGTGAGCCTGATCCACGTCAAAGAGAGCCACTGGAACCACTACCGCGTCTGGAAGCCGCTCAGCCTGCTGGTGCTGGCCGCTCTCACCTCGCCGGAGTGGGACGTCGAAATCTTCGATGAGAACGTCGGCATGCGTGACTACAAGACGCTGCCGCGCCCGGACTTGGTGGGCATTACCGCGTTCACCTCGCAGGCGAATCGTGCCTACGAAGTAGCAGCCGAGTTCCGCCAGCGGGGTGTGCCGGTGGTCATGGGAGGCATACATGCCTCCATGTGTCCGGAAGAGGCTTTGCCGCGCGTGGACTCGGTGATCACGGGGGAGGCCGAGTCCGTCTGGGCCCGGGTTCTGGCCGACGTCCAGCAGGGCACCCTGAAAGCGGGGTACGCCGGCGGGCATGCGAACATCAACGAGATTCCGCCCGCCCGGCATGACCTGCTGACCGATTCCTATGCGTTTGGCGCAATTCAGACCACGCGGGGCTGCCCGCTGAATTGCAGCTTCTGCAGCGTGACGACCTTCAATGGCTACCGTTACCGGCAGCGGCCCATCGACGAAGTGGTGCGGGAATTCGCTGCGATCCGGGAAAAACACGTGCTGGTCGTGGACGACAACCTTATCGGCACCCGCGCGGAGCACATTGCCCGGGCGAAGGATCTGTTTCGCGCCCTGATCCGGGCGAAGCTGGGCAAGCAGTGGATTGCCCAGGCGACGATCAACATGGCCGATGACGAGGAGTTGCTGACGCTGGCGGCGCAGGCCGGCTGCACCGGCGTCTTCGTGGGCTTTGAATCGCTGACCGCGGAAGGCCTCGGCGCGCTCGGCGGGAAACGCCGCCTCCTGGAGGGCCGGGATTTCGCGGACTCCGTCCGGCGCATCCAGCGACACAAGATCCTGGTGGCCGGTTCCTTCATCATGGGGCTGGAGACGGATGAACCGGGCATCGGCGCGCGGATCGCAGAAGCAGGCATCCGCTATGGCGTGGACTTCCTCAACGCGCTGTTTCTTACGCCCCTGCCCGGCACGCGACTGTGGGACCAGATGGCAGCCGAAGGCCGCATCGCTGCTAATACGTTCCCGGAAGACTGGAAGTACTACACGTTGACGTTTCCCGTGGCCCAGTACAAACACTTCTCCAGCGGCGACCTCGTCCGGGAGATGGAGACCTGCGACGGGACCTTCTATTCCCTGCGACACGTCTTGGGCCGGGCGTGGCGCAGCGTGTGGCAAGGGCGCAAGCCCCTGATTACGCTGGCCGGCAATCTCTCCTACCGCAGCAACCTGCGTGTGAGCCGCAACGCCTGGCAGGACTTCCTGGCCTCCCGCGCGCCCTCGTGATTCGACCTGAGACGGGGCGTAAACGTAGCGGTTGACACAGCGAGCGACGCTACGCAGCCCTCGTGGCGTCCCACCCATCCCCGCCCTCCAATACGGCGGTCGCGCTGAGGATCGCCGCCGGCGGTTTCAGTTCGGCTTGAACGCGAACGCCTGCCGTCCCTCTACCCGGGGCCGGGTTCCCTACCAAGAAGCAACAGGTTCACGCGCAGATACCCCCCGCCACAAACACGTCGCGATCGGCCGGGCGAAGGCAACCCTTGTGCCGAGACCGCGCGCCAGGTACATTGTACAGTTGCATGGCCCTTCCGCTGTTCGAACAGCGACGGTCGGCGCAATCCTGAAGGGGGGGTGCCCTCGTGAGACGTCTACCGAATCTCCTCATCTGCTGCGGTCTGCTTTTCACCCTGGTAACGAGCATCCATCCGTCCATCGCACGCGGCGATCCGTGGTGGGAGACCTATCAGCTTACCACTGGCTCGGTGTCGGACTACGCGCCGGCCGTCAGTGGCACGACGTATGTCTGGCAGCGCAACCTCGGCACCAATCAGGCGGCGATCATGAAGTGGGCGGAAGGGGACCCTGCCCCCGTGCAGATTTCCGTCGGCACCCGTGCCTTTGCTCCGCGCATTGATCAGGACCGGGTGGTCTGGGAGAACAAGACCGGCTCCTCCACCGATTTCGAGATTCAGCTCTGGGAAGCCGGTACCATTACGACGTTGACGAACAACACCGTCGACGATCGCTTTGCGGATATCGGCGGCAGCGGCATCGTCTGGATGGAGAGCACGTACTACATCGTATACTACGACGGCTCCTCCACCACGCACATCACCGCAGTTAACGGCGGCGACCAGTACCCGCGCGTGCACGACGACCTCGTCGTCTGGGAATACGGCGGGTCTTCGCAGAACGAGATCTACTACTGGCACAATGGCACACAGTTCCCTCTCACCAGCAACAGCTACTCCGACGTGCGGCCGGAGACCGATGGACAGACGGTGGTCTGGTACGCCGCAAGCGGTCCAAGCCAAAGTGCCGAGATCTGGGCCTGGGACGCTACCGCGGGCACGCGCGCGCTGACCTCCAATAACGTTTACGATATAGAACCGGACGTTTCAGGCTCCCTGGTTGCCTTCGCTCGTAACGACGGCAACGACCTGGAGATTTTTGTCCTGTGTGGCGGCGTCGAGTACCAGATCACGGACAACACCTACACGGACAACGAGCCGGCGATCGACGGCGATCGCCTGGTCTGGCAGGGACAGGATTCCACGACCCGGCACATCTTCTACGCCATTCTGCATGATTTCGTCTGCGTGCCGGTCGGGGCGTGCTGCGTGGACATGGACTGCTCGGTGGTGACGGAAGCCGAGTGCACGGCGATGGATGGAACCTTCAACGGTCCCGACAGCTTCTGCACGTTCGACGCGTGCGAGGCCGCCGCGTACCCGGCTGCCGGCTGGTCAACGTACCAGCACGACGCCCAACGCACCGGACGCACCGAGGCGGTCGTCCCGCCCAGTCCGGTGCGCCTCTGGAGCACCAAGCTCGCCGATGACCACTATGCTCAGTCTCCGACGCTGGGCCCCGACGGTACGATCTATGTCTACAACTACAAGCTGACCGCCATTTATCCCAACGGCGGGCTCAAATGGCAGTACGATCCGATGGCGTCGGACTGTGCTTCGGTTTCGGTGCGGCGGGATGGGAACATCTGGTTCGGCGGCCAAATCCGCAGCGGGGAGGATGGCAGCGCTCTCTGCGGCGAGTACACCAGCGTCTGGCCGGGCGCACTGGACTCAAATGGTAACTGTTATATCGCGAACGTGCGGAAGATCACTCCATCCTGCGAGTTGGACTGGGAGTTTCCGGGCGGTGGGCTGGCCAATGGTCCGTTGGCGGTGGGCCAGGACGGCGGAGTGTATACAACAAGATGGGAGCTGCTGCGCAAGCTCGATCCCGCCGACGGCAGCGTGCTGTGGACGTACCCCGGACCGGGCCTGGCCGGGGCGCCTGCGGTGGCCGCCGATGGCACGGTGTACTTCTGCGCCGCCGACAACTACGTGGTGGCGGTGCACCCCGACGGGACGGAAAAGTGGACGTTGCCGCTACCCGGCCTGAGGAATCCCAACGCTGCGCCCTCGCCGGCCATCGCGGTTGACGGTACGTGCTACGTCAGCCCGAAGACTCTGGCTGGTGAGCCCGTCCTGGTGGCCGTCTCCGCTGCCGGGGCCGAGCTGTGGCGCTTTGTGGACACTATCGAAGGCGGGGATCCCGTGGCACCGGTAGTGGACGGGGAGGGCACGATTCTCTTTTCCGACGGGCTCTACCTTATCGCGCTGGCACCGACAAACGGCGCAGAGCTCTGGCGTCTTGAGTTCGACACCGCGGACTACCTGCTGGCACCGCCCGCGATCGGTCCTGACGGGATGTTGTACGTGGTCACGCGCGATGGCTGGGCGCGGGCGTACGGGGCGGGCTGCCCGGAGCCCCCGCTCAACGATCCGCCGTTCACGTACCGGCGCGTCGTTACCGAAGGTGATCTGGTCGAGGGCCATACTGTCGACACGCTTCGCCGTCTTATGCTCGACGAAGACGGGCGGGTGGTCTTCCAGGCCTGGGATGGCGTGACGGACGCCGTCTTCATCGAAAAGCCCCAGGGCGGCTTCGACGTAATCGGACACGGCACCCTGATTGCCGGGTACGAGATCGACATGCTTGGAATGCCTGCGTGGGACGCTCAGGGCAACCGCTATTTGGCAGCCTACGTTGTTGACGTCGGCCCGGCGGTCTTCGTGAATGACACGTTATACGCTTCCGAGGGGCCCGCCGGTGTGGTCACGTTCGAGACCCTGGACGACTGGGACTACATTGACTGCAATGATACCGGGCACTTCCTTACCCTGGGCACGCTGGAGATCGGCGCCCAGACCACCTTGTACGACGTTGCCTGGAGCACAGCCACACTCACACCGCTGATCTCCGACGGTGACATCATCGATGGCTTTCATATAGACAGTATACAGCCGGCCTCGGTCAATGGTTACGGCGATGACGGCGTCCCCGTTGTAAGAGCCGAGAATGGTCAGTTCGCCATTTTGACGCCAAGTGCTGTGATCGCTCGCACGGGTGACACTATTGACGGGCATCCGGTCCTGTACGTGGGCGACCCTCGACGCGACGCTGCCGGGAACGTGTACTATCTCGGTGCTGCCGAGCATGGCGCCATGCTGTTTCACTACCTTCCGGGCGGAACGCAAACGTACGTGGTGGGTCCCTATGACTCCCTGAGCGGCCACCCGGTGGTGGATATCGTCACCCACGCCATCAACAACGAAGGCGACGTGGCCTATCTGGCGACACTACTCGGGACGGACGGCATCTTCGTCAACCGGACGCCGGTTGCCATCGCTGATACCACCTACATCGACGATACGCTGGTCCAGGTGGTCGGCCCGGACAACCGCAACGACGTGAGCATCAATGATTCCGGGGAGGTAGGTTTCATCGCCCAGTTGCAGGGCGAGCCCGTTGCGTTGTTCGTTGCGCTGCCCGTGGCCAGTTTCGATGATAACCGGGACGGCTGGATCAGTATCGAGGACATCGCGGGCGTGACCGCGTGCCTCAGCGGCCCGGACGTGTTCGCAACCTCCGAGTGCATCCGGATGGACGGCAACGAGGACTGCCAATGCGATCTGCGCGACTTCGCTGCCTTCCAGAATGCCTTTACGGGCCCGGCAAAGTAGACAACGCCATGCTGCAGCCCTGCCCGGTCTGAGGCCCTGTCGAAGAGCCGGCGGGCACCGGCCACGGCCGTCTCGGCCAACGCAGGGCGGCGAAGGGTCAGGCCGCATCCGGTTGCAGCGGCCGCTGCCGCGGAGGGCGTCGCCATACCTGTGCGGATATCGCGTCCTTCTCCGAACGCGCCTGCCCCCAAGCGCGACATCGCCAGGCGGAGCTCGGGCTACCGCCCTTCGACTGCAGCGCGCAACCGCAGCAGACTGGCTGAAGTGTGAATGCGCAACGTCCTTGCACTCCGTAGTGCTATCCGGATACAATGGGCTCCACGACGAATGGTAGCGGGCTGAGTAGGACCAAAACCTGCCCACCTGGCTACCGTGCTTAACAACCGGGGTGCTGCAACATCATTGAACAGAAAACACCGGAGGGACGAACATGGCGATCGCTGTCTGTATCGCAGGCCTGATGTTGCTGGCGCCGGCTGGGCCGGCGGAATCGAACCCAACCGCAGTTGCGTCGCCCCAAGGCCACTCGGCAGTCCCTGCTGGTGCGACCCCGTCGGCGGCGACGGCAGGGGCATTGCAGATCGAGACTGACCCGCAGCGCGGTGTCATGGAAGCCATGGACGCTGAGCGCACGGTCGTCTGGCGGCGCGGGCCGCGGCCAGCGGGCCTCGACAACCAGAACGGCCTGTCGACATCGCGTCGGCCAGCGCAGCCGGCACCACCCACGCGCGACAGTTACGTCCTGCTCGCCACGCTGCCCAAAGGCGATTCGAACATCTGGGAAGGCGACGTCGACCACGACGGACACAAGGAACTCTGGTTCGCTTACGACGGGGCAGTGCACGTGTGGGAAGCGCAGGGCCGCAACCCGTTCGTCCACGTGCACAGCGCGCCGCCGCCCAGCGGGCAGATGACCTGGTTCCTCGGAATCGGTGATACCGACAACGACGGTTTGCAGGAGATCATCTGGAAGGCCGGCATCGCTGGCGACCCGTACCTGGTCTTCTACGAGCAGCCGAACCTCTACACCTATCCCTCCGTCGCCACGGCCGAGCACCATACCGGCGTGGAGAACACTCACTATACGCACCTGCGCGTCGCCGACATCGACCAGGACGGCGTGAACGACGTCATTTGCAGCCACCAGGGCACCAGCGACCGCTCGGTGGCCGTCTATGAGGCCTTCGCCGACGACACGTATCGGGAAGTGTACGGCGGCAACTACGGACCCGAATATGCGGTCTCCGGCTGCGTCGGCGTCGGCGACCTCGACGGCGACGGCTTCCGCGAGATCGCTGTGCCCGAAGTGAGCGACGCCGTCCGCATCCACATCGTCGAAGCCCAGGGCAACAACAACTATGTCGACACGTGGACCAGCGACTGGCTGCCCGACCCCAACGGCTACTGGGTGAGCGAAGGCGGCGACCTGGACCGCGACGGCCTGCCGGACTTCGTCGTCGTCACCGGGCACGGCGGCTTCACCGAGCCGGTCGTCTTTGTGGTCTGGATGTATGAAGCCGTCGGCAACGACGAATACGAGCTGGTGTGGAGCCACGAGTACACGGCCACGTGTAATCTCTGTTTCGACGGCGGGGTGGTCACCGGCGACGCCACCGGCGACGGCTACAGCGACCTGCTCTTCCAGGCCGCCTCCAGCTTGACGGCCGTGTTCACCGGCGTCGCCGACAACACCTTGCAGATGGTCTGGTCACTGGACGGTGCCGTCACCGGCCAGGGCCGCGAACGCCTGATCTCCAGTGACCTCGACGCCGACGGTCAGCCGGAACTGGTCTGGTACACCGACAGCGCGACCGTCGTCTATGAGCATGTTTCCGGCAGCGAGAGCTGCACCTACACCGTATGTCCCGACGGCACGGGCGATTTCGTCACCATCCAGGCCGCCATCAACGCGGCCGCCGACGGCGACGTGATCTGCCTGTGCGAGGCGACGTTCACCGGCGAGGGCAATCGAGACATTGATTACTCAGGCAAGGCCGTCACGGTGCAAGCGCAAAGCAGCAACCCCGCCGCCTGCGTCATTGACTGTGAGAACTCGGGCTGGCGGGCAGTCAAGTTCATCTCCGGTGAAGGCCCGGCATCAGTGCTCGCCGGCGTCACCATCCGCAACGGCGTGGCCACGCGCGGCGGCGCCATCTACTGTTCAGGCACCTCACCGACGATCCGCCGCTGCATCATCACCGGCAACGCCGCTATTGGTCCGACGGCTCACTTCGGCGGCGGCATCTACTGCGCCAACGGTGCCGAGCCTACCATCGCTGGCTGCGTCATCAGCGGCAACTACGCCCAGACCGACGGCGGCGGTATCTGCCTAGACGACGCCTCGGCGACCATCGTCTCCTCCACGATCGCCGGCAACTTCGCCGACAACAACGGCGGCGGCATTTGCCAAACCGGCCAGATCGACATGGACAACTCGATCGTCTGGGGCAACGGTGCCGGCGGCGAGGGCGACAACTGGTATTGCAGCACGGGCTCGATCGTGCTGAATTGCAGCGACACGCAGCAGGACGGGAAACAGTTGGACCCGGCGTGCGCGGAAACGGGTGCCAACAACATCCACGGCGACCCGCTGTTCTGTGATCCAGTTGCGTATAGCGCGGCGCCGACAACCACGGGCAACTACCACTTGCAGGCGGGTTCATCGTGCGCGCCCCAGCAGCAACCGCTGTGCGGCTTGCTGGGGGCACTCGCAGTGCAGTGCCAAGCCTGCTGCCTGCCGGAGCCCGCTGCTCAGTGCGTCAATACCGACCTGTATGACTGCATCGCCCGCGGCGGCACCCCCCTGGGGTCGGAGGACTTGTGCGCCGGAGAGGAGGAGGCCTGCTGTCTGGACGGCGGAACCTGCGCCATGCTGGAGCCGCCCTGTTGCGTGGCTGCCGGCGGGCGCACCCAGGGACCGGGCTCCGACTGTGCCGCGCTGGTCTGCCTGGAAGCGTGTTGCCTGGGCGAAGGAGCATGCGCCGACCTGCCACCCGACGAGTGCCTGCCTGATGGTGTGCCGCAGGGTGCGGGTTCGGTGTGCCTTGGCGACGAAGGCGGCAATGGCGTGGACGACGCCTGCGAGGGCATGGAGGCCTGCTGTGCGCCGGAAGGAACGTGCACCAGCGCCCGCCCCGACGATTGCCCCTTCGGCAGCATCCCGCTGGGCCCGGGCTCCTGGTGCCTGGGCGACGCCAACGGCGACGGGTCCGATGACGCCTGCCAGAACTTGCAGGCCTGCTGCCTGACCGACGGCGGCTGCACCTGGGCGGAGCCCGCGGATTGCTGGCCGGCCGGGTTCCCGCAGGGACCGTACTCTCAATGTCTGGGCGATGGCGACGGCAACGGCGTCGATGACGTCTGCGAGCCGCCGGACGAATGCGCCGACCAAGCCTGCGACGCCCCCAACGGCGCCGTGCGTAACATCTACTATTTCATGCCCATCGGCCAGGAGTTCGTGCCCGCCATCAGCGCCCATGTCGGCGTCGAGGTGCTGCTGGACGACTTCAACCCCGGCGGCCCGGCCGTGCCGGTCACCGTCAAGATCCGTGCGGGGACGATCACCGGCCCGGTCGTTCCCGGCAGCCAGGTGCAGGTAACGCCGACGGGGGC
Source organism: Planctomycetota bacterium (assembly GCA_029558835.1). Taxonomy (GTDB): domain Bacteria; phylum Planctomycetota; class Phycisphaerae; order UBA1845; family UBA1845; genus JAKQDH01. Next base: position 63,698 of record JAKQDH010000178.1, on the reverse strand, counting down.
CGGGTGGCGACTGTTCCCGTTCGCCCAAACCGTGTACCTGGAGCCCGAAGCAACGTACGTCATCGAGGTTTCCGTCACCGCCAGCCGCTGGGCCTGGCCGTCGGCGCCCGGGCTCTGCTACCCCGATGGCAACGGCTACCTGTCGGGCGGCCTCACGGGGAGTGACAATTGCTTCCGCACCCTCGTGGGTTGCTTCGACTGCAACGACAACGGCATCCCCGACCCCCAGGACATCGCCGCGGGAACCAGCCTGGACTGCAACCACAATGCAATTCCGGATGAATGCGACGCTATCGGGGCGGGCGACTTCAATGCCGACGGTGCCATCGACTGGAATGACTTCGACGCCCTGACCGAGTGCCTGGCCGGTCCCGACCAACTGCCGGTAGTCCCGGTCCCGGCATGCCTGCCCACCTACTTGCAGGCGTTTGACTTCGAGACGGACGGCGACGTCGACCTGCGCGACGTCGCCCAGTTCCAGATCGGGTTCAGCGGTCCGGGCGAGTAGGCGAGCACCCGGCCGGACGGTGCACCGAGGCGGCGCTCGCCCTGCGGGCAAGGACGTGGTGAGCTTCGCACGGCTCCTCTAGGCGAGTGCGGGGTTGTCGTGGCGGTGGTCTGGGTAAGTCAAGCGTCCTCCCCGTTGCCCAACCGGCGGAATAACGGCAAGCCCGCCTCCCTCCCCCGCGGCAGTGCTGTCGCACGCCACAGGGACACGGGTGCGTGCCGCGGCCAGGAGCCGGGGTGGCCACCCGGCGGTCGATGGCCGCGGCCGTGCTCTTGGACCGCCAGCTTGCCCGACTGTCGGGTGTTCCGCTCGACGCAATCGCCAAGCGAAAGCTCGGCGCTGAGCATGCCGACCGCATCGACCGCGGGCTTGCGACGCTCGAATCTGTGGCCGACCGGCTGGCGTTCGTCGAACCGCCGTTCGACCTGGGCAACATCGCCGCAACGGCCGATGACTTCGGCGGCGCGTTGCTGACGCTGGACTCCCTGCAACGCATTCGCCCGCCAGGCGAGCACGCCGATAAGCGCGGCTCGGTCGATGCCTTGATGGACTACCTGCGCCAATTCGCGGACGCCGGCTGTGCGGTGCTGGCGGTGTCCGCGGTGGCACGGACGAGAGACAAGCGCGGGCGTTCATCCTACGTAGGCGACAGGCTGAGCTTGGCGAGCTTCCGCGAATCAAGCGAACTCGAATACGGGGCCGACACGGCTTACGTGCTGGTGCCGGGCCGTGATGATCCCGAAGCCGTGACGCTGCGCTGCCTGAAACACCGGCACGGCCAGCCAGTGGACGTGAAGTTGCGTTTCGAGCGGTGCATTCAATCGTTCCGCCCGACCGAGCCGGGGGCGGCAACGCCCGCGGACCGCGGTAAGCTCACGGCATCGCTGCGGGCCTTGTGGGGCTCGACACCCGCGGCGGCGGACGATGACTGGGGCGACGAATGACCGACCCGCGCATCATCCCGCCGGGCGAAGTGCTCCCGCCGATGGACCTGGGCGAGCGCCCCGCACGCCGCAACGGGCGCGCTTCGACAGAAGCCGAGCCGAAGCCGAAGCGGAAACCCGGCCGGGGCGGCGGTGCCGTGCGGCGACGGTTCGCGCTGCTGAACGGGTTTGTCGATTGCGACCTTGTCCGGCTCGGGCCGGTAGACGTGGCGGTGTGGCTTGTGCTCTACCGGCATGGCCAGCGGGACGGAACCGCGATAGCAGCCGTGTCGGACCTGGAGCGGCGAACTGGGTATCGACAGGCGGCGGTACGGCGAGCACTCTGGCGGCTTAGGAACTGCGGGTTGATTGACCGGGTGAAGCGCGGCACGCTGGCCGGCGGGCCGAGCGTCTATCACTTGTTGATGCCATCCGGGGGCACGCCGTAACCGCCACTGCCGTAGCGGTCACTACGCTACCGCCGTGGCGGTATCACAGTACCCTACGGGTACACAGACACCCGCGGGGTTACGTGCTGGCGCACCCCGCGGGTGTGGAATTAGGAAATCCCGGCTCGACGGACTCCCGCAGCCGGTATTCCGCCCGCAGCCGGGCCGGCTGGGGAGGGGGTTGACGCGGGATGGCTACCGGGCACCCCGGGGGGTGCTTATGAACCTACTGGCTCGTCTACTTCATGCCTCCAAGCGCGCCCCCCGGGCGCGCTCGCGGGTACCCTGCCGGTGGCTGGAAGGACTCCGTAAGGACCCTTGCCGCTCAGTAGGGCGGATAAGCCCAACGGCCGGCAGGCTGCCCGCGGGAGGCGCCCCCGATGGAACGACTGTCGCCCCCGCCGACCGCGGCTCCGGTCGATTTCGCACAGCTTGCCGACGTGGAAGGTCGCCTGATCCTGCTGCCCACGGTCTTGGTCAACCAGCTCTTGTCCCGCGGGCAGACTTCGGTCCAGCTCACCGTCGAGCTGCTCGCCTCGGCCGGCCCGCGGACCTGGTTGACCACCACCGAAGCGGCGAAGCTGCACCTGAGCGACATCGACAACTTGACACTGCGGGCAGCGCTGGTTCGAGTATCACGCGCGGCGACCGCGGGCAAGTTCATCGTCGAAGGCCGCGGCCACAAGCGCCGGATCGAGCCGACCAGCTTCGACGCCTGGCGCTTGGCCGAGCGAGAACGCAACTTGAACCGCATCGACGACGACGATGTCTGAACCGACCCAACAGACTCTCGGACTTCGCTTGCGTCGGCGGGAAGGGTGAATCTTGGGCACCGTGTACCGCGAAACCTACACCAAGCCGCTGCCTTCGGGCGCGGAAGTGTTCACCCGCAAGGGCGAGCGCTTCGCCCGCTGGACCGACCGCCGGCGTCGTAAACACACGGCGAAGGTGACAACGCCGGCCGGCACCGACCGTGTGCTTGTCGAAGCGCGGACGTTCACGGCCAAGTACCGTGACGGGGCCGGGCACGTGCGCAAAGCGGCAACGGGCTGTCGAAGTGCCGATGCGGCATTGATTGTGCTTGCCGAGCTTGAGAAACGCGCCGAGCGCGTCCGCTGCGGTTCCCTGACCGCCGCGGAAGATGCGGTGCTCGACCACCGGACTACCGCGCTTGCGACGCACGTTGACGCCTACCTTGAGCACCTGGGCACGAAGCGCGGCAAGGGTGGGAAGCCGCGGACGAACGCGACCCATGTCCGCAACGCTCGGTTCCGCCTCAAACATGTCATCACCGACTGTGGCTTTGCGCTCCTGCGCGACTTGAGTCGACCACCCCTTGAGAAGTGGGCGAACGCTCGGGAAGCCGAAGGGATGCCCGCCAACACGTTGAACGGCTACCTACTGGCGGCGTGCGCCTTCGGGAATTGGTGCGTCGATACGAAGCGCCTGACCGCGAACCCCTTCGCCCGGCCGCCGAAACGTGACGGCAAGGCCAACCAGCGCCGGCCGCGCCGGGCGCTGACCGAAAACGAGCTGCGCCGGCTGCTCACGGTGGCACGACTGCACCCACTGGCCGAATATGGTCGGCCGACGGTGAAGCTCGCCAACGCCGACAAGCGTGAGGACAAGCGCAGCCGGCGGACCTGGAAACGGATGCCGCTGACGCTTGACGTGCTCACCGCGGCCGAAGGGCACGCCCGCGATGCACTTGCCAAGCGGCCCGACTTCATCGCCGAGCTTGAACACCGCGGGCGGGAACGGGCGTTGACGTACAAGGTGCTGGTCCTGACGGGGCTGCGGCTGAACGAACTGCGCTCGCTGACCGTCGGCCACCTTGAGCTTGAAGGCCGCGCGGCGTTCGCCGTGCTCGACGCGGCCGATGAGAAGGCCAGCCGCGGGGCGGACATCCCGTTGCGGGCCGACCTTGTGGCCGACCTGCGTGCTTGGCTCGGGGAGCGGCTGGACGCAGTATGGGCCGCGGCGGGGGCCACGGAACTGCCACTGCCCCCCCGGTTGCCGCACGATGCGCCACTGTTCAACGTGCCAGCCGACCTTGTGCGGGCGTTCGACCGCGACCTACGGGTTGCCGGCATCCCGAAGCGGGATGACCGCGGCCGAGTGCTCGACATTCACGCCCTGCGGCACACGTTCGGAACGCATTTGAGCAGGGGCGGCGTGGCGCCCCGTGTCGCAACAGGCGGCGATGCGGCACAGTACGCTTGAACTCACGATGAACACGTACACGGACCCGCGGCTACTCGACGTGGCCGGGGCGCTCGACGCCCTGCCGGCACTTCCGCCAATCAACCAGCCGGACGCTCAGCGGGCATTGGCGACAGGTACGGACGGCCGCAGTTCTCTTGTACCAACGCTTGTACCAGATTCCGGCAGAACGTGTACGAACGGGTCGCAAGTTGGCACGAGCGGTGACGATCGGCTTCCGGGCGGGGCTGTCGTAACTGCCATGATGGACGCGGGTTGCGTGTCCATGTCGCGTAATGTCTCACAGCCACCGGTCGGACTCGGACCGACGACCTGCGGTTTACAAAACCGCTGCTCTGCCAACTGAGCTACGGTGGCGCTCGGCGGGGGCCCGTCGCAGAGGGGCGTAGGCTCCTCAACGTCATCATCCGGTTTCTACCCGTGCAACGCAAATCCGCCCGCGCGCCGGAACAGGTCAAGTTCGTCACGGCCCCAGCGACGCCGGCCGCGCTCGTTGTGCATCTGAGGTTCGCGCGCTCGCAGGGACAGGGGGTCAAGTTGCACTGGAGCAGCACCATTTTTGCCACGACGTTGATTTCGCTGTTCGCGTCCTGGTAGGATGGTAGCAGGGTCCGAGCGGTGGGGTTGTGCGAAGCCAGGCTGGGGGCGTGCGCGTGTTATTCCTGAAGAAACGTTCGTGTCGCTCACGCGCGGCCGACGCGGGTATGGGTGTGGGTTGGCGCCACGAAAAGTAACGCGGGTACTTTGGAGAGGAGGTGTGGAATGGCACAGGAGAGGCGAAGTCAGGGGCGCGCGGCGCGTCGGGAGGGCTTGGCGGTGACCAAGCATGCGGCGCGGGCGCTGGCCGCGGGGGCGGCACTGGCGGCGGGCACCCAGGCGTATGGGGATCCGGTTCGGTTTGACAACCCTCCGCCGGGGGAGCCGGGCTACTTCAACTGGGGAACGGGGTACGAGTACTGGAAGGCGCTGTACATCCAACTGCCGCCCGAGCAGCAGGGCAATCAGAACTACCCCGGCGAGTATGGCGGCTTCACTCGCGGCCCCCGGTCGTTCAGCCGGACCCTGGAGTGGAACTACTACGGCTGGCACCCGGGTTTCGTGGCGGCGGGTTGGTTCTGGGAGGGCACGCCCAACGCGGACATTCAGACCGACACCGGCTACTACGGCTTCGCGTGGGGCTTCGAGGCCGGTGAGATGGTCCCGGACGCAGCGGCGCTGTGGGACCACACGTACTATGGCGGCTCGATGGGAAAGATTCGCGACCCCAACAACGGGTTCTCGCTCATCCCGGAAGGCGCGCCGGCTTACCTCGGCGTGCGCATCAGCAACCTCGCGGGCGGCGCGGGGTGGCACTACGGCTGGATCGGCGTGATCCGCACCGCCGGGGAACTCGCCGCCTTCGCGTGGGGCTACGAGACGGAACTGAATACGCCGATCCCGGCGGGGATTCCGGAACCCGGAACGCTGGCGCTGCTGGCCTTTGGCGCCGCTGCGGTGCTGCGGCGCCGCTAGCCGCACACGTGTGGCAGCGCAGGGAGCGCGGTCGGGACCGTCGCCCGCTGTCAGTGCGATGAGGTCCCGAGACGTCCCGCTGCGGCCGCGATCGCGGTCCGACCCGCGGAACTTGGGCCGCGCGCCTCAGCGCGCGACCCGACCGCGCACGCAGGCGCGTGAGGGATTCCTACCCCGGCGGTTGACGGCTTGGTCAACCGCCGGGGTTTTTCGGGGGGCTCGTGCGTGGGGGACCGGCTGGCTCAACGTGTGCTGCTCGTCGGGTGGGACGGGGCCGACTGGCGAGTCATCAATCCGCTCCTGGAACAGGGCGCGTTGCCCAATCTGGAGCGGTTCGTGAATGAAGGCGTGATGGGCAACATCGCCAGCCTCACGCCGATGCTCTCCCCGATCCTGTGGACTTCCATCGCCACCGGCAAGTACGCGGATAAGCACCAGGTTCTCGGCTTTGTGGAACCGGACGGTGCCACCGGCAAGGTCCGCCCGGTACGCAGTTCGTCGCGCCACTGCAAAGCGCTGTGGAACATCCTCTCCGATGCCGGGCTGCGCGTCGGGGTGGTCAGTTGGCTGGCCACGCACCCGGCGGAAGCGGTCAACGGCGTGATCGTCAGCGACCTGTTCGCCCACGCCACGACGGAACCGGGCAAGCCGTGGGCGCCGGTTCCGCAAGCCGTGCATCCGACCGAGCTGCTGGAGGAGATCTCCGCGCTGCGCGTGCATCCGGCCCAGACCACACCGGCGCAGGTAGCGCCGTTCATCCCGAAGCTCGCGGAGTTCGACGCGCTACACGATCAGAAAGTGCAGGAGCTGCGTGTGCTGCTCGCCGAGTGCGCGACGACGCAGGCGGCCGCCACCTGGATCATGCAGACCCAGGCGTGGGACTTCCTGGCCGTCTACTATGAGGCCATTGATCGTTTCGCGCATGCCTTCATGGAGTATCACCCGCCGCAAGCGGCGCATCTGACCGACGAGGAGTTTGCGCGCTACCAGGACGTGATGACCGGCTGCTACCGCTTTCACGACCTGATGCTGGGCCGGCTGATGCAACTGGCCGGCGAGGACGCCACGGTCATCATCGTCAGCGACCACGGTTTTCACAGCGATCACCTCCGGCCGGAGGGTTCGAGCAAGATCGAAGGCGGCCGGCCGGTGGCGTGGCACCGGCGCTACGGCGTCCTGGCGGCGCGCGGGCCCCACATCAAGAAGGACCAGCGGGTGTACGGCGCCTCGCTGCTGGATGTGGCGCCGACGGTACTGGCGCTGCTCGGGCGACCGGTGGCGCGGGACATGGACGGCAAGCCGCTGCGGCAGATCTTCACCGCCGACAGCCTGGAGATCGCGGAAATCGACACCTATGAGGGCGTCAGGAAGGAGGGTGCGTCGCCCGGCGCCCCGGACGACCCGTGGGTTGCCCGGGAAGTGCTGGCCCGGCTGATGGCTTTGGGCTACCTCCAGGATGACTCGACGGCAGGGGCGGCCCTGGATCGCGCCCGGAACCTGGCGCAGATTTACGCGAGCACCGGCCGACCACGGCTGGCGATCGAACAACTCGAGCAGGTGCTGGCCCGCCAGCCCGACGACAAAGGTGCCAGGATCATGATCGCGGGCTGTCGTCTCCAGATGGGACAGTTGGAGGAAGTCGAGCGCGCGGTCAAGGACGTGTTGACCGACGACGCGGATGCGCCCCTGGCCAACTACTATCTCGGGCTGGTCTGCTTCCGCCGCGGCGACCCGGCGGCGGCACTGAAGTACCTGCTGCAGGCGGAGCAGGCCGAGCCGGGCTGGGCGGAACTGCAATGCCAGATTGGCATGGTCTACCTGCGCCGGCGATACTGGCGTAAGGCAGAACAGGCGTTCCGTAAGGTGCTGCAGATCGACCCCGACAATGCCGAGGCGCATGACGGGCTGGGCATGGCCTACCGCGCGCAGCATCGCCCCGCGGAGGCCGTACACGAGCACATGCAGTCGATCGCGCTGCTGCATCAGCGGCCGCAGACGCACATCAACCTCGGTCTGGCCCTGGCCGAGGCGGGGCAGTTCGACTGGGCCATTCGGGCGTTCGAAGTGGCGCTCGAGCAGAACCCGAGTCATCCATTTCCACACCGTTGCCTGGCACGACTCTACCGGCAAGTCAAGAAGGATCCGGAGCAGGCGGGAAAGCACCGCGCCGCGGCGCTTGAGCTTTTCGCCGCCCGCCGCCGCGCGCGGGCAGGGGGAACGGGGGACGCCACGGCGTTACCCGGGGAAGGCGTAGGACCGAGAAGTCCAGAGGAACCCAATCATGTTCGTCCGCAATAGCAAGCCTGGGATGGGGCGCACGAAAAGAGGCCCGCGTGTGGGGTGGGTGGTGCTCGCGGTAGTAGGGACTTCTGCATGCCCGGCGTGGGCGGCCGGCCCCGCCCCGGAGCGCGCGGTCAGCCGGGGTGCGATCGCCTGGCGCACCGGTGAGTTGGCCACGACCCATCGAACGCCGACCGAGGTTGCCGCGTCCGTCAGCGTTATGCGGGACGCCGGCGTCCGCCATCTGGTCGTGCAGTTCGACGAGCCGCTGGACGCCGCGTCGCGCCGGCAGGTCGAGTCGGCCGGACTGCGCCTGCTCAACTACGTAGGTGACAATGCCTTCTTCGCAGCGTTGCCCGGCGCGCCGCTGGATGCGGCGGCGCTGGCGTCCGTGCCGACCCTGCGCGATGCCCAGATGGTGCGACCTGAGTGGAAGCTCCACCCGGCGTATGGGCGCGGCGAGATACCCGAGTGGGCGATCGTACCCTCCGCGAAGGACGGCGACCCGGCGGCGAGCGGCAAGGAAGTGATCGTGGCGGCCTACGTGCTGTTCCACCGGGACGTGGTGCTCGAGCCGGACGGGGCCCAGGTCTGCCTGGGCCATGGTGCGGTCATTCGCTCCTCCCTTCGTTCGGTGAACGGACTGGTCATCGAACTGCCGCTGGCGAACGTGGCCACCCTGGCGGCCGAGGACGTCGTCCAGTGGCTCGAGCCGCCGCTGCCGAAGCTGGGCGAGGTCAACAACGACAACCGCCTGCGCACGGGTGCCGACGTCGTGCAGGCGCCGCCGTATGAGCTGACCGGCGCCGGCGTAACCGTGCTCGTCTACGACGGAGGCACCGCGGACCCGACGCATCCCGACCTGGTGGACCGTGTCCACGCGCGGGACGCGAGCGGGCAGATCCATCACGCCACGCACGTTTCGGGAACCGTCGGGGGGACGGGGATTGCCAGCGGCGGCGCCTACCGCGGCATGGCGCCCGGAGTCATTATTGAGTCCTACGGCTTCGAGCAGGAAGGGGGCCTGCACGCCGGCTTCCTCTACACCGATCCCGGTGACCTCGAACACGATTACGCCGAGGCGATCAACCTGTACGGGGCCGACGTCGCCAATAACTCGATCGGCAGCAACGTCGAACGCAACAACTTCGACTGCGAGTGGCAGGGCGACTACGGCGTGACCGACACGGTGATTGACACCATCGTCCGCGGCGACGGCGGCAACCCGCTGTTTGCGGCGCCCTTCCGGGTCGTCTGGGCCAACGGCAATGAGCGCGTCGCCGGCCGTTGCGACGTCGAGGGCTACGGCGCCTATTACAGTATCGCGCCGCCGGCCGGCGCCAAGAACCACATCACGGTCGGCGCCTTGAACTCCAACGATGATACGGTCACGTATTTCACGAGCTGGGGCCCCACCGACGACGGCCGGCTGAAACCCGACGTGTCCGCGCCGGGCTGCCAGACCAGCGACGACATGGGGGTCACGTCCTGCGCGGCCGGCGGGGGTTACACCACGTACTGCGGCACTTCGATGGCCTCGCCCACCGTCTGCGGCTTGAGTGCCTTGCTGCTGGAGGACTTCCGCAACCGGTTCCCCGGTGAGCCCGATCCGCGCAACTCCACGCTGAAGATCCTGCTCGCCCACACGGCCGCCGACATCATGAACCCGGGCCCCGACTACCAGAGCGGTTACGGCTCCGTCCGCATCCAGCCCGCCATCGACTTCCTGCGGAGCGGGCAGTTTCTCGAGGACCAGGCGGAGCAGGATGATCTGGTGCAGGTCCTGGTGGTCGTTCAGCCGGGCGACCTTCAGTTGAAGGTGACGCTGGCCTGGGACGACGTGCCCGGTACGCCGAACGTCAGCCCCGCGCTGGTGAATGACCTCGACCTGCGCGTCTACGACGCCGTCAACAACGTATACTACCCCTGGACGCTGAACCCCACCGACCCCGGGGCTCCGGCCAGCCGCACCCAGGCGGACCACCTCAACAACATCGAGCAGGTGGTGATCGACGATCCGTCCCCCGGCGCCTACCGCGTCGAGGTATACGGCTACAGTGTGCCCGAGGGACCCCAGGCGTTCTCGCTCTGCGCGTCGCCAACGCTGGTGACGTGCTCGCGGCAAGGGCTCATCACTCTTGACCGCACGGCCTACCCTTGTGAAGGGGCGGCCGGTGTCAACGTGGTGGACTGTGACCTGAATACCGATCCGTTGCTGACGGAGACGGTCCTGGTGACCATCGCTTCCACGTCCGAGCCGCTCGGCGAGACCGTGCTGCTGACCGAGACCGGTCCGGCCACGGCCGCGTTTGTGGGGACCGTATCCCTCAGCGCGACGGACGGCAGTGGGGTGCTGCTGGTCGCCCCAGGCGATACCGTGACGGCTACGTATATCGACGCCGACGACGGCCTGGGGGGCGTCAATGTGGTTGTTACCACGGTCGCTCCCGTCGATTGCGTGGCGCCGCTGGTGTTCGCCGTCCAGGCGGCCGAGGTGCTGCCGCGGGCGGCCACGATCACGCTCCAGACCGACGAGCCGGCGCGGGCCTGCGTCCTCTACGGGACGGATTGCGAGTTGCTGACGCAGGAGACGTGTGCCAGCGGCTACCACACCAGCCACAGCGTGCGTCTGGCGGGGCTGCACGATGATACGCTGTATTACTATGCCGTGACGGCCATGGACGTCGCGGGCAACCCCACCCTCGACGACGCCGGTGGCGCGTGTTACAGCTTCATGACGCCGGACGTGCCGGACTTCTTCACCGAACAGTTCGGCAGCAACAATGATCTGGGGTACTCCTCCATTCTCTGGGCCCCGAACGGCTCGCCGGATTTCTACGCCGCCTGCGGCACGCCCATCGGCCTGTTGCCCGTGGACCCGACCGGCGGGGCCGAGTTGACGCTCGCCGACGACGACTATGAACAGATCACCCTCGACGGCGGGGTGACCGTCTCCCTGTACGGCGTCACTTACAACACCTTCTTCGTCGGCGGCAACGGCTACATCACCTTCGGCAGCGGCGATACCGACCAGAGCGAGACACTGGCCGAGCACTTCGCCAAGCCGCGGGTGGCCGCGCTGTACGACGACCTCGTCCCGGGGGGCGGGTGCGTAAGCTGGAAGCAGCTTGCCGACCGGGTGGCCGTCACCTGGGAGGACGTGCCGCAATACGGCTCCGGCGACTACAACACGTTCCAGATCGAGTTGTTCTTCGACGGGCGCCTCCGGGTCAGCTATCTGGGCATCGACGCTCTCGACGGTCTGGCCGGTGTGTCCAGCGGCGCCGGGCTGTCGCCGGATTTTCTGCCCACGGACCTCTCGGCCGCGGCCGCCTGCGGACCGCGACCGCCGTACGTACACGGCGGCGAGCATGACACGCTGCCCGATACGCCGTTGACCCTCGCGCTGGGAGGCGATGACGACGGCCTGCCCGATCCGCCCGGCGCCTTGCTGTATACCGTGACCGCCCTGCCGACCTACGAACTCCGCGACGCCGGCAACGACCACGTGATCACGCCGGCCGACCTGCCGTACACACTAGCGGACGGCGGCAACGAAGTTACGTACACTCCCGCCGACGGCTTCCTCGGCCAGGACGGCTTCACCTTCCTGGCTGACGACGGGGGCAGTCCCCCGACGGGCGGCGACTCCGGCACGGGGACGGTCGTCATCCACGTGCGCGAGCCGGTGCCGGACTACTTCACCCACGAGTACGGGTGGCTGGAGTACTTTGATGTCACCTACCGCAGCGTGACTTACCAACCCAACGGCTCCGCGGACTTCTACACCGTCTGCGTCGCGCCGATCACGGCCCTGCCGGTCGATCCGGCCGGCGGGACGCCGCTCGTTCTCGGCGACCAGGATTACCAGCAGATCAACATCCGCAACGGCAAGCGGGTCTGGCTGTACGGCGTGAGCTATGACACGTTCTTCATTTCCAGTAACGGCTACGTCAGCTTCACCGCCGGAGATTTCGCCGGCTACATGTCGCTGACCAACCACTTCAGCCTGCCGCGCATCACCGGCGTGAGCGATGACCTGGAACCCAACGCGATGGACCCCAACATCAGTTGGAAGCAACTCGACGATCGCGTCGTGGTCACCTACGACGAGGTCTGGGAGTGGTGGTTCTTCGGGGGTGGTCCCAGCACGTTCCAAATGGAGATGTTCTTCGATGGACGCATCCGCGTGAGCTTCCTGGGCATCGGCGCCTCCTGGGGAATCGTGGGCCTCTCGGCGGGCGCGGGCATCCCGCCGGACTTCGAGGAGACCATCTTCGCCCGCCTGGGCTGCCAGCCGGCGCCGCCCCGGGCGTATGATGTGACCGTCGCCACGGCCCTCAACACCGCCGTGACGGTTGATCTGCACGGGGAGGATGACGGGCTACCTGATCCGCCGGGCGCCCTCGACTATATCATTCTGACCCTGCCCTTCGGCGGCGTGCTGAGCGATCCGGAGGCGGGAGGCATTACGACCGTGCCGTACACGCTGGCGAATCACGGTAGCCGCGCTGATTATGTCCCCGACACCGGCTTCGGCGGCGCCGACGTCTTCAACTACAAGGTGAACGACGGCGGCGTCCCGTTCGACGGCGGCGACTCCAACGTCGCCGTGGCCACCGTCTACGTGAGCGAGCCGCGCCTGATCTACAACTTCCCTATGAACGAGGACCCGGGCTGGACCACCGAGGGCTCCTGGCAGTTCGGCCTGCCCCTCGGCCAGGGTAGCCACAATCACGACCCGGCCGCCGGCTACACCGGTGCCAACGTGTACGGGTACAACCTCGCCGGTGACTACCAGAACAACCTGCCGGCGACGTACCTGACTACGACCGCCATCGACTGCTCGCAACTGGGGGCCACGGAGCTGCGCTTCCGCCGCTGGCTGGGGCTCGACACCGCCTGGTTCGACCACGCTTGCATCGAGGTATCCAACGACGCAGCGAACTGGACGACCATCTGGGAGCACACGGGAGTTGCGATCAGCGAGTCCGCCTGGTCGCTGCACAGTTTCGACATCTCGGCCGTGGCCGACGGACAACCGACGGTGTACGTGCGTTGGGCCATGGGGCCCACCAACGTCTCCGTCACGTATCCCGGCTGGAACCTGGACGACGTCGAAATCTGGGCCCTGGCGCCGAGCACCACACCGGGCGACCTGGACGGTGATGGTGACGTGGACGTGAACGACTTTGTTTTGTTTGCCGACTGCCTGAGCGGCCCCGGCGTGGCGTATCCAGAGGGCTGCGCCGACGCCGACTTCGACGAGGACGGTGACGTCGACTTGGTCGATGTGGCGGCATTCCAGGCGGCCTTCACCGGCGGCGCGTAGTCAGCAGGCGGCGCCCGAGGGTCCGGGCGGTGCGTCTGCGCCGCGGCCAAGCTCAGCAGCCCGTTGATGAAGCAGCGTTGGCCCCCCCATGGCCGAAGTAGCGTGGCCTCGGCTGCGCTGGCTGTCCCGACTTAAACTGCGATCCGACCGTTCTTCAACAGGCTGTCAGCCGTGACGGCAGCCGCGGATGGGCCGGGCACCGGCGCGCGGGCTGGCAGGACGATGGTGAGTACGAACAGCCGGGTCCTCTACGTAATCCCAATGGCAGGGCGCGCAGGCGAAGTCCGCTTGCTCGCCCGCGTGCGTGTCGGCTCCGTTCGGCGTGCAGCAGTGCAGGTACCCGAGTTACCCGCCTGAACGCACGGGCATAGCCGCCACGGCGTAGATGTGAACGGTTCGCCCCTCCCCCGACCATGTCATACCCTCTCCCCTGACGCGCGTCGAACGCCAGCGGCAGCACTTGCCAGCGACCACGCTCGCCCGGTGTAAGCAAAAAGCAGACGTCTTACCCGCCCAGCAAATAGTCAACGCAGAACCACCGCCCATTCCCCTCTTCGCGCTGGCGTGCTGACGTTCGCCCACCCCGGACCTCTGCCTGACAGAGATGCTTACCCACTGCGAGGGATGCGCCGGGCATCCCGAGCGGACTGCCGGCGAGGTCGGACGTGCACAGGCGCGCCGTCGTTGCCTGACGCGCTGCACTCCACGAGGCCTGAAACTCGGCGTCGCAGTCGCGGCAGGCAACCGCCAGAACGCATTGGGTCACTCTGCCGTCGTTCTCGGCAACGTCTCCGGGGCTGCCCGGCGCGCTATCCACCGCAGGCGGTCGCATCGGCGCTGAGACGGCGACCACGCAGGCGAGGGAGAGCAATCGCATCAGCATGAGCGGTTCGCTTCCTTGATGTCCGTATGCACTTTAAACCAGGACAATCCTTTTCTATTTATTGTGGGATGCGTTTGCGTTTTCGCTTTTTTAGGAAGCGCCATAAGTCCTTTAGTGGACGCATGTTAAGCTCAGCTTGTTTTTTTTGCCCGCTTGGGTACAATCCCGCCCGCGTGTGATCCTAGACGAGTGAGCAGGCGAGGCGTGAGGCGGTGCGCCGCTGGGTCCGCCCGTTGTGTTCTGTCAAGTCGGTCGGCCAGAGACGCGCGTCGGACTCACCTCTGAATCGCGTCGCCAACTCGTCGCAACTTCGCCAGCCGGTGATGGCCCGTGCGTGAGCCTATGCTGCTCGTGCCCGGACCAGACCGGTGATGGAACGGCAGAGGAAAGGCTGCGTGGAGCATGTCGGTTGAGAAGCGTTGCAGGAGGTTGGCCTTGCGTCTGCTGATCGTAGTGACCACAGTGGGGGTTGCGCACTCAGGCAAACGCGCGGGCATGGCCTTCGCGGGCGAACCGCCCGGGCCCGGCAGCGGCGCCCCAGGCGCGGCTTCTCTGTTGCCAGCGCACTCCGCGTCGGCGGGCGTGCCGGCTTCGGCGGCACCGCCGCCTGCGCGGACTCAACCCAACATCATCTTCATCATGACCGACGATCAGCGCTTTGACTCGATTGCCGGGGTGGGCCCTGCGTACATGCCCCAGGATGTGATGCCGAACGTCGAAGAGCAACTGATGACGTCGGGGATCGTGTTCACTCAGACGCTCGTTACTTGTCCAGTGTGCGCGCCCTCGCGGGCGGCCATCCTCTCGGGTGGATTCTATCCGCGCCACACAGGAGTGCTGACCAACGAGTTCCCCTGCGGCGGCGCGGGCCGCTTCTACGATGGCCAGACTCTGGGGACGCTCCTGCAAGCCCAGGGTTACCGGACGGCGCTGCTGGGCAAGTACATCAACAACTCCGCGGAACTCACCGGCTACGACAGCCACGGGCAGTACATTCCCAGTCTGCGTTATGTGCCGCCGGGGTGGAGCGCGTGGCTGCAAAGTCAGTCGTCCAACTACATCGGGCAGGTGTACACGTTCGGGTCAAGCTCGACGGGGGGGCCCGAGCGCGGGCTGTATACGCCGCAGGACATCCGTCTGCCCCATCAGCTTTCCGAGTTGGACGCGTTCCTGGAGGAGCAGGAGGCCCGGGGCTTCCCGGCTTCCGTGTCGGCGGTCATCCGCGCGCTGTACACGCGCGCCGGGGACTACGATCACGAAGGCGACATTGACTGGGATGACTTCAAGCACTTGGTCCCCTGCCTGCAGGGACCCGGCGTTTCCGCGGGCTTGGCCTGTGCATGCTTCGACGCCGACACCGACGGGGACGTGGATCTAGCCGACCTGGCGACGATCCAGCAGGGCTTCGGCCAGATGCCCTACCTGACGCAGTCAGAGGAGGAGCTGGCGCTGGCTTTTCTGGAGGACGCCGCCGAGCGCCAGGTGCCGTTTTTCCTGCACATCACCCCTTACGCTCCCCATGACCCTGCCTATCCGGCTCCGGAGGACGCCCAGTTGTGGCCCGGGTTCGAGTACCGGGGGCGCGCCTGGGGCGAGGAGGATGTGAGCGACAAACCGTGGCACTTGCGCGGTTACGTGGAACCGAGTTTCACCAGGTACTACAACCATCAGACCCCCTTCGCGTCGGGCGGCCGTGATCCGGATGAGTTCTTCGCCGACATGTTGCGCTGCGTGCACGCCGTCGACCGGATGGTGGGCAGCATCTGCACCGCCCTCGACCAGAACCCCTGGCTGCGGGACAACACCGTGGTGATTTTCGCCTCCGACAACGGCGAGATGTGGGGAGAGCACAAGCGCTTTTCCAAGGGCTGGCCCTACGAGGAGTCCATTCGCGTGCCGCTGGTGGTCCGCATGCCCGGCGCTGATCCCGGCGTGCGCGACCAGCTCGTAGCCGCGGACCTGGACGTCCCCGCGACCATCCTGCATCTGGCAGGGTACACGGAAGAGGAAATCGCCCAGACGCCGTTGAGCAATGGGACGAGCCTGGTCAGGCTCGTCGAGGACGCGCAAGCACCCTGGAGGGACTCTCTGGTGCTGGAGTTCTTCCGTCTGGACACGCCGACACATGCCACCAGTTGGGGTGCGGTCCGGCAGCAGCGTTGGAAATACGTGCTGTACGACTACATCTGGAGCGGAGTCTGGGTGGACGAGCTCTACGATTTGCAGACGGATCCGTACGAGTTGGCAAGTCAGCACGCCGACCCCGCCTGGGCGGAGTTGAAGGGTGCGTTGGCCGGTCTGCTTGCCCAGGAACGCGGGTTGACGATTGTGGGGTTCGTCCATCCGTGGGGGTCGGCGCCCGCCGCCAAATGCGGCGACCCGTACAGCTTCCAGGTCCAGGCGGTCGGCGGAACCCCGCCCTATTCCTGGAGCGAGTACCTCGGCAATCAGAACCCCCAATGGACGGGCCTGCCGCCCGGTTTGAACCTGAATGCGGACGGGAGCATCACCGGTGTGCCCACGACCGCGGGGCTCTTCTACTTCGACATCCGCGTCGAGGACTGCTCCGTGTCGCCGCATCACGGCGGTCCACAGGTGCACATCGTGCGTTTCGAAACCTGCATAAGCAACTGAGCGGCACGATGCTCACGCGACCGCGGCTTGCGGGGCCCACCTGTTTCAGGGACCGGGCGGCGCCGGTGGCTACGCATCCAAGGGGGTAGCGGCTCGTGCGGCCGCTTCGTCATCACGCGTGACCGGGTTCCTGAAGACGTGAGCCGTCCCGCTTGCGCTGGGTGACAGCTTGGCGTACCGGTGCCGACCCTTGCAGTGCGAACGTCATTCGTGTATGATGGCGTGCGTACGCTGATGGGGGGCCGGCAACCGCGGCCGGCAAGGGGACGGTGCAGCCCGCAACCGCTGAGCGCGGCGGGTGGCCGCAGCGCACGCCTGCTTTGTTCCTGACGCGGGGATTATGACACGCAGGTCGGATAACGGAGGGTAAGAACGTGGACCCAAGAGGCCTCTTGCCGTGGGCAATCGGTATTTGGGTGTCCCTTCTGTTTGCGGTCTCGACGCCGGCGGTGCCGGCGACGAATGACGTGTTTCCGGATGGCAGCCGGATAGACCTCGCGCAGGCCACCCGCGTGGCGAACAACCACCTGCGGAGCTTCGCCACGTCAGGCATCTTCACCCTGGGTGAGGGCACGCCGGTCACCGAGGCGAGCAGGGGGGAGCCTCTGTACTACCGTTTCGACGTCCAGCCGCACGGATACATAGTGGTCTGCGCCTCGGCCGAGCTGCCTCCCGTCATCGCCTACTCCTTCACCACTGACTTTGACGCCGAGCGGGAGGCGGGCGACCCGCTGACTGATCTGCTGCGCTGGGACGTCCGCTCCCGCCTGGATCACCTCAGCGCGCTGTCACCCGACCTCCTCGAACAGCGGCGCGCCGCCTGGACCGCGGCGACCGAGTCAGCCGCCGTTCCGCCGGGCGGTACGCGCTTCCAGCAGTGGCCACCCTCCGGTTCCACGCCCACCGGCGGCTGGGTGCTGACCCGCTGGACCCAGAGTTCGCCCTATAACAACCTCTGTCCCACCGACCCCGTGACCGGCTCGCGCAGTATCGCCGGCTGCCCGGCGGTCGCCATGGCGCAAATCGTCAATTACCACGAGCGGCTCAATGCCACGCACTTCAGCGACCTGGATGACTACTATCATAACTACTCGGGCAGGAGGTACTGGATTGACAACGACTATGTGGCGCGCTCGTTCCCTTCTTTCCCGCAACTGAACGCCTACCTGGACACCTTGTTCGAAAGGTACTTCTACGGCGCCGCCCCGACCTCGACGGACAAGGCCGCGCTCGTCTTCGCCTGCGGCGTGGCCGCCCAACAGGTGTACACCAGCTCGGGCTCGGGAACGTTCGGTGTCGACCAGGCCATGGATGCGTACGAGAAGTTCGGCTGTGACACGGCCGAGTTGTTGTACGAGGGCTCCTCCGGGCCCTATCCGCGCCTCGCGCAGAACATGATCGACGGTTTCCCCGCGCACCTCGCCATCGTCAATCCGGGTTGGACTTCCGGGCACAACCTGGTGGTGGACGGCTACAACACGAATGGCTACTACCACCTCAACTTCGGCTGGGGTGGCTCCTACGACGGCTGGTATCTGCTGCCCACCGAGTTACCCATGAGCCTCACCGTCATCGAGGGCATCATCGTGGATATCCTCGTCGATGACTGTGAGCTCATGGATTGTAACTGTGACGGCACCGTCTCTACCGAGGACTTCAGCTATCTTGCCGACTGCATGTACGGCCCGTCGGGCACGTTGGCCTTTCCGGGTTGTGCCTCGTTCGACGCCGACTCGGACGGCGACGTGGACCTTGCGGATTTCGCCGTCTTCCAGCGGTCGTTCGACCAGCCGGCGCCCTAGTGAGCCCCGCTTCAAGGGGGGCCCGGAGAACGACCGGGCCGCCACGCGCACGTGCACTCGCCAAGCCTTGCCGCGACTTGGTGTCAGACGTCTGCGCTGGTCCACGAAACCGCACGCCGCGCACTCACCAGCGAGTTACACCGAGCACGAGACCGAGTACCGGCCCCACCCACCGCACGTTCACTGAACAGGAGCAAGCAAAGGGCAAACGAGGAGGGTAGCCTGCCCAAGCCGAAGGCGCCGGTCTGCGGACAGGCCGGCCGGCATGCGGTGGCAGCAGCAGCCGGTCGGCGGGAAGGCACGGCAGGGCCGCGCCTGGCCATGCCACTCTGACCTCGCTGTCGGTTTCCCTGTCGTGTGGAACTGCTCGGCGATTCGCGCTCCCGCCGTTCCGGGGTCAATCGAGTTGACGGCCCCGGCGTTCGCTCGGACCCTGCGCCCCGGCTACCGACTCTCCCCCGTGTCCGGCTCGCCATCCCGCTCACCCGACGGCACCGGCACCGCCCGCCCGCACTCCGGGCAGACGCCGCTGACGTTGCCCGTGAGGCTGTAGCCGCAGTGGAGGCAGAGGCCCTGCCTGCGCCGTCTCCGGTACCGACACGCCCCGCGGACGAGTACAACACTCCAGTGCGCGGCGAAAAGGAGGGGCCACGGCCAGAGCGGGCAAACCAGCCGCGTCGCCGAGTGGGCAACGTGCGTCCCGCGCACGAGGAACACGCGGCACCTTCCGAAGAAAGTGAGCCTCAGCCAACTGTCGGGGCGGTCCGTAGAGAACTGCCACAGATTCCTCATGCGGACATGGCGTCTGACAGCCTCGTCAGTCAGCGCCCAGCATGTTTCGGTCCGGACCAGTTCCGACCCCAAAGTGAACCCTGCCAGGGAGACCTGCCGGCTTCCATATGGCGTATGAAACCCCGTTACGGTATCGCTCCGGGATGTCCTCCAGAACTCGACCTGCAATGTCGCCTTGTCCAACTGCACGGCGAGGTACCGCCAGGGGTCGGGGTTCCACACCAGAGTCGGACCGAGCAAGCCGGCGATGCACAACGCCGTAGCGAGAAGTACCACAAACCTCAGAACCGACCTGGCGCCGTGGCGCGTCATGTTCCTGGCCTGCCGGGGACGAAGAGTGTGGCCCTGCGCCCATGATACCCAGCCGGCACGTGCCTGGCCGCACCTGGGGGCATGAACAAGTGGGCTGCTGCTCAGAACGCCTGCGCTACACAGGTCGAATGATTGAGTTGATGTGCGCCTCCGCAGGCCGAGCCACTGAGCGCGCTTCGGTGCCGCCGGTCCGAACCGTCCCGACACTGGTGGGGGTTGTGGAGCGCCCGAGTTCCATCGCCAGTGGCGCGCGTCTGCACACGGTCGTTCCGTTCACCGTGTCACGTGCGGTCGCCCGGCGCACCGTTGTGGCCTTCTCTGGCCCGCGGCAGACATCTCGGACACCAAGGCGCTTGGCACCGTCCATGTCGGCTGCGGGAGTCGACGCCACCTCGACGGACCCTCAACTCGGCTCATGGAAGATCGGCTTGCCCAACACGCTGAAGGGCAGCAGTTCCATCGCCCGTCGGCCGTCGAAATCCAGCACGCGCAGGTCGTCCGACTCGTCGAGCCGCTCGCAGACAATATCGAAGTGTGCGCCGTACTTCTGCTGCAGCACCTCGATCGGCACAGGATAGGCGATGAACTTGCGGATGCCCTTGCCGGCCAGGCGGGCGAGCAGGGTGGGGTCTTCCAGACCGTCGTGACTGGTCAGCACCAGGATGGGTCCGCTACCGGCGAAGATCATGGCGGCTTGCATGGCGGGACTCCTATAGAAGTTGCCCAGGATACGGACGTGCCCACGCAGACTATTATAGCCGCCCGGCCATGGTGATACACGCCTGGGCCGGGAAAACGCCGGTGCGGGGCGAACCAGGAGGGTCCACATC
Organism: Planctomycetota bacterium; assembly: GCA_029558835.1. Lineage (GTDB taxonomy): Bacteria > Planctomycetota > Phycisphaerae > UBA1845 > UBA1845 > JAKQDH01. The sequence continues at coordinate 43,218 of JAKQDH010000178.1, read as the reverse complement.
AGCGGCGCCAGCGCCGGGCCCCCAGGTCGCCGCCGCCGGAGCGTCGCCGCACAACTACGGCTGACTGCCGGTGGCAGGGGTAAGGGTGCCGATCGTAAACGGCAGCGCAGCCTCGTGGGCTCGTCCCGAGAGGCGGTCCTCGACCAGCACCTTCAGCGTGTACGGCCCCGGCGGCAGCGTCGGCGGCAGCGCGATCCGCTGGGCAAGGAAGAAATCGTTGCGGCGCCCCCGGCAGATGTCCTCCACCTTCGGCTCCTCATGCTGCCACATCGACTTGCCTTCGGCGTTGAGCACCTCCAGCCGGGTGCTCAGCAGGGTGCGAAAACGCCCGTCCTCCGTTGTCTCCGCCGACAGGTTGCGCACCTCGCTGTAGATGATCGTGTGCAGGGTGCGCCCGGCCACGAATTCGCTCTCCTCCATCTCCTCGTAACTGCCGAAGCTCACCACCCGGCGGCAGAAGACGACCTTCGCGACCGCCGGGTCGGCCAGTTCGACCAGCAGCGTGTGCAACTCCTCCGTTCGGCGCAGGGCCTCATCGGCTGCCTGCACGGGTTCCTGGGCCGCCCGTTGCGTCGCCATCCCCACGTCCACCAGAGCCTGCAACAGACGCCGCTCCCGCACCGGCAGCGCTTCGGGAACCTGCCGCGCCTCCTGCGGGCGCCCGGCCGCGAGCTGCACCAGCCGCAGACGCCACTGCGCCGCGAAATCGTCGGCCGGCGCGTCGGCCTCCAGACGGTCGAGAAGTTCCTGGGCCACCGCCCGGCTGACCGTCGGCCGCGCTTGCAGCGGCGCGTTCGCGATGGTGTCCGACTCCGCGCTCCGCGTCGCCGTGGCGGGCGGATTCGGTACTCGTATCGTCACCGCCTCCAGCACGGGAATGGCCTGGGTGGGCGCCGGTGAAAGCCCGGGACCCAGCTCCAGACCCGCGTTGGCCAATTGCCGGTCGGGTGACAGGAGGGTGGCATCTTGATCCGCGGGCGGGAAGGTCGCATCGGGGGGGGCTGGCTCCGGTGACGAGCCCGTCAACGCCTGGACCGCGGGTTCGCCCTGTTCCGACGCTGACGCGGGAACCGACTCCGGCGCGGGCGTGTCGGCCTGCTGGGCATAGTGTTCGGTCTTGCGGAGAAACTCCTCGATGGCGGCAAGGTCGGGCTGGGGCTGACCGTCCGCCGGTGCCCCCGCGGGTTCACCCTCGGTCGCTGCCGGTGCCGGCTGTTGCTGCTGGGCCTTACCGAACGGCTGCATCCCCGGCCAACTGCAGCCTGTCGCCATGACCCCCAGAACGACGCTGAGTACCGCCGCCGCCTCCCTGCGTGCGTGCTTCATGGTCGTGTGCCTTTGCTACCTTGCCGTACCCATCCCCTCGCGCTGTCGCCCCTTCGGCCGGTCCTCAGCGGGCGCGGACGCGCCGCGCGGGCCCCGCCTCCTTGCCCCCGAACGTGTGCCTCACGATGAACTTCTCCACCACGCTGGCCGCCGTGCTCAGACCCGTCTTGACAGCCACGTCCGCTTCGAGCAGTTCCGCCAGTTGCGCCTCCAGGACCGCCTCCGAAGTGCTCGCCAGCATCCGCCGGGCGCCCTCGTCGTTGGTGAACAGGAGCCTCCCCAACTCGTACCAGGAGGCCCCGCGTTGCCGGTCCCGATGGGCCTGGCGCAAGCGACGGATTGCATACGCCAGTCCGCCCACGGCCCGGGCCTCGGCCGCCCGGTCCGTCGCCAACACCTGCTCCCAACAGCGCAACGCCTGCGCCACGTCGCCGCCGGTCATGGCGTCCACCACGCGAAAAACCAGTTCCTCACGCTGCTGACCGACCAACGCCTCGACGTCCGCCGCCACGATCTCCGGCCGGGCGCCGACGTACACCGCAAGCTTGGCAAGTTCCGCGTCCAGCAAGCCCGGTGCGCTACCCACCTGCTCCAGCAACAGCGCATTCGCCGCGCGCTCCAGACGTTTGCCGTAGACCCGCGTGGCTCGTTCGCTCAGCCAGCCGGGCAGTGCCCCCCCCTTGAGCGGCTCACAGGCAATAAGCTGATACCGCTGGGTGATGATCCTGTGGAGGCGCGTGTTCCTGCCCAGACTGTCGCAAACGAGGATCAGGCAGCCTGCCGGCGAAGGTGACTCGCAGTAACGTTCCATGGCCGCACGGTGCGCGCTGATGAAGGCGTCCGCGTCATCGACGATCACCACGCGCCGACCGCCCAGCAGCGGCAGCGTGCGCACCTCATCCAGCACCTCAGCGAGTTCGGCCTCCGTGCCATCGAAACGACTGGGCTCCAGGCCTGCAACCCCCGGTGGGGCCTGCGCCAGCAGCGCGTTCAGGGCTTCCTGACGAAGGAAGCGGTCCGCGCCAACGATGGCATAGACGGCTTTCAGGTCCGGGCTGGTTCGTGCGGTGGGCATCTCAGGGCGTTCCCGGTCTGCGGTAGGTGCGGCTCACTTCATCGAGCAGCTCAAACCGCTTGCGCGTGTCGGCGATCACGCGTGTGGCCGACGGATCAAGCGTCAGCGCCCGCAGGTAGTGCTCGCGCGCCGTTAGCTCGTCCCCTTGCAGCAGTGCCAGATCGCCCAGGTGCATCCAGACCTCCACGTCGTTGGGGTTCTGCCCCAGGATCTGCCGCAGCCGAGCCGTGGCGGACGGGTAATCGTGCCGCACCGTCTCCACCCGGGCCGCACCCTGCAGCGCGCTGCGTCGGTCCGGATTCTGCCGCAACACCAGCTTGTAGGCATCCAGCGCCCCGTCGGTATCGCCAACCCGGAACAGAATCAAGCCCAGTGCGTCGAGGGCGTCCGTGTGCTGCGGATCCAGGCGAATCGCTTCCCGCAGGCGGCGGATCGCCTCCCGGTCGTCGCCCCGTTCACCCAGCGTCTTGCCCTCCGCGTACAGTTGGGCGGCCCGGGCCCGGGCCGCCTCGGCTGCCGTGCCCGCCTGCCCTGCCGCGTCCGCTCCCCCTTTCACCTGGGCTGCTGCGGCATTCAGGCTGGCGACCTCGACGGCCTCCGAGATCGCCGAAACCCGGTGCCCGCCCAGATCCGTCACGGTTACCCGCACGACGAGCGCCCCGCTCAGCCCGTCCGGCACGCGCCAATCGTACCGCCCCGTGTTCGCCAGGGCCTCGTCGCCTATCGAGCACCAGCGCTGATCGGGCAGCGGACGGTAGGCAAGGTCCACGGGTCGCGTCCCAAGGTTCGCATCAATGGCCGTCCAGCGCAACTGCATCACCGCCCACCCCGTCGCATACGTCAGCTTCGGTGGAAGCACTTGCACCACCGGAGGCGTGGAATCGACGTATACCCATTGGTGCGGGCGTGTATCCGCCCCGGGTGTTTCGGTCGAAGCGCCCGTGGCGTTCGTGAGCACCAGGAACAGCCCGTGCTTGCCCTCCGCCGGCGCCGTGAAGGTGAACGGGGACTGCCGATCTTCATCCACGCCGTACAGGTGCCAGGATGCACCGTCGTCCAGGGTGTACCACAGCTCGACGGCGTCCAGCGGCTCCGCCTCGCGGTTGACTTGGTACTCGATGTCGAGGACGCGGGACGGAACGGCTGTCGGCTCACCCGGCCCGGCCGCCGCGTAACCTATCCCCAGAAAGAACAACAGGCATCCATGCCGTGCGATCGTGGCTGTACTCATGGCTGTCGTGGACCATACCGGTAAGGTGTCTGGCGAACCGGCGCCCCAGGTCAAATGCCCCAAGTCTCGCATCCATGCGAGAGTCTAGATGATTATCGGTCCTAGCTCCGCGACCGCTTCATCCGACTTGGCGTCCGTGCGCTGGACCCGGACTGAAGTCTCTCGGCCGCGCCTACACCATCGCGGCAACCTGCGGACGTACCCCAACGGGTAGCCCACACCGCTGCGGCCGCCTAACACCACGAAGTCTATCGCGTTACGCTTTGTGTCAGCCACCATTTCTTTTGGACAGTCCAGCACTACAGTGGCGGTGGGCTCTCCAAAGATTCAAGTTCCCGACGGACGGGGGCCGACCACTGGGACTACCGAAAACCGCGTTCTTTGGCCCGCCAGCGGGGTTTGCAGCGGCCTGCGGCGCTTGCCTGTAGCGGGTGCCGTGCTAGACTGGGTGCGGGCCGAGGCATGCTGTGGCTGGAGGCGCGCGATCGCGGCCGGTGGTAAGGCCCAGCGCGGCGCGGGAGTTCTCGCGCCGAACATGGGTGCCTGTCTAACTGCGGGAGAGACCCGATCATGGAAGAATACGAGCGGCTGAAAGAACTCGTGGAGTCGGCGGCTGAGGACGTGGCCAAGGCGCAGGGCGGGAACAAGGCGGCCGGCACCCGGGTTCGCAAGACGATGCAGGACATCAAAGAGATCGCCCAGGTCGTCCGCAAGAAGATCCTGGAAGTCCGGGCAGAGAGCACGACGCAGTCGTAATGCTGCCGTTGCCGGCCGATGGCACGTTGGCGGCCCCCTGCTGCCCCCATGGTGGGTGCCTGCGCGGTTTGGCGTGCGCGCCGGGCAGCCAACACGGTTGAGCGCCCCGTTCCGCCGGGAGGGAGGCGTTTCGGTTCCCCGTTGCCGGTCGGCGTGTCCGGAGTCAACCCGCATGCCACCCACGATGCTCGTTGATCTGCACGACGTGGACCTCCAGGCTGTCCGGTACACGCAGCCCGAGATCTACGCGTACCTCCCCCACCGCTACGAGTTCATGTTGCTGGACGGCATCTGTCACGTGGACGCGGCCGCCCGGACGCTGGTTGCCTATGGCAACGTCCGTGCCGACGGCTGGTGGGCCCGAGGGCATGTGCCGGGGCGGCCGATCTTCCCCGGGGCGCTGATGCTGGAAATGGCCGGGCAGGCGACCGCCCTGCTCGCCAAGCTGACCTACGAGCCCGCCCGAGACGTCTTCATTGCCTTCGGCGGCGTGGATGACTGCAAGTTCCGCGAGTCAGTTCAGCCCCCCGCTCGCCTCTATCTCCTGTCCGTCCTCGGTGAGATGCGCTCGCGGCGCATTACCGCGCGCACGCAGGGCGTCGTGGACGGACGGGTGATCTTCGAGGCTGGGATCGCCGGCCTCTCCCTTCCCGAACGCGACTAGAGCGTTCTCGCGTCGCGAGCCGCGGGCTTGCTCCTCTTGACACCGAGTGTCGAGGGCAGCCGTCGCGGATGCGGCCGACCTCAGACGCGTCGTCACCGGTGGGCGCCGCGCGCGGCAAGCGTCTCCAGGACGACCACGACAGACGGAACGCAGCCCGCTATACTGCCCCGCGATGAACGTGCTGATGACCAACGATGACGGTTTCGGGGCTCCGGGGCTGGCTGCCCTGTTCGCCGCCGTGCGCCAGCTGGGCACCGTTCACGTGGTGGCGCCGATGGCAGAGCAGTCCGGTTGCAGCCACCGACTGACGCTGCGGCGGGGCCTGGCCGTGCACCGACGCCACCACGAGCTCTACGGGTCGTGCTTCGTTCTGGACGGCACGCCGGCGGACTGCGTGCGTCTGGCGCTCGCCGAGTTGATTGCGGAACCGATCGACTTGGTGGTGGCTGGCATCAACCTCGGGGCGAACGCCGGGGTGGATACGTACTACTCCGGGACGATCGCGGCCGCCCGAGAGGGCGCCATTCAAGGCGTGCACAGCATTTCGGTCTCGCAAGCGGTGCGTAACGGCGTGGAGACGAACTGGGAGGCCACCAGCAAGGTGGCCGCCACGCTCATCCGGCAACTGGCCGATGAGCCTCTGCCGGGACCCGGTTTCTGGAGCGTGAACTTCCCGGCACCGCTGCCGGCCGAGCCGCTTCGAGCTGTGCACCGTGTGCCGCTGGCGCAGGCGAAGATGCCGGCCACTTTCGATCGCCTGGGGCACCCGAGCGACGGGGTGCTGGAGTTCGTCTCCGGCGCGTACTACTGGGACCGGGCAGTCGACGGAGCGTGCGACTATGGGGTGATCCGCGATGGGGGCATCGCGGTCACGGCCATTCCGTTATTCGGGAAGTTCTGAAGCCCTCAGCCGGCCGGTCGCCATCGCGGCGCGGCAGGCGATAGGGACGCGAGCAGGCTGGGCGCGGGGAGTGCCTGCCCTACGAGACTCGCTCTGTGCACTTGCCGACGGTCCAGCCGCGGTTCCCCCGCTGGTCTGCGGGGCGGGCCGCCCGCGCCACCTCCTCTTGCCCCTTGCCTCATTCATGCGGTTCGTCCGCGGGCGGCGGGCTGGGCTCCACGGCGCTCGGAGGCGGCGTTGGCTCCGCGGGAGGGGCGTCTTCGGGAGCGGGGGTGATGCCGTCGGGGACGCTGCGCAACGCCGGGTGATTGGGGTCGATGGAGTAAATCTGCGCGTAGGCCTTGGCGGCGTCGTCGGTGCGGCCCAGCTCGGCCAGCACGACGGCGTACTCGGCCAACAGGTCCGCGGTGGGTTTCTGACCGGATTGTTGGATGCCGAGTTCCAGCATCAGCAGCGCGTCGCAGAGACCCAGCATCTGGGCGATCTTGGCGCGCTCGCGCAGCCAATGCCCCGCCAGGCGGTAGAACTCAGGGTTCCGCGGGGTCTCCTCAATCTGCCGGCCGAGGATCTCCTGCACCAGTTGGAACTGGGAGTCCAGCAACTGCACGCGTGCCCGGACGCCCGGAAAGTTCCGCACGTCCTGCCACGCCCGCTCAACGGTGGCCGCTGCCTGATTATACGCCTGTTGGATGGAACCGGACCGCAAGTAGGCCTCCGTCAGGAACGCCATGTACCTGACGTCGCGGCTCCCGCTGGCCTGTACGGCCGCCTCGGCGTGCTTCACGGCGCCGGCGTAGTCACCGAGTTTCAGCGCACAGCGCGCCAATCCGTGCAGCACGGTCGGTTCATTGGGCTTCAAAGTCGCCGCCTGCCGGTACCTTGACTGGGCGAGCGTAGCGAAGCCTTCCACGTACAGATCCCCCAGCGCGCGGTAGGCGGACCATTCGCTGCGTCCCGCGCGGGTTTCCACAAACCTGTTCAGGTTGTCTGCCGCTTCGCTCCGGCGACCCGCGGCCGCCAGCAGGCGACCCTGTAGGTACAGCAACCAGTCATTCTCCGGAGCGCTGCTCCGGATGCGCTCCGTGAGACGCTGGGCTTCATCCAGGGCAGCCTGAGCAGCGGCGGGATCGATGGCATCGTCCGCGTCGTTCAAGGCGCGAACGGCCTGCCGCAGCGTGTCCTCGAGCGCCGGATCCGGCGTGCCAGCCGCTGCGGGGCGGGTGGCCGTGGGCGCCTGCGCCCACGCCGACCCAACGCCGACAAGCAGACAAAGCAGCTTGGGGAGCCAGAAACGATTGACCATGTGGAGGCCTCCAGACCGCACCGATGCCCGTCGTCACTATAGGCGTACCGGCGGCGAGGGGCAAGCAGACCGGCTGTAGAGGGCCGCAGGGTGCGTGGCCGGCAGGCCCGAGCGCGTCCGCCCCTCGTTTACACTCAGGTTGCCCCTCGCGTCCACCAGCCACACGACGCGAAGCGAGGGCCCCGGCACGTCACGGCGGTGATGACTACCCGACAGCAAGCGTCCACTTCTGTCCAGCACCGTCCCGGCCTCGCCCACCCTCAACGCTCTTCCCCGCACTGAGGACAAGGATCAGCCTTCCACGCAAATGGACGTCGGTGCAGCCTCCGGGTTGGGGTCCTGCCCGGGCTGCCAGCCAGCCTGGCGCGCGCCCGCCACCTTATCCACCAGGACTTGCCACGTCTCGCGTTCCAGGCGGAGGATCTTCAGGGCGTCATCCACGGCGGCCACGTCGCGCTGGACGCACGCATCCACCAGTCGGCGATAGACAAAGTTGTAGATGGATGCCACGCGCCCGCAGAGTTCGGGATTGATCTCGGGCTTGAGTCCCGCCTGCATCTCCGTGATGATCCGCTGGGCCCGGGACAGCTTCTCGTAGGACGCGGCAAGGTCCTTCCGTTCCAGAGCATCGCGCCCCTGGGAGGCGTAACGAATGGCCCCGTCGTAGAGCATGAGCTGAAGTTGCTCCGGCGTGGCGGTGAGCACCGCGTCTCGCAAATAGGGATTATCCACGCTCGGGTCCATAGCGACCATACTATCGGTCGGTTCGGGGGTGCGGATGACCCAAAACCCCGTTGTGGCCGGCGCCCCGTGGCGTTGTCCCGCCTGCCGAAAAGCGTCCCGACCCATTCTTTCAGGGACGGCGTAGGCCCCTGGTGCCCCCGCTCCACGGCAACCCCGGCAGAAGCTGTGGCAACTCCTCCAGGCTGGCCACCGTGTGCTGCGGCTCGCCACCCGGCGGGGCCGGCTTGCCCCAATGCACCCCCTCCGGGCGCAGCACCCGAACCGTGACCCAGCCGAGCCGGTTGGGTGCCAGAAAGTCCTTCGCCAGGTTGTCTCCCACGTGTACGCAGGCACGGTGCTCGACGTCCAGGCGCTGCGCGATCAGCTCAAACGCCCGGGCGCTGGGCTTCACGCCCTCTGGACCGAGGGTGTCGGTGAGAACGATCTGCGCGAAGCGGGGAGTCAGACCCAACGCCTCAATCTTGGCGGCTTGGACGGCCGCGGGCCCGTCCGTTACGAGACCCAGCGGGACACGCCGCTCCAGCCGTGCCAGCACGGCTTCCGCATCCGCGTGCAGCGTCAGTGTCGGTCGGTGCCCGCGGTAGGTGGCAATCATGCGGACGACCAGTTCCGCGTCCTCCGGCAGGCCCGACTCCAGCAACAGCCGGTTGAACACGCGTGGCCGGTGCTCCGTGTTGAACAAACGGCACAGATGGTCCAGCGTACAGCGCGGATCGCCGAGCCGGTCGGCGAACGCGCTCGCCACCGCCGCGTAGCCGCCGAGCACGTACTGCCGCTCCGGGTACAGCGTGTCGTCGAGGTCGAAGATGACCGCCTGCATCCGTGCCATAGACGTGTCACTTCGTCGGGGAGGGGGTCGACGCGCGGGGACTGCCGCGGCCCAGCAGGCGGGACGCCCGCGGTACGAACACCGAGTCGTCGAAGCGCAACATCGCCACGTCGTCGCGGAACCCCTCCGGCGCAATGCGCACCCGCCGCCCCAGCGATTCCGCCAGGATCCATCGGGGAAAGTCTGCACCGGCATGGATGGACAGCGGCGCGCCGCCCCCGAAACGCGGGTTGATCTCGATCACCCGGATGCGGTCCTGCGGCGTCAGGATGCACTGCACGGTCAACACGCCGCGCCCGTCGCGCAGCATACGGGCCACCTCATGCCCCACGGCCATGATGCGCCGGTCCTTGACCACGAGCCCCTTGCTCACCTCGCCGGTACGCACTTCCAGTCGGCGCCGCGGCACCACGCAACGCGGCCGACCATCGAAGCCGGTGTAGACGTCGAGCGTATGCTCGATGCCCGGCACGAACTCCTGCACGATGGCGTCCGGCACGCGCCGCCCGAACGTCATCAGCTCATCGCGGTTGTGGACCACATAGTTGCCCATGCTGGCGCTGCCCGTCCGCGGTTTCAGAAAATACGGGAACCGATGGGTACGCCGCCGGCTGATATCGGTCCAGGCCCAGGTCGTCGGAGTGTCGATGCCCGCCGTCCGCAACGCGGCATAGGTGGCCAGTTTGTCCTGGCAGACCTGAACGACCTCCGGCGACGAGATGACGGCGGTGCAACCAAGCTCCGCGAACCGCTCCGCGGCCCCGGAAATTGCCGGCAACTCGTGGTCGAGTAGCGGCACCAGCAGGTTGATCCGTGCGGCCCGAACCACTCCCAAGAGCGCCTCCTCATACTTACCGGAGGTGATTGCCGGTACGAGGTGCGGTCTGTCCACGTGCCACAGCGCAGGCGCGAGCCTGCTGCCGTCGGCGCCGTGGACCTCAAGGGCAATGCCCAGCTTCTCGGCCGCCCGGCGAAACGCCCGCACCAGTTCCACGCGTCGGCCCACGCAGGTGAACAACATCCTCAACCGACGTGGCGGCCGGTGAACTGTGGCTTTCCTTCTGCCCATTGGGGTGTATCCGGGGGTTGCCCACCCCGCCGCACGTGGGTGCGCGGGCCCTTGTGACTATATCGTCCCCCCGCGCTGCTTGCCACAGGCGGGACTGATCCGCCAGTCTCCCCAGCTTCCCGCGCCAAGCGGTTGCGCGGCGGCAGCGCAGACGTGAGTAGCAGGCTGAAGACACCCCTTAGTGTGCGATCGCGTTAGTGCGTTGGCATCTATTCACAGGGGCGCTTCGGTATGGCGGTCGCCGCTTCCCGGCCTGCTTCTGGACGGCTGGCGAAATGGTGATAGCTTGCGAAGCGTGGACTTGGTCATTGTGGCCATTGGGGACGAGCTGGTCACGGGGCAAACCGTGGACACGAACTCGGCGTGGCTGGCCGAGCAGGTCCGCGTGCGCGGGGCCCGGGTGCGGCGGCTGGTGGTAGTCGGGGATGACGTGGAGCAGATCGCGGGCGTCTTTCGCCAGGGGTTGGACCAGGCGGACTGGGTGATTGCAACCGGTGGGTTAGGGCCGACGGCCGACGACCTGACGCGTGCGGGCATCGCGCGGGCGATCGGCGTTAAGCTCGAGGAGAGCCGGGAGGCGCTTGGGCGGATCGAGGCGTTCTTCGAGCGCTGGCAACGCCCCATGCCAGCCGGCAATAGGCTGCAAGCGCTGCTGCCTGGAAGCTGTGCGGTTGTGCCAAATCCTCGCGGGACGGCCCCGGGCGTCTGGTATCGCGGTCCCCGATCCCAACTGGTAGCACTGCCGGGTGTACCAGGGGAAATGAAGGCGATGTTCGCCGACAGCGTGGCGGCGTCCCTGGGCGCGGCCGCCAGCGGGCGGGTGGGTGTGGTCCGCAGGGTGAACACGTTCGGGCTGCCGGAAGCCGTGGTCGGGGAGGCCATTGCGGACCTGATGGTTCGCGCGCGGAACCCGGCCGTGGGAACCACGGCCAGCGGGGGCGTCATCAGCATCCGAGTAGTCGGGGCGGCCGACAGCGCCGCGGAAGCAGAGGCCCTGGTGGCGGCCGACGTGGCGGAGGTTCGCCAGCGGCTCGGGTCGGTGGTGTTTGGGGATGGGGACGAGGCATTAGAGCACGCGGTGGCGAGGCTGCTCATGGCGGCCGGCAAGACGGTGGCGACGGCGGAGTCGTGCACCGGAGGGCTGCTGGCGAAGACCTTGACGGACGTGCCGGGAAGCAGCGCGTACTTTATCCAAGGTTACATCACGTATTCGAATCGAGCGAAGACGGCGCTTCTGGGGGTTCCGGCGGACCTGCTCGAACTCCACGGTGCGGTAAGTGGGGAGGTGGCCGAGGCCATGGCGCGGGGCTGCCGCGCGGCGGCGGGGACGGACTTCGCGCTGGCGACAACGGGGATTGCGGGACCGGATGGCGGGCGACCTCCGGAGAGGCCGGTGGGGCTGGTGTACGTAGCGCTGGCGGACGCGGCGGGAGTGCGGGTCGAGCGGCTTCTGCTGGGCGCCCATCTGTCGCGCGCGGAGATTCGGGACCGGGCGGCCAAGGTGGCCCGGAACATGCTCCGGCTGAGCTTGCTGGGTTGGCCCGCGGCCTGAGCACGGGCGGCCGGGCGGCGTCCGGTGCCAGGGACGTGCCCGGGCGTGGCACGCGACGCCGGGCTGCGGCGTCGGGACGATGGGGCGCCGCGGCAGGCTAAGGCGGTTGCGAGGGGAAGAGGCGACCGTTAGAATCCCGCGTTTCCGAAGGTAAGACGATGGGGGCGGGAGGGAAGCGTCGGAAACGGTCGTGGTGATGTCGAGCCAGAAGGACGTGATGCACGCCGGCCCGGGTCGTGACTACTTCCACAACATCGCGCAGACGGTCAAGAGCATCTTGATCGGCATGCGGATCACGCTGAAATACTGTTTTGCCAAGACGGTGACGGTGCAGTACCCGGACGTGGCGCCGACGTTGCAGCCGCGTTTCCGGGGTTTTCACTATTACGAGATCGAGAAGTGCATCGCCTGCGACGCCTGCGCCAAGGCGTGCCCGGTGGACTGCATCTACATCGACAAGACGGCTCCGCGCAAGATCGACAAGGAGACGGGGGTGGCGGTCGGCGGCGCGCTGGTGCGTTACGCCATCGACTACTCGAAGTGCATGTTCTGTGCGTTGTGCACGGAGCCTTGCCCGACGGATTGTATCCACATGGGCAACGTTCACGACATGTCCGCGTACACGCGGGAGAACATGATCGTGGAGTTCACGGAGCTCGCCAAGCAGGGGTTGCAGACGCCGCAGCCGCTGTGGATGAGCGTGCGCAGGCACGTGCCCCAGTGGGCGACCGACCGCCAGCGCGAGTGGCAGGAGTATACGCATTCGGCGGACGGCTTCGCCGGTCAGCCGGAGAAGCGCCGGGAGGCGATGCTCAAGGCGCTGACCGAGCAGGAGGCGCCCAAGAAGAAGCCGGCCGCCAAGAAAGAGGGTGACGCGGCGGAAGCGGCGCCGAAGGACTCGTGATGATGCAGACGGGCGGGACATTGCTGGCGACGGCAGCCGCGGACACCAACGTGCAGTTGGTGCTGGGGTTGCTGCTGTTCGTGGTGGCGGGATTCGTACTGGCGTTCGTCGGGCTGAGCATCTCGCGCCTGACCTCGTCGCGCCAGCCGCACCCGGAGAAGGACGCCGCCTACGAGTGCGGCGAGCCCGCGGTGGGTGAAAGCTGGGTGCAGTTCGACCTGCGTTTCTACACCGTCGCCCTGGTATTCATCGTGTTCGACGTGGAGGTGGCGCTGTTGTGGCCCTGGGCGGCGGCGTTCCAGAAGATGGGGGCGGCCGGGGCGGGCTCCTGGGCGTTCTGGGCGTTTCTGGTGTTCTTCCTGTTGATCGCCATTCCGTTCCTGTATGAATGGAAGAGCGGATACCTGGAGTGGGTGCGGTCGAGCAGCGCGCAGAAACGGGAGTCGCTGCTGGGCGGAGCGAAAGCGGAGCGCCACTTCGGAGCAGCCGAATGAGTTGGATTGAGAACCGATTTGAGGAGGGCGTGATCATCACGTCGCTGGATTGGCTCATCAACTGGGGCCGGTCCAACAGCCTCTGGCCGGTGACATTCGGGCTGGCGTGCTGCGCGATCGAGATGATGGCCACCGGGGCTTCGCGGTTCGACTTCGACCGCTTCGGCGCCGGGGCCTTCCGCCCGACGCCGCGGCAGGCGGACCTGATGATCGTGGCAGGTACGGTGACCTACAAGATGGCCTCGCGGCTGAAGCGCCTGTTCAACCAGATACCCGAGCCCAAGTATGTGATCGCCATGGGCGCCTGCACGGTCGGCGGCGGACCGTACTTCAAGCACGGCTACCACGTGGTGAAGGGTGTGGACCTGGTGGTGCCGGTGGACGTGTACGTGCCCGGTTGCCCGCCGCGACCGGAGTCGTTGCTGGAGGGCCTCCTCCGCTTGCAGGACAAGATTCGGCACCAGAGTATTGCGAAGCAGCCGGCGCGGGCGGTGCCGGCCTAGGAGTCTGTTGACCAAGTAGCATCGGCCCCCCGTGGCCGACGTGGAAGGCGAACGGCGGAACGGAACGCAGCGGTGACACCCGAAGAGATCGGTCAACTTCTGAAGACGCAGTTTCCCCAGGCGGTGCAGGACCTGGTGCTGGGCGGCGGGCATCCGTATGCGGTGATCGACGCGGCCGCCTGGCCGCAGGTGGCGCTGTTTCTGCGCGACGATCCGCGGCTGGGTTTCAACCTGCTGCGGTCGATTTCGTCGGTGGACCTGCTGGCGGACGATCGGCTGGCGTGCGTGTATGACCTGATGGCGGTGGAGGTGAGCCGCGGGACGGAACTGATCACGCAGACGCACGAGTTCGCGGTGCGCGTGGTGGTGGACCGCAAGAATCCCCATATTCCGAGCGTCGCCCGCATCTGGCCGGCCGCGGACTGGCACGAGCGCGAGGCGTACGACCTCATGGGCATCGTCTTTGACGGGCATCCCGACCCCCGGCGGATTCTGCTGCCGGACGACTGGGTAGGGCATCCCTTGCGGAAGGATTATGAGTTTCCGCTGGAGTACCACGGGATACCGGCAACGACGGAGTATGAGTTGCCGAACCCAAGGCACTAGCCGAATAGCGAAGTGCGAATGACGAATAGCGAATTGCAGAGGCAAAGGCAAGGGGCCACCAGGCCAGAGGCAAGAGGTAACGGGCAAGAGAGGCGGCACCGCGGTTGGGGGAGTTGAGTCGAGACGGCAGAAGCGGATTCGAAATGGCGGGGGAACGAGTCGGGATTGGAGGTTGCGAATCTTGAATTTGAGATTGCAGAGTTGAGATTGCAGATTTGAAATTGCAGATTTGAGTTTCCGGATTTGACGTGTTGCATTCGGGATGTGGCACATCAGATTTGAGATTCTAAATTGGGGATCTCAGACTTGCGACTTCGGCTTCGTGATGTCAGGACGTCGGCATGGCGCGTGAGATGGTAATGGACTCGACTCCGGAGGTACTGCGGGAGTACTACCGCAGCGTCCAGAGCGACCTGCCTACGGAGGAGATGGTCGTCAACATGGGCCCGCAGCACCCGTCGACGCACGGGGTGCTGCGGATGGTGCTGCGCACCGACGGAGAGATGGTGCAGGAGGCGATCCCTCACCTCGGCTACCTGCACCGCTGCGCGGAGAAGATCGGCGAGAGCCTCCAGCCGTTTCAGTACGTGCCCTACACCGACCGGATGGACTATGTCGCCGGCATGAACAACAACCAGACGTGGGCCCTGGCGATCGAGAAGCTGGCCGGCCTGGAAGTGCCGCCACGGGCGCAGGCCATCCGCGTCATCTTCGCAGAGCTGAACCGCATCGCGTCGCACTTAGTCTCGGTCGGCTCCTACGGCCTGGACATGGGGGCGTTCACGCCGTTTCTGTATTGCTTCCGCGAGCGGGAGATGATCCTCGATCTGTTCGAGGCGACCTGCGGGGCGCGGTTGACGTACAGTTACATCACGCCGGGCGGCGTAACGCAGGACCTGCCCGAAGGCTTCGTGGACCGCTGCCGGGAGTTCCTCGATTACTTCGAGCCGAAGATCCTCGAGTACAACCAACTGTTAAGTTGGAACCACATTTTCGTGAAGCGGACCAGCAAGGTCGGCGTGATCTCGCTGGCGGACGCCTTGGCGTGGGGTCTTACCGGCGTCTGCCTGCGGGCCAGTGGTATCCGCTGGGACCTGCGGAAGGTGAAGCCCTATGACGGTTACGAGAAATACGATTTCGAGATTCCCATCGGCCAGCCCGGCGGCGCCCCCGGCGTACCGCAGGGGGTGCTGGTCGGCGACTCGTGGAACCGCTATTTCCTCCGCCTGCTCGAGATGGAGCAGTGTGTCCGGATCATCCGGCAGGCGCTGGACCAGTTGCCGGACGGGGACGTGATGGCCAAGAAGGCCAAGAACATCAAGCTGCCGGATGATGAGGTCTACGTGGAGACGGAGAATCCGCGCGGGCAGATGGGTTTCTACGTGCGCGGCGACGGCTCGACGATTCCCGCCCGGGTCAAGGCGCGGGGCCCGTGCTTCTGCAACCTGTCGATCGCCACGCACGTGCTGCGGGACATCCTGATCGCGGACATCCCGGCCATCTTCGGCAGCATCGACGTGGTGATGGGAGACGTGGATCGGTAGCAGAGTGAGATGATCTGCTCGCCGGCGGGTGGCATGCCCTAACCCGCTGCAGGCGGGGGTGGGCATGTGGTCGGTCGCCAGTGCATGCTTACCCGCGACTGCTGTCGCGGGAAAGCATGGCACCCCTGCGGCTCTGAGGCGGCGTGGCATGCCAGTTGTCAGAGCGACCGGGGCAATGGTACCCCGGGCGTTTGGGTGTGTGGTGGGGCAGTTCGGAGAGGCACGGTGACGCAGTTTTCCGTTCCGTGGACATCCCGAAAGCCGAGGTTCGGCCCGTTCGGCCGGCTGTTGGCGGCCATCGGCAAGGGCATCTATGCCGTGGCGACGCCCATCCTGCCGCGGGTCGCGCTGCTCATTTTCCTGGCCACGCTGGTGGTGACACCGCTGTTGGTGTGGGCCTGCGGCGAGTTGTTTGCCTTCACCCTGGTGGCGGTGGGAGAGGCGTCACCGGCTGGGCAGCCTGACGTGGAGTGGGGCGCGCCGAGCACGTGGGGGCTGCCGCCCGCGGCCATCGGCAGCGTGCTGACCACTCGGGCAACACCGGCGGCCGGGCTGATGAAGTACGTCGTGTGGATCTGCCAGTTCCGGATCGTCCGGGACCTGGTCATTCTGGGCGCGATCTTCGCTTTGTTCTGCATCGTGCCGGCCTTTGCGATCTGGTGGGAGCGGAAGGTGGCCGGGCGCATCCAGTCCCGGCTGGGGCTGATGCGCGTGGGCGGCTGGCACGGCTGGGCGCAGTCGGCGGCCGACGGACTCAAGCTCGTCCTCAAAGAGGACCTCGTGCCGGCGGGTGCCGACCAGGCGCTGTTCCGGGCCGCGCCGTACTTCACGATTATTCCCTCGCTGTGTGCATTCGTGGCCCTGCCGTTCGGGCTGCTCTGGGTATTCCG
Source organism: Planctomycetota bacterium (assembly GCA_029558835.1). Taxonomy (GTDB): domain Bacteria; phylum Planctomycetota; class Phycisphaerae; order UBA1845; family UBA1845; genus JAKQDH01. Next base: position 26,827 of record JAKQDH010000178.1, on the reverse strand, counting down.
GGAGCTCGATTCGGCCCTGCTCTTCATTCTCGCCATGCTGGGGGTCGAGGTGGTCGGAGTGATCGTCGGCGGCTGGGCGTCCAACAACAAATGGAGCCTGTACGGAGCAATGCGGGAAGCCTGCCAGATGGTTTCGTATGAGATTCCGCTGGGCATGGCCCTGCTGGTGCCGGTGATCTGCGCGGGCACGCTCAGCCTGGTGGAGATTGGCAAGCAGCAGACGGGGGGGTGGTTCTCGTGGCTGGCCTTCACCAACCCGTTCGCGTTTGCGGCGTTTGTCACGTACTTCATCGCGTCGCTGGCGGCCTGCAAGCGAGCCCCGTTCGATCTGCCGGAGGCGGAGAGCGAGCTGGTGGCGGGCTTCATGACGGAGTATTCCGGGTTCCGCTGGGCGCTGTTCTTCTTCGCCGAGTATGCCGCGATGTTCGTGGTGGCCGCCCTGGCGTGCATCCTGTTTCTGGGCGGGTGGAACTCGCCGTTGCCGGCCGCCTGGGGCGACTCGATCACCACCGTACTGGGCAGCGCGGCGCTGGCCCGCGGTTTGAAAGGCGTTTTGTTCAGCGGCCCGCTGTGGCTGCTGTTTAAGTGCGGCGTGCTGCTGTACACGCAGCTTTGGGTCCGCTGGACGCTGCCGCGGATTCGCATCGACCAGGTGCTGTACGCCTGCGTGCAGGTGCTGCTGCCGCTGACGATGCTGCTGGTGCTCGGCACGGCCGTGTGGGTCTGGGTGTCGATGTCGGGCAGTGCAGGCTGGGAGTGGTTCGCGCGGATCGTGAACTGGATTCTCGGACTGATTGGTCTGGTATTCGCGGCCGGGTTCGTGGTGATCGCGGTGTACGGCTTCATCCACCGCCGGCCGCTGGTGGGCTATCTGGCGATGGATCCGCTGTCGGGAGCCTGAGCAGGAAAACGCAAATGGGAAACCAAGAGGGCGGCACATCCAAGCCGCGTCGGGGTGGCGTATCCAAGCCACGCCCGGGTGGCATGCCCAAGCCGAAGGCGCCGGCATGCTGCGGCATGGGCCCGCTCGCCCCGCAGAGGGCATGGCGACGCTGCGCTTGCCCATGCCACCCTGGGGCCCACCGCCGGGTGGCCGCCGTGGTGCTCGCGCTGGCGGTGACGCTGGCCGGAACAGGCGGGGTGGCCATGGCTGCCGGTGAGACGGCCGGCGTAGTCCGCGGTGAGCAGCCGGGCCTGCTGGAGGCGGTGCTGTTCTACCTGGTGGCCACGGGCGTGGTGATCTCCGTGCTGGGTATCTGCCTGAGCCGCAGCGTGGTGCGGATGGCCGTCTGGCTGTTCGTGACGCTGGGTTTGGTCGCCTTGCTGTATTTCCTGCTGGCCGCGACGTTCCTCGGCGCGATCCAGCTTATCGTGTACGTGGGCGGCACGCTGGTACTGCTGGTATTCGGCGTGATGCTGACCAGTCGCTCGCCGTGGGCCCGCTACAACTGCCGGGCGTGGGAGCTGTACGGAGCCGGGGTGGTGTGCCTGGTGCTGCTGGTCAGCTTGTGCCTGCTGCTGGGGCGGGCGGAATGGGTCGGCACGCAGGCGACGACCCCCGGCGTGCCGGTGGCCCGCATCGGCGAAGTGTTGCTCAGCAAGTACGTGCTGCCGTTCGAGGCGGCGGGCGTGCTGCTGTTTATCGTGATGGTGGGCGCGGCCCACCTGGCCCGGGATACGAAGAAGTAGACCGATGCTTACGATCGGCTTGATGCATTACCTGGTGGTAGCGGCCGTGCTGCTCTGCGGCGGCATCTTCGTGATGGCCACCAAGCGAAACGCAATCGGGATCCTCATGGGTGTCGAGCTGGTGCTCAACAGCGCCAATGTGAACCTGATCGCCTTCGACCGCTACCTCTGCCGGGCGGGCATCGACGGGCAGATTCTGGCACTGTTTGTGATTGTGCTGGCGGCGGCGGAAGCGGCCATTGCGGTGGCGATCTGCGTGAACTTCTACCGCGTGCTGGCGACGATCGATGTGGACCGGGCGACGAAGCTGCAAGGGTAAGGTCTTTGGGGCGCGGGCGCCCCGACGAACGCGCCAGGGCACGGTTCAGTGACCCCCCTCCCTTTCAGGGAGGGGTCGGGGAGGGTCGAGATGATGGAGGTCTCCCCCTCACCCTGCCCTCTCCCCTGAGGGGAGAGGGGTTAGTAGGACGGAGCGAGCATGAGTGCGCCGCTGACACACACCTACGAGATCCTGCTGGCCCTGGGCGTGCTGATCCCCTTCGTCAGCTTCTGGCTGCTGGTGCTGTTTGGGGCGAAGCTGGGCAAGCCGGCGTCGGGCTGGTTCGCCGTCGTGCTGGGCATGGGCGTCTCACTGGTGCTGGCGACGATCGTGCTGGCCGGCTGGTGGCAGACGGACGCGGGCACGCGCGCCCAACTCACCGAAGACGCCTTCCGCTGGCACTGGGCGACGGTCGGCGAGGTCCCCGTCACCATCGGCGTCAAGCTCGATTCGCTCACCGTGATCATGTTCTTCATGGTCGCGTTCGTCGCTTTCTGGATTTTTGTCTTCAGCCTGGGCTACATGTCGGGCCACAGCGACGAGGTGGGCGGCAAAAGCCTGTATCACCGTTTCTTCGCGTTCCTGGCGTTGTTCGGGTTCAGCATGCTGGGGCTGGTGGCTTCCAGCAGCCTGCTGTTTCTGTTCATCTTCTGGGAGCTGGTAGGCCTGTGCAGCTACCTGTTGATCGGGTTCTACTTTGACCGCGATTACGCCTATCGGGCGGCCATCAAGGCGTTCGTCACGAACCGCGTCGGCGACTTCGGCTTCCTGCTGGGGCTGATGCTGGTGTTCTTCAAGTTGCGGACGCTCGATCTGGACCAGGCGGCCGTCAACTTCGCCCAGCAGCTTGCGAGCGGTACGGGGCTCTTCGGTGAAGGGATCACGCTGTTCGGCCACCAGATTTCGGGGATGGCCCTGGCGACGCTGATGGGCATCGGGCTGTTCTGCGGGGCGATGGGCAAGAGTGCCCAGTTCCCGCTGCACGTCTGGCTGCCGGACGCGATGGCCGGCCCCACGCCGGTGAGCGCCTTGATCCATGCCGCGACGATGGTGGCCGCGGGCGTGTACTTGGTCGCCCGGGTCTTCCGGCTGATGACGCCGGACGCGCTGATGTTCGTCGCGGTGATTGGCTGCCTGACGCTGACGCTGATGGCCCTGGTGGCCATTGTGCAGGTGGACATCAAGAAGTGCCTGGCGTATTCGACGCTTTCGCAGCTCGGCTACATGATCTTCGGCATGGGCTGCGGGGCGTGGATCGCGGCCCTGTTTCACCTGATGACGCACGCGTTCTTCAAAGCCATGCTCTTCCTCTGCTCCGGGCAGGTGATTGAGGGCTGCCACCACGAGCAGGACATGCGGAAGATGGGCGGGCTGTTCAAGAAGATGCCCGTCACGTGCTGGACGTTCTTCATCGGCGTGCTGGCGATTTCCGGGGCCGGCGTCGCGGGCACGAAGATCGGCCTGGGCGGCTTCTTCAGCAAGGACGAGATCCTCGCGGTGGCGTATGCCCGTTCCCACCAGTGGACGAGCTACCAGGATTTCGAGGCGGGCGAGCACGGTGGAGCGGGCGCTGCCCACGGCGAGCACGCCGTGCTGCCGGCGTCCGGCGAACGGGTCGTGCGCCTGGCGGCCTATCGGCAGGACCCGCAGCCCGGCTCGACGGAGACGGCGCAGGCGCCGAAGAGTACGTACGTTTGGGGTAACGACGATCTTCGACCGGCTGACGCGTCTGCGGAAGACGGGCGCAAGGCCGCCGACGGCGCCGGGGCCATCGTCCACGGCCAACCCGGAGAGGAGTCGCACGCCGCCGCTCATACCGACGACCGCGGTACTCACGGCGCCGGTCGTGACAACGCGGCCATCTTTGCCGGCATGCGCCCACTGCCCAAGTGGATGTTCTTCCTGGCGCTCATTACCGCCTACGTCACACCGTTCTACATGATGCGCGCCTGGTGGATGACTTTCATGGGCAAGCCGCGGGACGAGCACGTGTATCATCATGCCCACGAGATTCCGCTGATGTACGTGCCGCTGATCGTGCTCGCGGTGGGCACGCTGTTCGCCAGCTACTTCCTGTTCCGCCCGCTGCTTGCGGCCGCGGCTCCGGAGGCGACGGCCGCGTCGCTGGTGCTGGCGTTCGACGGTACGTCGCACGCCCCGGCGATTCATGCCGCGCACGGCTTCCTGAAGTGGGGCGTGGGCGGGGCGTTCATCGTCGGGTTCGTGGTGGCTATCGTGATCTACGGACGCGGGCTGGGGCTGGCCGAGCAGCTCAGCCGGGCGTTGCGTCCGCTGCATACGCTGCTGGTCCATAAGTACTACTTCGATGAGGTCTATGAGGTCGTCTGGATCAAGGGCTGCCTGCTGCTGTCGCGCATCGCCCGCTGGATCGACACCTGGATCATCGACTTCATCGCGGATTCGCTGGCGAAGCTGACGGCCGCCCTCGCCAACTTCGCCGGCTGGATCATTGACATGCACGGGGTGGACGGCGTGGTCAACGGGATATCGCAGACTGCGCAGGACATCGGTGGAGTATTGCGAACACCGCAGACCGGCCGCATCCGCAACTACGTGCTGTGGGCGGTGGCGGCCGCTACGATCGTGATCGTGTGCGTTCTGATTTTCGGCTCGGAGTCCGCGGCGGCGACGGTGATCCGCCCGGCCGCCGGGCTTCCTTAACGGCAAGCAAACGGGAATGGTTCCATGCTGTCGCTGATTGTGTTCCTGCCCGTCCTCGGCGCACTGCTGTGCCTGGTCGTGCCCAAGCCGCACGTCCGCACGGTGGCGGTACTGGCCGCGGGGGCAACGCTGGTGGTCTCCCTGTTCCTGGTCCCGACCTTCCTGCACGGCGGGTCGAACCCCGCCGACGTCTTCGGCAACGGCTACGGCAAGCTGCACCACGTCGAGCGGGCCGCCTGGATTCAGGGGGACGAGTTTACCATCGAGTACTTCCTGGGCGTGGACGGGGTGGGCTTCCCGCTGGTGATCCTCACCACGGTGATCTCGTTCTTGGCCTGCCTGGCAAGCTGGAACTTCGATACCTGGAAGATCAACCGCGGCGTGCGGGCGTACTTCAGCCTGTTCCTGCTGCTGGAGACGGGGATGTTGGGCGTGTTCGTCTCGCTCGACTTCTTCCTCTTCTACGTGTTCTGGGAAGTGATGCTGCTGCCCATGTACTTCCTGATCGGGGTCTGGGGCGGTCCGCGGCGCGAGTACGCTGCCATCAAGTTCTTCCTGTTCACCCTGGCCGGTTCGGTGCTGATGCTGGTCGCCCTGGTCGCGATGTACCTGCAAAGCGGGGCGGCCATTCACGAGGCCATGGAGGCCACCAGTCAGCCGGGCGTCGCCAGCGCCTACCGCGATGCCACACTCACCGGTGGAACATTCGACCTGATCGAGATGGCCGTCAACCCGGTCATCCAGAAGCACTTCGCCTCCGGGCTGACGCGCTTCCTGGACTTCCGCTTCGCGCCGGTGATGTTCATCTTTCTGTTCATCGGGTTTGCCATCAAGCTGCCGATCGTGCCGCTGCACACGTGGTTGCCCGATGCCCACGTGGAGGCACCGACGCCCATCAGCATGATCCTGGCGGGCGTGCTGCTGAAGATGGGCGGTTACGGGTTCCTGCGGCTGTGCTATCCGATCTTTCCCACCGCCGCCAAGGAGTTTGCCCTGCTGCTGGCGGTGATCGGCGTGGTCAGCATCCTCTACGGCGCCTTGTGCGCCATGGCCCAGACCGACTTCAAGAAACTGGTCGCCTACAGCTCCGTGTCGCACATGGGTTACGTGCTGCTGGGTCTGGCGGTGCTGACCAAGAGCGGCTTCGGCGGCGCGATGTTCCAGATGCTCGCCCACGGGGTTTCCAGCCCCATGTGCTTCTTCCTGGTCGGTGTGATTTACGAGCGGGCCCACCATCGCGAGATCAACCGCTTCGGCGGGCTGTGGCTCACGATGCCGAAGTACGGCACGATGGCCACCATCGGCTTCTTCGCCTCCCTGGGCCTGCCGGCCTTGTGCGGGTTCATCGGGGAGTTCTGGGTGGTCATGGGCACCTTCGAGGCACGCTCGATGTTCACCTGGGCACCGGTGGCGGCCGTGCTGGCGGCGGCGGGCGTCATCCTGACCGCCGGGTACATCCTCTGGCTCATCCGCCGCGTGTACCTGGGCCCCGAGCGCGACGAGTATCGCGGCTATTCCGATGCTTCCGCCCGTGAAATGGGCATCATGATCCCCATGGCGATCCTGGCCATCGTGATGGGCATCCTGCCCATGCAGACGGTGTTTAACTACACCACCGGGACCCTGAACAACGTGCTCAAACACGTGGTGGCGATGGTGTCATAAAAGAAGCCGGCCCCGGGTCGCCCCCGTCGCCGGCACCAACGAGTAGCAGAGAGCAGCAGGTATCGTGGACAGCGCAGTCAACACCATAATGAGTGGGTCGGAGCCGATCGGCCGGCAGCTTCTGTTGTTGTCGCCGCTGCTGGCACTTGTGGCTACGTTGCTGGCCGTGGTGGTCGCTCCGCTGTTTGCCGGTCGAGGCGTCCGGCCCGTCGTTACCGTCGTCCTCGTCGGGCTCGTCGTGACCTTCCTCGCGGTGTTGCGGGTGACCGGCGAGGTCGCTCACGCCGGGGCGGCCGGGTTGTTGGCGGAGCGCCTCTCTGGCATGCTGATCGTCGATAACCTCTCCCTTGGTTATATGTTCATCCTGCTGGTGTTCCTCGTCGGGGTGATGTGGCTGTGGTGGACGGGGTCCGCACCCACCGAGCAGGACGCGCCGGAGTTCTTCATCCTGCTGCTGGGCAGCGCGCTGGGCATGGCCATGATGGCCAGCTCGACGAACCTGCTGTTCATCGTCGTGGCGATGGAGACCGCATCGCTATCCAGTTACGCCATCGTTGGGTTCGACAAGAAGAATCCTGTGGGGGCGGAGGCATCGCTGAAGTACGTGGTATTTGGCGGCATCAGTGCGGCCATCATGCTGTACGGTATCAGCCTGCTGTACGGGCTGTGCGGCAGCCTCGACGTGGCCGTCGTTGCCCGCTACACCCTCGAGGCGTTGCAGCCGGGCGGGGCGAACGTGATCGTGCTGACGCTGGGGCTGCTCTGCTTCCTGGCGGGGATTGCCTTCAAGATGTCGGCCGTGCCCTTCCACTTCTGGTGCCCCGATGCCTTCGAGGGCGCCAAGATCGAGGTGACGACCTGGCTCAGTGTCGCCAGCAAGGCCGCGGGGCTGATTTTGCTCGCCCGCTTGGCTCTGACCTTCTGTGCCGCCGCGGGCAACCAGACGGCCATCCCGCTGCTGCTGCCGCTGGCGTGGGTCGTCGGCATCCTGGCGACGATCACCTGCACCTACGGCAACTTCTGCGCGTACAAGCAGCAGAGCGTCAAGCGACTGCTGGCTTACTCGTCCATTGCCCACGCCGGCTACATGATGATGGCCGTGACGGTCTTCGTGTACGTCGATCCGCAGCGAGCGCCGACGCCGCTGCCGGGCATCGGCGCGCTGCTGACCTACGTGGTCATCTATCTGTTCATGAACCTCGGCGCCTTCGGTGTGACGGGGCTGGTGGCGTGGGAGACGGGCAGCGACAAGCTGGAGGCGTTCACGGGTCTCGCCCGGCGGGCGCCGTGGCTGGCGGTGCCGATGGTGATCTGCCTGGTGTCGCTGGTGGGACTGCCGCCGCTGGCAGGCTTCATCGGGAAGTGGTGGATTCTGCTGGCCCTGGGCGCCACGGGCGGGACGCTGGGCTGGCTGCTGGTCCTCGTGATGGTGCTCAATACGCTGATCAGCCTGTTCTATTACATGCGGATCGTGGTCCGCATGGGCCTGCACGACACTGAGGCCGGTCCGGTCCGGCCACCGGTCCGCGGAGTCGTGCTGGTGAACGTGTGTGCGGCCGCCCTGATCGCGCTGTTCGTGCTGGCTTACCCACTGAAGGACTTGACGGACCGCTTTGCCCAGGCGTTGTACCTGCCGGTGGTGTCAGCCACGCAGGACGGCAAGCAGGCCGTGGTTTCCGGATTACCGCTGGTGTCGGATGGATACGTCGAAAACCGTCGCCCTTCTGAATGAGTTGCTCGCCGTCGAGCGGGACGTGCTGTTGCCGCACCTGCTGCGGTCCGCCCTGGTGGTGTCCCGGACCTCTGCCGCCGGGCTGAGCGTTCTGCGTCGCCTCGAACGCGAGACGCAGGAGCACGCCGCTTGGCTGGCCGAGCTGATCCTCGCGCGGGACGGCTCCCCCGGCCTGTGCCCCGCCGACACCCGCGTCGCCGGCGTGCACTACCGTGACCTGCACCACGCCCTGTCGTTGCTGCTCGATGACTGCTCCGCGCGCATAGCGCTGTATCAGCGCGCGGCCGGGCAACTCGACAGCGACCGTGACGCCCTGACGCTGGTCAATCGCATCCGCGACCGCCATGAGCGGCACCGAGAGATGCTCCAAACGCTGGCGTCCGCCTCCTCGGCCGCGGCCTCCTAACTCATCCAGTCAGCCCGGGCACAACACAGCCCGAGCGGATCGGCAAGCAGACTGGCACAACGAGTCACCCAGGCGTGATACCAGCAAGCTGCGACCAGCACCCGCGGTGCCGCCTTCCCTCTCTCTCCCCAAGGCGTGCGGAGCAATTGCGGGAAAGCTGGCGCCGGGAGACGCTTCGGTGTCAGTTTCAGCCTGCAGCCCGACCCCACGCATGCCCCGCGCGCGGGCCCGCGAAGTCCGCGACGATGCGCTGGTAGTCGGGATACCGCCCGCGCTCGGCGAAAGCCTCGAACATCACCAGCCGGCGGTCCGTGGTAACGCCGATGGCCTCGGCGTCGTTGTAGTCGCTGGCGATGAAGCCGCCCGTCGGTGTACCCCACTTGTCCACCAGCTCCCGGGCCTGGGCGCGAATCTCGTCATGCGTCCCACGCGGCAGCGTGGACTGGGTATCCACGATGGACTCAAAACAGATGCGCCCGCGGTAGCGCTGCCCGATGGCGTCGATGCCCACCACGTTGGGCTGCTGCAGGTTGATGACCTGAAGGCCGCAGTCGATCAACTCTTCGATCAGCTCATTGACGTGCCCGCACGAGTGCATCCACGGGTGCATCCCCGCGGCCTTGATGCGGTCGAACCACCGCTGATACCGCGGCTTGAAGAAGGTGCGGAACAGCTTGACGCTCACGAACGGCCGGTCCTGCAAGCCCCAGTCGTCAGCCATGGCGGCCGCGTGCAGGCGCCCGCCCGCGAGGCGTGCACAGTTGTCCAGCACCCGCAGATGATGCTCCAGGATGCGATCGAGCAGGGCGTGCATCTCGTCCGGCCGGCGCAGCAGATTCATCAGCGACTCGCTCATGCCGTGCAGCATGTGCAGCCGCTCCCAGATACCGTTGCCAAAGCAGAACATCACGAAGCGATCGTCCGCACCGGCAACCTGCTGCGCGAAGTCACGATAGCGCGCGGGGTGGTCGGGGTCCGGCCAGGTGTAGCGCGGCAGGGCCGCAAGGTCTTGCAGCGGGTGCCCGGTCACCGGCCCCGTGTTCGAGACGCTGGTACGCTGCCAGATGCAGCCCCACTCGTCGGTGGAGTGGTCAGTGAAATCCCACGTCCAGCCGGTCGGGTCGTGCGTCCAGACGTCATAACAGTCGTTCACGCCGACCACGTCGAACTTGAGCGGCAGGCGCGGCGGCGTCCGGAAAGTAATAGCGCGCTCGACGATCTCGCGGCGGGTCAGCATGTCAGTCATAGCACCCGATCCTGCGGACCTCGGCCAGCACCAACTGATAGGTCTCCAGCGTCACCCCGGGCGGCACTGAGTGATCCGAATGATACATGTATCCATAGTAAGGCATGGCCGCCCCGAGCTTGGCGCGGAGTTCCGCCCGCACCTGCTCGGGATCATTGGTGGCCAGGACGCTGACGTTGATGTTGCCCACAAAGCCCAGGCGCGCTCCCCACTTGGGGGCCAGTTCGCGCACGTCCATCCCCGCGTTGTTCTCCAACGGATTGATGGCATCGACGCCGGCAGCAATCAGGTCGTCCAGCACCGGGCGAATATCGCCGTCGGAGTGGAAGATCACCGGCATGCCGCGCCGCCGGAAGGTCTCGAACAGCCGGCGATGATACGGCTGCACGAACTCGCGGTAGTGGCGCGGGCTCATGAAGGGACCGTTCTTGTACGCCATGTCGCCGTACACGAAGGCGCCGTCGCAAACAATCCCCTCGGCCTCGACGTGCTCGAACATCTGCAGGGCGACCCGGGTGTACGTATCGAAGACGTCGTGGATCCATTCCGGCTGCTTGATCATGGCCTTGAGCATGATCTCGTGCCCGAGGACGTCCTTGACCATCTCGATCGGCTCGACGGTGCAGAAGCAGACGAAGCGGTCCTGGGCGCGGGCCCGGCCATAGAGCGGCCAGTACTCGTCCCAACGGACGCGGTGCGGGTCGGCCGTCAGCAGCGGCTTCACCTTCGCCCACGCCTCCGGCGAGCTCACGCTGAAGCCGACGTGCTCCGGCGTGCCCATCTTGTGCTTCCACCAGCGCAGTAGCGCCCCGTTGCCGTCGCGCTGGAGCATCCATTCGTCGGTTTCCTCGACCGTCTCCGCCGGTACCAGACGCAAGCGGTAATCCGGCCAGGCAACCTCGAGGATGTCCATGTCAAAGTGCTCCCACAGCGTCCGCGACTTGTGGGCGTACGAGGCGTTGTTGCTCCAGTGCACGGGCGGCTCGCCGGGCAACGCCTGCAGCGGGATGCCCAGTTGCTCCCGCCAGGCGCACTCCGTCTCGAACCAGAACTTGTCGAAGATGGGGACACGGTCCACCGGCTGGCGGGCCAGCGTCCGCAACACGCGCTGCCGGGAAGTCAATGAGGCTGCCACAACGGCTGCTCCAGTCTGGCCGCGGCGTCCGCCGCACCGCCCGCGTCGGCCTTGCCCGGTCCGGCGGATTGTACCACGGGCGGCGCGGGAGCGGCGATGGCGCGGGTGGGGCTGCCCGGCGGAGTCCTGCGGTCCATAGCGTCGCCCCCCCGTGGGCGACGTAGTTGTCGATGATGCCGCGAGACTCCCACGTCGGCCACAGGGGGCCGATGCTACATCTTCGACGACCGCTCAACTTGCCACCGACCGAGGCAGGGACGCCCAGCCCTGATCGCATTCTGCTTGCTGGCGACAACGGGTATAGTACACCCCCGGCAGCGTCAATGCCGAGGCGGAGCGATTCATGGAACCCCATACGCCCACCGGCTGGAACACCTGGGACTTCCGCGGCTTCAACCGGTTCGTTCGCCTGGATACGGGCCGCACGCAGATCGTTGTCCTCTATGCCCTCTGGGACGAGGCGGCCGGCAAGCTGCACGACGCCTTCCGCTGGTCGGACGCCCGGCGGATCGGCCCGCATGCGCCGTTGGGCCTGCCGGCCTCTCTCGAGTTCAGCGCGGGGTCGGCCCTTTTTCGCGCGGAGGCGGTCGAGCAGCACGGCGCCTTGGTGCTGGGTGTTACGCCGCTGGAGGCCACTGCGTTGCGCGTGGTGTTCATCCTGGCCGCCCCGGTGGGGGAGACGCCGGCGCTGCAAGGCCCCACCGAAGCGATTTTCGCCGGTCACACCGTCTTGCTGGAGGGTGCCCACTGGCCGGACCGCTACTTCCTGAACTTGGCCGAGCCGTACGCCGTCGGGGAGCCGGGGGCGCCGGCCGGCCTGCTCGTGGTACCGACCGGCACGCCCCCGGCGCCGGTGACAAGGCCGGTGCTGACGGCCGCCGTGGAGGCGTATGAGCAGACCACCGTCGCCGGCTCCGGCGCGCTGGCCGACGCTCCGCAGGCGATGATGCGCGCGATCGCCTGGAACACCCTGTATGACCCGCGGCGCCGGCTCGTTTCCTCGCCGGTCAGTCGCGACTGGTGCAGCGACTGGTGCGGGCCGATTGTGTTCGGGTGGGATTCGTTCTTTGCCGGCACGCTGGCGGCCGCCGCGTCGCCCGTGCTGGCGCGGGCGAACTTCGAGGCGGCTTTAGCCGGCGTCGATGAAGTCGGCTTCGTGCCCAACTACATCATGGCCCACGGCGCCACCTCGCTGGACCGCTCGATGCCCTGCCTCGGGGCGTACCTGATTCTCAAGACCCAGCAGCTTCACCCCGATCGCACCTGGCTGCAGCGCATGTACCCCCGCCTCGTCCGCTGGCATCAGTTCTGGATGAAACACCGCGATGGCAACGGTGATGGGCTTCTGGAATGGGGATCTGATCCGACGCCACCCTATGAGTTCCCGCGCCTGCTCGCCTTCAACCCTTCCATTCAGCACACCGCGAAATGCGCCCAGTATGAGGCCGGGCTTGACAATTCGCCCATGTATGACGACGTGCCGTTCAACACGGATGCCCACACGCTCGAACTGGCCGACGTTGGACTTAACAGTTGCTACGCGATGGACTGTGAGGCGCTGGCAACGCTGGCGGCCATGCTGGGGCACCCTGACGACGCGGCCGGCTTCCGGGCAGAGTACGAAGCCCTGAAGCAGCGCATCAACGATACTCTATGGGACGACGCCCGTGGGATGTACGCCAACCGGCGCTGGGACGGGACGTTCCTGCACCGCTGGTCGCCGACGTCGTTCTTCCCGCTGCTTGCCGGCATTCCCTCGGCACCGCAGGCCGAGCGGCTGGTCCGCGAGCATTTACTCAACAATGACGAATTCTGGGGCCCCTACGTCATTCCATCGATCGCGCGCAATGATCCGGCTTTTGCTGATAATGACTACTGGCGCGGGCGCATCTGGGGCCCGTTCAACTTCCTGGTCGCGGAGGGCCTGCGGCGGTATCACTTCGATGACGTGGCGGCCGATCTCGCCTCCCGTGGCTTGCGCATGTTTCTGGAGAACTGGCAGGCCGACGGCGGTGTCTATGAGAACTACAACGCCACCACGGGCAAAGGTGCCGACGTGTGGAACGCAGCCCGCCTGTATCACTGGGGCGGCCTGCTGGCGCTGACTGCTTTGCAGGAACTCGTCGACGTCGAGCCGGCGGGCTATCTGCGCTTCGGCTCGCTCGACCTGCCGCCGGCGGGCGTGCGCAACCTGTACCAGGGTGTGGACCGTTACGACGTCGAGTTGGACGACGGCGTCCACGTGCGGCGGAGCGGCGTCACGCTGCTCGAGTGCAGTGCGCGCGCGATCATCCGACTACCCGTTGGTGATCCGGCGGACCGGCCGGTGGAAATCACGGCGCGCACGGGCGGCGAGCTCAGTCTTTATAACATCGTGGGTACCGCGCCGCCGGCTCGGCTCAATGGGGCTGACGTGATCCAGCCTCGCCCTGCGGCGCACACCTGGGTGTATACGTGGTCGCGGTGATGCACCGGCGGCTCGCGGCGCGCTGAGACGCCAGAGTAAGCGACGTTGCTCAGCAGCCCATTGAAGAAGTAGCGTCGGCCCCTGCGGCCGACGCAAAGCGCCTCTGACGCACGGATCGTCGCGGATACCCGCGCTGACGAGGCGTTCTTCAACACGCTGCTAGGCGCGCGCGCCGCCGCGGCGAACGTCGTAGGCCTGCCCGCGGCGCAGGACAACCGAATCGCCGGCCAAGCATGCCGGGAGGTCGAGAGCGCTCTCATCGCCCACGGTTACGCGCAGGTGGCCGGGCTCCATGCTGCACGCCACCGACGCGCCCCGCAGGCGCAGGCGAAAGGCCAGCCGCTCCCACGTCGCCGGCAGCCGCGGCTGCACGCGCAAGCCGTTTTCCCACAGGCACACTCCGGCGAACCCGAAGACGGCCGCCAGCCAGGCGCCCCCCATGGCCGATCCGTGCAGGCCCTGCTGCGTGTCGCGCCGCCCGGTGAACGTCTCATCCAGATCCATGCCGGCGGTGATGAGGAAGTTGCGGTAGGCCTCCGGTACGTCCCCGAACTCGGCCGCCAGCACGGCCTGCACAACGTAGCTCATCGACGAGAAGTTCATGCTCTTGTCTTTGTAGAACTCCCAGTTCGCGCGCAGCTCATCCGGTGCAAAGTCCGACCGAAACAGCATCATGGCCAGCAACACGTCCGGCTGATTCAACGCCTGATACTCAGCGACGTCGGCAAACCACCCGCGGCGGTCGCCGGCCAGCACGGGTGGCAGCGGATTCAGCGTGTGGAACCCCGCGAACTGCTCATACACCTTCGTAGCGGGGTTGCAGCGCAGGCGCAGACGGTCGCCGATGCGCCGCCAAGCCGCGGGCTCGTCAGGAAGTAGACGCAGACGCTGCCCGAGTTCGGCCGCCCGGCCGGGGTCGGCGTGACGCAGCCGGTCGAGCTCGGCGGCTGCCATTTTCAGGTTCCACGCTGCCAGGTAATTCGTGTAGAACTCCGTCATTACCCCACAGTGTCCCTCGTCGGGACCGGTCACATCGTGGAAGTCATAACTGTCATCGTCCGCGAAAGCGCGCGCCCGCGCCGCGTAGAAACGGGCCGTTTCGCTGAGTATCTCCAGACCGCGCGTTTTCCAGAACTCCCCGTCGGCGGTGGCCGCGTAGTACTGCCGGAGGCAGAAGCTGACGTCCGCGTCAATGTGGATGTTGGTCCGTGGGAAGCGCCACCAGGGTCCCAGGCACTCCTCGCCGTCCGGCCCGGCCTGCCAGGCGAACTTGGCTCCGGCGCCGCCGAGCTGCCGCGCCAGTGCCCGCGCCGCCGGCAGGCTGTGATAGCGCCAATTCAGATGCGTCCGCGCCAGCTCCGGATGCGTGAAGGTGTAGAACGGTACGATGTACAGATCGGTGTCATAGAAGACGTTGCCCTGGTAGTACTCGCCGGTGAGCAGCTTCACGGGAACCGCCAGTCGTTCAGAATGTCGCGGCGCGGCCGCCAGCAGATGGTACAGGCACAAGCGCAGATACTGGTCCGCGTTTGGATCGCCTTCGATCTGCACGTCGGCGTGCTCCCACAAGGCGGCCCAGGCGGCGCGCTGTCTGGCGAGCGCCGCGTCGAAGCCCTCGGCCACCGCCGCCGCCAGCTCCGCCTCGACCTGTACCGGGGCGCCGTAGAAGCCGTCCCGCCCGGAGGCCAGCACGATGCAACGTTCGAGCGTGCAACCCGCACCTGGCGCCAGCGTGCCCTCGTACCGCACGTACGCGCGATCGTGCTCAACGATCGGCGTCTGCCGCCAGGGTGTCCCGTGCTGGTCGCTCTGCACGCGAAGCTGTACCTCAATGCCACGCGCGGGCAGAACAACGTCGAGCGCGACACGCCCGGCAGCGGCGTCGGCCCGCCCAACGCGAAAGCGCCGCTCGCCGGTCAAGTTCGACCGGACCGACGCGTCCATGCCGCTGTCGAGCGTGACGGCCAGCGGCCCGCTTAGTGTGGTGACGTGATACCGCATGTACACGCGATGGACATCGGTGAGCGACGCGAAGCGCTCCATCTCGATCCGCAAGGTGCCGGTGGTGGTGCGGTATTCATACGTGTACGCATAGAGGCCCGTCCGCAAGTCCAGCGTTTGACGGAAACCAGTGACGCGGGCCGGATCAAAGACGACCTCGTTGCCGCCGACGTAGAGCCGCACGAACAGCGGATCGGGCAGGTTGGCCACCGCGGGACTGGGGCCGGCGTCGTCAAAGCGGGTGGCATCGAGATAACATCGCGGCCGGCCCGCGCAGCGCAGCAACCCGAACATATCCAGCTCATCATACACGCCGGCCAACAACGTTACCGGATACGGCCCTTGGCGCTCCTCCGCCAGCCGGCCACGCAGGCCGACGTAACCGTTGGCTATGGTGAAGACGCTGCCGAACTGCGCCAGATGGGCGCCATCCGTCTGCGTGTTCACGATCGTCCACGGATCGACGGCCGTCATGGCGATACCCCGTGCTCGGCTACCAGCAGGTTGTGGATGAGCATCAGTTCCGGCAGCCCGCCGCGCACGACGCGGGCGGCCGCCGTGTAGTTCTGCCCGGTCGTATCTCGATTCGGCAGCGCAACCGCGCAGCCGATGCCGGCCGCACGCAACGCAATGATCCCCGGCTCGGTATCCTCCAGACCGATACACTCTGTATATGCGGCGCGCGGCACACCCAGCTCGTACAGGGCCAAGCTATACAGGTCGGGGTGCGGCTTCAGCCGCGGCTCGCAAGCATCGGAGGCGCAGATTAAGGCATCATATACAAGCCGCTCATCCGCGAGGCTGGCCGCCACCCGCTCCCTGCACGCCGGCGGAACCGGCCACGCCGCGACGCGCCGGACGAGGACCGCAAGCAGCTCCTTAATCACCGCGTGCATCTCGTAGCCGATGGAGGCCGTTACCAGGGCCACGCGCGCCGGATGCTGCTCGAAGTACTGGGCCAATCGTACGAGGCTTTGTTCACCCGCATCCAACTGTCGCAAGTCACCGGGTCCGCATCCCGAGGCCAGCAGCCCTGCTCGGAGCGGCTCAAAGAGGGCCCTCGCGTCGGCGCCCAGCCAACCCTTCACCAGCGGCAGGAACACGTCATAGCCGGGCATCGGCGCCACCAAACCGTCCGGCAATACGTCGGGCAGGGCACGTTGCAGCCCTTCCCGATCGTGCCGCGCGCTGAGCGCCAGGAGTCCATGATACCGATAGTAATACACATCCAGCGCAACCGACACCAACTGGCTAAACGACGCGGCACGCAACGCGGGCGCATACCGATCGCGCCAGAACGCGGTAGCGGCGGCCGCGCCGTCCCAGTCCAGCGGGGCATCCGCGGTCAAACGCTGAAACTGTGTGTCTGCCAGCAGCGCCGCGAAGCCGCATTGCCGGGCGTTCCGCGTGATCTCCCGCCGGCGCTGGGGATCAGGCACGTTGGTCAGTGTCCACACGAGAGCTTCGAGGAACGCCGCGGCCAGCGCGGCCGGGTCAAGCAGCGCTCGGTAGCGGGTCAGCAGGAACTCCGTGTGCCGGTAGTTGCTGTTGCCGATGACATGGGGGTAGTCGTGTTGCGGGTCGAGGCCCGGCCATTGGTCGCGCGTCAGCCGGCCGGTGGCGCAGCGGACCATGTACTCCAGGGCATGCAGCGCCAACGGCTCGGTCGTGGTGCTGGTGCCGTCCATGTCCACGGTGAACGCGCGCACGCGGGGCAACGGCAGCGGCGGCACGGGAGCCAGCGGATACAGGGCGCACGGGGCATAGACGTACTCCAGGTTGCGCACCCGCGCAATCGGTCCGGCGGCGAGGTCCGCCTGCATACGCTGCAGCAGGGGGCCTGCCTGCGCGGTCGTCAAGTACTCGGCCAGCGGCTCACTCATGGGGATACCCCCAACACTCACACTCCCTGCACCCGCTGCGGAAGCTCGCGCGCGACACGCCTTACGCTGCCGCCGCGGCCGCGCCAGCCAACCACCCGCCGGGCCGGCAGGTCCTGCTTCCCTTGCGCTGACCGTCACGACCGCCGCGCCCACGCACGGTACGCCGACGCCCGGTCACGGGCAAGCCTGGCCGACAAGCTGTTGCGCCTGCCACCTCACCGGGCATGGGCCGCTGTTCTCACCGCTTCCGGCGGGTTGCGGCGAAGGGTATAGTTCGGCAGCGCCCGCCGCCGCGCCGACGTCCTGTCCCTCGCTGTCCCATCCGGGCTCGGCCCGCACGTCAGGGGCATGCTCGCCGCGGCGGACGACCGGCGGTCCGGAGTGATGGTGCCGAGGCAAGCTGCCCCGTCCGGAGGGAGCGGGCCGCGTAGTCACCGGGAGCTTGTGGGAGTGAGCGAGCCCTCCGTGCCCTGCGATGCTGGAACGCCGCCGCGCGGCCCCTGGCGCGAGGTGGCGCTGCTGTTCCTGAAACTCGGCACCATCTCCTTCGGCGGACCGGCCGCCCACAACGCGCTGATGGAGGACGAGGTCGTCCGCCGGCGCGGCTGGCTGTCGCGCGAGCGGTTCCTCGATCTGCTGTCGGCCGCCAACCTCATCCCCGGGCCCAACTCGACGGAGTTGGCGATCCACGTGGGGTGGCAGCGAGCCGGCTGGCGCGGCTTGCTGGCCGGGGGACTCGGCTTCATCCTGCCCGCGACGCTGATCGTCACCGTGCTGGCCTGGCTGTACACCACATATCAGAAACTGCCGCAGCTCGACGCGCTGCTGTACGGCGTGAAGCCGGTGGTGCTGGCCATCATCGTTCGCGCCCTGCTGCGCTTCGGTCACACGGCTCTTAAGATTCCGAATCCTAACCCCTCTCCCCCCAGGGGGAGAGGGCAGGGTGAGGGGGGAGGCAGCGACGCCCCGACGCCAACGTACCTCGGTCAAAGCAGCATGACGACCGCTGAAGCTGTTGCGCTTCCGGCCGACCCCACCCTCCCCCAGCCCCACCCTGCAAGGGCGGGGGGTCGCAGTGGACCTCTTAAGAGTTGGGCTCTCGGCGCACTGTGCCTGTCTGCATTCGTTCTGAACCTGATCGGCGTGCACGAACTGATAGTGTTATTCGGAGCCGGAGCGCTCTGGATGGTGGTCGAGCGACTGGCAATGCAAGCTGGAACCCCTCTCCCCCCTCGGGGAGAGGATGGGGTGAGGGGGAATGCCGCGCCGCCCAAGCCGTCCGCCGACCCAGCGGCGGCGCGGGACACGATGTCACATCCTCTTGGCGGACGCACCGGTAATGGAACTGAGCCGACGCGGTATGTTTGTGCATGGTTGCCCGCGTCCTGGCCGCCCGCCTGGGCAGCACCGGCCGGCGCCGCGGCTGCCGGCGCTCCTGCCGTCGGCGCCGCCGCCGTCGGCCTCTGGCCGATGTTCTGGTTCTTCGTCAAAGTCGGCTCGGTACTGTTCGGAAGCGGATATGTACTGTTAGCATTTCTGCGGGCGGACCTCGTCGAGCGCTGGGGCTGGCTGACCGAGGGCCAACTGTTGGACGCCATCGCCATCGGGCAGGTAACGCCCGGGCCGCTCTTCACGACGGCCACGTTCATCGGCTATCTGCTGGGCGGCCTGCCCGGTGCTCTGCTGGCCACGGCGGGTATCTTCCTTCCCGCCTTCATCTTCGTGGGGGTCAGCGCCCCCATCATCCCGCGGCTGCGGCGTTCGCCCACCGCGGCCGCCTTCCTCGATGGTGTCAACGTTGCGTCGCTGGCGCTGATGGCCGTCGTCACCTGCTACCTGGTGCGGACCGCTTTGGTGGACCTTCCCACCTGCGGTCTGGCTCTCGCGGCCGCCCTCTGCCTGTTGCGCTTTCCCCTCAACTCCGCGTGGCTCATCCTCGCCGGCGGTCTGCTCGGGCTATGCTTGGCCTGAGGACCCGATGAACAAGCGGCGTCAGCCCACCGCGAAATGGCGAATCAAGCAGAGGGCAAGAGGTGGAAGGAAGGCAAGAGGCAAGAGGCAAGAGGAGGGGACTGGGCGTTCCACTGACGACTGATAACTGACAACTGACAACTCGAAGCTGACAGCTTCCGGCCGACAGCGATGCGCTGTTAACTGACCAACGTCACGCCAGCAGCAGGTACATCAGCCACAGGCCGACGCCGACGGCGTACATGCCAATCACAATCGTCACCCACAGTATGAGGGCCGCCATCGGCACCTGCTTCACGTCGGCGCAGCGCGTGGTCTTGTACACGACGGCCACCGCCAGGCACAACGGCAGGATGAGCAGCAGCCGCTGCGGCGACGCCAGGTACAGGGCATCCTTGAACATCGTGGCCAGCATCATCGAGACTTCACCATCGCAAGCGCTGCGCCGCCCCGCCGAACCCCGACCTTCAGGGAGCCGACAAAGGTCAACGTCGCCGTCGCCCGCCTGCGCTCCCCGCCCGCAGCGCGGCAGCGTCCACCGGGCCCCTCTCCCAACCGGATGAGCGTCCCCCGTGAGGCACTCTACGACACGGGAGCAGGCGTTTCCTCACGCACCAGGTTCGCGCGCTCCGCGCGCAGGATCACATCGAAAATCACCAGCAGGTTGAGCAGGCCGGCCACCCCCGTGTAGTGCACCGCCACGTCCAGCCCCAGCCAGTGGCCCGCATACGTCGCCCGCGCCGAGGCGGACGCCCGGCCCAGTCGGTGTGCCGCCTGCTCGACGGCCGGGGCCACAGGCGGAGGCTGCACCATCTTGTGCAGCAGCAGCCCGCTCAACGCATTGCCACCGTTACAAACCTGCGCCAGGAACCACAACCCGCGCTCCTGCGGGTCCACCGTCCCGCGCACGCCGCCCACGGCCACCCCCGTCCAGAACGTCAGCGTGATCGTCACCAGGAAGATGAGCCCGCGAGCGCGATGCCCGAGGAACAGGTGCCCGGCACCCGGAATCAGCCAGGCGAGAAACACCGCCACCGGCAACCGGGCCATCTGCTGTGAAGGCATCGAAGCCAAGCTTCGTCTCCGAACCGTCAGTCGCCCGGGTGGCCCAAATCCGTGGGCTAGGTGGCCCAGGTCCTTTGGCCGGGTGGCCCAGGTCCTTTGGGCGGGTGGCCCAGGTCCTTTGGGCGGGTGGCCCAGGTCCTTTGGACCTGGGGGACTGATGAAACACCGGCATGCGCTCAGCCTGCCAGAGCATGCTTACCCGCGACTGCTGTCGCGGGAAAGCATGGCACCCTTGCGAGCGCACACGCCGCCGCCCTTCCGAACCGTCAATCATCCCCCATCGGGCACGTTCCGCCGGCACAGCAGGAATCGCAGCCCGGATGGTCGAAGCAACCGCCACCGGCCCCCTCCACCCCCCGCCGGGCCGCGAAGGCACTGAACTTCCGCTCCACCCTCCCACTGCCGCACGAGGGGCATTTCGGCTTCCTGGCCGCCATCGTGCGGGCCAACTCCTCAAACTCGTGCCGGCAGGCGGTGCAGATGTACTCGTAAATCGGCATCGGCTGACTTTCCCTCCCCGTGCGGGTGTCTTGGGCAGAGTATAGAGAGTGGCTATCCTGCCCGCAACGGCCGGGCAGGTGGCCCAGGTCCGTGGACCCGAGGGACGGGTCGCCCAAGTCCTGCCGATTGAGGGACGGGTGCCCAAGTCCTGCGGTGCCTGAACCCCTCGCCCTTTCAGGGAGAGGGGTTGGGGGTGAGGGTCGCGGACGCGAAGACGCTCCGTTGGGGGACCGATGAACGACGCGCGCCTGACCACCGGCCCCGCGAGTGGAAGCCCCTCTGCGTGCTCCGCGCCTCTGCGTGAGCTGACGGAGCGGCCCGCGCGCGCGTGGAAGCCCCGGACGGCGCCGGACACGGAAGGAGTGTGGCAGCAGAGCGGCCCGTGCGCATGTGGAAGCCCCTCTGCGTGCTCTGCGCCTCTGCGTGAGCTGACAGGGCAGCCCGCGCGCGAGTGGAAGCCCCAGAGGGCGAAAGTAGGTAGCCAGGCGGCGTGAGCCCCTGGGATTGACGCGACAACCAGACACATTTGAGCCCCAGCGGGGCGAAGGAAGGGCATGTGGGCTTGTGGAATGTGCAGCAGTCCTTCGCCCTGCCGGGGCTCGCAGGGAGAGAAAAAAGACGAGGGCACGCCGCGAACCGGAGGTTGGCACCCCCCGGCTACCGGCTTCGGCCCTTCCAGGGCCAGCAGACCGGAGGACAACGGACCTCGCGATGGCCCTCTGACCCCTCGCCCTTTTAGGGAGAGGGGTGGGGGTGAGGGTTGCCACCCTGGGCCACTGGCTGCGGCCCTTCCAGGGCCGGCAGGCCGGAACAACGGCCAAGGACTGACGACTGACAACCGAGAACTGACGACTGATGGCTTACAGCTTATAGCTGAAAGCCGACGACCACCGAGTGCCGACCGAGAACTGACGACTGACGACTGAAAACTGCCAACTGCCCCACCCCCTTGGGGCCGTGGCCCCGGAGGCCACCACCACGCTCGACGGACTCATCATTCTCGACAAGCCGGCCGGGTTGACCTCCGCCCAGGCGGTCTACCGGGTGCGGCGGATCACCGGGCAGCGTAAGAGCGGCCACGCCGGCACGCTCGACCCGGCCGCCACCGGCGTGCTCGTGCTCTGCCTCGGCCGGGCCACCAAGCTCGTCGAGGCCATCATGGATCAGCCCAAGGTGTATCGAGCCACCGCCCGGCTGGACGTGACCAGCGTCAGCTTCGACGCGGATCGGCCGCTGACGCCGGTGCCCGTGCCGCCGACCGGCATCCCGTCGGCCGAGCGGGTGGCCGAGGCGCTGCGCGAGTTCGAGGGGACGATCGCGCAGGTGCCGCCGGCCATCAGCGCCGTCAAGATCGGCGGCGTCCCCGCGTACCGCCGCGCGCGACGCGACGAAACCGTGGTACTCGCGCCGCGCCCCGTGCACATCTACTGGCTGCACCTGCACGCGTACGACTGGCCCCACCTTGACTTCGAGCTAGCCTGCGGCCGGGGCACGTACGTGCGCGCGTTGATCCGCGACCTCGGCACCCACCTGACCACCGGCGGTTGCCTGACCAGCCTCGTCCGCCGCCAAGTCGGCCCGTTCACGCTCGATACCGCATGGTCACTTGACAAGCTGACCGCAGCCACCGCCCCGGAGCAGTACTTGATCGACCTCGACCGCGCCCGAAGCCTGCTGACGCCGGAGACGCGGCTGATCCCGCGCCGGCCGGGTTCGGAGTAGCTGCTGAGGACACATCCTCCCGTCGTCGAGATCGGCGCGTCACGCCCATGTGCCCCGACACGTGAACAGAGCTGCCGTCCTTTACGTCGAGAGTGCCGGATTCTCACTGCTATTCACGCCTCCAGTTCGACTTTTGGAGAAGCGACGCGCTCTTGGATATGCGGGAACCGCTCCTGAATCCACGCCGGCAGGTTGTCCGGGTCAAACAGAACCACTCCAGCATACTCGATCCTACCCTCGTGAATGATCTTCTTCATGAGGTTCCGATGGCCTGCATGGGCCGCAGCGCGGAGCGCCGTATCGTCTACCCTCGGGACATACTCCGGGTCCATTACCTTGGAAGCCTCCGCCAGACCGCGCGTAACTTGGAGGTTCTTCTCCAGCGCTGAGCGGTGTTCCCTAGCTTCTGGTTTCAACGCCACACCGAGCTCCAACCATGGAGTAGCCTCTGTCCTGTGCCCACTGTTGTGCAGCCTAGTCCCGATCGCGGTCGCAAGCGCGCCATCCGTTGGGTCACGGTCCACGGCTGCAAGCAGGTAGTCAAGCCTATCACCTTCGTCGACACAAGCCGCACACCACGCGCAGGCTTGGTCTTGATCCCCATCCAAAGCGATTGCGGCGTGGTACACTTTGACTGCCACCGCAACTTGTCCGTTACGCTCCAGTGCCCTGGCGAAATTCCTCGCTACCGCAGAGCACCGTCCACTCCTCGTGCCCGCGGCTGCCTGAGCTAGGCTCAGTTCCTCCGCGAAACGGTCCAGTTTACCCAGAGCATCTGTAGCGATCAGGAACGCCGAAAGAAACACGTCCTCGTCAAGCCGATCTGCGACAGCGAGCTTGCCCGACGCGAGTGTTTCAGGGGCGACCCCAAGCAAGCGCAGCGCTTCACTCAGCGCCTGCTCGACTGCCGGACGAGAGCCGCTGCGAACGAGCGCCTGCGCGCAAGCGATGCACATGTCCGGGTCGCCACCCCGCCGGGCAAGCCCCATCTGGGCGAGAGAGATCGCGTACCCCTTATCTCTCAGTTGCCTCGCTGGACCAAGGCACGCCTGGGCATCGGCAGCCCCCCACTCCTCATGTACAGAGGCCGCACAGAACAACCACGCCACATCACGCTCCCTGCCTTGCGTCCACGCGGGCTCAGCCTGCATCACAATGTCCCGGGGCGACGGATTCCACTCATGCTCCACAAAAGCCTCCACGGCCGAATCCGGCGCCACAGTCTGCAGTATGCGCTGTATCTTTGTCGGAACCACTACTTCACGCCCCACCCGTTCGCACCAACCCTGCACTATATTCTGCACCCTCTCTCTGTCCTGCGGTGCCACCTCACGCCCCCACGGTCTTGCTTTCTCCATTGGAGCGCTCAACGCCTCGATCTTCACATCTGTGCGCCATCTGATATGCGGGACCGGAAGAACCGACTCGGTGACAAGAAGTGCTGACCGCGTCGCAGCAAAGTGGTCGGCAAGCCTCGGGCCGCTCTTCAGGAATCGCACCAAAACCGGCGAAGCTCGCTCGTTGACCAAGGCCCATGCCCGGTCATTCTCGTTAAACACTAGACACGGCAATGGATCTCCCGCATATGCGCTCACCTCGCACTCAACCAAGTGTCCTGGTGATGGCATGCGCGCGGGATCGTAGAACGCGCGAAATGCGTCGGCTAGGGCAAACGCGGTTACCTTCGCCAGGATCTGTAGCGCCAAAGAGTCGTCGTCCAGTGCTAGTAATCCATACCACGAATCGTCATCATCCGCCAGGGCCGACATTGCCTGAGGCCTCGCTGCCAGCTGCTTCGCCGCAGAGTACCTCTGTGACAGGGTGCAGACCGCATTTGCAAACCTCTTGATGTACCTCGGATTGCGGAAGTAGCCATCCCGCATGAACTCAGCAAGCCCGCCAAACACAGCGCCCTCTGGAAGGAGGTGGTGTTGCAACCATTCCTCAAGCTGCTGTTCTGTTGGCTCCGGCGGACGAATACGGCGAAAGAACATCTTCTCAAGGTAAGTCTCGGCCTGCCTTTCGCAGGCGTACGCGTGCCGAGCGTCGGTGTAGGGCGCGCGTGCGGCGCCCTCCTCGAGGAAGTGTCTGCGGACAACAGCTATGATAATCTCCATATGCATGGGGTAGATGAGGACCGTACCCAACTGTTCCAATAGCGTTCGGTGAACGTCGAGCATGCGAAGCACGACACTGGATCTGCAGCGGTCGAGATCGTCAATGATCCAGGCAATCCTCGCTAGCCCACCCCGCCCAAGAAGCCCGTGCCTAATGCTGCTGACAAGTCGGCGAAACGCGTCGAAGTCCCAGTGAGAAACCTTGCGTGCCCCCCACTCTCTGTACCAGCGGGATGCATCACTCTTGAGCGTACGAAGAACCCTCTTCTGGTCGCGTCTACCTAGCGCGTCCCCGAAGGCAACGAACATTGGTCCCAGAGTATCGATGTTCTCCTCAAACCGCCGTCGTCTGTCTGTGAGGATACGTTTAGCGAGCTGGACAGCACAGCGCAGGGTGGTTTCACCCAAGACTGCTAGGACGCAATCGTGATTGTCGATTAGGGACGTGTCTATCCAGATCGAAAGGCATCCCTTGCGGATGATGTCTTCACGTTGGAAGTGCGAATGAATGATCCTCGCCAGCGAGCTCTTTCCCGCTCCCCACTCCCCGTCGATGCAGAGCGTATAGGGTGTAAGCAGGAAGTCACTTGTCATGGTGTGGAACAGGTCGCGAGCCAACGTCTCGAAACCAAATGCGTCGCCCTCTAAGCCACAGGGGAGATCGCAGAGGCAAAGGGCATCCGCGGCGCGACCAGCAATCGCATCAGTGAGCAGTGTATCCAGTAGCGGACCAGCTACGTGATACGTCATTCTGAGACGAGTGACCAACTGATTCTGATAGAAGTCCCGCAAGTTGTCGCTTAATGACATCGATATGTCTCCTCAGTGCGCGCTCTGCGACGCGTACTTCGCATACAAGGCGCAGGCTGCGCGCGCTATCTGCAAGGGCCTCTTGAAGATGCGCGCACGAATGCACCGTGGGTCGCTCATAGCGCCCACGATCTCGCGGGCAACTTCGCCTTCCAGTCGATGGTCCGGTTCGGCTGTATCGGGTCTGTTTGCAACCCTGCGTTGCCAGCAAGATGCGACGATTGCGACGAGGGTGGACTCGTTCGCGCGTAGGAAGCCCCTTCCGAGCCCCCACGCACGCTCATTGTCTTGCACCCAGCGACGGCTCACCTCCCAGACCGCCGCGGTTTCGTTGCGGGCAACAAAGGCCCGCTCTGGCGGACCGATCGACGCCGAACCCAGTACCTGGCGTGGCCCCGCGAGAAGAACAGGGCGCCTCGGGAAGGGCAGAAGATACCTGGACAAGTGTGTGACCGCACGCATCAAGCCCTTGAGCCACCCAATCTCGGCCAAGGCAACGAGCCCGACTGTCACCGCGCCCGCTGCCGGCGCGGACAGGGTAAGCACAAGGAGCCAGAAGCCGCAGCTGTGTATGGCAGGGGCGTTCCCGCAAAACGCATTGCCCTCCCACAATACTAGGTACGCCAGCACACTCGATGCGACGACAAAGCCAACACCGGCGAGGATTGCGAATATCCTCGGCGATTGCGCAAGGGCCTGCCGCATTTCCGGTGAGTCCTTCTCGGCAGCATGCAGGCTGTCCAGGAAGTGGCGCACATACCACAAGAGAACAGAGAGACAGATGGCGACGTTGGCGGCGCCCACCTTCAGCAACGCCCAAAGAGCAGTTTCGCTCAGACCCACGACGCCGCGTCGTGTTTCACTGCGCGTAGCGTCAGGCTTCGCTGTGGATGGTACATCCGAGACCCCCGACTCTTGTGATAAGGCTTCATTAAGAGCGACCTGACCACCCACGACAGCGATGAGCAGTAGCGCACCCATGGGCAGACTCCGTGGCAGTATGTCAAACTCCAACTCTGAGACCTAAGTCGCAGGAACTCGGGCCTCTGCACTCTTCGCAGCGAGGTCGCACACGAAGGCGCCGGGGTACATTAGCCCACGCTCCGTGCGGCGTTTAGCGCAAAGTATCAACACCAGGCAACGGACCCGCGCAGACACTCGAATATGCTCCGAACGCCGCACAGGCCGAGTGCACTACCGCGGTGCAATCTTAGGCATCGTACTACGCTTGCTGCAGAGAGGTCAAGGCACAATGCCGGCAAGTGCAGCGCGACTTTAACCCAAGTTAGACAGCAGTGGGGATTTTTCGGTTTTTTTGTGGGGCCGAGGGCCGCGGGCGCGGTTGCCAGAGGCGGTGGCGGGGCGGAAGCGCGATGTAGTGGAAACCTTCTGTCTTGAACGAGAGATCCGATCTGC
>JAKQDH010000161.1 GCA_029558835.1 Planctomycetota bacterium | reverse complement strand
GGAAGGACGAGAGACTCGTGGGCAGCGCTTCGTCGGTGGACGATTGGGCGCAGGCCGCCGCGGCCAGCAGCCAGACGACGGCGGCGCAGGTGAGGATCCGTAACATGCTATTCATCGTTCCTCCTGACGGTGAAGATTCATTCGACGGGCACGGCGGGGACCGCGCTCAAAAACGTGAGGTCGGTGTCGCCGAAAAGCTCAAACACCATCAAATCGGGATAAGCGGACGAGCACTCGACCACGAGATATCCGCCGAAAATGTCGGTGAGCGCGGGCATCAACTGATCCAGCATTGCGATCAGACGGTGCTTCGACTGCACGGCCTCGACCGCGGAGTCGAGCAACAGGCCGTTCTGGTCATAGGCGTACAGGTAGACCGTCTGGGGCAGGGGATGCGGATTGACGATGGCGAGGCCGGTGAAGAACGGGATGCTGTCCAGGGTGCCGTTGGCGATGTGCCCTAAAACTAGACGGTTGTGCTGGGGCGACTGCAGCGGCAGGACCGACTGGAACGCCCCGTTGGTGCCGTCGCCGAAGGTCACGCAGCCCACCACGCCGGTCAGCCCTTTCAGGTCAAGCTTCAGATAACCGGTGACCGCCCCGGTCAGTCCCATCATCGTGCCGACATTGTAGACGACCTTGGAGCGGGCGCCGAGGTTGATGAAGGAGTAGCTGTCCACGTAGTCGCCGTCGTTGTCGTACAGCGTGGCCGACACGGTGGCGCCGGTATCGGACGTGTTGACCAATGTCAGCCATGTCTCGTAGTTGAAGCCGCCGCCGAAATCGCCGTGGGCGAGATGGCCGCTGTACAGCGTCCCCTGGTCCACGCCCACCGGGAAGGGCTGCAGCACCGAGACAGTCCGGGCCTCGCCGAAAATCTCGCCGGCGATAACCGCCAGGTCGGATTGAACCATGATGTAGTCCGTGCTGGCGATGCCGGGAAAAACGGCCGCCAGGTCCAGGGTCGCGCGCCCCCGCTTGTTGAGCAGCACGACGTGGCTGGCCTGTTGGACGCCGGCGGCATTGTGGCGGCGGATGGTGACATGCGCCTGGTTTTGATAGGGATTCTCCAGGTACACCTGGGTGTAGTGGCCGCCGGTGACATCCACCACCGGCAGGACGAACTCCGACATGGCATCGGTGATGCTCTGGATCTTGCCGCCGTCCAGGTAGGCCATGTCGACGCCGTTGTTCAGCAGCCAGATGCCGTAGGTCTGGGGGCTGGTCAGGAAGGCGCGGACCCAGCGCGACGCGTTGGCCGAATCGGGTCCGAGCAGGTCGCCGAAGTATCGGGGGAACTGGGTGCGGGGGGCGACTGATTGGGTGGTGTACGACTTGACCGTGCCGGCGTCGTCGAAGAGCTCGAAATTGACCAGCGCGGACGTCCCCCCCAGGTTCACCAGCGAGAACGAGATATCCTTCGATCGTGGGAAATGGATGACATTGAAGCCCTGGCTGGCGATGGCCGCCACGCCGTCGCGGCGGCTGATGCCGCCCGCGGCCGTCCCGCCGGCGACCGACAGGATGCCGTCTTCGCTCATGATCACGCCGCCGACGGGATCCACCACCACGTCCGCCAGCGTGTCCAGGTTGTACGCGTACGTCAGCGCCCCGGCGGCGTCGGAGACGCAGACGGCCAGCTTCGAGTAGTTGGCGAATCCCACGATGGCGTCCGCCCCGTGCTGGGCATCGATGTTTTCGGCCAGCACGGCGGACGGATTGCTGGTGAAGAAGACTTTTTGCGCCGAACCCGGAACGAATGTGCCGTCCGCCTGGGCTTTCCACAGCGAGATCGACTTGGTGCTGTTATCCGAGTACGCCACCACCAGGTCGGTGCGGCCGTCGCGGTCGAAATCGCCCGAGTCGATGTCCACCGGCGCCTTGCCGTTGGCGGCGTAAGTATGGCTGGTCAGGGCGCCGCCGCCGGTATTCCAGAACACCGTGACCGAGTGGCCGCTCCGGTTGGCGGTGGCCACGTCGGGGGCGGCGTCGCCGTCGAAATCGCCGACCGCCATTGCCACGGGCTGGGCGCCGGTGGGATAAATCTGCTGGGAACTGAAATCCGAACCGATGTATACGTTGAGCGTGTTGTTGGCTTGGTCGGTGACCAGGTAGTCGCTGGCGCCGTCGCCGTTCAAGTCGTGCAGGGCGGAGCCTCCCGGCACCGCCGCCGCCTTGAACGCGAACACGGGGGCCGCGGCTTTGTCCGCCAGCGCTTTCTGGCTGAAGATGTCCCACCAGTCGAAGATATGGACCACGCCATCGCTGTCGGTGATGAAGAAATCGAACCAGCTGTCGCCGTTGATGTCGGCCACGTCCACCAGCACCGGCTCGAAATCGGGCAGGTACAGCCAATCGAGATTGCCGAAAGTGCCGTTCGCCGCGCCGAAGCTCCAGTAGAGCCGGCGGCGGGACTGGTCGACGGAGCAGATGTCGTCGTAGCCGTCCTTGTTCAGGTCGGCCACGGCCGTGTCGGTCAGATCCTTACCCACGAAGGACATGGCGGGTGTTTCCACAGTCTCGAACGTCGTGGCGTTGAACGCTTTGAAGCTGGTGGGATAGAAATAGCCCGGCGGATTTCCGCCCGATTGATAGACGCTCGCGACCCAAAAGTAGAAATCGTCGATGTAGGGCGGGAAATCATGCTGGCGCAGATCGGCGCACACCAGGGTGGATTGCTGCCGGTGCAGGCCCGCCGCGCCCCAGTTGCTGTTGTTGTTAGGGGGCCAGACGCCGCCGCCCAGGGCGACGGTGAAGCCCCACAGCTTGTCGCCGATGCCGGTCGGCCAGGACGCGGTGCTTTCGTTAAGCCGGAGCCAGATCGCCGTTTCGCCGGCGACGTAGCGGAACATCTGCACGGCATCCGGTCCTGCGCCGGCGGCCGGGGCATCGTAGTCCGGAACCCAGAAACCGTCGATTCGCTGGAAGGGCACCACCGCCAGCGGGAACACCACCTCGCCGTCACTCGGCAGCGGCGACGTGGTCTGAAGATTGCCGGTGGCCAGCGTTTGGCTCAGCACCTCCGTGTAGGCTTTCGTGCCCTGGGTGATGTGGATCTGGATGATGACGGGGTTGCCGGGCGATGCTTCGGGAAAAGTGAGTGAATCCAGCAGGAACGTGATCTGGGTGGAGGGCAGGATCTGCGACGGCGAGTTTTTGTATAGCTTCTGGTTTTCGCGGGTCTCAACGATAATCAGGCCGTTTCCGCAGCATACCGCGGTGAAGCCGACGAGCACGGCGAGTGCCACAAGCAAGGTGCGGACTGGGCTCATGTCCCCTCCAGAATGTGAATAATGGCTGGCGGCTGTGCCGAAAACTGCTATAATTATAGCACGCTGTGGGAGAATGCAACACGCCATGACCCGGCCGCACCCGTTGATCGTCATCTGTATCATCCTGTGGGCGATATCCGCCCTCGGCTGGGCCCAG
>JAKQDH010000153.1 GCA_029558835.1 Planctomycetota bacterium | reverse complement strand
CGTAGTAGGTTCCGGCCTGGAGATTGAACATCTCGATCACCTGCTCAGGCCTGTCCTCCGTACTGCTGGCCAAGTAACTGTCCGGCGTCGGCAGTTCATCACGCTGGATGTACATCGTGTGGCGCGAGCTCCCCTTGTGGTTTTGCAGCGTGAGCACCAGGTGGATGGGGCCAGCCACACTGAGGCGGTAGAACGTCGACTGCCCATCGCCGGCAGAACCGTCTAGTGGAACATCCAGATACAGGTCGGTTACCTGCGCGGAGACTGGCGCGGAGAAGCCCAAGACAAGGATCAGCAATGAGCAGACTCGTGACTTCATAGTACACCTCGCGAATCAATCAAGTGCGGTTCCGAAATCGGAAGCGACAACAGCGTAGCGCTGGGTAGGGCGTGGTACACCTGCCCGTCCTGTGAACATCCACAGCACGCCTCTGGCAGGGGAGCGCCTGAATCAACATTCCCGGGTTGCGATCACGGTGGCTGGATCCAGCCTCAACTCACCGTGGTTGGCGTGAGCAGAATGGCTCCTTAGTCGTGCCTGGACCAGGCGACGGATCGTCTGCTAGCGTCCGGGATGTCCGGCTGCCGCTTTCTGGGTGTCTTCGGGCAGCACCGAGGACGCTGTTTTCGTCAAACGCGACCGCCCGGGACGCTGACGCACGGTTGCGCCCCCCCACCACAACGTTGGCAGTGGGCATCTGCCTCTCGGGTCGCATCGTGCTTTCCCAGTAAGCGAATGTCCATGCGGCCTCGCCATCGCCGACTTGGACACTGTCCGGCTCGCCTAGTATCCATCGAGCTTCGTGCTTTCTGGTCCTCCCCGCACTGACTTGCCAGACCAGCGGATCATCAACGGAGCGCTTTGAGCCGCCGGCAATCAGAGCGGACACGGGCAGAATTGCCTCGCACGGCCCGAATTGCTCCAGCCGGAGCGCCATGAGGTGTGGCCTCCTCTGAACTGCGAAGCGGCCGTGCCGCCGGCGTCTATGCCTTTAGCCGACATGCGCTCGGCGCCGCGATGAAGGCGATTCTACCCGCATCCAAGCGATGCTGCAAGTGAAAACGGATTTCTCTGCCCGTGCCCGAAGAAGCTGTCGTGCCCATACTGCCTGGCCAACCCGCGCTTCCGGTCGTTGCCTTCGCTTCAGGTGCACCGCACAACTACCGCAACGCACCAGGCATTGGGCGACCGGCGGATGCACTTGAGGCGCCTGGACTTGCCAGGCGGGTGCACGTCGGCGTTTCCCCGCCCTGTTCCAAGAGCTTGCAACACCACCCCCCGCTCCTGATAGCGCAGCGTCCTGGGCAGGTCGAATCGCCCTGGCATTCCCCCGAAGCTTGCGCGGGCGGGATCGGCTTGACGGGGGAGGGTCGAATCGCCGTGGCATTGCCCCTCACCCTGCCCTCTCCCCGGTGGGGAGAGGGGTCCAGTTGGAGGTTGCCAGAGTGTCGGGAAGTACACCAAGTCCCACGCCGCCCGCGGGGGCCGACGCTACGCTCGTCCGAAGTGTCGCGAATCCGCCTATCCGCGCGTGCGGCAGACGATGAAGTCCTCGATCAACTGCTTGGTGATCGGCCCGGCTTTGCCATCGCCGATGATGCGCCCCTCGATCTTGGTGATGGGGATGACCTCGGCGGCCGTGCCGGTGGCGAAGCACTCATCCGCGATGTAGAGATCGTGCCGCAGCAGCAGCGTCTCATGCACGGGAACGCCCCGCTTGCGGGCCAGCTCCATCACCACCCCGCGGGTGATACCCTCGAGAATGCCCTCGCTGGCCGGCGGCGTGTGCAGTTCACCACGGCGCACCGTAAAGATGTTGTCACCGGTGCACTCGGAGACGCGCCCGGAGACGTTGAGCATGATGGCCTCGTCGCAGCCGGCATCCTGCGCCTCCGCCTTGGCCAGGATGTTGTTGAGGTAGTTGAGCGACTTGACCCGCGGGCTGCACGAGTTCGGATGGTTGCGCACGTAGCTGGAGACGATGCAGTGCAAACCGCGCTCGTACGTCTCCTTCGGATACAGCGAAATCGCATCGGCGATGACGAACAGCGTGGGGTTCGCCGTGCGCTTGGTGGAAATCCCCAGGGCGCCGACGCCGCGCGTGACCACCAGGCGGATGTAGCCGTCGCCGGTGATGCCGTTGGCGGCCATCGCCGCATACATGGCCTCGCTGACCTCCTTGGCCGTCATGGGGACGACCAGGCGGATCGCCTTCGCGGAATCGAAGAGGCGCCGAATGTGCTCGGCTTCCTTGAAGATGCGCCCGCCGTAGATGCGGATGCCCTCGAACACGCCGTCGCCGTAGAGCAAGCCGTGGTCGAAGACGTTGATGTTCGCCTCCAGGACGGGCACCAGCCTGCCGGCCATCCAGATCTTCAGGTCCGGCTTGGGAGCGAAGGGATTGTTCTGCATGATCTTCTCTTGAATCGCTGCAACCGCCATGGCCTCACCTTTCTATGCGGCACCGTCACCCCGGGAGCGTGCCGGCAGCAAACCCCTCAACCTTCCTGGATCACCCCACCCTTGAGCACCACCCGACGATGGGCACGGGCGGCGACCCCGGCGTCGTGCGTGACCATCACGATGGTCTGACCGGCTCGGTTGAGTTCCACCAGCAGGTCCAGAATCTCGCCCCCGATCACCGCATCCAGATTA
This sequence comes from Planctomycetota bacterium, assembly GCA_029558835.1. GTDB lineage: Bacteria > Planctomycetota > Phycisphaerae > UBA1845 > UBA1845 > JAKQDH01. The sequence goes on along the minus strand of JAKQDH010000153.1, from coordinate 20,929 downwards.
CCGGTCGGCTCGTCCGCAAGCAAGACCGTCGGGCGGTTGATCAGGGCGCGGGCGATGGCCACCCGCTGGCGCTCCCCCCCCGAAAGCTCCGCCGGACGGTGCTTCGCCCGGTCGGCAAGGCCGATACGCTCCAGCATCGCCTCGGTCTCGCGCCGGACCCCGCCCCGAGCCACCTGCCAGCTCCAGAACGACTGCCCCGTCAGCCGGGGAACCAGCACGTTCTCCAGCACGTTCAGTTCCGGCAGGAGATGGTAGAACTGGAACACGAAGCCCACGTCCCGATTGCGGTACCGCTCGCGCGCGGCCGGCGAGCCGGCGAAGAGGTTCCGGCCGTCAAAGGTCACCGTCCCCTTCTCCGGGAGGTCCAGGGCCCCCAGGATGTGCAGCAGCGTGCTCTTGCCCGAGCCGCTGGCGCCCTGGATGACCACGAACTCGCCCCGCTGCACGCCCAACGACGCGCCGCGCAGCACGGGAACCTCCACCCGCCCCAGCAGGTAGGTCTTGTGGACCGACCACGCCTGAAGTAGCGCCGCAGGCTTACTCATAACGCAGGGCTTCCACGGGCCAGACCTTCCCCGCCAGACGCGCCGGAATCAACGCCCCCACGATGGACGCCGCGACGGCCACGACGGCGATCCCGACCGCGTCGACGATCTTCACGATGTGCGGGATGGTGTCGAACGAGTACACCGAAGGGTCCCACACCCGCAGCTTCGGATTCAGGTGAATGAGCAGCGCCTGGATGTCGTTGATGTACCAGACGAACACCGCGCCGATCGCAATGCCCAGGATCGAGCCGACTACGCCGACCGCCCCCGCGTACACCAGGAACAGCGTCGCCACGCCCCGATTCGACGCGCCGATGGCCTTGAGGATACCAATGTCCCGCGTCTTGTTCTTCACGATCATGTAGAAAATGCAGCCGATCAGCACGATCGTCACCACGCTGATGATGGCGAACAGGAACGTGACCAGCACCTTCTCCTTCTCCACCGCGGCGATGAACGGACGCTGCATGTCCTCCCAGGTCTGGATGTCCACCCAGCGCAGGGCCTGCATCTCGTCCGCCGTCGGCCGCTCGCCCAGCGAGAGCAGGAACTGCTCCCACACGCCCCGGATGCGCGCCTGCGCGGCATGCAGGTCCGTCCCGGGCTTCAGGGCGATGAGCAGTTGCGTCGTCCGCGGCGCGGTGAACCCGCCGTCCGCGTGCGGCTGGGCATCCATCGCCAGCGCGTGCTGGAGCATGTCAAAATCAACGTAGACGCACCGGCTGTCGATCTCGTACACGCCCGTGCGCGAGTCGTCCGCCTGCCGCGTGAACAGCTTGACGGGTTGCTCGCCCAGGGGATTGCCCGCCGGCGTGATCGGTACCAGCGTAAGCACCATCAGCGAACCCCGCGGGAAGAAGCGCAGCGTCGAGCCGTCCGACTCGCGCCGGTTGATCACGTCGTTGCCGACGATGATCCCGGGCCACTCGTCCCCGTCATAGACCGGTCCGTCGGGATGCGCCTCGTACACCCGCGGCCCCGGCGACGGCGCCAGGGCGTAGGGCAACGCGTCGAACTCCTTAATCGCCTTGCTGTCCTTCTCGTCGGCGCGCCAGCGGGCGTTGGCCTCCTGCAACGCCTCCGGCAGCACCAGCTTGTCATCGTGGAAGCCGGCGAACGGCTGCCGCTGCGGTGCCAGCGTCGTCGAGCCGGGGTAGTACTTCTCGTAGTGCAGGGAACGCCGGAAGTCGTTGACCTTGGGGTAGCTGTCCAGCTTGATCCCCGCCACCTGCACCGGCTTGGTGTAATTGGAGCTCGGCACCCGCAGGATGCCGTAGTTGTGGATCACCGGCGAGGTCGTCCCCACGATGTCGGACGCCTGCCCCTGCAGGTACGCGTCGAACTCCTCGTAGTACGGCCAGCCCTGCAACAGACCCGCGTCCAGCACCAGGTCCGCCAGCAACCCCCGAGCCCGCTCCCGCAGCGTGTCCAGGAACCCGCCCATCACGCTGAGCACGATCAGCACCATGGCCACGCACAGCGTGACGCTGATGATGCCGAACAACGCAATCAGCCGGGTGTGCAGGTACCGCCAGGCGAAGAACCACTTGTACATGGACCACCTGCGTCAGGAAGAGCGCGGCCGCTGCAAGGGGAACAGAATCACGTCGCGGATGCTGGCCGAGTCGGTCAGCAACATCACCAGCCGGTCCACGCCGACGCCCAGCCCGCCGGCCGGCGGCATTCCGTACTCGAGGGCCAGGACGAAGTCCTCGTCCATCACGGCCATGGTCTCGTCGCCTTCACCGGCCACCTGTCGGCGCAGGTTGGCCTCCTGCACGGCGGGGTCGTTGAGCTCCGTATAGGCGTTTCCCAGCTCCATCGTGGCTGCGAACGCCTCGAACCGCAGGGCCAGCCGCTCGTCCTGCGGATGACGCCGCGTCAGCGGACAGATGGCAGCCGGGTAGTCATACACAAAGATCGGCTGGATCAGCCGCGGTTCCACCGTGGATTCGAACACCTCATTAATGACGACGGCATCGTCCTTGCCGTTAGTCTCCAGTCCCAAAGAAACCGCGCGTGCCCGCACCGCGGCCGAATCCCCCATCGCCACCCCGGCATGCTCCTGAAGCAGCTCGCCATAGCGTGCCCGGCGCCACGGCGGCGTGAAGTCCAGCACGTGTTCGCCGAAGACTGTGGTCAACCGCCCCCGGTCGATACCGGCGGCTGCCTGTTGATACAAGGCAAGCTGCCGGCGGCTTCGCGCCAGGGCCGACTGCTGGGCTTCGTCCGGGGCGTCCTTCGCCTCCAGGCGGGCGACCTCATGTTCCAGGGCCGCCAGTCGTGCCGGCACCATGTGGCCCGCGGAGACGGCGTAGGCGGCGGCAAAGAGCTGCTCCACGCGCTCCATCATCACCTGGTAGTCGGCGTACGCCTCGTACAGCTCGATCATCGTGAACTCGGGGTTGTGCCTCGTCGAGATGCCCTCGTTGCGGAAGTTGCGGCTGATCTCGAAGACTCGCTCCATGCCCCCCACGAGCAACCGCTTGAGGTACAACTCCGGACTGATGCGCAGGAACAGGTCGATGTCGAGCGTGTTGTGGTGGGTGGTGAACGGCCGGGCAGCCGCCCCGCCGTAGATCGGCTGCAACACTGGCGTCTCCACCTCGCAGTACCCGTGCCCCAGCAGGCACTCGCGCAAGGCCTGGATGATGCCGCTGCGCCGGCGGAACACCTCCCGCACCTCCGGGTTGGCGAACAGGTCCACGTACCGCCGCCGGTAACGCAGGTCCACGTCGATCAGCCCGTGCCATTTCTCGGGCGGCGGGCGCAACGCCTTCGCCAGCACGGTGAGCCGGTCCGCCCAAAGCGTGAGTTCGCCCGTCTTCGTCCTTCCCAACACACCGTCCGCGCCGATCAGGTCCCCCAGGTCGAGCAGCGCAAGCAAATCCCATTGCTCTCCAAGATCCGCCTTGCTACAGCCAAACTGCAAATCCCCCGTTCCGTCTCGAACCGTCAGAAAGGCGAGCTTGCCCATCAGGCGCAGCAGCACGATCCGCCCCGCCACCCGAAGCCTACGGTCGGAGCGTGTTCCCGGCTCGAGCTGCAGGTCGGCGGCCTGGGCGCGCACGTCGCTGATCGCGCGGACGCCGTCGAAACGCCCGCCGTACGGGTCGAGGCCGCGCTCCCGCAGGGTGTCCCGCTTGCGCTGTCGCTCGGTGTGTTGGCGTTCCTCTTCGCTCATGGGCAACCCTTGGCCGGGGCACCGGCGGCAGGCGCCAGCGCGGCGCCGGCCGCACCGGGTTGTGTGATCCTATCCATAGCGTGCAGACGCGGCAATTGGCCGTTTCGGACGGCCGGCGGGGGTGGTACCCTGCAGGCGAGATTTCGCGACCTCACGTGGCTGAGCTGCAGAGGTAGCGTCGGCCTCCCGCAGCCGACGGGGACCACACCTGTTGCACCGGCTTTCCGGGGGGGCGCTTCGTTGGGTGACTATCGCAATCGGCTCGCGGGTAGCGTAGGGCGCGGCGACGGAGCAAGCGCGGACACATGCCGAGGAGGTGTACGGTGATGAGGAGTTGTCGAGCCATCGGTCTGGCCGGCGCAATCGCTCTGCTGGTCTTGCCCTTGGGGTGTCGCAAGTGGGTGGGGATGTCCACCAACCGACTCGTCCCCTTCACGGACGTGACCGGGCAGCACGCACTGCCGGACGGCGTGAAGCGACTGGTGGTCAGCAACCGCGTCGGCCAAGTGACCGTCCTTCCCGACGGGGCCGGTGAAGTCCGGGTGGAGGCGGGCGTCAGGCTCGACAGCGACCGGGTGGCCACGACGGCCAAGGGGAACTTCGCCGATCACGTGCTGATTACAGTGGACGGCGAGACCCTGACGGTCGTGGATGCTCACACCGGGCAACCCGACCACGATGACTGGGCCCTGGAGCTGACCGTGCATGCCCCGCCGGGCCTTGGCCTTAACGTCAAGAACGGCGTGGGCGATATGCGTGTCTCGGGCAGTTGGGGTGCGGTTTTCCTCGAGACCGGGGTCGGCGACGCGAGGTTCACGGGGGCTGCCGCCGGCGAGCTCAGCGCGGTCACGGGCGTCGGGGACATCCACCTCACCGTGGAGTCCGTCGCGGGTACCGTGTCGGGCAAGAGCGGCACGGGCGGCGTCCGGCTGACGGTAGCGACCGCCCCGACGCAGGACGTGAAGCTCACCACGGGTGTCGGCGACGTGTCGCTGAAGCTGCCGGCCGGCGCGCCGGGCAGCTTCGCGCTCGATACCGGTGTGGGGTCGGTCCATGTTCCGGGCCTCGCGGGGATTGCGGTCAGCAAGTCGGGCCCGACCGCCAAGGCCGCCGGCACCGTCGGCACCGGCGGGCCGAACTACACGCTCAGCACCGGCGTGGGTGCCATCCACATCGAGTAGCTGCGCCGCGTCGCAGGTAGGCGCTGGCCTCCGGCTCGACCTTGGCCGGGCGCGGGGTCTTCACGTGCTTCTTCAGTGCGTCGCCGGCGGCACGTATCCCCAGTACAGGCGCGGGTGCCGCCAGACAATGTCGCCGTGGGCGAAGTCGTGGTTGGTCACGAAATCGTCGGTGATGAAGTTGGCCACGCCGCCGCTGACGTACAGCACGTTCGCGTAGTCGCCGTGGAACCGTCCCATGCGCCGGCCCTGGTAATCCACGCCGTACATGGTGGCCACGTCACGCGGCGAACCCGCCATGATGTTGTCGGTGATGTCGAACATGAACACCGTGTACGGCCTGCTCGCGAACCGGTTGGCCCGCACCGGTCGGCGCCCCCGGTCGGGGAAATCCGGCGTGTCCGGAGAGTCCATGCCGTCCAGAACCAGGTTCATCCCGTAATGGAATTGGTTCTTGCCGCTGGCGCTCTTGTACGCGACCGTGCGGTTCTTGGCCGGGCAGATCCAGGTGTGCAGGTCGGGCAACTCGTGGATCTGGTGGTTCGTGCGCTCGAAGTCCCGGTACGGCGGCAGGTGCAGGTACGGCGGCAGCGCGTTGTACCACGGGTACTGTGACGCCAAGTCGGGGTCCAGGTACGACCCCTCCGTGGGCAGGAAATCCTCGTTGTCATCCCGGTAACATTGCAAGGCCGCGCCCCACTGCCGCAGGTTGTTCGCGCACACCACCCGCCATGCCCGCTCCCGGGCCTGGCTGAGACCCGGCACAAGCATCGCCAGCAGCAATGCAATGATCGAGATGACGGTGAGCATTTCCACGAGCGACAGGGCACGCCGGGGCACCTCTCGACCGGATCGCCATACCGGGAAGGACCGCAACATGTCGGTGGTACCCTCCACTACGGGTACAATCGCTAGGTGATCTGGATCGCGCTCGTGCCTGGGCCGGCGTACTCGGCGCCTGCCGCCAGTGTATCCAATGCGTGCCAGGCGGGGCAACACGCGCGGCTCGGAGCGGTCTGCACGTTGGCGCCGGGCGGCAAGCGGGCGCCTCGCCACGGGCAGGTTGACCGAAGAGACGTCCGCGACTCGGGCCGTATGCCCGAGCGACGCGGCGTTTTGCCCGTTGACGGTGGGCGGGTCTGGCGCTATAGGTTCAGGGCGGTGGAGTTCCACCTGCCGCCGAGGGCGCCTTGGACGGTTTGTGGCGGCTTGGCTGTAGTGTGTGTCCTCATAATATACACCATATTTGAATGAGCAACTCTCGCCGGGTCTTCTTCAAGGGGTTGGCGGCGCTGGTGCCGACGCTGGTGACGATTGCGCTGATCATGTGGGCGTACCGCGTCGTCAATGAGAATTTCGGGGCGTACATTACGGAGGGCATGGCGTGGCTGGGGGCGATCGTCAAGCCCACTCCGGGCGGGATCGACCTGGAGGAGGACCCCCTGGTGTACGGCACGCCCATCGACGAGTGGGACGGGTCCACTGGGCGGCGGCTTACGGTGGAGTACAAGGTCACCCACAACAAGAGGCTGGAGCGGCAGGATCCGAAGCGTTTCGAATGGGAGCGGAGTCAGGCGTTGTGGCACGTGGCGGTGCGGAAGTACCGCCTGCACCTCGTGGGTTTCGCCATCGCCATTGTTCTCGTATACTCCGTAGGGTTCTTTCTGGCGAGTCTCATTGGGCGAACGACGTGGCGGGCCGCGGAGGGCCTGCTGTTCCGGATTCCGGTGATCCGGGCGATATATCCGAACGTGAAGCAGGTAACGGACTTCCTCTTCTCGGAGCGGAAGATTGATTTTTCGGGGGTGGTGGCGGTTCAGTACCCGCGCATGGGCATCTGGTCGCTGGCGCTGACGACCGGGGCCCCGATGAGCATGCTGCAGGAGGCCGTACCGGATGAGCTGGTAACGGTGTTCATCCCCAGTTCGCCGACGCCGTTTACGGGTTACGTCGTGCAGGTTCAGCGGAAGGACGTGGTGCTGCTGAATATCAGCATTGACGAGGCCTTGCGGTTCGTGATCAGCGCCGGCGTGATTAAGCCGGGCGTGCCCGCGGCGGCGTCAGGCGAGGAGGCGCCGGAGGCATAGGCAAAGGCAAGGGTTGGATTCGAGGAAAGGGGTAGGACGTCGGTGATGGTGGGGGAGTTTTCCGCCGACGCCACCGGGAGGCACAACGTGCAGATCACGGTAACCGGGCGGCACGTGGAGGTGACGGAGGACGTACGTGTCTACGCGCTGGAGAAGGCAGACAAGCTCCCCCGCTATTTCGACCGGGTGCAGTCGATCGAGATCGTGCTGGGCCACGAGTCCGAGCAGTTCACAGCGGAGATGATCGTACGGGCGGAAGGCAAGCCGCCGCTGGTTGGGCGCGAAGCGGGACCGGACACCTTCGCGCTCATTGATCTGCTGGTAGATAAAATGGAGCGTCAACTGACGCGGCATAAAGAGCGGGCCCGGGACCACAAGCCCGGAACGTAGCGCTGGCGCGGGGGCAACGGGTTCCCTCGGGGTCTGGGTACAGGGTTGGCGGACGAGCCTTCGCACGGGGCGGGGCGGCCGCGGAAACGCGTGGTGGGAATCGCAATGAAGCTTTCCGACCTGATTCACAAAGAGTCGATCATTCCGGAACTGAAAGCCACGGACCGCAACGGCGTGATCCGGGAGCTGATTGCCTCGCTGGCCGCCCAGGGGGCCATCGACGCGGCGCACCAGGAAACGCTGGCTCGGGCGGCAATCGCGCGGGAGAACCAGGGCAGCACGGGATTCGGCAAGGGGGTGGCCGTCCCCCACGTCAAGCACGAGTGCCTCAAGAAGATGGTGGCGACGATCGGTCGGTCGAGCCACGGTGTGGATTTCGCCGCTCTGGACCGCAGCCCGGTGTACACGGTGTTCATGCTGCTGAGCCCCATGGAGGACGCGGAGGGTCACCTGGCGGCGATGGAGCGGATTTTCCGCCACTTGCAGCGAGAGAACTTCCGGCGGTTCCTGCGGCAGGCGGAGACGCTGGAGGCCATCGTGGACTTGATCCAGGAAGCGGACGAGTGGCAGGATTGACAGTCGATGCGGGGGCGGGTCGGCGGACGGGCGGCGCGTCTCCGCACGGGAAGGCGAAGCAGGATTGACGGACGCGGATCATCAGGCGGTGCGCGAGGTGGCGGTCCCCAACCGGCAGGGCATGCACGCCCGCCCGGTCATGGCCTTCGTGGACCTGGCGCAGAAGTTCTCCGCCGATATCGCCGTGAGCAACATCTCGCGCGAGCTGGTGGAAGTCGTGGACGGCAAGAGCGCGATGCAGATGATGTTGCTGGAGGCGACGCAGGGGAGCGTCTTGCGGATCCGCGCTACGGGGGGAGATGCGGTGTTGGCGGCGGACGCCCTGGTGGCCTTGGTACGCAACGCCTTTGGCATGGACCAGGCGGGGGCCTCGAGGCCGGCGGATCCCGGTGCCTCGCAGTCCGGGTGACCGGTCCACCGGTGCCTGCCGGTAGCGGGACGGGGCAGCCGCTCCCTTCCTGAACCTTCCGCCGGGCCTCTTCGTCGAGGCCCGGGTAACCTGCGGCGAGGGTCGCTGCGCTCGGCATCATGGACATTCTGCGCGGCATTGCGGTTTCGCCCGGAGTCGCCGTCGGCGAAGCGGTAATCCTCGACGCCGAGGACTATCGGATTCCGTACCGCTCGGTGTCGGCCGAAGAGGTGGACGCCGAGCTGGAGCGTCTGGCCAGCGCCATAGCGGCCTCGCTGACGGAGTTGGAGGCTCAGGCCCACTGGCTCGAGGAGCAGCTTGGTCGCGATGCAGCGAACGTTTTCCAATGGCACATCGGCGTCCTGAAGGACGATCGGCTGCGCGGGGGGATTGAGGCGCTCATCCGGGAGCAGCGGTTCTCGGCGGCCTCGGCCGCCAGCACCGTCATGCGTAACTACCAGCGCCGGTTTCTCCAGATGTCGGACCCGCTGCTGGTCGAGCGCATCCGCGACGTGCAGGACATCGAGCGCCGGCTGCTGCGTCACATCCTGGGTGAATCGCGCGAGGACCTGGCCCACCTGACCAAGCCGGTCATTCTGATCGCCCATGACCTGACGCCGACCCAGACGGCCCAGTTGGCGGGCACCAAGGTGGTGGGGGTGGCGCTGGACGTGGGGGCGTCCACGTCACACACGGCCATTCTGTTGCGTTCCTGGGGCCGCCCGGCGGTCATCGGGCTCAACGATGTCTCGACGCGGATCAGTGGGGGCGACGGGGTCATCATCGACGGGTCGAATCAGTTGGTGGTGGCCAACCCCACGCCGGCGACCCTGAAGGATTACCGGGCCCAGGAGGAGCGGTACCTCCGCCTGACCGGCCAACTGGAGAGCATCAAGCGGCTGGAGGCCGTGACCGCCGACGGCGTGCGCATCCAGTTGCTCAGCAACATCGAGTTCCCGCAGGAGGCCGCCAGCGGGATGGAGCAGGGCGCCGAAGGGGTGGGCCTGTACCGTACGGAGTTTCTGTTCCTCAGGCCGGAGGGGGCGCCGGGGGAGGAGGAGCAGCAGGCGGCCTATGCCCAGGCGATCCGGGGGGTGCGGGGCGGGCCGATCACGATCCGGACGTTCGACCTGGGGGCGGACAAGTACACTCAGCAGCGGCGTTTCGAGCAGGAGCGCAACCCCATGCTGGGGCTGCGCAGCATCCGCTACAGCCTGCAGAACCTGGACATGTTCAAGGTGCAGTTGCGGGCTTTTCTGCGGGCATCGCTGGAGGGGGACGTGCGGCTGATGTTTCCGCTGATCATCAGCCTGATGGAGTTCCGGCAGGCGAAGCTGACGCTCCATGACGCCATGGAGGACCTGGAGGAGGAGGGCGTGCCGTTCCGGCGGGATTTCCCGGTAGGGATGATGCTGGAGACCCCCGCGGCGGCGGTCCAGGTCCAGGAGTTCTGCCGGGAGGTGGGGTTTATCAGCATTGGGACGAACGACCTGATCCAGTACCTGCTGGCGGTGGACCGGGGCAATGAGCGGGTGTCCCGGTTCTACGATGCTTCCCACCCGGCGGTGCTGCGGACGATCCGGGACGTAATTCGGACTTGCCAACAGGCCGGTGTTCCGTGTAGTCTATGTGGGGAGATGGCGGGTCAACCGCTGTATACCCTGTTCCTGCTGGGGGTGGGCCTGCGCACGTTCTCGATGGCGCCGGCCAACATCCCGGGGGTCAAGAAGCTGATCCGCGCGGTGACGACGGGCTATGCCCGGCGGGTGGCGAAGCGGGCATTGAGTTTTGAAACGGAGCGCCAGGTAACGAATTACCTGCGCGACGAGATAAAGAAGGTGCTGCCGGAGGATCCGATCTAGGTTCGACGATGTCTCCTCCGGCAAGCGAGACGTGGCATGGTGTCCGGACCGGGTAACCGGGCCGGACCGCGATGGGAATGGGTGACGGGGCGGCACGCGACGGGGGGCGTAGCGGCCCGCGCTATCGGTTGCTTTTTCGGTACCGCGTGGACGGCGATCTGCGGTTCGTTTCGCATCACGATACCGTCCGGCTGTTCGAGCGAGCGCTGGCGCGAGCCGCCTTGCCCGTCGGGTTTTCCGCGGGGTTCAATCCCCGCCCCCGGGTGAGCGTGCCGGTACCCCGCCCGGTCGGAGTCGCCTCCGACGACGAGGCCCTGCTGATTGAGTTGACGCAGGGCGTGGAGCCGGCGGAGGCATTGCACCGGTTGCGGGCGCAGCTCCCGGCGGGCATGGAGTTGCTCGCGGTGGAGGTCCTGAAGCCTCAGGACGTGCTGCAGCCGGAGTCGGTGCGCTACCGCCTGGACCTGCCTGACCAACCGCCGTCCGACCTGCCGCAACGGGTACGCGACTTTCTCGCGTCCGACATCGTCGAAGTACAGAGAGAGAACCCCAAAGCCCGCGGGATCGGGCGCATCAACGTACGCCGCTACCTGGCGGCCCTGAGCCTTACCGACGGAGGCGTGGAGTTCGACCTGCGGTGGACGCCGCAGGGAACGGCCCGGCCCGTCGAGATCGCGCAGGTTCTGGGGTTCGAGCCGGATTCGGTCACGCACCGGATCCGTCGTCTGGAGATTCGATGGCAACCGAGAACAAGGTCGAAGAACCCGTAACCACACAAAACGAACCTAAGAAACCCCGCACGCGCAAGCCAACCCGCAAGGCGGTGACCCGGCGGCGCCCGTCGTCCCGATCGACTGCCCCCGTGCCCGATGCCACCGGTTCCGACTCCGGGGGAGCAGCGGTGGCGGTGGCTGCCCCGGCCAGCGGGCGGAAGAAGAAGGCGACCACGGGGACCCGCCGGCCGCGGAAGAAGGCCGCTGCGCCCCAAGTACCGGAGGCGGCAGAGGGCCTGCAGGTGGTAACCGACTCGCCCCGGGGGCTCCCGGAGGTGGTAGAACCACCGGCGAGCCAAGGTGAAGCCACACCGGCGGTATCCCTTCGTGCCCCGACAGACAAACGCGACCATGCGGACGGTGTCGTGGCTACCCTCGCGACGGAGCCGGTTGGGGAGCCGTTGAGGGGTCCGCGCGCGGTGACGACCGACGGCCCGGCTCCCTACGGGTTGGATCACCGGCCGGACTCGGTGCTCGAGATCGAGGAGTTCGGCGTCGGACTCAAAGCGTTCGAGGCGGAGTTCCCCAGGGAGCAAGTGCTGCCGCAGACGCCCAGCGCGCCGCTGGCGGAGGCCCCCAAACACCCGGCGGCTCCCGAGGCCGGCCCGGCGGAGTCAGACGGCGTTAGGGAGGGACCCGGCGGAGAGGAACACCGGCGGACGGGTCGACGCCGCGGCGGGCGCCGGCATCGCCGCCGCCGTCAGCTCGAACAAACCGGCGCCGCGCCCGGCAACGCGCCGATGGTGGCGGCCAAGGTGGGAGGGGCAACGCCGCCGGCGGCACCGGCGGCGGTACCCCCGCGCGGGGATCGGGAAGTGAGGCCGACGGTGCCGGCGCCGACGGCGGTGGGTGTTGGAGAACCAGGGGATGCCGATGAGGCCGCCGGGGGTCCGTCGGGCACTCGGGGGGACGCCGGGCGAAGTCGATCTGCGCGTCGGCGTGCCCGCCGGGAGCGCCGGCGGGACGCGGCGCGGGCCGGAGGTTCGCATTCGCCGGTCGCGGAGGACCAGGCGTATGAGGTTGGGGAAGAGACGGAGATCGGCCCCGGCGACGATGAGGAAGAGGTCGAAAGCGACGCCCCGGTCGGTGACGGCACGCGCGAGATGGTCATCAACGTCTCGCCGGGCGAGGAGTGCCGCATCGCCATTCTGCACAAGGGTCGGCTGGAGGAGTTGTTCATCGAGCGGGAGAGCTTCCAGTCGCACGTGGGCAACATCTACAAGGGACGGGTGACCAACGTCGAGCCGAGCATTCAGGCGGTTTTTGTGGACTTCGGGTTCCCGAAGAACGGTTTCCTGCACGTTTCCGACGTGCAGCCGCAGTACTTCCCCGCCCGGGGCAAGGGCGGCGAGGACATCGGCCGCAAGACCCCGCGGCATGCCCGCCCGCTCATCCAGCATTGCTTCCGGCGGGGACAGGAAGTGATCGTGCAGATCACCAAGGAGGGGGTGGGGACCAAGGGACCCACGCTGACGACGTACCTGTCCATCCCCGGTCGCTACCTGGTGATGATGCCGGGGATGAGCCGGCACGGGGTGTCGCGGAAGATCGAGGATGAGATCGAGCGGCGCAAGATGCGGGAGCAACTGGCCGAACTGAAGCTGCCGCCCGACATGGGCTTCATCATGCGTACGGCCGGGGTGGGACACTCCAAGCGCGAGCTGCAACACGACCTGAACTACCTGCTGCGTTTGTGGAAGACGGTGGTCGAGCGGATCAAGACGCAGCCGACGCCGGCCGAGCTGTACCGTGAGTCCGACCTGGTGACCCGCACGATCCGGGACGTCTATACGTCGGACTTCCGCCGGGTGGTGGTGGACGACAAGGCGACGGCGGAGAAGGTGCGGGAGTTCCTGCGAATTGCCATGCCGCGCACGAAGGCCGTGGTCGAGGAGCACACCGAGCGCGAGCCGCTGTTTCATCACCTGGGGATCGAGGAGGAGATCGAGCGGATTCACCTGCGGCACGTGCCGCTGGCTTCGGGGGGTTCGCTGGTGATCGAGCCGACCGAGGCCATGGTGGCCATCGACGTCAACAGCGGTCGCTTCCGGGCGGTGGAGGACGCGGAGGAGAGCGCGCTGAAGATCAACCTGGAAGCGGCTGCCGAGATCGCGCGGCAACTGCGTTTGCGCGACCTGGGCGGGCTGATCGTGTGCGACTTCATTGACATGCGCGAGGAGCGCAACAAGCGCAAGGTGGAACGGGCGTTGCGCGACGCCCTCAAGAGCCACAAGGAGCGGGCCCGCATCCTGCGCATCAGCTCGTTCGGGCTGGTGGAAATGACGCGGCAGCGGCAGCGGCCGTCGATCACCCGCAACCTGTACCACGAGTGCCCCCACTGCAAGGGGCGGGGGCTGGTGAAGATGTCCGACTCGGTGGCCCTGGACGCCATGCGGGTCATCCAACTGGCGGTCCATCACAAGGACGTGCAGCGGGTCATCGTCACTCTGTCCCACGAGATGGCGTTCCGGCTGCTCAACCGCAAACGGGCGGCGATCCACCAGGTGGAGACGGAGACGGGCAAGGTGGTGGCGGTCCAGGGCAGCGACTCCTTCGCCAGTGACCAGATGGAATACCGCTGCGAGGACCGCCAGGGGCAACCGGTGGTGCTGACCACCCACGCGGCGGTACCGGCAGGACGCGGTTGAGGCGGCGCCTCGCCGGCGAGCAGGTGCATGGCTCAGGAGAGGCCCAATCCGATCCGGGAATGGCTGACGGTGGCGCGCGCCCACGCCCCGATCTGGCGTGAACACCTGGGGACTTGGGGACGGGCGGTACGGGAGAATCCGCGGCTGCTCTGGGAGACGCCGGCGGCGCGCTACGGGTTGTACGCGGTGGCGGCGGTGCTGCTGCTGTGGGTGGGCAGCGCCGTAGCCAACCGGCTGGCGACGCCGGTGGACCCGGAGACCCGGGTGGCGGCCGCGACGTTCGACTACCACGTCATCTGCACCAATCCGGAATGCGGACAACACTTCATTCTGCGTCGCCCCAAGAGTTTCAGCGATTTCCCGGTGCGCTGTCCGAAGTGTGAGCAGCGCACCGGCATGCGGGCGTTGCCCTGCAACTCCGCGACCTGTCGCGGCAAGTGGGTGGTCCCGCAGGTGCAGGGCAGCGAGCAGCGCTGTCCACAATGCGGGGCCTTGCTGAAGCCCTGACGCAGCGCGGCGGCGCCCGCTGCATGGTGGGCATTCCCCTCAATGTGAGAAACCCGATAAAAGGCACGCTGTGACGGTCGCAAGATTGTGGTCGGGGCTGCTGACCCGGCGCGTCTGGGCCCGGCCGCACCCGCGCTGGACTTTGGCCGATGTACAGGCGGAACCTGCTCGGGCGTCCGGGTCCTGCCTCCCTTCCCTGACGGACGTGCCCGACAGGCGGGGGGGCGGGGTGAATCTGGAGGCGGTACGGTCGGTTCCTGACCGGACCGGTGCAGCCAACGGCCTCTGCGAGTCGGCGGTTCGTAGTGCCTGGGCGCCCCACGCCGGCACTGGAGTTCTTCCGCAGCAAGCAGTCGCCGGCGACCGCGCGCGGTGCCCGCCGGTAGCCGATGCCGACCGTGCCGTCAGCCACCTGGCGGAACGGAAAGGCCCATGCGCACGCCGGACACCATTCCTCACACGCCCCTGCGTCACGGCCTTACGGTCATGCTGCTCGTGCTGGTGCCGCTCGGTGCGCTCTGGACGTTGCAGTCTTATCGGGAGTACCTGGCCGATGTCCGCGGACTGGAGGAGCGCTACCTGGAGGAGAGCAAGGCGTCGATTCAGCAGGAAGTCCGCGGGGCCCTGGACTTTATTGCGTACATGCGCTCCCAGGCGGAATCGCGGGTAAGGGAGAGCATCCGGCAGCGGGTCTATGAGGCCCACGCGGTGGCCACGCACCTCCACGAGCAGTACCAGCAGCAGTTGGAGCCGGAGCAGATCAAGGCCCTCGTGCGGGAAACCCTGCGTCCGGTCCGCTTCCACAACGGGCGCGGGTACTACTTCGCCACATCCCTGGACGGCGTCGAGCAGCTCTTCGCCGACCGGCCGGAGTTGGAGGGGAAGAACCTGCTCGACATCCAGGATGCCCGCGGCCGCTACGTCATCCGCGACATGATCAAGATTGCCCGAAGCCAGCAGGAAGGCTTCTACACTTACAACTGGACCAGGCCCGACGCCGCCGGGGGGGACTTCCAGAAGATATCCTTCATCAAATACTTCGCCCCCTTCGACTGGTTCCTGGGCACCGGGGAGTACGTGGCGGATACCGAGCAGGAGATCCAGAACGAGGTCGTCAGCCGCCTGGCGAAGATCCGCTGGAGCATGGACGGGTATCTGTTCGTCGTCCGGTATGACGGCGTCTCGGTCTGCCACATTGATCCGAAGCTCGTCGGCGTCGATCTGCTCCCCATCACCGATCCCAACGGCGTGGAGATCATCAGGGAACTGACCCGCCTCGCGCGCCAGGGCGGCGGGTTTCTGCGCTACGTGTGGGCCAAGCCCAGCACCCAATCTCCCATGGCCAAGTTGGCCTACGCCGAAGCCTACGAGCCCTGGCAATGGATCGTCGCCACCGGAGTGTATCTGGACGATTTGCAGGACGTCCTGGCCGAGAAGAAGGACCGTTTGCGGCGGCAGTTGCTCGCGGCGCTGTTGCCCGTTACCGGGTTGCTGCTGCTGGGTATGGTGCTGACCGTGAGCCTGTCCGTGCGTCTGACGCGGCGCCTGCGCCGGGAGTTCGCCGTCTTCGACCGGTTCTTCAGCGAGGCTACTCCCGGCGCCGTGGGCATCGACGAGAACCTGTTGGGCTTCGCCGAACTACGCGGGCTGGCGCAGGCCGCCAACCAGATGGCCACCCGTCAGCGCCACGCGGAGGCGGCCCTCCGTGCCGGCGAGGAAGAGCTCCGCACCGTGGTCCACGCCGCGCTGGACGCGATGATCGCCATCGACCAGGACGGACGGATCACGCTGTTCAACCCGGCCGCGGAGCGCATGTTCGGCTGGTCGGGAGGCGAACTGCTCGGTAAGTCGCTCGAACCCCTGTTGCCGCCCGAGCACCGCGACCCGCATCCCGGGTACGTGAAGGGATACTTCAGTTGCGGAGAGCCCTGCGGCGCCATCGGCAAGATCGTGCAACTTACGGCTCGGCACCGCGACGGCCGGCCGCTCGCCATCGAGCTGTCGCTCTCCACCGGTGAACGGTCCGGGCGGCGCTTCGCCCTGGCGGCCATTCGAGACATCACCGCCCGCAAGCAGGCGGAGCAGGCCCTGCAGCAACACGCGGCCGCGCTGAAGTCGGCCAACATGGAGCTCGAGGCCCAGCGCCAGCAGTTGATCGCGCAGCGCCAGGAACTGCAAGCTATCAACGAGGAACTGGCGCGGGCCAAGGTCGAGGCGGAGGCGGCCAATCTCACCAAGAGTGAGTTCCTGGCGAACATGAGCCATGAAATCCGCACACCCATGACGGCCATCCTCGGCTTCACCGAGGCGCTGCTGGATACCGATATGCCCGAAGCACAGCGTGGCGACGCGCTGCACATTATCCGCCGTAATGGTGAGTACCTGCTACGCATCCTCAACGACATTCTCGACCTGTCCAAGATTGAGGCGGGCAGAATGACGGTCGAGAACGTCCGTTGCGCCGTCAAGGACCTGGTGGCAGAGGTGGCCGCCCTCGCCCGCGTCCGGGCGGACGCCAAGGGGCTGCAACTGCGAACTTACTGCCTGACGTCCATCCCTGAGACCATCGAGACCGATCCGACGCGCCTGCGCCAGGTGCTCCTCAACCTGCTCAGCAACGCCATCAAGTTCACGGAGCAAGGGGCGGTGCGTCTGGAGATCAGCCTCGACCGGACGGAGCCGTGCCCACGAATGCAATTCGACGTCGTGGACACGGGCATCGGGATGACGCCCGCGCAGGCGGAGCGCCTGTTTGAGCCC
This sequence comes from Planctomycetota bacterium, assembly GCA_029558835.1. GTDB lineage: Bacteria > Planctomycetota > Phycisphaerae > UBA1845 > UBA1845 > JAKQDH01. Next base: position 4,007 of record JAKQDH010000153.1, on the reverse strand, counting down.
TTCACGCAGGCGGACACCTCCACCACGCGGGAGTACGGCGGTACCGGCCTGGGGCTGACCATCAGTCGCCGGCTGGCGGGTCTGCTGGGCGGGGATGTCCGCGTCGCTCAGACGCAACCGGGCGGCGGCACGCGCATGCGCGCCGTCATTGCCACCGGGCCCCTGGAGGGCATTCCGCTGCTGGACGAAGCAGCCCTCGGAGCACCCGCCGCTGTCGCCGCAGCCCCGCCGCCGACCCAGGCGCCCGCCGTGTCGTTGCCGCCCTGTCGCATCCTGCTGGCCGAAGACGGCCCCGACAACCGCACGCTGCTGTGCCACCTGTTACGTCACGCCGGGGCGAAGGTGACGGCCGTCCACAACGGACAGTTGGCCGTCGAGAGCGTCACCACCGCCCAGCGCGGCGGGCAGACCTTCGACGTGATCCTCATGGACATGCAGATGCCCGTGCTGGACGGCTACGATGCCACCCGGGCCCTGAGGGCGCAGGGGTACGCCGGCCTCATCATCGCCCTTACCGCCCATGCCATGGCCGGCGACCGCCAGAAGTGCCTGGCCGCCGGCTGCGATGACTACCTCACCAAACCGGTTAACCGCCATGACCTGCTTGGAATCATCCGCCGGCATCTCAGCATCCCGGCCGGCCGGCCCGAGACGGTCGCCGCAGAATAGGACCACGCGAATGGGAAACTGGGATGGCATGCCCAAGCCGAAGGCGCCGGCATGCTGTTGCAGCGGCCGGTCGGCGGGAAGGCAGGGCGGCGCTGTGCTTGGCCATGCTACCCTGGCCTCGTCGTCGGTTTCCCTGCTGCGTGGAGCTGTTTAGCACCGACGCTGCCACGACCGACTTCTGACCTTCGTTGGCGCACCTTCCTTGCCTGCGACCTCCCGCCCCGTGAGCGGCAGCAAGCGAACACCGACGGCGGATGCAGCCCGGTCCAACATTGCTGTGTGCGTGCGTGCCGAGTGCCCCTCGCTGGCGCTCGGCCTCGGAAGGTGTGCGGCTCTGCGGCCCTGAAAGGGCCGACGTTCGTTGCCAGGGGTTTCCAACTCCTGGTGATGGGCGTCTGCTTCCTGATTTCCATATGAGCCCCGGAGGGGCGACGGATGGTGGCGTGCAGTGCCGCGTTGTGCTCACGTCCGTCGCCCCTCCGGGGCTTACATAATAGATGAGGTAATGCTGCCGGTTCCCCAGGGCTTCCGCCCTGGGCTACCGACTTGCACCCCCTTCGGGGGTACACGGCGTTGCCTGCCTGCTCGCGTCCGCCCGGGCTCGGAGGAGGGGTGTCCGCCACGTGGCAACGGACGACCGGGCACTGAGAACGGATGGCTCAACGCTGACAACCTGTGGCTGAAGGCTGACAGCTTAAAGCTGACGGCATATAGCTGGTAGCTTCAAGCTGACAGCTTATAGCTTTGAGCTTATAGCTGCGAGCTTGCGGCTGTTGGCTCCTACGGACACTCGCCGCAACTGAGGCTGCTGACGGCGGCCGCACAGGCGGCGGTCCAGGTGGTCTGGCAGCATTCCGGCAGGGCGGCGCAGACGCAGGCCATGATGTCCGGGTGGGTGCAGCCAGGGTCGTAGTGGGCCTCGCAGCAGTTGTGATCGTCGATGGTCACGACGGTGCCCATCGCGTTCTGGAAGAGCGCGAAGTCGGCTAAGTCCACGTCGCGGTCGTGCTGCATATCCAGAAACCGGCAATCACAGAGTCGGTCCGTCTCGACGGGCCCGGTCAGACAGTCCGCCCAGGGAACATAGTCGTCCACGTCCACGTCCAGGTCAAAGTCTGTGTCGCCGTTGCGAATCCGCCGGAGCATCCGCACGTCGCTGCCCCAAATCCCTATCATCCAAGCCATTTCGCCGGCGTCGTTGATATCCCCATCGGTGTTCCAGAAGGGATCGTCGCTGAGCTGGTAGAACATGCCGTCCACGTAGCACCACACCTGCCAGGTTTCGCTATCGTCGTGCCAGCGGAGGAAGAAGATGTCGCCGTGGTTGTTGATGGCCGGGTTGCGCCCCCAGGGCGTGATGATGGTCGCGGTGCCCGCCAGCCAGGTCCACAATTCGATCCCACTGGGCCCCCCCCAGACCACTTGGCCCCGGTTGTTGATGGCAGGGCCTCGCGGCTCGGGCGGGTCCTGATGGTCCGGGAGCGTGGCAAGGAGCCCGTTGCGGTAGACCACGATGCTGGATTCCCAGGGATTCAAGCAGAAGTTGTACCTGGTCCAAGCCAGCACGTCGGCGTCATTGATGCACGGCATGGAGTTGGAGAACCCATTGTTGCTGACTTGGCTGACGTCTTGTCCATTGTAGAAGAAGACTTCTGCGCGGGCATCGCCGCAATCGTCCCCGAACCAGCGGTACCAGGTGATGTGCCCCAGATTGTTAATCCGGGGATCGCAGTCGTCCACCGAGGGGGTCGTGATGTGCGTGTACCCTCCATTGGCATAGCGGACGATCGCCAGGGCGGCGTCTAGGGTCGCCCCCGCACTCCAGACAATCACCCCCTCGTCGTTGATGTCGGGGTAGTAGTTCCGGGGCCCCGCCTCCGGAATGCCGGTCGTTCGACCGTTGTCGTAGAGGACGATGCGTGAAGTTCGATCTGGCCGGTACTTAGTGTACCCAACCTCGCCGCAGTTGTTCATTTGCACGTAGTGGTCATCGTCGGAATCATTGGTTACGTGAACGATCTCGAACCCGGGGGGAATGTTGACCCCGGCGTGGGCGGTGCGCGCGGCGCACAGAAGGAGCAGGACGCCCAACATCACCGGGGACGCCGCGTTCCGAGGCCGAGCGGCAGCGAGGGGGCAATGGACGCCGGTACAACCCGATCGCCCAGAGCCCGAGCGGAAACGAGCAGGCACCACCGATGACATACCCGCGGAGGGTCCATGTGGCGCGACGAAGGAGTTCAGCCTCGATTGCACGGCTATTCCTCACAATGACGCCATGGAGGTGCAACGAACACCTCTATTGTACCAGCACCTCTCACCCCCCGGCAAGGGGAGATTACTCCTCGCTGCCGCTCGGAATCGGACGGCGTAGCCCCACTTACTGGCAGCTCCCGCCGAAGCTCGCGGACTTCTCCCGGGCCACCCAGATCCGCGAGCCTGCGTCGCTGCCCAGGTGGTTGTTCACGCCCTCCACTGTCAGCTCCCCCGTGGTGCAGAAGTTCGCGTCGATCTGGAGCAGACCCTTGCTTACCTCCACGTCCCCCGTCAGGGCCGTACAGTCCGCCTTGATCCAGATCACCGCGTCAGGGTCGTCCGATATGCGCCAGGTTGCACTGCCGCCCACCTCGACATCCACCTCCAGCACCCCTACCTGCGCAGGATCACTCCGGACGAACTCGTTGAACCACTCTCCGTTCCCGGCTTTGGGGTAGCCGGAGAGCTTCATGACGCCCCCGGCCCGGCCGACTCCGAACCGGGCGTTGTTGACCAGCTTCGCCTGGACATCGATCTGTCCGTACACCGTCAGGGGCTGCTCCCCGTCGCTCTGGAACGTCACCTGGTCCGCGAGACCCACGGTGGTGATCAGCCCCGGGTTGGGCCCTTGGGCGCAGTACCCACTACTGCCGGCGTTGGGCGCCCCGGAGATGCTCGCAGCCTCACCCGTGATGGTCACGTCGTTGCCCGCGATACGCAGCTCGCCGGCTCCGCACGGCGCCAGCCCGCTCCCGTTCTGGTAGTAGAACTGGATGCAGGCACCGTCGATATCCCCAGAGGTGTACACCGTCAATCTGCCAGCCTGGCAGATGAATAGCCCGAGCCCTCAGTGCCCGGTTCCCCGGACCCGGAGCGTCCCGACGTTCCGCGCGTCGGTGAGGTAGCAGACCACCGGGATGACCTCGCCGTTGCTGTCTTGTCCGATGACGGCCGTGTCGTCCGCGTCCGGCGTGCCGTAGGGGTCCCAGTTGTTCGGGTCGTTCCAGTTGCCTACGTACACGTCGAAGTAGTACGTCGTACCGAGCGCCACCTGCGTGGCGCCCAGCATCACTAGAGTTCCG